>NZ_AP042437.1:0-402500 GCF_055381335.1 Thermosyntropha tengcongensis
CTTACAGCGCTAATATCACTATCACTGCGGTTCCGCAATAAAACATCCAGAGCACAACAGAAGGTAATGGCAGGTGCTGTGTTTGACATATAGTTTGGTTAGACACGGCACTTGCTGTTTTTACTATAATAAAATCAAAGAAAGTTATTCCCTTGTTATTTTGCTGGATGATTTGGCTTGCCCTGGATTATGTGAAAGGGGGAGGATGGATGAAGAGGTATATTTTATTTTTCGTTATTTTTACCGGGGTTTTATTTTTGCCGTTTTCGGTATGGGCGGCCAATTTGGCAGTTGTAGCTAACATAGAACGGCCAGATGTGTTAGAATTAGGCCCCAGTTTGCTTAATTTTGAAAATGTCCATCCTGGTATTCCGACGGAACCAAAAACTTTTAATACTATATGCTACGGCAATAATCAGTATATGCTTACTATAAGCGGGACGAATCTGTCAGGGCCTGCAACTTTGGGGGTTAATGTAGTTCAATATAGAGAAGCGGGTACGGTTAACTGGTTTGTCAACAGTACTGCTCCCCAAAATTTATTGTCTACGCCGGCAACAGCAATTCCTGAAGGTGATGTAAAGACCTTTGAAATAAGGCTTGTAGTTCCTCCCTCTGCTATAAATGGTACTTATGTGGGGCAAGTTATAATTACGATGATACCGCAATAATATAAAAAATGTAGCATAACCGCTCGACTTTGTTTACAGTAAAATATGGAATATATCCCTGCATTTTTGCTATGTATGGCAAAGGGCAGGGATATTTTTTTAGTTTTTATTTACACCTGTTTTTAACGGCTTCCTGTTATTTGGTTAATAGGAAAATTGCCCTGGTTTTTAAATTAATTTTTCCTGGAAAAGTTCTCCCCTTTGCGGTTTAAAAAAAGGAAACCGGGAAATAATCTAAAAAAGGAGATTAACAGGGGGAGATAGATTTGCTGCGCAAGCTGACAGGTTTAATAATTATTACCGTTTTGATTATAGCTGGCATATATGTAAAAGCTGGGGAAAAGCCGCTTAATGACAGTGTATTAAGGCTTCATGTAGTTGCCAACAGCGACAGCATGGAAGATCAGGCATTAAAGCTTAAGGTAAAAGATGAAATCGTCAGGTTTATGCGGGATAAGTTTAAAGGGATTAAAAGCGAAGAAGAAGCGGTTTTGATAGCTAAAGAAAATAGACAGGAAATAAAAAATATTGCTTTAAAGGTAATTAGAGAAGAAGGTTTTTCGTATCCGGTAGAAGTTTATGTGGATAAATTCGATTTCCCGCTCAAGTCTTACGGCAATCTGGTATTTCCAGCTGGTGAATATGAAGCCGTGAAGGTGGTTATAGGAGAAGGGGAGGGGAAAAACTGGTGGTGTGTTCTTTTTCCGCCTTTGTGCCTGGTTTCTTCTTCTGATAAGGGATTAAGCCTTGATTCCCCGCAGGAAGCCAAAGTTACTTTAAAATGCCTTGAACTTTTGCCCAAAGGGGTAAAATTTGGGGAAAAAGAAGAAAAAACATTGATTAAAGTAAGGTAAAAATGGCAATAATCTAAATATGATAAACCTAATTTAACATATATCCCATCATCCCCCCGTAAAGCAGGGAAACCAAAAACTGGTTTCCCTGCTTTTTATTTAATTGTTAAATAACTTTTTATAATTGTTGTAATAAAAACAGCAAATAAAAAATACAAAAAAAAGGAATTGAAAGTATAAGAATAAGTTGTATAATTATATTGGCTATTATGAGAATATTTAAGTATTTATATTAATATAAATCATATTAATTTTGGTTCAGCCTGCTTATTAAGCCAGAAAGGGTGGTATTATTTGCATAACAAAATTGAAGTAAGAAATTTGCATAAGTCTTACGAAGTGGAGGGTAAAAAACATATAGTTTTGCAGGACATAAATTTTGTGATTAAAGAAGGTGAGTTTGTGAGCCTTCTGGGGCCTTCTGGCTGCGGCAAAACCACGCTTCTTACCATAATGGGAGGTTTTCAGAAACCGGATGGGGGAGAGGTCCTGCTGGAAGGGAGAAAAGTGGAAAAGCCGGGGCCGGAACGCGCTTTTGTTTTTCAGAACTATGCTCTGTTCCCGTGGATGACAGTAAAGGAAAATATTCTTTATCCCCTTAAAAAGCAAAAGGTTCCGGCAGAGAAACAAAAAGAAAGGCTGGAGGAACTGCTTAGGCTGGTTAATCTTAAAGGGAAGGAAAACCTGTATCCTCACCAGCTATCAGGGGGTATGAAGCAGAGAACGGCAGTGGCCAGAGGGCTGGCATTAAGACCCCGGGTGCTGTTAATGGATGAACCGCTGGGAGCCCTTGATTTTCAGATGCGCAAGACCATGCAGGAAGAGATGGAACAGATATTTATAAAAGACAGGACCACGGTAGTTATGGTGACCCATGATGTGGAAGAAGCCGTATATTTGAGCGACCGGATTATAGTGATGTCAGCAGATCGCGGCCGTATTGTGGAAGACATGCTTCTGGATGATGAACGACCCCGCAACCGGATGTCTTCTGCTTACCGCTACAGGGTAAATTATCTTATGGAAGTCTTGCGCAGGGCCTTAAAGGGAGAAAAAGGTGAGGAAAGGGGGATAACGGAAGAAGAACGCATATACCTGGCTATATAAATAAAAAACGGTATATAAACAATGAAAGGAGATATAAAGGATGAAGGTAGCTTATATTTTTTCTTCGACAAATAGTCAGAAAATTCTAAAAAACATGATTATACCTCAGCTTATGGAAGACCGGCATGGGGCAGAAGTGGTTGGCATGTTCTTTTTTATGGATAATACTTTTTTTCTCCTGGAAGGAACAGAAATGGGTGAAAGCCTGCAGAAGCTTTATGAAAAAACAGGGCTTCTATTGATGGCCTGCGACCAGTGCGCTTATGAACGGGGTATAGAACAGAAGCTTATTCCCGGTGCCCATATTGGATGTTTTCCTCACCTGTATGCTGCTATTCGTTCAGTCGGTGTAGACCAGGTAATAACGCTTTGATTTATATATTTTAAAAAGGGGGTATATGTTAATGAGCAAAATTGATGTGGAGTTTATAAACACCTGTTCGTGCTGTGTGAGCTATGAGGAAATGATAAAAAAGGCAGTGGAGCCATATAAAGATAAGGTTAACCTGAAATTTTACTATGCAGGCAAGGATTTCGACTATATCCGCAAATACGGCATGGTAAACAAAGGCACTATGATTATAAATGGCAAAAAGAAATATGACCAGCTTAATTATGAGATTATTGAAAGAGCTATAAAAGAAGCGGTAGAGGAGCAGGGTTAAAGTGCAGATTTTTGCCTTTATTGAAAAAGTGCTTTATGCTAGCATGGAGCTTTTAAAAGGGGCTTCGGTATGGCTGGTTATAAGTTTTATTCTGGCTGGGCTTTTGCATAATTTTCTAAGCCCGGAAAAATTGCAGGCTTCACTGGGGAATACCCGTTTTTCTTCCCTGTTTAAGGCTACTATTTCAGGATTCCTGCTTCCTATTTGCAGCTGCGGAGTGATCCCCCTGGGATTGGGGCTTTATTATTCAGGGGCTTATCTGGGGCCTACCCTGGCTTTTATGTGTGCAACCCCCATTATTAACCCGGCTGCCGTTCTTCTGGCTTATGGGCTTTTAGGGCCGCAGATCGCAACTATTTACCTGGCATGCGGTCTTTTAGTTCCCATAGGAATAGGATTTTTGGGCAATTTACTGGGGGGAGAAGAACTAAAGGTTCCCGGCCTGGGAACAGAAGATCGGATACAGCTGGCAGATGAAGAGAAGATAAGCCTGGAGCAAAAGATATTAACCGGCATCCAGTGGGGGTTTTTGGATTTAGGGACTATGGTAAGCAAGTGGGTGGTAATTGGTATGCTGCTGGCTGGATTTATAACCGCAGTAGTTCCTCCCCAGTTTATAAAGAGCTATCTGGGCAATCCCGGGATTATATCTATAGGCGGGATAGCTGTTTTGGGAGCGGTGATGTATGTCTGCGCAGTAGGGCATATCCCTTTTATTGCTGCTCTGGTGGCCAGCGGGGCAGCTCCCGGTGTAGCTGTAACTTTTCTTATGACCGGGGCGGCTACCAATCTTCCGGAACTGCTGAGTATAGGCAAAATGATAGGGAAAAGGACGGTTGCCATATATTCTCTGGGAATGGTTGCGATGTCCCTGGCAGCCGGGTATATGACAAATCTTTTGCTTTTACCTGGTTTTGTTCCCTTTTTTGACCTGTCAAAGAGCCAGGAAACTATAAACTGGGCGAACAGGCTTATTTTTGCTTCGTCTCCGTGGATGCAGTATACATGTGCCCTGATAGTCCTGGGATTAGCTTTTTATCATTACTGGCCGCAGCTGAAATCGTTGTGGGCAAGAGGGGAAACCGCATGATGAAAAAAGGGTGGATAAAAATGGTTTTAGTTTTGGCAGCTGTGATCCTGGCCGGCAGCTTTATAAGCAGCCTTTATTCCAAAGATGAAGGGGAGGTTGATTTGCAGGCAAAGCCGGTTAGGGAGTGGCAGGAGAAGAATCCTGGAAGGCCAGTAGTAACCTGGGCAGAAGGTGATCTTAATAATGATGGTGAAGAAGACCTGGTCATTATTTACCGTCAAAACAAAAAATGTTTTAGCCAGGTGTTGCTTAAAAACGATGAGGACTATCACTTGCTTAAGGATATGCCAGCACCGGCGGAAAATCAGCAGATACAGTTTAAGAATATTGATGATAAGCTGCCGGTTGAACTTATTATAAGCGGTATGAAAGGGAGTGATGTGGGATATGGGATTTATAGGGTAGAGGATGGTAAACTTATAAACCTTTTTGAGGAAAATATGGACAAATGTTGTTAAAAAGGGAGGAGTTTTAGTTGAGAAGGAATTATAAGTGGTTGGCTTTATTATTAACATTGGTTTTTTTGGTATCTGTTATAGGCTGCGGAGGAGATAAGACGGCAACTGAAAGTGAGGCGGCCAGGAAGGATGATTATGTAGTTAAACTTGGCTATTACAACTGTGACCATATGGTAGGGGCAGTAGTGGGAGAAGCAGCGGGTATTTATGAAAAAATGGGTCTGAAAGTTAAATTGTTTGGCAATGGAAAAGTGCCCCAGGCTATGGCAGCTGGACAGATGGATGTAGGTTATATAGGGACGAGGGGGCTTATGGCAGCAAGACCTAAAGGGGCTCCTATAAAGGTGGCGGCCAATAATCACCTGGGCGGCTCTATGTACCTGGTGGTTGCCAATGATATAAAATCCCCGCAGGACCTTATCGGGCAGCCTTTGGGAATAGGCAATGAACCGGAAAAGAGCGAAGATTGGCCGGTATATGCCAAAACTTTAGGAATACCTGTGGAAGGCAAGAATTATAAATGCATAGAATTTGATTCTGACCAGGCAGCTTACTTGGCGCTGAAAACAGGACAGATAAAAGGGTTTACCTGCTGTGACCCCTGGGGTTCTATGGCAGAATATGAAGGAACTGGATATATTATGGCTACCTATATGGAAATGATGACTGGTGATGAAAAAGCGATGGGTTCCTGTTGTGTATACTCCATGAATGAAAACTTTAAGAGAGAACACCCGGAACTGGCTAAAAAAATGGTGCAGGCTCATGTTGAGTCCCTCAAATATGTTTATACCCATCCCGTAAAATCAGCCAGGATATTTGCCAAATATTATAATGTTCCAGAAGAAGTTGCCCTTAAGACTATATATAAGAAATGTGTAGCAGAAGGCCGCACCCTCACCTGGAAAATAGATGAAAAGCAGATGAAGTTTGCTATGAAGGTTTATAAAAATGAAAAGCTTATGGATGAAGTACCTGCCTATGAAGATGTTATAGATACCGAATTTTACAAGAACTGCAATTTGGAGGATTTTGATAAATTTATAAAAGAGAAAGTAGATCCGATATTCCCAGTAGGCATGAGTTATGAGGACTGGAAGAAGAAAGCTATGGAGATTGATGCTTAAAAAAAGTGGGCAGGGAAGGGGTAGAGGGGGTGTAATTTATGTTCTACCCCTTTTCCTGCTGTCATTTGTGCTTGTTTTGGTTAGTGGATGCCAGAAGAAAGATAGACCTTTGTCTATAGGGGCACCAGATGATGCAGGAGGTATTATAGTCGAATATCTGGCAAGGGAAAAAGTAGATTTTTTGCAGCTTAAAGAAGGCTTTGAACTTTATCCGCTTAAAGACTGCTGCAGCAGCACTTCATCCTGGGCTTTATCCAGCAAAGAGGTTGATATGGCAGTAATCTGTCCGGAGGCAGCCAGGGAGCTGGTAGGGAAAGATCCCCGGTATGTAATTTATGGTCCGGTACTGGCCAATTCAGATGTGTTTCTGGTAAGAGAAGATGCAGCTGATGTAAAAAAGGTAGGGTATGTGCAGAACCGCTGGTATCAAAAGAGATTAATAGAGCAAGAGTTTAAAAGGGCTGAACCGGTTCCAATGCTAGGTGCCTCTTTACCTTATGCGCTGGAAAAAAAAGCGGTAGACGGGATAATTGTTGATGTGACTAAATGTGATGAATTGAGGGGAAATATAGTGCCTGTTTGTCAGGATAACCAGGAGGTAATTACTTATGTGCTGGTTGTCGACCGGGAAATAGTGGATAAACCTGATTTTCGAAAACTTATGCATGCCTGGCAGGAAGCAGTTTTGGAGCTCAATGATGATAAAAAATTGCGGGAATTCTGGTTTGAAAATAATAAGACAGAGGAGATGGAAATATGGAAAAAAGCTGGGACCAAATTTTTGCAACCGCTGCAAGAAGAAGATGGCTAGATGGGGAGAAAAAAGCGTCGCTGTTTTACATGTTTCTAGCTTTGCTTTTTTTGCTTTGTTTATGGCAGATAGCAGCCATGAGATATAACAGCGAGCTTCTGCTTCCACCGCCGCTTAAGACCGGGAAGGCTTTTTTGGACGCTTTAAGGGATCCAGCAGTTTTACAAAATCTTTTAATAACTTTGAAAAGGGTTTTATTAGGATTTTTATATGCTGTTTTAATAGGGGTTCCGTTAGGTTATATTATGGGCTATTCCAGGCCTGTATTAAAAATAATGGATCCTTTAATAGGGTCGCTGCGGCAGATCCCTATTATGTCCTGGGTGCCGCTTACCATAGTTTGGTTTGGGCTGGGTGATGGGCCCACCATATTTTTGATTGCCTTTTCAGGGATATTTCCGATTATTTTAAATACTATTGCCGGCGTGCAGGGAATTGACAAGGACTATTATAATGCGGCCCGCAGTATGGGAGCCAAGCCGTTGCATATATTTACAGATGTGATTTTCCCTGGTTCACTTCCTGACATAATGACAGGTATGCGGATAGCGATTGGTTCTGGGTGGATGTCGGTCATTTGAGCTGAGTTTATAGCGACGAGTGCCGGGTTCGGTTACTCTATGGTGGAAGCGCAAACGCGCATGCAGACAGATAAATTGATAGCTCTCATGATTATGGCTGGAATAGTAGGCTATATTATTGACCGGGTTATTTTGGCTATCAATCGCAGGCTTATAAAATGGCAGCAGGTTGTTTAAGTGTAAAATCAAGCGTTAGGAGTTTTTATAAGTTGCACTTTTAGGCTTGGTTTATAAAAATTATGGAAAAATGGACGTAAAATACGATTGCTTAAATGAATTAAAAAATTTTTATTAAGCTGGCTATATTCTAAAAAAATCTAATTTTTTGGTTTGGTGGTTGAAACTGTATTTTACTAGGTTAAGATTGGACCATACCTCAGATTCTGGGGGACGGCGGCCTTTTATGTATCTCCTGCTGCTTATTTCTTCTACCGATTTTATAAGTTCAGCGTTAAAGTCAAATGCTACCAGATAGGCCCGAATCATTGAATAATCATTGGAGGCGTATTCTTCTTTTATCCAGTCTACATATTTCATAATCTGTTCAGCGTCCCCAGCATTAGCAGTGCCTTTTTTGTTTTCTATGACCAGGAACTCTGATTTGGTGGGGGGAAAATCTTTTATATATGAATAACCGAATATGTCCATTTTGTCCATATAATCTATCGGCTTAAAAGGAGAAGCGATTACTTGATGGGATAGATAATCCCATTCCCCAAATATATTTACGGTAGAAGGATCTTTAATGCTTAATTGTGCCAGTATGCCGGCTTCTAGAGCCATCTCATGTTCCAGGGAGCCATCAGGGGCAGCGCAGCTTTCCAGTATTTTGCTGTGGCTTAAAATGTAATTTGTGCCTAATTTTTGTTGTATATTTTGATGGGTAATATTATATTGGCTTGTATAAATGGCATCGGATGGCGGATTTTTTAAAAAGTGTTTGTTTTTTCTTAAAATAATATCCATTAAAGCCTGGTTTTCGTCGTCATCGATTTTTATAAATGATAACTTCCAGAAAGCCCTTAGCATTTTAAAACGCTCTGGACTTGAAATTAATACGTCATCCATGTCGATTCCTTTTTTGAAAAAGTAAGGATAAGGCTTAAAAAGGCATATCCACCTTTGCTGGGGGCTGTTTTGTCCTTCATCCCACAAGAGTTGGCCTTTTATACTTGTGTATTCATAGATAGATGGGTTGTTGGCTTCAGGAAAATTTAAAAATTTGCAATCTTTGGCCTTATCTTTTTCTATTTCTATAAGTTTGCCGATCCCGTATATTTTGCGATTTATAAAAAAATATACATTATCTCCTGGCTTCATGGTTACATAATCAGCGAAAGTGCTTTCCTGATAAGTTTTCCACCTGCCGTTTGGCTGTTGCTTAAGTATGGTAGCATATACCCCGTTTTCAATGTACATTTTTAAAGCGTTTTCATCATTCAGGTTAAATATGTAACCAGCCATAGCTTCGATTCCCCTTCTTAATAATAAATTTAAGGAGTGAACAAAGCCAGCAGCTCAGGGGCAGGATGGCGATTTTGCCCATCGCAGCTGATGCTTCTTCTTACACTAAAAGAGGTGATTTGCGCGGATTTATATTCTTCGATGGTAAACTCTGTCGCGTGGTTGCTTATGACAACTGGAATACCTTTTTGCATAAGATTTCTGGCTGTTTCAGCCAGGATTTTTTGTTCTTTTATAGTAAAGCCTTCTCCCGAATATTCAGTAAAGTTAGCGGTAGGGGAGAGGGGGACATAAGGAGGATCGCAGTAGATAACATCCCCTTCTTTGGCCTCTTCCATGGTTTTTCTAAAATCCTGGCAGCAGAATTTTACTTCACTTTGAGAACACTTTTCTAGAAAGGCAAACATTTCTTTTTCCGGAAAATATGGCCTTTTATATTTCCCAAAAGGAACATTGAATTCCCCGTGGCGGTTGTACCTGCAAAGGCCATTATAACCATGGCGGTTTAGATATAAAAAAAGTGCTGATTTTTCATAGATATCTGTTGTTTTGTTGAACTGAGCTCGAAGCAGATAGTAGTTGTTTTCGGTGTTGTTTTCTGGGATAAAGTAAGAGCGGCAGTATTTGATAAACTCAGGGCCTGTATTCTGCAGTACCTGGTAGAAATTTATAAGATCCATATTTATGTCAGCCAGCAGATAAGATGGGTAATTTGTATTCAAAAAAACAGCCCCGGAGCCGACAAAGGGCTCAATAAGCCTTTGCCCGTCAGGTAAAACTTTTTTTATTTTATCTACTATCTTATATTTGCCTCCTGCCCATTTTAAGATAGGCTTCATACCAATCACTTCCCTAATAAAGCTGTTTTTTTTATATAAATAATATAATATAATCTTCATTAAATAAACTGGCGATAGCTTAATCTTTGGGCTAAGGTTAAAAATTACTGGAGGTTTGGTTCTTCAAATGGGGAAAAGCTATTATTTAACAGAAGCCCCGGCCAAGGTGAACCTTTTTCTGGATATCAAGGGCAAGCGGGATGACGGTTATCATGAAATCGTAACCGTCATGCACCTTATAGACTGGAAGGATACTATAAGGATAAGCCTGCGGGATGAAGGGATAACAGTAAGATGCAGTGATCCGACAGTTCCGCAGGGCGAGGAAAACCTGGCCTATAAGGCAGCGAGTATATTTTTGGAGGAATGCGGCCTTAAAAGAGGGGTAGATATTTATATAGAAAAAAGAATACCCCATGGAGCAGGGCTGGGCGGGGGGAGCAGTGATGCTGCCTATGTATTAAAAGGGCTCAATGAGCTGTTTGGCTGCAATGTTCCCCTGTCGGTTCTGGCTTTATGGGCTTCCCGGATAGGTTCGGATGTGCCTTTTTTTATTTTTGAAAAGACTTCCCTGGCTACCGGGCGGGGAGAGATAATAAATCCCCTGAAAAATGAAAATCTTCTTTACCTGCTGCTTGTAAAACCTGCCTTTTTTGTATCTACCAGGGAAGCGTATGGGAAGTTTAAAAAAGAAGAGGTTGAGGAAATCCCAAACCTTAAGGCTTTTCTTGCAGCCTGGGAAAATTGTGATATTATTAGTATAGCGGAAAATATGATAAATGTGCTGGAAACTCCGGTTATAAGACTTTATCCGGAAATAGAAAAGATAAAATTAGACCTTAGAGCAGCCGGTGCCTTAAATGCGGTCATGTCAGGCAGCGGTTCGGCTGTTTTCGGCATTTTTGCCGGTGAAAAGGATGCTTTAAAGGCTTATGAAAGTTTAGCAGGAAGATACCATCAGGTAAGATTAGCTACATCATATATAAGAGGTGATGAGTGATGGAAGGAAGAAGGCTTTCACCGGTTAATCTTGATTCCTACAAGCCTCTCCGCGAACTGGTTCTGGAAGCGATAAGGGAAGCCATAATAAACGGAACCTTAAAACCCCGGGAAAGGCTGATGGAAATTCAGCTGGCAGAAGAACTGGGGGTTTCGCGTACGCCGGTAAGAGAGGCGCTGCGCAAGCTGGAACTGGAAGGGTTTATTGTCATGGTTCCCCGTAAAGGGGCTTATGTAGCTGACCTTTCTTTTAAGGATATTGCCGATGTTTTTGAAATAAGGGCAGCGCTGGAGGCCCTGGCTGCCGGACTGGCTGCTGAGCGCATTACCGATGAAGAGCTGGAAGAGATGGAAAGGCTTCTGGTAGAAAAGGCGGAAGCCATTGCGGCCAACGATATGGAAAAGCTTGTTGCAGTTGATACCAGGTTCCATGATACGCTTTACCGGGCCAGCCGCAATGAAAGGCTTTATAATATCATAAGCAATCTCCGGGAACAGATTCAGAGGTTCAGGACTACTTCCCTGGCCTATCCGGGAAGGATGAAGCAGTCTCTAGAAGAACACCGGGGTATTGTGGAAGCCCTGCAGGCCAGGGATGTGCAGCTGGCCAGGAATCTGGCGCAGGAGCATATCGAAAATGCGGAAAACAGCATGTTGGAAGCTATAAAAAAGGACGGCTTTTCCATGCATGAATAATGGAGGTAAAGCATAAATGCAGTATGATGCGATTATCCTGGCCGGTGGCCAGAGCAGCAGCGAACTTAAGAAGATAGCTCCTTATGAAAATGAAGCCCTTATTATCATAGGCAATTATCCTATGATTTATTATGTTTACCGGGCTTTGCGCTCTTCTCCGCTTATCCGCCGGATAGCCATAAGCGGCCCGGTGGAGGCATTAAAGAATATCTTCCGGGGAGAAAGAGACCTTTATTTCGCCCCTGCGGGAGAAGATGCGGTGGAGAGCTTTAAAAATGCCGTGGAGGTGCTAAAAAGGGAAGGCGGTATAACGGAAAAGCTGCTGATTATGCCTACCGATATCCCTTTCATTACCCGGGAGGCGATTGAGGATTTTATAAGGAGAAGCGAGGAAACGGGAGCTGATTTTTGCTATCCGATAACTGAGAGAAAGGTGAATGAGGAAAAGTTCCCCGGAGTAAAGCGGACTTATGTTACCCTGAAGGAAGGGACTTTTACCGGAGGCAACCTGTTTTTGCTGCGCTCTGCTATAATAGACAGGGTTCTGGCTATGGCGAAGGAGCTGGTGAAGAGGAGGAAAAATCCGCTGGCTATGGCCAGGATTTTAGGATTAGGGCTGGTTTTTGCCTATCTTGTAAAAGGGCTTACCATTGAAATGGCTGAGAAGAGGTTTAATGAAGTGCTTGGCATAAAAGGAAAGGCGATCATCTCACCTTATGCCGAGGTAGGAGTGGATGTCGACAAACCGAGCGATCTTAAGCTGGCCCAGGAATATCTTAAAGGGGCATTTATATAGTATATATAGTGTATGATGAAAAAAGCCAAACCTTATTAAAGGGGTTTGGCTTTTTTTATGAGATTTTTCTTAGAAGCAGGTTTTTCAGGTGTTCTGCTTCTTTTATGCGGAGAAGAAGGATAGAAGCTGTATATACAGCACAGCCAACCAGTATGGCAGCACTCACTTTTATAATCTGGTAAACGATGGATTCAAAGGGCAGGAGTTTTTCTATAAACAGGTAAAATACAAAAACGGCAAAGCCCATGATAGCGGAAGACAGGGCTATTTTCCCACCCGCTTCCCAGAGGTTTCGGGAAGGCAGGGTATCTATCCGGCGTTTTATGGAAACATAGACCAGGATAAAATTGGAGATAGCGGCCAGGGAAGTCCCCAGAGCCAGGCCTCCGTGCTTCAGATAGCGTATCAGGATCAGGCTGAAAATAAAATTGAGAAAGACGGTAAAAAGGCTTATTTTGACCGGTGTTTTGGTATCCTGCATGGAAAAATAGGTGCGGTTGAGAATCTGGGTGGCACCCTGGGCAAAAAGCCCCAGAAGGTAAAGCTTAAGGGCCAAAACGGTCATAGCTGTGGAGGTTTGGTCAAAGGCCCCTCTTTCGAACAGGAGCTTAACCAGGGGGTCAGCCAGTACGAAAAGGCCGACACTGGCCGGGATGGTAAAGAGCCACATCATGCTGATGCCGCTTGCTGCATATTCGCCGAGTTTGGCAAAATCTTTTTTAGCTGCATATTCGCTTAAAAACGGATAGATTACGGTAGAGATAGCCAGGGCAAAGAGGTTGTAAGGCAGAAAAGTAAGTTTATTGGCATAATTCAGGGCAGAGATGCTGCCCGTTACCAGGGTGGAAGCCAGGATTTTGTCAATAATTACATATAACTGGTTTACGGAGGTCCCGATAAGGGCAGGTACCATTAAAATCAGGATTTTTTTAACTCCGGGATGACTAAACTGCAGTTTGAGCTGGTACCTGAGGTTTAGTCTTCGCAAAAAAGGGGCCTGCACCAGAAACTGCAGGACAGTGCCCAGCAAGGTGCCTAAAGCCAGCCCGTATATGCCGAAATAGGGAACCAGGTACCATACAGACAGGATTATGGAGAGAGAAAAAACAATAGGAGCAAAAGCAGGAGCGGCAAATTTTTTGCGTGCATTGAGCAGAGCTCCTGCCAGTGCCGACAAGGTTAAAAATAAAGCCGATGGAAACATAATGCGGGTAAGTTCCACGGACAGGCTGCGTGCCTGGCTGTTAAAACCGGGAGCAATAAGAGAAACCAGCCAGGGGGAAGCAAGTATCCCTAAAAGGGAGATAAAAAGAACTGCCGCCATGGAAAGGTTTATAACCAGGCTGGCAAGAAGGGAAGCTTCTTTTTCCCCTTTTTGTATGCTGGTATCTGTAAAAACAGGAATAAAGGTGGTGGCAATTGCCCCACCTATAACTACATATATCAGGTTGGGAAGGATAAGGGATACTACATAAGCATCTGTATAGATACTGGTACCATACTTGGCTGCGATTACCTGTTCCCGAACAAACCCCAGCAGCCTGCTTAAGATGCTGAAAATAAGTATGACAGATGTCGCTTTGGCAATCGTTTTCCCCGACAATGGCTTTCCCCCAGTATAATTGTTATATTTATAAGCATTACAGTTTTTCCAGCTTGAACCCTTTGGAAGCTACGAAATCGTTTTCGTACAGGTTTTTGGTATCCACAATAAAAGGAGTCCCTTCTTTGGACATCAAGCTATAATAATAGTCCAGGTTCATGAAATCGATGGCATTTTGCCTGGCCAGGACTACTATGCCATGGGCATCTTTTACCGCTTCTTCCACGGTATCCACTTTGTAATCATAACGGCTGGGAACAGCCGGATCGAATGCTTTTACCGTACATCCAGCCTTCTGAAGGTGTTCAATAACCATATGAGCCGGGCTTATGCGGTCGTCATTGGAAAAGTCCTTCATAGCCAGGCCAAAGGCAGCTATTTTTGCTTTATTTGGCGCTACCGGCAGATTGCGAAGTACCAGATCTGCCACATAGCGAGGCATCTCTTCATTAACCCGGCGGGCGGTTAGTAAAAGGTCGAGATCAACATTCAGCTCCTCTGCTTTGGGCAGGAGATAGAAAACCGCGTTGGGAAGGCAGTATCCCCCTACTCCAGGCCCGGGGGTTAAAAGGTTAACCCGCTTGTGGGTATTGGCTACCTTTATCACTTCAAATATATCAAGTCCCATGGCTTTGGCAAAACGGGCAAATTCATTTACCATGGCAATATTTACATCCCGGGATATATTTTCCATAACTTTGGAAGTTTCTACCACCTCCATGGAGCTGGCCCGGGTTATGGGGGCCTTGGTAACTATGGACATAAGCTCCAGGGCTCTTGCGGTACTTTCTTCATCGATGCCAGCCAGTGCTGCCGGCATGTTTTCAAATTCGTCAAAGGCTTTTCCTTCCGCAATCCGTTCCGAGGAGTAGGCCAGGTAAAAATCTTTTCCGGCCTTAAGGCCGCTTTCCTTCTCCAAAAGCGGCATAATCAAATTCCTGGTGGTACCTGGTATAACGGTACTTCTTATCAGCACCAGGTCACCTTTTTTAAGGCCTTTCCCTACGGTCCTGCATACTTCGATGAGGGGAGTTATGTCGCTTTTGCCGCCTGCAACCGGTATGCCTACGGTTACTATTATGTTGTCACATTCCTGCATAGCTTTAAGGCCGTCTGTTATAGCCTTAAAAGAGCCGCTTTTTAGCTGTTCGTTTAAGATTTCCTGAATAGTTTTGCCCTGATAAGTTTCAAAATGGTGGGTTATACCCTGGTTTAGTTCATCAACCAGGTTAATGTCAATATCTACCCCGGTTACCTTGCAGCCCCGCATGGCAAAACTGAGGGCCAGGGGAAGCCCAACAAAGCCAAGGCCAAACATGCAAACTTTTTTCATAATTTATCAAATCCTCCAATTCTGATACGGTTATTTTGATGCACAAAAAAACAAGTTTATTTTTATTTTATGAATATCAAACATATTTTACCCGACTTGTTCATAAAATCACAAGCGCTTATGTGATTAAAATTATTTATTAAATTAATATAAAAACCTGCTTATCCCACTTTGCTCTTATATTTAGGCTCTATTTTGCTTATCATAAACTGGGCCCGGCTTTCCCAGGAATTTTCTCTTGCTTTGGCAAGCCTGGCCTGCCTTTTTTCTTCGCTGTCATTGTAAAGCGCATTTTTAACTGCTTCTACAAATCCCTGCTTTCCCCTGCCGAATTCGATTAAGCCTGCAAATTCCATGATTTCCGGCATGGGGGTAGAGGCGATAGGCTTCCCTGTTGCCAGGTATTCATAGAATTTTAAAGGGCTTACGGTAGCGGTAAGCTGGTTTTCCTTAAATGGATTAAGGCATACATCAAAGCCTTTCAGATATTGGGGAAGTATCTCTCTTTCTTTATGCCCCAGAAAATGCACATTATTAATCCCTTTAAATGGGGAAAGGTCTATATTGGCTCCTACCGGGCCTACCATTACCACCGAGCCTTCAGGAAAAGCCAGGGCTAGTTCTTTTATAAGCTCCAGGTCTATCCACTCTTTTATTACCCCTATGAACCCGAAGATGGGGCGGGGCAGGTCTTTTAGCTCTTCTGCCACCGGGGTGTCAGGGTGCATAGCCTTGTTAAAATGTTCGATATCCGCAGCATTGGGAGAAAGATATATTTCCTGGCAGTAAGGCTTTTTATCTTCATAAAGGCCGCGGGCGGTGCAGAAAACCAGATCGCACTTTTTTAAAAGCCGGCGTTCCATAGCCTTGACCAGTTCAGGGTTGAAACCCTCGTAGGCAGAATGTTCATCTACACAGTCATATACTACCATGGCTTCACCTAATTTTCCTACCAGATCGCAGCTGGTATGCAGGTAGGTCCACAATACCGGCTTTACAAATTTTAATTCCCCTGCTGCCTTATTCACCGCTTTGGCGATTATATGCTGGTTGATCAGGTTTATGCCGGGAAAGCGGCTGCCGAAAGGCAGTATAACCGGCGGGGATAAGAGCCAGATATTTTCATTTAGCCTGCGCAGCCCTTTTTTGGCCATTTCCTTTTTAAAAGCGACATTAGGGTCTTTAAAAGGGGACAAAAAGGAAATAGGCGGTTCTACATACAAAATGCGGTGTTCTTTGGGCAAACGCCACATTATCTGCTGTTTTCTGGTCCAGATCGGTTCCCAGTCTACGGATGAAATACATATTATGTCCATAAAATATATCTACACCTCGATTTTCAGGTTTCCGTCCTTTGTATTTTGGGGAGAGCCAGGACAAGCCCCAGCAAAAACCAGAAATAACTGCTCATCATGGGCACTTCAAAGACATTTTCCACTGCATTATGGCAGAGGACTGCAATAAGGCCTATAAGTATCCCCATACCCAGGCTTCGTATATATTCATCACCGGTGCGCTTTAAAGCCTTTACCGCTTCCCTTAAAGCCCAGGCAAAAAGGAGAAGGGTTGCTCCCAGGCCGACAAGGCCGGTTTCTACTCCCACCTTTAGATACCAGTTGTCGGTGTAAAAACTTTCCGCAGGGAAGTGGCGGGCAGCTACCGCTCCTCCAAACTGGCCCAGCCCTACACCCAGCACCGGGTAATTCTGCCAGTATTTCAGGGAAACATCCCAGCGGCCCAGCCTTCCCCCTCGTTCTGATGAGGCTATATATTCATCGCTCATCATATATGCCATGCGGTGATAGACGGTGGGCATATATGAGGGGATCAGAAAAGCGGCCAGCACCATGGCGATTATAATGCGCCGGTCTATAAATATTCCTAAAAGGAAAGCAGCCAGTATAAAAACCAGCCAGGCTCCCCGCGAAAAAGTAAAGACCAGGCATAAAAGGAGGATAAAGACAGAAAGCGCATACACCCCTTTTTTAAAAAGGTGATGGCTTTTAAAATACAGCACAAAGGCTACCGGCAGGCTTAATACCATAAGGCTGCCCAGTATGTTGGGGCTTCCTATAATGGAAAACACCCGGGTGGTTATATTTGCTTTTTCTGCAGTATCTACCCAGTGGGCAGGTATTTCGACTCCCGCAAAATACTGGTAGATGCCGTAAAGGGCTACCAGTAAAGATACCAGGAGAAAAAGGTCGATGATGCTTTTGAAGTGTTCGCGGGAAAAAACCAGGTTATAGGCAAGAAATAGCCAGAAGATAAACTGCACCATCACCCGCAAACCTTCTACCGCTATGGCATAATTTGGAGAATTAACCAGCAGAAGAAAAACCATAATACTTATATAGGCAAAAACAGGAACCAGCATGGCAGAGCCTTCCGGCCTCAGTTTTTTCAGGGAAGTTTTGACTATAAAGGATCCTGCAAGCAGTATAAAGAGCAGCTCATCCCATATGCCGGCAAAAGAGGTAAAGGCTACATAGCGGAAAAACCAGTCCAGGATAACATAAGGGACGATAAGGTACAGTTCCCAGGAAAGCCAGGGTTTTTCAGAATTAGCCATATTTTTTTCCATATCCATTCCTCGCTTTTAAAATAACCGCTTTTTTATTTGACAATTTCTACTTGAACTATGGTTCCTTTCATTTCTACCAGCCTGGTTTTCACCACAAAGTCTTCCTTCCCGGCTTTTACCGACTGCCCGGCCAGGGTAATCCCTGCTGGCCCTACCTGGGTGCTGGGACCTTCTATGACCAGATAGATATCTTTCCGGAAAGGATTGGTAGTCAGCAACATTTGCCCTTTAGCATCGGTAGTCACCCAGGCAGCTGGTTTTACCTCAATTTCTTTTATCTGGGCACTGGTAACTGCTCCCGCGGCTACCAGGTAATCTCCTATTTTTATATTTTTTTCTACTCCTGGATAGATGGATGGGCATACTACCTTTAACCTGACATTTTGCGGTTCCGAGCTTACCGGGGTAGCCTTGCCGCGGTAGAGGTATCCCCCAATGAGGAGGATAATAGCCAGAATTATAATAAGGTCAATTACATTGATTATCCCGAAAAGGCGCCCTTTATCGTCAATAATCATGGGATGGAAACCTCCTTTTTTAAGAATTTATATCTGCTTGCGAAATAACTCAAATATATTACACTTGTTTTATAGTTATATGTCAATGTTTTAAGAGATAAAAATATGCTCCTTAATGATATACCGTTTACAGCCGGGATGATAAAAAGATAAAAATTTAATATAATAATACTTGACTAATATCAAGCGGAGATGATTTGTGTGCAGTACTGGCAGAATAGTATGGCTTATAACCTTTTAAAAAACAGCTTATTTTTACGGTTTTTTAGAATACCGGAAGTAGATTGCTATAGAGCTTCGCTGTTTCATAAATGGGGTACCCAGCTGTTAAATATTATTTTAAATCCCCTTTACCGGGCTGGGGATATAATGGGGAAATGGGGATGGGAAAGTTTCTTGCTCCGCAATATGGTCTTTTTTATCTCTCTCGCCTTATTTGTTATGCTGTTTTTCAAGGCTATTTTTGGCCGCCATTTTGGATTAAAAGAAGCCTTTTATCTAGTATTGGCATTTTTGTTCTTAATCTTGCCTCTTGTGCGGAGGAGGCCGGAAATTTTAAAAGGAAGCCGGTTTTTTTATTTTTTGGACTGGTGGATAAAGACCGACTGATTAAAAACAGTCAAAGGAGAATACTATGAGCAGGATTAATGTTTTGCACCTTATAGGCGGAGGGGAAATCGGGGGGGCAGAAAGGCTGGTACTTACTTTGTTAAAGCTCCTTGACCGGGATAGATATGAGATGCACCTTATCTGTCTGTGCAAAGGCCCTTTTGCTGAACTTGCCCGTGATAACGGGATAAAGGCGCATACGGTTGCGATGCGGCATAAGCTGGATATTTCCACTATCAGGCCTATAAGGGAATATATAGCAAATAATGAAATAGATATAGTGCATACCCACGGTGTGAGAGCCAACCTGGTGGGACGCATAGCTGCCCATAAGGAAGGAGTGCCGGTAGTAACAACTTTTCACAGCCGCCTGAGCTATGATTACAGCAGCAGGCTGGCTGCTTTGCTGGCTAAAATAATTACCAGGCTTACCAATCGCTATACAGACCGGTTTATTGCTATTTCCCATGCGATAAAAGAAGAAGTTTTGGCCATGGGGGTACCGGAAAATAAGGTACAGGTTATCCACAATGGGCTTGATACCGACAAGTTCAAATCTTTCCGGGAAAGGGAAGAAATAAAAAAGCAGCTGGGCATAGATCCGGAAAAGAAAATAGTAACTATGGTAGCCCGGCTGCATCCGGTAAAAGGGCATAAATACTTTATCCTGGCTGCTAGGGAAGTGTTAAGCTTGCGCAGTGATGTGCAGTTTCTCATTATCGGGGAAGGCATGCTCAGGGAAGAACTGGAAAAAATGCTTATAGAAATGCAGCTTCAGGGACAGGTTCTTATGCCCGGCTATTATAACCAGATAGAAGATATTTACCGCATTTCCGATATAATATGTGTTCCTTCCATCATGGAAGGGTTGGGGCTGGTAGTCCTGGAGGCCATGTTTTTCAAAGTCCCGGTAGTAGCTGCCCGGGTGGGCGGGATACCGGAAATCATAGAAGATGGAAAAGAAGGTATTTTAGTCCCTCCCAGGGATTATAAATCCCTGGCGCAGGGCATAATGAGGCTTCTGGACGACCAGCTCCTGCGGCAGAGGTTGATCCATAACGGGGTTAAGAAACTTGGGCAGTTTACCATGCAGAACATGGCTCATCGGGTTGCCCTTATATATGATGAACTTTATAGCCGCAAGGGTTTGAAAGCTTAAGAATATGCTTAAGGGGTTTATATATGAAGGTTTGTTTGTCAGGCTATTATGGATTTGATAATGCAGGAGATGAAGCACTTTTATCAGCTATAACTTCTACCCTGCAGAGTTTATCAAAAGACATAGAATTTGTGGTTTTTTCTGGCAATCCCTCTAAAACAGCTTCCTTGCACGGTTTGCGGGCGGTAAACCGTATTAACCCTTTTGTGGTCATAAGAGAGCTAAAACAGGCTGATTTGCTGATAAGCGGTGGAGGAAGCCTGATGCAGGATGTGACAAGCTCCCGTTCCCTTTTTTACTATACCGGGGTGGTAGCCCTGGCCAAGCTTTTAAAAAAGCCGGTAATGTTTTATGCCCAGGGAATAGGCCCCTTAAATAAAAAATCGAGCCGCTTTTTGCTGCGCCATATTGCCAATCAGGTGGATTTTATCACCCTGCGGGATGCTTCTTCCCTGAATCTTTTAAAAAGCCTGGGGGTTAAAAAGCCGCCGCTAAAAGTTACAGCTGATCCGGTATTTGCCCTGGAGCCGGGTGAAAAAGATTATAAAAAGGCGCATGAGGTTTTAAACCGCTTTTTCCCGGAAAGAAGCCGTATAATAGGGGTAGCGGTAAGAAAGTGGGACCAGCTTGAAGGGTATCAGGAAATTCTGGCCCGGGTGCTGGATGAGCTGGCTGAAGAAGGATACCGCATTGTCCTGGTTCCTATGGATTACCGAAATGACCTGGAGGAATCAAGGCGAATAAAAAGCCTGATGAAGAAGGAGAGTTATATTGTTGAACAGAGCTTAAAGAGCCTGGAATATATAGCCCTGGTATCCAATTTTGACCTGATGGTCGGTATGCGGCTGCATGCCCTTATTTTTGCAGCCAGCCGGGGAGTGCCTTTTGCTGCCATTTCCTATGATCCCAAGGTGGAGGCTTTTGCGGACAGCTTTGGGCTTAAGGTTTTAGAGTTAGATTATGAAAGCATGAGAAGCTATATTGGTAAACTGCTGGCTGCTGAGGAAATAAAGGTTGCTATCAGGGAAAAAGCCAGGGAGATGAAGGAAAAAGCCCTGGAAAATGCCTATCTGGCGCTTGAATTGGCCGGGAAGAGAAGGGTAAGGAGGGTTGGTTAAAAATATCCCTCTTTTTTTGTTAAAAATAAGGATATAGATTATTTTCTAAAGCGGAAGAAAAAGTTATAATTACGAAGTGGTTTAGTTAAAAACATTTACAAAAATATTGACATATAATACTAAAAAATATCAAAAAGGGGCGTTCTGGGTGTGAGGTATTCAGCTGTAGTTCTGGCTGCCGGCAAAGGGGTAAGGATGAAATCGGATCTGCCCAAGGTGGTGCATAAGGTAGCCGGCAAACCCATGGTGGTACATGTGGTAGAAACCTTAAAAGAGGCAGGGATTGACGATATAACCGTAGTGGTAGGACATAAAAAAGAAATGGTTAAAGAGGTTTTGGCTCCCTTAAATGTAAAGTTTGCCCTGCAGGAGGAACAGCTGGGAACTGGACATGCCCTTTTGCAGGCAAAAGACAAGGTGGACCTCAAAAGCATTCTCCTGGTTTTGTCAGGAGATACCCCGCTTTTAACCGGGGAAACGGTAAAAAGGCTTATATCTTTTCATGCCGAAGATAGGGCAGCAGCTACTGTTTTGTCAGCTGAGCTTGTTAATCCTTATGGCTATGGCCGCATCGTAAGGGATAATTATGGCAACCTCCTTAAAATAGTGGAAGAAAAAGATGCCAGTAAGGAGGAAAAAGATATCACTGAAATAAATACGGGAATTTACTGTTTTGATGCAGAAGAAGTGTTCAGGGTACTTTCACTTCTTAACACTGACAATGCCCAGGGCGAATACTATCTGACCGATGTTTTTGCTCTTTTTAATAAAGAAGGCAAAAAGGTGAAAGTATTGAAGACAGGGGATAGTGAAGAGATACAGGGCATAAACGACAAGGTACAGCTGGCGGAAGCGGAAAAGATTATGCGCAGCCGCAAAAATAAGGCCCTGATGCAGGAAGGGGTTATTATCGTAGATCCAGCCAGCACTTTTATTGACAGCCAGGTAAAGATAGGAAGAGATACGGTAATTATGCCTTTTAGCTTTATCGAAGGAGGAACAGTTATCGGGGAAAGATGTGAAATAGGGCCTTATACCCGCATAACTTCTTCGCTTATCGGCCATGATGTAATTATTGAGAGCTCCCGGATTAAGGAGGCAGAAGTGGGAGACAGGTGCATTATAGGCCCATTTGCCTATCTGCGGCCGGGGACCGTGTTGAAGGAAGATGTCAAGATTGGGGATTTTGTGGAAGTAAAGAAGTCAATAATAGGCAGGGGAAGCAAAATACCCCATTTAAGCTATGTAGGCGATGCCTTTTTAGGCAGTGAAGTGAATATAGGTGCAGGAACGATAACCTGCAACTATGATGGAGTAAATAAACACCAGACGGTAATAGAAGATAAAGCCTTTATAGGCAGCAATACCAATCTGGTAGCTCCGGTAAAAATAGGGAAAGAGGCGGTAACCGGGGCTGGTTCCACCATCACGCGTGATGTGGCTGATTTTGCTCTGGCCGTAGAAAGGGCAGAACAGAGAGAGATTAAAGATTGGGCCAAAAGGAAGAAAAAAGGATAGCAGGAGGTAATTAAAAAATGAAAGCATCCAGATGGCGGATGAAACTTTTTACCGGCAATGCCAATCCCGCTCTGGCGGAGGAGATTGCTTCTTATCTGGGGATTCCGGTAGGAAAGGCCAAGGTTTCCCGGTTTGCGGATGGAGAAATAAGCTGTGTGGTTGATGAAAGTGTCAGAGGGGTAGATGTTTTTGTGGTGCAGCCTACCTGCCCCCCGGTAAATGAACATTTAATGGAGCTCTTGATCATGATTGACGCTTTCAAAAGGGCTTCGGCTGCCCGCATAAATGCGGTAATCCCTTATTACGGCTATGCTAGGCAGGATAGGAAGACCAGAGCCCGGGATCCCATTACCGCTAAGCTGGTAGCTAACCTTATTGCTATGGCAGGGGCTCACCGGGTAGTGGCGGTTGACCTGCATGCCAACCAGATTCAGGGGTTTTTTGATATTCCGGTTGACCATCTTCCCGGGGTGCCAACTATTGCCGAATATTTTAAGAGCAAAAACCTTAAAAATCCGGTAGTCCTTTCCCCGGATGTGGGAGGGGTGACCAGGGCGCGGGATCTGGCTGCCCGTCTGGAAGCTCCCCTGGCTATTATAGATAAAAGAAGGCCGGCTCCCAATGTATCAGAAGTGATGAATGTTATAGGTGATGTAGAAGGAAAATCAGTTATAATAATAGATGATATAATAGATACGGCAGGGACTCTGTGTTCAGCCGCTGAAGTGATGAAAGAAAAGGGGGCCGTGGAAGTTTACGGATGCTGTACCCATCCTTTATTCTCCGGGCCCGCGGTAGAAAGGATGGCTGGAGCTCCATTTAAGGAAATAGTCATAACCAATACTATTCCCTTGCAAGAAGAGAAAAGGCTTCCCAATATGGTGGTTTTGTCAGTGGCTCCCCTGATTGGAGAAGCTATCTTGAGAATCCATGAGGATCTTTCCGTAAGCAAGCTTTTCGAGTCCTAAACAATTTTTGGACATGCCTGTCTTTTGTTGTTATAATTTACTAATAATGGGGTAAAATGCTGACAATAATATTACTTAAGGAGGAGTGATATTATATGGCAGCAATAATGGCTAACATCAAAGGACAGAGGCGTGAAACAGGGACTAAAGGAAAGCTTAACCAGTTAAAAAGACAGGGATATGTACCAGGGATAGTTTACGGAAAAACCAGGGAGGCTTTGCCGGTAGCTGTAAATTCCCGGCACATAAACAAGATTTTCAGCACCTATGGTTCCCGGGGGCTTTTTAACCTGGAGATCGAAGGGGAGGAAAAACCGGTAACCGTTCTCCTGCGTGAAATGCAGACCCACCCGGTAACCAGGGAAATTGTCCATCTTGACTTTTTTGCTATTGATATGAATGAAGAGATAACCAGCGAGGTGCCTATCGTTATCGAAGGTGAGGAAGAAATCCTTAAAAAAGGCGGCATACTCCAGTTAGGGGTAAAAGAGGTGGAAGTAGAATGTCTGCCAAAAGATCTTCCGGAAGAGATAGTATGTGATATATCTTCCCTGGAAATAGGCGATCATATAACGGTAGGAGACCTTAAGGCTCCACAAGGAGTAAGGATAATAAGCGATCCCGATTCTATTGTGGTAACTATTCTGGCTCCCAAGGTAACTGAAGATGCAGAAACTGCCGAAACCGAAGAAGCAAGTGAAGCCTGATTTTTTGGCGATATCAAGTCCCCTGGCAGCAAGCCGGGGGATTTATTATGAAAATGATTTTCAGGGTGGTAGGAGATGAAGATTATTGTAGGCCTGGGCAATCCAGGAGCTAAATATAAAGAAACCAGGCACAATGCAGGTTTTAAAGCCGTGGAGGAGATTGCTTCCCGTTATGGTGTAGAAAGGGAAGAATGTAAATACGATGCTATTATAGGGCACCTGAGGATAGGCAGCGAGAAGGTGCTGCTCGTGAAGCCTCTGACCTATATGAATTTAAGCGGCAGAGCGGTTGCGCCGCTGGTTCATTTTTACAAACTGGAATTAAAGGATCTTCTGGTTATCTATGACGATATGGATTTGCCTTTGGGCAGCCTGCGCCTAAGAGCCAAAGGAGGCAGCGGAGGACATAAGGGAGTCTCTTCGATTGCAGAAATGCTAAAAAGCCAGGATTTCCCACGGGTGCGCATAGGGATAGGAAGGCCTCCTCTTGATACTATTGACTGGGTGCTTGGTGAGTTTACTCCGGAAGAAAAACCGATAATACAGGAAGTGATAAAAAAAGCGGCTGATGCTGCTGTATGCTGGGTTTTGGAAGGCATAGAAAAAGCTATGAACAAGTATAATGGATAGAGGGTATATTTGCCTCTTTAGCACGGGAAAAATATTAAAAAAGGATAAAGGGGCAGGGAAAATGAAGATTTACCACATATGCGAATTTTGTGACAGGGTATTTGATGTATCGGTATTAGATGATGGAGAAGAGAGAAACTGCCAGCTGGCCGGAATATGCCCGGAATGCGGCGGGGAACTTGCCTGGCATCATAATGCGCTTATTTTTAAAGGATATGACCACTAAATTCTTTAATACCTTTAATTTGTGCGGAGGGTTTAGATTTGGCACCTGATTTCTGGAGCAAGGTGGTTAATGTTTTAAACCAGGGACAAAATGTTATTTTAACCGGGCTTTCCAATACTGCAAAAGCCTTTTTTTTAGCGACCTTATTCGATAGTTTGCCCGGCAAGATTCTGGTTTTGGCTGAAAGTGAAGAAAAGGCTTATGATTTGGCCGGGATGCTTAAAGGTTTCTGCGGGGAAGGCCGGGTTTTTATGTTCCCCGGGCGCAGCCTGGTTTTTATTAAGGAAAATTATTCCATAGCGGAAGTGGAGAGGATTACTGCCCTCTATGAGGCTTTTTACCATCCCCGCAAAAAGGGGATATTTATAACTACACCTTCCGGTATTTTGCATACCTTTATTTCTCCCGCTTGCCTGCAGGAAAAAACTTTAAGGTTAAAAAAAGAAGATGAATACGGTCTGGATGATATTATAAAAAAACTGGCCAGATGCGGCTATATACGGGTAAGTACCGTAAGAAACCGGGGGGAATTTGCTTTAAGGGGAGGCATTCTGGATATTTATCCCCTTAATGAAAAAGAACCCGTAAGGCTCGAATTTTTTGGCGATATCCTGGAATCAATAAGGTATTTTGATGTAGAAGACCAGAGGTCAGGGAAAGGTGTAGATGAAATACGCATTATGCCGGCGGATGAATTTTGTGATGAAGATTTAAAAGGAACCCTTTTTGATTATCTGGGTTCTGATGCGGCTGTTTTTTTTGATGAGCCGGCCAGTTTTTATCAGGCCCTGGAAAGGGAAGGGAAAAGATATAAGGATTTGCTGAAAGAAGCCCGCAAAGCCGGCAAGGAAATAAGGGAACTTCCCATAACGGGCAGGAATGATATAGAAAAAAGCACCGGAAGGAGAACGGTTTACCACTCTTTTTTCCCGGGGAATATGGTGAAGGTAAAAGCGGCTTTTATGGAACATGTGGCCCAGAAAGAGATGGAGCCGTTTTATGTTAGTCATGACCTTCTTTTTTCCCGTATAGAAGAGTGGCAGAAAAAAGGGTACCGGGTTGAGATAGGGATAAAAAACGACAAGCTGAGAAAGCTCCTCATAGGCCAGATGCTGGACAAGAATATTACCGGTGTGGAGTTCAGGGATAGCGATATTGAGAAAGGTTTTGTAAGCCCTACCTTTAAGCTGGCTTTGATTGGGGAGAAGGATATTTTTAGAAAGTCTTCCCCAGGAAAGAAAAAGAGAGGGCGGGCCTCCAAAAGGGAAGAAACTATTATTCTGGAAGACCTGAAGCTGGGAGATTATGTGGTGCATGAAAACTACGGCATCGGCATATTCCGGGGGATAACCCAGGCCCAGGTAGATAATGTCATCCGTGAATATGTGCTTTTGGAGTACGCAGGAGGAGATAAGCTCTATCTTCCTCTGGACAAGGTAGATAAACTTTACAAATACAGCGGCCTGGGGGAAAAAGAGCCGCGCCTCAGCAAACTGGGGGGAAGCGAATGGGAGAGAACCCGCAAAAAAGTGGAAGAGTCCGTAAGGGAGATGGCAGAAGAGCTTATTGCTATCTATGCTGCCCGTGAGGCGGAGGAGGGGCATGCGTTTTCTCCTGATACCCCCTGGCAGAAAGAATTTGAAGATGCTTTCCCTTATGAAGAGACCCCGGACCAGCTCAAGGCTATTGAAGAGGTAAAGAGGGATATGGAAAGCCCTCGCCCTATGGAAAGGCTGATATGTGGTGATGTAGGTTATGGTAAAACCGAGGTGGCCATGCGGGCTGCTTTTAAGGCGGTTATGGACGGCAAACAGGTAGCGGTTCTGGTTCCTACCACGGTTTTGGCTGAGCAGCACTATCAGACTTTCAGGGCCAGGTTTGAGGGATATCCGGTGGTTATCGAGTGTTTAAGCCGTTTCCGCACAGGCAGGGAACAAAAAAAGATTGTGGAGGATTTGCAAAAAGGGGTAGTAGATCTGGTAATAGGAACCCACCGGCTGCTGTCAGGAGATGTAAAATTCAAGGATCTGGGGCTCCTGATCATCGATGAGGAACACCGCTTCGGGGTAAGGCAGAAAGAAAAAATAAGGCTTTTTAAAAAGACGGTTGATGTTTTAACCCTTTCGGCTACTCCTATTCCAAGGAGCCTCTATATGGCATTAACCGGGCTTAAGGATATGAGCGTGATTGAAACTCCTCCGGAAGGGAGATATCCGGTTACGACCTATGTTATGGAGTATAATGAGGAGATAATAAAAGAAGCGGTTCAGCTGGAAATTGAGCGGGGAGGGCAGGTATTTTTTGTCCACAACCGCATCGAAGATATTTATAAAGTAAAGGAAGAGCTTATGCGGCTTTTGCCTGACATAAAGATAGCTGTAGGCCATGGAAGGATGGAGGAAGAAGAGCTTTCCCGGATTATAATGGATTTTATAAGAGGGGAATACCATCTGCTTTTATGTACTACCATTATTGAATCGGGCCTTGATATGCCCAATGTCAACACTATAATCATAGATGAGGCGGATAAGATGGGATTAGCCCAGCTTTATCAGCTAAGGGGACGGGTAGGCAGGTCTAACCGCCTGGCTTATGCTTATCTTACCTACCGCCCGTATAAGGTGCTTACGGAAGAAGCCCAGAAGAGGCTGAATGCAATCCGGGAATTTAATGAGCTGGGAGCGGGCATGAAGATTGCCCTGCGCGATCTGGAAATACGCGGAGCAGGCAATATATTAGGACCTGAGCAGCACGGACATATTCAGGCGGTTGGCTTTGATCTCTACTGCCGGCTTTTAGAAGAAGAGACTGCCCGTTTGCGGGGCGAAAGCAGGAAGGAAAGAGAAGCTCCCAGGATAGATATAGACATGGATTATTATATACCTGACAGCTATATCCCTGATCCGGGAAGCAAGATGCGCATCTACCGGCGGCTGCTTTTAGCGTCGGATTTGCGGGAACTGGAAGAAATAAAGAAAGAGCTTTTGGACCGTTTTGGCCCGCTTCCCTCGCCGGTAGAAAATTTTTTGCGGGTTACTTCCCTGCGCATAATGGCAAAAGATAAAGATATACGCGTTTTAAGGCATAAGGATGGGCAGGTAGAGATAAGCCTTAACCGGCCGCTGCCGGAAAAAATAGGCCTGGCAAATAGCAGATTAAAAGTGAAGAAAGTGGATGACCATACCCTGCAGCTTTATTTTTCAGGGGTAGAAGGAGTAAAAGGCCTGGAAGATGTTTTATCCCTCATTTAAGCTGGCTGCCCTGGACCGTAATTTTTTAAAGCAGGGCTTTTTTGTTTGAAGCGGGCCAGGAGCCATACGATAGTAGGATATAACAGGTGGACAGGGAGGTTTACAAAAGGAGCCGCAAAAGATTCTACAGCCAGAAACTCCACATCTGATGGGAACATTATTATGGAAAGCACACCTATACACAGTCCAACTGGTATAATCAAGGTTTGGTAATTTTTGAGGGAAAAAAGGTCTTTTATGCACAGGGTAAGGCTCTGATAGGATAGAGTGATAGCCATAAAATTGGTGAAAGACCACATGACAAAGAAGAAAAGCTCAATGCGCTGGAAAGTGGAAAAACGTATGAGGAGCAGGACTTCGTAAAGGGGGAATCTGGCAATTTGCATCAGCTCCTGGCCCAGTGCCGCTACTACCAGGATGCTGCGGATGATAAAAATTGCAACCCCGATGAAGAACCAGATATATATTGCTTTTTTATTCTGTTTTAAATCTGACACAAAAGGGAGCAGCATGGCCATGAGGCTTATTTCGCCATAAGGCCAGTTAGAGCCGAATAAACTGCCAGCCGCGACTGGTTTAAAGTCTGCCAGTACCGGGGTTAGGCTTTGCAGATTGGCTACGGTAAAAAAAGGTATGGTTACCGCTGCCGCTACCAGGGGTATTATTATCCAAACCAGTATCTCCCCCATGCGGGCCATGCTGTTTATTCCCCGGTAAAGGATATAGGAAGAGGCAGCTATAAGGAGGATTACCAGCAGGGTTTCCGAAAGCTGGGGAAAAATAATGAGCATCAGGACTACCATATCGTACATGTAGAGGGTAGCTACCAGAAAAACCACCCAGGAATAGATAAGGCTTAAAATAAGACCCAGAGGTTTTCCTAATACCTGCATAGCTATTTTTATTATGCTCATGCCGGGGAACATGTTTTGCAGGCTTATAGTGACGGTTATTATATATAAACCAGTCAGGGACGATATAATGGCAGCCAGCCAGGAATCGCGCCCGGCTGCGCCTTCCGGGACAAAAATAAAGGCACTTCCTATAATGAGGAGAAGAAGAAGTTTGGCAAATTGATTGCTGTTTATCATGGTGCCTGGCATATTTTTCTCTCCCTTGCAAAAATTATGGCATTCCCAGCATCTTCATAAAAAAGTCACCGGCTGGTTTTACGAGAAAAAAGATGCGGTTGGGATTGGGCAGAAACTGTACGTTAAAATGGATTTCGATACTGTATAAAACAGCTATCAGAAGCAAAAAAGAGGCGAGGACTATTTCTTTCCCGTCTTTTTCCCGCAAAAGCTTTTTTATCTCCAGAATCCCAAAAACTATTATCATAGTTATTACCGGATAAAGCATAAGCCCTGACTTTCTCCTTCATTATTCTTTAGGCAGGTATACCTTATGGGTAAGATAAGCATTCTTGATTTGGGCTTTTACTTCCACCTCATAGTCTATTTCCGGATACAGCTGCCTCCAGCTTGCCGCGATACTTTCCCATTCCTCTGGCATGTAGCGGTAAATAGCCTGCCCAAATCCCAGTATATCGCTGTTAAGATTTTGCGCTTTTTTTACACAGGCGATAATATCATCTTTTATCTGCCTGGCGGCTGCTTTTTCAAGTGCAGGCAATTTTTCCGGGGTGAGTATTTCTCTTTTAGCCTGTGTGCCCAGGATGTTTAGCTGTACTTCTGTTTTAAGATGGATTACAATGCGCCCGTCTTTTTTTACCGGCTTTATACTGCTTTTAAAACGGCTTATTTCAAAATCAATATACCTGCATCTGTCAAAAGGTGATTTAAGGGTTATAAGGCCCCCCTGTTTTTTTTGAGACATCATGAAGCGGTAGCCCCGGCTTTCCTTCTCATTAAGGCTGCCGACCATTTTATCTTCCCGAAAAACAGCCGTGCCTTTTATTGTTAAGATATTATTCCCTTTTATATCTTTAGTTATTACTACCTGGGGAACAGCCGGATCTATGCCGGGGGTAGCCAGGCAGGAAATGAAGTTCAGCATATCAGTGCTTACATAGTTGCCGAGGGATTGTTCCTGAAACTTGAGGATCCTTAAGATTCCCCGGGAAGAACACAGGGAGAGGGGGCAGCTGCTTTTAAAGATTTCTTCTGGTTTGTTATAAGGGCTTATAAGGACTATAATGTCATGCCTTATATTGCGGTTGCGGGAAACGAAATCGGGAAGGCCTCCCAGGCCAAGATGTGCCATATGCCCTCCGATTACGAAAATATCTGCATGGGACCATAAAGGCAGCCGGGGAACCATAAGCGTCACCCGGCGGGCTGCTTCTGTTATGCTGGCACCTTCAGTGAATATATTTTCCACCTGCTGGGTAAAGGTGGTTGTTTTCTGGGGGTCTACCGGTTTATTAAGCTGTACGGTAAAATCTATGCGCTGCTGGCGGTTAATATCGACTCCCACGCCGGCACAGAGTACCGTCTGGGTAGTTTCTGCCCGGTCATAGCAGCCGCTTAGGAAGAGAGGAAAAAGGAATATTATAATAAGATAGCCTGATTTTTTTCGCATACCTGATCCCGCCTGTATTCTTAGATTTTCAGCTTATAGATATAAAAAAGGGGCTCCAGGGGGTTAAAAAGAAGCTTCCCTTTAAATTTGGCCACGCTCAGAAAAACGCCCAGCGCGAAGATTATAAAAAATATCAGCATTTCCCTGTACATTTTGTTTTTGAATAAAAAAGGCAGCTCCATAAGCAGTATTGTTATATATAAAATTATCAAGAGGGCAAGCAGCATATCTTGTTTCTCCTTAAAGAACAGGCTATTTTTCAAGTACAAATGATTTATCAGTCAGATAGGTGCGCCGCAGCTTGAAAGAGACTTCTATCTGCGGCTTAACTTCCAGAAATATTTCAGGCCAGTCTTTTTGTATCTCCCTGAAGAAAACAGGGTAGTCATTTTCTACCAGTTTTCCCCAGCCAAAAACATCTGCTTTGAGCTGTTTGGCTTTGCGTATGGAAAGGTTTATCTGCCTTGCTATTTCGAGGCTGGCAGCTTTTTCGATGTCTTTGACCCTGGATAAGGTAAGCAGGTTTTCTTCCCCGTTTTGCTCATAAAAATTGCCCTCACTGTCAACTTTTATCTTTACTGTAATCTGTCCTTTTTTAACTTCTGCTTGGGCTTTGGTATTAATGTTTATAAACTCTATAGTCATGAGGTTTTTTGGATTTAAAGGGGAAGGGACATTTATTATGCCTCCTTTTTTGGTGCCGGGAAGTATAAACCGGTAGCCCCGGCTTTCGTCCTCATTGAATTCTCCTACTTTTTTGGTACCCCGAAAAACAGCGGACCCATCGATAAAAAGTATTTCATTTTCCCCTTCTTTTATAGTGGTAACCTGAGGAACCAGGGGTTCGATGCCGTAGGCAGAAGCCCTTTTGATAAAATCCCCCAGGGATACCGGGGTGTATATGCCCAGCATCCTTTCCTGAATGTCAAGAATACCGGTTATAGCCTGGGCAGGGAAAGGTTCCAGGGGAGGCCTGGCTTCCAGTACTTTTTCAGGCGATGCCTTATGGGTTACTACCAGGGTACTGTTTTTCCGTATATTAGGGTTGCGCGCAACCGTGTCGATAAGGAAGCTTATATCTTTACGGGCCAGTTTTTCGCTGACCAGGATAGTGCTGGTATAAGTCCATAAAGGGATACGGGGAAGGGTAAGGGTTATTTTGCGGGCTGCCTGCACCAGGGAGTCGCCGGTTTCGGTTATTACAATAAACTGGGGGCCTTCAACTTCAGTTCCGCTTTCTCCCGGAGCGGAAGGTTTGGCTATCTGGGCACTCAGTTTTATCTTACCTTTTTCTTCCTCCACTCCTATGCTGAGGACAGCAGCGGTATGGGTTATATCCTGGGTTTGGCATCCGCTTAAGAAAAGAAAAAGGGTTATCATGCTTAAAAATGCAAAAGTTTTAGGCATTATCCTTTTCTCCCCCTTTTTTCTCCCCGGGCTTTTGGCGGATATAATTCTGCATACCTTCCAGATAAGGCCTTTTAAAGTTTAAAAACCAGGGGCGCCTTACCACTACATCAGTCATCTGTTCAAGGTTGGAAGGAGCCAGGGGAGAAAGGTAGGGGAGCCCCAGGCTGGATAAAGATGCCATATGGGTAAGCATGAGTATGAGAACAATCATTATGCCTAAAAAACCGAGCACGCTGCTGGCAGCCAGAAAGCCGAAACGGGCGATGCGGTTTATGATGCCTGCATTATAGGCCGGGGTAACAAAAGATGCTATTCCGGTAGCTGCTACGATTACCACCATGGGTGTAGAAACCAGCCCGGCTCTTACCGCTGCATCCCCGATGATAAGGGCGCCTACTATACTTACTGCCGGTCCTACTGCCCGGGGGAGGCGCAAGCCTGCTTCCCTGAGGAGCTCGAAGGTTATTTCCAGCAGAATAGCTTCTACGAAGGCAGGAAAAGGGACTCCCTGCCTGGTGGCAGCTATGGTAAGGTATAAAGCTGTAGGAATCATTTCCTGATGGAAAGTTATTACTGCTACATACAGGGAAGGAAGCAAAAGCGAAATCCAGAAAGCGACAAAGCGCAGCATGCGAAAAAGGGAAGCTGGAATATAGTTATTATAGTAATCTTCCGGGGAAAGCCAGAACTGGGGAAAAGATATCGGCATAATTATAGCCATGGGAGAGCCGTCTACCAGTATGCCTACCCTTCCTTCCAGCAGGTGGGCTGCCATACGGTCAGGCTTTTCCGTATGTTCGACCTGGGAAAATATAGTATTTTTGTGATCCACCAAAAATTCTTCCAGCATGGCCGAGTCGAAAACCCCGTCTATGTCAATCCTGTCAAGCCTGGCCTTGACTTCTTCTACCAGGCTTTGAGGGGCAATCCCCTCTACATAGCAGAGCACCACATCAGTTTTGGTTACCCTGCCTAAAACAAAGGCTTCTATTTTGAGATTGCCGCTTTTTATGCGCCTCCTTAAAAGGGCGGTATTAAAGCGCAAAGTTTCCGAAAATCCTTCCTTGGGGCCAAATATAACCACTTCATTATCGGGGGTTTGGATAGAACGGGTCTGCCAGGAACGACTGCCAGCAGATAAAGCTTTATCGTAGCCGTCAATTATAAGTACGGTATCCCCGGAGCTTATATGGTGTACAATTTCCCCCAGGGTTAAGAGTTCTTTTACTTCGGCCATGGCTACTATGCTGTTTTTTATCTGGCTAAAAAGGTTGCCTTTATCGTCAAGGCAGGATTTTTCGGTATTAACCATGCCTATTTCCAGGATAAGGGGTTTTAGAATATTTTCTTCTATTTCCTTGCGGTCAGTAAGCCCGTCGAAATAAAGGACCAAACCTTTGTGCTGATGGCAGCCAAAGAGGAATTCCCGAAAAACCGCATCCGAACAGTTAGCCAGTATCTTCTGCAGGCTTTCTTTATTCTCGTCAATGCTGCAGGATACCGGATTATCTATTAGTTCATGTGGTGTAAGGTTTTTCGGGTTTTTTTTGTTTATATAGCGCATATATTTACCCCCGGGAAAATAGTTAGATTTATCATCCTGACAGGATATAGTTTAAGCCTGTTAAGGCCGGCTTATACAGATTAGTTCAGTTTCTGCCGGTTTAGTTCAGGCATGGGTATGACGGGTTGTTTTCCCTGCAAGCCGGCATGGGGCTTGTTGAGGCTTATAATGAAAAGCAGGCAGGGAATCAGGAAAAAGAAAACAAAGAGCAGAACAGGGGCTATATGGACTATTATTATATCCAGTTCCAGAATGTTGCTGGCCATCTGCAGAGCCAGGACGGCGATGATCAGCGAGGAGGGAGCGGCCAAAAAGCGGTATTCTTTGAGGTTGAATACAAACCCGGTTGTTATGCAGAACATAAACCAGAAAAGGGTGGCGGTGCCAAATATGCCTATAATCCAGAGACCGATAAAAATGGCATCCATATTGGTTATAAAATCAGCAATATTGATGATGCGGACTATGACAAAGGTAGGGAAGGTGAATAGTTTGGCAGTATAGGCTCCCAGTGCCATAATGGTAGCTATGGTTATAGAGGTTATGAGGATGATAAAAGTTAAAAGGACCTTAATCATGATAGAAAAAGAGGCTTTTTTGTCCGGGATAAAAAAAGCTAGAAAAAGAATTACCATGAGTTTCAGTATTTCAGTAGTCAGCATGAAAACTGCCTTAAAAAGGGAAGACATATCATCGATGTAGGCAAAGGGCAGCAGGTTTTGGATATCTGGATGCTGGAAAAAAGAGAGGAAAACAATAATAAAAGCGAAGCTTACCCCAAGTATTACAATTATTTCACACATGCGGGCAAAATTACCAAACCCTGATTTGATGGCCAGGCAGCTGCACAGCAGGAGGAGACCCAAAAAGATGCTTATAGGGGTCTGGGGAAGGACATTGGTTTCTATAAAATCTATAAACAGGCGCAGGGAAAAAGAGGTTAAAAAGAGGAAGATTATCATGTAGAGGAACCCTACTATTCTGCCTGTTCTTTTTCCCAGATGCTCTTCCAGCATGAAAGGGAAAGGGGAAGAGCTTTTCTGGATAATATAGGAGAACATATATATTATGGGGATACCTGGCACGATAGTGAGAAGGACAGCCAGATAGGCATTATTTAAAAGGAGCTCTATGGCATATTTACCTACCTGAAGGAATGCCACCGGCGCACAGAAGAGGAGCAGCATGCAGTAGAGCTGAAAATTGCTTAATCTTAACATATATTTCACCCTTTGTTTTACCAGACAGATTTAAAAGTTATTATTCCCCTGTGCTTGAAAGTTAAACCATTAAAAAAAGAAACATTATTTGTGCAAATTTTAACATGCAAAATGTGTCAAACCTTCGAATTTCAGGCTTTAATTTTTTGTAGCATAATGGCAAAAAGTGAATAAAAGGGGATTTTTAGTTATATACTATCATTGAGAAAAGAAACAACATTTTCAATTTTTAAAAAAAGGAGGGAAGAATGTAATTTGAAAGCAACAGGAATAGTACGCCGGATTGATGATTTAGGCAGGGTAGTTATTCCCAAGGAAATAAGAAGGACTTTGCGCATTCGGGAAGGAGACCCGCTGGAGATTTTTGTTGATCGTGAAGGTGAAGTCATACTGAAAAAATATTCTCCTATAGGTGAGCTGGGTGATTTTGCCAAAGAGTATGTAGATTCATTAAATGAAACTACCGGTCATATAGCTATGATTGCTGACCGTGATGTAATCATAGCGGTAGCAGGAGCCAATAAACGCGAGTTTATGGGGAAACCGGTGGGCAAGGCAGTGGAAAGGGCACTGGAGGAAAGACGGACTTTAATAATGAAAGAGATAGAAAACCCGGATGATGAAAATGTGCATATAGTACAGACTGATGACCGGGAATATACTATAAAAACCCAGGTTATAGCTCCTATAATATCCCAGGGCGATCCGATTGGTGCAGTAATTATTGTCAGCAAAGACGCAGGCGTAAAAATGGGAGATTTAGAGGTTAAGCTGGCTGAAACAGCGGCTGGATTTTTGTCAAAACAGATGGAACAGTAAAACTGAAAATAGCGAAAAGGCGGTCTTAGTTATATAAGATCGCTTTTTTGTGTCAGGAGCCCGGAATACCTCTTATTTATAAGGGCATACTATGTTATAATATTCTTCATGGAAAAATGGGGAGGATAAACATGGAAAAAGGGCAGACCTTTATCAAAGGGGCTTTAATCCTGAGCATTGCAGGAGCTATAAGCAAGCTGCTGGGGGCAATTTACCGCATACCCCTGGCGCGCATGATCGGAGCAGAGGGGATTGGCCTTTATCAGATGGCTTATCCTATCTATACGACTATTTTGGCTCTGGCTACCGCTGGTGTGCCGGTAGCTATTTCCATAATGGTAGCCCGCAAAGAGACCGAAGGGTACAGCGGGGACAGCTTTAAAATACTTAAGGCTTCCCTGGTTATTCTTTTTGTTATAGGCCTTTTGCTTACCCTTGTCGTGATGCAGTCAGCGGGAATACTGGCCAGCTATGTGCTTAAAAACCCGCGCGCCTATTATCCTATTCTGGCAGTAGCTCCTGCCATTTTCCTGGCTGGGCTTATGTCGGTATTCCGCGGCTTTTTTCAGGGGCACCAGTCTATGGTTCCCACTGCGGTTTCCCAGGTGGTGGAACAGCTTTTCCGGGTTACTGCCGTACTCATTCTTGCCTATGTCCTGGTAGGCAAAGGTATAGAATATGCAGCGGCCGGAGCTACTTTTGGAGCAGTGATCGGAGGCCTGGCCGGCCTTGTCGTTTTGATTTTTTACTACATAAGTTTTGTCCGCGGTAATGATATAAAATATGAAAACCTGGCTTATTCAGGGGAAAGTTCGGTAAGCCTGGGCAGAGAGATGATAAGGTTGGCCATCCCGGTATCGGTGGGGGCGGTAGTTTTGCCCCTGGTGCAGATGCTGGATGCGATAATTGTGCCGGGAAGGCTTATTGCCCTTAATTATACCGTGTCGCAGGCTACTGCCCTTTACGGGCATTTGTCAGGCATGGCTGCCGTTTTAATAAGCCTGCCGACCATTTTTACCATATCTATTGCTACCAGCATGGTACCGGCTATTTCAGAAGCGAGGACCAGGAATGATGAAAGGCTGCTTGTAGAAAGGTTGAATTATGGTTTCCGCGGAGGGATGCTTATCTCTTTCCCTGCTGCTGCCGGCCTTTTTATTCTGGCTTTTCCTATCTGCGACCTCCTCTATGGGGCAGCGGAAGCAGGAAATGCCCTGGAGCCTCTGGCATTTTCCGCTATCGTGCTGGCTGCCTTCCAGATATCAAGTGCCGGCTTACAGGGGATAGGCAAGCCGGAAGTGGCCATGAGGCATCTGGTTATTACCGGTATTTTCAAGGTCATATTTAACTACAGCTTGACCAGCATCCCGGCTCTTAACATAAAAGGGGCAGCTATCGGCACAGTTTTGGCTTTTCTCATAGGTTCCCTTTTGAACCTGTTTTCCCTCAAGAAATATACCGGCATCCGTTATGAGACGGCAAGAATGATAAAAATAATCCTGGTTACCGTGGCAATGACTGTGGCAGTAAAAATATCCTATCAATACCTGGTAGCTCATGATATAAGCTCTCATTTATCTACCCTCCTTGCCATAACTTTTGGAGTAATAGTGTACGGTATTTTGCTCCTTCTGGTAAGGGAACTGGATATAGCCATGCTTAAAAAGATAATAAGAGGGGCCTAGACGGAACTGGCTTTTAAAGAGAGGAGAGGCTTATGGGACGAAGTGGTGAGGCTATAGAAGGCCTGCTGGAAGTTATGGAAAGGCTTTTGGGGGAAAATGGATGTCCCTGGGACAGGGAACAGACCCATCAAAGCCTTTTAAGGTATCTTCTGGAAGAGACTTACGAGGTTATAGAGGCAGTTAAAGAGGAGGATATGGATAAACTGGAAGAAGAGCTGGGGGATCTGCTGCTGCAGGTTGTTTTCCATGCCGCCCTGGCTGAAAAGGCAGGATTTTTTGATTTTGCCGATGTCGTTTTAAGGATAAAGGAAAAAATGATAAAAAGGCATCCCCATGTTTTCGGGGATGCTTCCCTTGCTACACCTGATGATGTGATGAATGTATGGGAAAAGTTCAAAAAGAAGGAAGGGAAAAAATATATCCTGGAAGGCATTCCGGTTATGCTGCCTGCCCTTCTGAGGGCTTATAAAATACAGGAAAAGGCTGCCAGGGTAGGTTTTGACTGGCCTGATGTAGAAGGTGCCCTGGGAAAATTCAAGGAAGAGATAGATGAACTTAGAAAAGCAAAAGATAGGGAAGAGATCAGGGAAGAGATAGGAGATATCCTTTTTGCACTGGTTAATATTGCCCGCATGTATGAAGTGGAACCGGAAGAAGCTCTGCAGGCTGCCAATGATAAATTTGTGCGCCGCTTCAACTATGTAGAAGAACAGGTTAAGGCCAGCGGGCGGGAATTTTCGGAATTTACCCTTCAAGAGCTGGACAGCTTCTGGGAAACGGCTAAAAAAATAGGGTTATAGCTGAAGGGCTGGCAGGAAAAAAAAGAAAAACAGCGAATAACCATAATATACCACACAAATATTTGAGGAGGGATACCTTGAACAAGGCAGATTTGGTAAGCAAAATAGCAGAACAGACAGGCATGACCAAAAAGGATGCGGAAAAATTTGTGGGGGCTTTTTTCAACACCGTAGAAGGTGCCCTTAAAGCAGGGGACAAGGTGCAGCTTATCGGGTTTGGCACTTTTGAAGTAAGGGAAAGGGGAGCCCGCAAGGGAAGAAATCCGCAGACCGGAGAGGAAATCGAAATACCTGCTGCCCGTGTACCGGCATTTAAACCTGGAAAAGCCCTCAAGGATGCGGTTGTATAACTCATGAGGCTGGATAAATTCCTTAAGGTATCCAGGATAATAAAGCGGCGTACAGTAGCCAAGGAGTTTGCTGAAAACGAACGGGCCTTTATAAATGGACGGCTGGCAAAGCCTTCTTCCGAAGTGAAAAAGGGAGATATAATTACCCTCAAGATGGGGGATAAAGAACTTACCTTTGAGGTTCTGGATGTCAGGGAAAATGTAAAAGCCAATGAGGCTAAAAATTTATACCGGATTATCGAATAAAAAACCAGGGGAGCTTCTGTAACCTACCCCTGGTTTTATTTTTATGGATGTTTTAAAATATGCCAAAATCGCTTACATCCCGGTATTTCGAGGAATCATCGATATAATAGGCTTCCCTGTCAAAATAGGAAACCTTGAGCATATTTTTACCCTTGGCCCCGATAATGGAGGGTCCGTACATGAGGGCAAAGCCGAAATCCTGGTCAGAGGATGCCAGGGCAATGGAATAATCCTCAGTGCCGTAGATAAGCAGGGGATTCATAAGCTGAAAAGAATGTTCATATGGCTTTAGATATACTCCCTCCGCATTAAATACTGCCCCCCGCTGTTTTTTTATGGTGATGGTGAACCTGCCTTCCAGGGGAAAGCTTACATAAATAATACCGGCTGTATTTTCAGTTTTTACCCCTTTTAAAATTTCTTCTGCCCTGGCTGGCAGGACTCTTTTTTCTTCCCGCAGGCCATTGACTATCCTGCGTTCTCCCTTGATATAATCGGACAGCTTTTTCATACTCCGCTGCACGCCCTGCTCCCCGTTTTCCAGGATGTCATCAAGCATTTCCCCTTTATCCAGCAGGTTGTCAAGGGCAGCTTTAAGGAGCAGGGAGTTTACATCATAATATTCATTAAATGCTTCCATCTTCGCATAAGCATACTTAATTTCATGCATTACCCGGCCTATATTCACCATTTCATCTCCTTTCCTTGAAACAGGGGGACGGTTCTCTGTTTCACCTCAGGTGAAACAGAGAACCGTCCCCCTGTTTCACCAATCAAATCTCTCCTTATTGTAAGCCTTATTGTCTGTTAAAGCAAGATAAGCCCTGGGACAGGGAATTTTCAGGTTAGTATAAGGCATTGTTTTTTAAAAAATCTCTTTGCATTTTGAGCAGATATGCCTTTATTTGTTCCCACTCTTTTTCAGTAAGGGGGCTGAATCCTGCTGCTTTTTTTACGAGAGGCATAGGTTCGGGTTCCGCATCTTCAAAATAGGCAAGACTTCTCAATATATGAAATTTGCTGTACTTTACCGGGTATTTTTTTTCCAGGACTGTAAAGAGGAAAGGCAGGGATAGATTTTTTTGGGTAATTAAAAAATAAAGGTCGACAAAATCTTTTTTGGCCCCTCGCTGGGATATGGCGATCAGCTTCATGGCTGCTATATCTAAATAATTGGCAACAGGACAGGTTTTATAAAAAACGAAGCTGTACAGCGGTGGATAGGGATAATAAAAAAAACTTATTTTTTGGTTCCCGAAAAGAAGGTATATGGTATTGGAAGCTTCAGACACTAATTTAATTTCTTCACCCCTGAACTGGGAAATAATTTCGGAGGAAGAGAAGCTTTGGGCGGTGAAAAAATCAAGGTCTTCAGACAATCTGTGGCCAAGCTGCAGGGCAAGGGCAGTACCCCCTGCCAGATAAAAATTTTTGGCTTTCAGGATATTATTTTTGATTAAACTTTCCAGACATTCTTTAGTTTCGCTGGCTAAACATTCCAGGAACAAAAAATCTCCTCCTTGTCTACATCAAAGAAATTGGCTACCAGAACAGCTGATCTTTTATCTATTTGCCGATTGGATTTTACTTCTTCGATAATCTCTTCTGGAGTATAGTTTTGCAAAAGCCAGGAAAAATGCTCAAGATCTCCGAAATTTAAAACCCTTTCTATTATATATTTTTTGTGTTTCTTCAAGTCCAGATTTTGCATGGCTGTGTCCCAGAAAATAGGCTTAAATTCAGGGGGGATTTGCATATTTGTCACCTCAACTGTAATAAATGGTCTCTTCTAAATTATGCCATATAAAAGTTTTTTTTAAAACTAAGCTCCTGAAACAGGGGACGGCAGACTGTGTGAGAATCTGCTCTTTTAATAACTTGGCTGTTTATTTTAAAAGCATTATTTTTATTATTGAAAAAGATATAAAAAATAGGCTGGCTTCTGCTATACCAGAGCCAGCCTCTCAATTATTTCCCTAACTCCCAGGATATTTATTACTCTTTTTAAGTTATAGGCCAGTAAATGCAGTTTATTCTCTGCATTTACAGAAACTAATCCCCTTGTCAGAAAATAACCATATCCCCATATCCGCTTTATTGTGCCGAATGGGTGCTCTACTATCATTTTCCTCTGTATATACAGTTGATTGTTTTCTTTGGTCCTTTTATCTACTACTTCTAACAATGACTGTGCTAAGTTGCGACTAACAGTCCTGCCATTTTTAGATTGGGTACATTTATCCCTTAAGCTGCATTGTTTGCATGCACGGCTATTTTTATATACCTGGTATTTTACTCCTTTTTCTTGCCGTATTTTGCTTGGATATAATGTCTCCCCTGCTGGACAGATGTAGATGTCTTTCTCTTTATCATATATAAATTTGTCAGGTTGAAATTCCGGGTCAGCTATATTGCCAGTAAATCTCTGCTTTGCTACATATGCTTCTATCTGATTTTTTTCACATTCAATTAAATCGCTGGTAGAATAATAGCCTTTATCCGCTAAAACTTTTATCGATTCCACTTCAAGTATTTCTTTGGCTTTTTTGGCCATGTTGCTCAGTTGCCCTTGATCTGAAGGATTATTTATTACTTCACTATCTACTACCAGCTTATGTTTATGGTCTACTGCTATTTGTACATTATAACTTACTTCCAAACCGTTATTGTTAACTGCCATTAAACGCGCATCTGGATCAACAGTTGATATCTCTGTCGCTCCTGTTTCTCTCATCTGCTCTTGCAAAGCCGTATATTTTTCTTTCCTCGCTTTTAACTCCTCTATTCGCTTCTGAATTTCTTCTGCGCTTGGAATATGGATATTAGCTTCTTCATGATCACTACTGTCTAATTCTTTTAAATAGTTTTCTATTTTTTCATCAATATATTTTAAATGCCTTTGTATTTTCTTCTGGTTAAAGTTGTTATGCTTGGAATTGCTGGCCCTAAATTTGGAACCGTCAACAGCCAGTACCTCTTTCCCAAACAAGTCCCACTCTTTACATAATAGTGTGAACTGCTTGAATAAGGCTTTTATTGCTTCCGGATTGTCTTTCCTAAAATCAGCTATGGTCTTGAAATCTGGCTTTAGTTTGCGTAATAGCCAAATTACTTCAAGGTTTCTTTTTGTTTCATCTTCTAGTCTTCTGGAGGATCTGATTTTATTCAGGTATCCGTATAAGTATAATTTTAATAAGTCTCTGGGATCATATGAGGGTCTGCCTTTTTGGTTGGGTGTTGCTCTTTTGAAACCAAGCGCTTCCATATCTAAAGATTCTACAAATGCTTCTATCACTCTTACTGGATTGTCAGGTGTAATATAATCATCTATTGCTTCAGGAAACAGGGTGATAAGTTCCCGATTTTCTCCTTCTATGTATCCCATTTTCTCACCTCTCTATCACCCTGTATTCGACTTTTCTTGCATTAATCCCTCTTTCTGATGAAAGTTTTTTCACACAGTCTGACGGTTCTCTGTTTCATTTTGAAACAGAGAACCGTCCCCTGTTTCAGTTAAGTTTTTGTCATAAACCTGCTCCCTTTATGCATATTTTTTTTAAGGATAGTTTATAAGTTGGCATGGCTGGCTGATGAAGGCTTAAGACCTGTGAGGAGGGGAAAGATGGCTGAGCACAGCATGATTTTGACTGACCGCCGGTATATGGAGCTAACCGGGATAAAAAATGTGATCACCTTTGATGAAGAAGAGATTATCCTGGAAAGCAGCCTGGGAATAATTTTTATTGTCGGGCAGAATATGCACATAACGATGCTTAACCTGGATGAAGGCAAGGTGAAGATTGAAGGGGAAGTCCAGAGTTTTCAGTATAAACCGCAGGGTGCTGATATAAAAACCAGGAGCAAAAACATAATAAACCGCCTCCTCAAATAGCGGGAAAGAGGGACGCTTTCTTTTGGTCCCCGGGATGCCTGTTGATATGTAGATAATTTGTGGATAATATGTGCAGGAGAAGAGAGAGGAAAGGGGAGGGAATTTTTGTCCAGCCTGGTTTTCCAGATTAAGTCTTTTGCCGCTACTCTGGTTTTGGGGTTGCTGGCTGGATTCTTTTTTCATTTTTATCAGGGGATTATAGCCAGGGCTAAAGTAGGAAGGCTTCTACTTTATGTCCTGGATTTTTTCCTGTGGATAATTATGATAGGGCTGGTTTTTTATCTCCTGCTTTTTATAAATGGAGGCGAAATAAGGGCATATATACTTCTGGCGCTTCTTATCGGAATTATCCTGTATTTGAGTTATTTTTTCCAGCGGTTTAAGGGAATCGTAGATTACATCGCTGATGGGGCAGTACATATTTTTGCCTGTCTGGGAAGAATAATTAAAAAACCGTGGCAGAACATCAAAAACTGGATTGCTGCGAAAAAAAGGCCTCCTATTGATGAGGGATAAAAAATTTTTGTAAAAGCAGGATTTTGATAATTTAAAGAGAAACCCTAAAAAAGTAATAAATTTGTCCACAACTTGTGGAAAAAATGTGGATAGAGTGTTGAAGTCATGAAAATAGAAATCAGAGGGGTAGAAAAGCTCAGCTTCCGGGAAAGACAGGTAGTAGCCCTGAAGGAAATGGGAAAGAGCAATGCGGAAGTAGCTAAAATTTTGGGTATAAATGCGAGTACCGTAGCTACTTTGTATAACCGTGCCCGCAGCAAGGGATATGAAGTGGTGATAGTCCTTCCGGGAGATACTCTGGGTATTTTTGGTGGAGGAAAAGAAGATGAGGAATAGGGGAAAAGGCATATTTCTGAAAAGGCTTATCACAATAATGATGTGCATAGTTTTGATTGTTCCGGTTATAAGCAGGGCAAAGACCGTGTGGGAACTGGAAATAAGGAAAAAGGAACTGGAAGCCAAAAAAGCCCAGCTCCTCATAGAGAACAAAAGGCTTAGAGAGGAATACAAAGAGGCTACTTCCCTGGAAAATATCGAAAGGATTGCCCGGGAAAAACTGGGTATGGTTAAAGAAGGGGAAAAACCGCTGGTTTTTACGAGATAAACCGGGAAACTGATTGGGTTTGAGCTGTTTGGTGCAAAACAGTTGACTACTATCCCGCCATTTTATATTATTAACTTATACTATATGTAGGGGGAACTTAGTTTATATGCCAACTGAACAGACTAATATCGTTCCTGGCAGCATTCTCGAAGGAAAGGTCCAGGGAATCACTAATTTTGGCGCTTTTGTGGAACTGCCGGGAGGAGCAGTAGGACTTGTTCATATTTCAGAAATTGCTGACACCTATGTGAATGATGTCAAGGATTTTATCCGGGAGGGTGATGTGGTAAAGGTTAAGGTTCTGAATGTTGCCGGGAAAAAGATAGGGCTTTCTATCAAGCAGGCAGTAGAAAAAGAACCAGCTGCTGACCGGCCGAAAGGCAGGAGCAGCCAGGCTGCAGGCAAGAGCAGCGCTGAAACCCTGGATGAAAAGATAGCCAGGTTTTTAAAAGAAAGTGATGAAAGAATGCAGTCTTTGAAGCTTAAAAATGAGCCCAGGAGGCGAAACAGGCATTATAATGATAGATAACGAAAACACCCTTTTATAAGGGTGTTTTTTGATGGAAAATTTTAGAAAGGAGAAAAGAGATGCGCCTGGGAGCCATAGATGTGGGAACCAACTCCTGCCGGCTTTTAATTGCCGAAAAAAAGGAGGAAAAGCTGACTCCCCTGTGCCGGGGGCTTGAAACTACCAGATTGGGAGAAAACCTGCTTAAAACGGGAGAGATAGGAGAAAATGCCCTGGAACGCACCTGCAGGGCTTTAAATAAATTTAAAAAACTCCTTGCCGATTATGGAACCTGCCGCTACCGCGCAGTAGCCACCAGTGCCCTCAGGGAAGCGAAGAACAGGAAACAGGTTTTGGAGGCTGTTTTGCTTGCCTGCGGCATAGAGGTGGAAGTCATAACGGGAGAAGAAGAAGCCTATTTAAGCTACCTGGGGGTGGAAAAGGGCTTAAGCCTTGAACATCCTCCCCTGGTAGCTGACCTGGGGGGAGGCAGTACCGAATTTATACTGGGCAGAAGTTTTATGCTTTCTCTGCCTCTGGGAGCGGTGAGGGCTACCGAAGGGAATATGGATATTTCTATGATGAAAGAAGTTTTGAAGCCGCTTGTGAATACAGGGATTGATTTTTCTTTTTACCCTTTGGTGATGGTGGGAGGAACTGCTACTACCCTGGCTGCTATAAAGCTGAAACTTGAGGAGTATTCCCCTTCTCTGGTGCATGGACAGGTTTTGCATTATGAGGAGATTCTGGAAATATACAGGCTTTTAACTTCCCTTTCCCTGGAGGAGAGGAAAAAACTTCCCGGCCTGCAGCCGTCGCGTGCTGACATAATACCTAAAGGGGTGCAGGCGGTTCTGGCTATTATGGAAGTGCTGGGCAAAGACCGGATTATAGTAAGTGAAGCAGATTTGATGGAAGGCATGATATGGGAAATGCTGGAAGAACAGAAGTAAAACGGGGCATTTTTACATCTGCCCCGTCTTTTTTTGGCAGGTAGAGTAAAAATATCTTTATCTTCCCCTTTATTTGTATGAATTTTTGGGTAATAAAAATTATTTACCCCCCGATATTTACAAATTTTACCATAAGTTATAGCTATAATAAGGTTTAAGACACCAATAGGGGGGATAATATGTTAGACAGGATAGAAGTATATCCTTACCAGCGGCTGGCGGAACCTTCGCCATGGACTGGCCGCATGACAGGGAAAAAGAGGAGAAAAAAACCGGCTTACAGTTATCGTCAGGATAAAAGGGATTTCTTTTTTAAGGGGGACATTTTAAAAGATATAGACTGGGCAGGATTTCTGGCCAGGTTTTTTACGGGAGGCAATTTGCTTCTGGCACTCGGCGTTTTTCTTATGGCCCGGGCTTTTATCCTGGGGGAACTGCTTCCTTTTCTCTTTGCCTTTGCTGCTGTTTTCAGCCGTTATAAGAAGGAACAGGCCATAATAATCGGCATTTTGGGATCTCTGGGGCTTATGAGCGTTTTGGAGGGCACCTTTTTAGGCACCAATATTCTGGCTCTCCTGCTCCTTCTGGGGGTAATAAACTACCTTGCCATTCCGGAAGACAAATCCTGGTGGGCTCTCCCCTCCCTTACAGCAGCTGTACTGCTGGTTATAAAAAGCCTGCTTAATTTAATGACGGGTTTTTCATTTTATCAGGAAATGATAACCGTTTTTGAAGCCATGATCGCGGGTATTTTGGTATTTGTGTTTATGGTAGCCGATGATGCTTTAAGGCGCAAAAAGGATCTTACCGGTTTTACCTTTGAAGATATATGTGCCTTTCTGGTTCTGGGCATAGGGATAGTCATAGGTCTGGAAGAGGTAACAATAGCTGGCATTAGCATAGCTGCCGTAATCTGCCGGGTAGGCATCCTGCTGGCGGCTCTCCTGTGGGGGAGCGGGGCAGCTACCATGGTAGGGGTGATGACCGGGATAATACCTTCCATAGCTTCCAGTGTTTTTGCGCCTACCCTGGGAATGTATGCGGTATCAGGGCTTTTGGCCGGGCTTTTCAGAAGTTTTGGACGTTTAGGTATAATAATCGGTTTTATGCTGGGAACTTTGGCGCTTTCCATGTTTATACCGGAAACCAGGGCTGCTGTTTTGGGATTGTGGGAAACGGGGATAGCCTGCCTTATCTTCTTTTTACTGCCGTCTTCCATCAAGGAAAAACTGCCGGTACGGACTTTAGGCAGTATAAGTGTTGCTTTAAAGGATAAAGAAGCAGAAATGGTTGACATGGCTGTAAAAGAAGAGACGAAAAAGAAGATAGAAAACCTGGCTACAGTGTTTGAGGAGATGAGCAGCAGTTTTATGGTGGAAAGCAGCCTGAGGGAGCACAGCAATCCCAAGGCTTATCTGGAATATCTGTATGACCAGGTGGCCAATAATTTCTGCCGCAGCTGTTCAAGATATGACAGCTGCTGGGGTAAAGGATCTTATTCGGTTGCCGGCGACCTCCTTGATATATTTGCTTCTATAGAAGTCAATGGAAGCATAACCTATGAAGAATGTCCGGTGGAATTCAGGCGGCGCTGTATTTATGGACGGGAAATGCTTACTACCATAAACTATCTTTTCGATATCCTGCGCCTTAATGAGTACTGGCTGGAGAAGGTGGAGCAGACCAGGGAAATAGTTTCCCTGCAGCTTAAAGAAGTAGGCAATATAATAAGAAAAATGGCAGAGGAGTTTGAGGTAAAGACTACGGTAGATTTGGAACTTAAAAAATCTTTGCAGAAAGAGAGCAAAAAACTGGGGCTGGCTGTTAATGACATAACTCCTGTCAAGGTAGGGGAAAATAAACCGAAATTGAGAGTGGTGGCTAATGCGTGTCCGGACGGCAAAGAATGTGAAAGCAATGTGTCGGTCGTCCTCTCTTCCCTGATGGGGGAAAAAATGGAGGTAGCCTCGAAAAAGTGCCCTAAAATACCCGGAAAAGGAAGATGTGAATTTGTACTTGTCCCCAGCTGTACTTACAGGATAGTGAGCGGAGCTGCCCAGATAGGAAAAGAAGAAGTGTGTGGCGATACTTTTACCCTGGCTACACTGGAAGAAGGAAGAGAAGTGATTATTTTAAGCGACGGCATGGGCGTGGGAGAAAGGGCTTATGCAGAAAGCCAGGCGGCGGTAAGCCTTCTAAAGAGCTTGATAGGCAACGGCTTCAGCCAGGAGGTAGCTTTGAAAACGGTTAACTCGGTGCTTCTCATGCGCTCCAAACATGATTCTTTTGCTACTCTTGATATAGCTATGGTTGATCTTTACAATGCCCAGGCTGATTTTATAAAGACAGGAAGTGCCCCTACCTTTATAAAGCGCGGTGCCCGCATAGAGGTAATTGAGGCGGATACCCTGCCGGTGGGCATAATAGAGGATATCGAGGTGGAGAGCAAAAAAGTTGCCTTATGCCCTTATGACATGATTGTCATGGTCAGCGACGGGATTCTGGAAGCTTCAGGCAGCATGATAGAAGGGGAGAAATGGCTTAAAGGCCTGCTGTCTAAAATAACGGACAAAGATCCAAAGAAGGTGGCGGAAATGATACTCAACCAGGCCCTGACGATATGTGAAGGGAAGCCGCGGGATGACATGACGGTTATATGTTCTTATGTTGATCTCAACTTTGCCCACTAAAAAGAAAAAATAAAAAGGATGCCTTTATGTAAGCTGGCTTTATGCCAGCCGTTTTGTTAAAAATATTAATCCGGAAAGATTTTATTTATGAATTCACCGGGAGTTATGGCGGGTACTGGAGAATTGTTAAAGTGTTTGGCATTGCGGGTAATTATGAAGTCTGCTTCTATTTTTCTGGCACACAGTGCCAAAAGGGCGTCTTCATAATCCGGCAGAGGAAGCTTAAGGGCTTTCAAACAGTCGCGATGATCTACATTTACCGCGTATACGATTTGCAGCAGTTTGTAAATGGTGTCCCGTATCTGGGGCTCTGGCATATAGTGGCGGCGGGCGATATAATAGATATCAGTTACCATGTTAGAGGTTATATAAGCCTGGATTTTGTTTTCCGCAGCCAGCAACATTATTTTAATGGCCGGAGCTGCGAAAGGTTCCCTCTGGCCCAGAATGTCAAGGATTATATTAGTATCAAGCATTACCTTCATGCTTCCTGGACTTCTCCTCTCTGGAGTCTTCTTTTTTTACTGTTGCTGGCAGGATGCCTATAAGTGATTTGGCCAGGGCTACCTTGTCATCTTTTTCAGCGACCAGGCGGGCTACCGGTTTGCCGTTCCTGGTGATGATTATATCTTCTGTTTGGACCAGGGCCAGGTATTTGCCTATATTATTTTTGAATTCAGAAGAGGAAATAATCATTGGCCATCCTCCCTAAAAAAAGCTGTCTAATAATAATTATAGAAAGCAGGCCAAATATTACAATAAGCCACAGACATTTTTTGGAGAATTCTGATAATAAATTATAGCGGCAGTGTAGAAATATAAAAATTTTAGCGGTGGCGGTAACCATGATAAAAAAGGTGGAAAACTTTATAAAAAAAGAGAGCATGATTTCCCCGAACGACAAGGTAATCCTTGCCCTTTCCGGGGGGCCTGATTCCATGGCGCTCCTTGCGCTCCTCAAAGAGCTGGAGGATAAAATGGGGTTTACCGTTATAGCTGCCCATTTAAACCACGGCTTGAGGGAAGAGGCGGATGGAGAAGCCGCTTTTGTGGAGGATTACTGCAGCCAGCGGGGGATTCCCTGTTATGTGCGGAAAGTGAACATCAAAGAAGCTGCCAGAAGGGAAGGGAAAACCCTGGAAGAAGCGGGGAGAGAAGAGAGGTACCGGTTTTTCCGGGAGTTAAAGGAAGAGCTGGGAGCCCACCGTATAGCTACTGCCCACCACCAGGATGATCTGGCAGAAACCGTCCTCCACCATATCATAAGGGGAACCGGTATAAAGGGCCTTAGGGGAATTATGCCGGTAAACGGCGATTTGATAAGGCCCCTGCTTGTGGTTACGCGCAGGGAAATTGAGGAATATCTGGACATGCGGGGGATACCTTACTGTATCGATATGAGCAATTATGAACCGGTTTACCTGCGCAACCGGATAAGAAATGAACTTATACCCTATCTTAAAAGGGAATTCAATCCCCGGCTGGTAGAAAGCCTGTGCCAGCTGGCCGGCATAGCGCGCATGGAAAATGAAGTGCTGGAGCTGGAGGCTGAAAAATACTGGGAAAAGGTTTTGCGTTCCCGGGAAGAGGGAAAGCTGGTGCTGGATGTCCCATCCCTTACCCTTTTGCACCCTGCCTACCAGCACCGGCTGGTAATCAAGGCTCTAAAGGAGGTAAGAGGAGGAAAAGAAGGGGATATTAATCTAAAAGAGGTGGAAGATGTCCTTAACCTGCTTCAAAAAACCGGCTCTTCCCGGATTATACACCTGGCAGGGGGGGTAAAGGCCAATAAAGCCTATCAGGAATTGATAATAAGCACCCGGGAAGAAGAGAAGGCAGCCTATGCCTATCAGGTCAAAATCCCCGGCGAAATTTATATTCCCGAGCTTGATGAGGTGTATGTCTTCGAAGTTGCGGATATAGAGCGCATGGATAAGGAAGGGGCGGTAGCCTATCTTGACTATGGACGGCTTAAATTCCCGCTTTTTATCCGCAGCCGCAAGCCCGGGGATGTTTTCAGGCCGGCGGGGCTTAAAGGGAGCAAGAAAATCAAGGATTTTTTTATTGATGAAAAAATTCCCCTTTCCAGGCGGGATAAAATTCCCCTTTTGGCTGCAGGAGAAAAAATTTATGCTATACTAGGTATGAGAGTAGCCGAAGAAGCAGCAGTAAATCAGGATACCCAGAAAGTGCTAGTTATAAAAAAACGCGGAAAATGAGAAGAATAGTTAATAAATTAAAAAAATTGCAAAGGAAAAGCCGTTATGCTAAAATATGACGGAAATTTATATTGTTTGTAAAGGGGAGGAAATATTTTGGATAAGGCCCTCAAGAATATAGCAATATATGTGCTAATAGTTTTATTAGCCCTTTTTGCCATGAAGATGTATCCGGCACCGGAACAGCAGGCCAAAGAACTGACCGAAGTGGAATTTATAAAGCTGGTGCAGGAGGAAAAGGTAGCCAAGGCCAAAGTGGAAATAGATGACAATATATATAAAATTTCCGGCACCTTGAAGGACGGGACCAAGTTTACAGCCACCACCTCCAAGGAAAGCGGCATAGTTCCGCTCCTTCTGGAAAAGAAGGTGGATTATGACAGTGACGAGGTGCCTCCTCCTCCCTGGTGGATGTCGCTTCTGGGAACCATTCTTCCCATCATAATATTGATAGGATTTCTCATCTTTATCATGAATCAGACCCAGGGCGGGGGAAGCCGGGTTATGCAGTTTGGCCGCAGCCGGGCCCGGATGCTTACCAGCGAAGAGGTAAAAGTTACCTTTAATGATGTGGCCGGCGCTGACGAAGCCAAAGAGGAACTGCAGGAAGTGGTGGAATTTCTTAAGAATCCGCAGAAGTTTACCCGTATGGGGGCTAAAATACCGAAAGGGGTACTGCTTTTTGGAGCTCCGGGTACCGGAAAGACCTTGATGGCCAAGGCGGTAGCCGGGGAAGCGGGTGTTCCTTTCTTTTCCATAAGCGGTTCAGACTTTGTGGAAATGTTTGTCGGGGTAGGAGCAGCCAGGGTGCGGGATCTTTTTGAACAGGCCAAAAAGAATTCTCCCTGTATAGTTTTTATAGATGAGATAGATGCGGTAGGCCGTCAGAGGGGAGCAGGACTGGGGGGAGGACATGATGAAAGGGAACAGACCTTGAACCAGCTCCTGGTTGAGATGGACGGCTTCAGCACCAATGAAGGCATCATCGTTATGGCAGCCACCAACCGCCCGGATATACTGGACCCGGCCCTCTTAAGGCCCGGGCGCTTTGACCGGCATATCCTCATTGACCGTCCGGATGTAAAAGCCAGGGAAGCCATACTCAAGGTGCATGTCAGAAATAAACCCCTGGCTGAAGATGTTAACCTGGAGGTTCTGGCCAAGAGGACTCCCGGGTTTACCGGGGCTGACCTGGCTAATATGGTAAATGAGGCAGCCCTGCTGGCTGCCCGCAACAACAAGAACAAAATCGGCATGGAGGAGCTGGAAGAAGCTATTGAACGGGTAATAGCCGGGCCGGAAAAGAAAACCCGGGTAATTTCGGAAAAGGAGAAAAAGCTGGTGGCCTATCATGAAGCAGGACATGCCCTGGTAAGCTATTTCCTGCCCAATACGGATAAACTGCACAAGATCTCCATAATACCCCGGGGAAGGGCGGGAGGCTATACCCTTCTTTTGCCGGAGGAAGACCGCAACTATATTACCAAATCATATCTGCTGGATGAGGTGGCTACCCTCCTGGGAGGAAGGGTGGCGGAACAGCTGGTTCTTGAGGATATAAGCACCGGAGCCCAGAATGACCTGGAACGGGCCAGCAGTATAGTGAGAAAAATGATTACCGAGTATGGAATGTCAGAAGAGCTGGGGCCTTTAACTTTTGGGCAGAAGAGCGAGGAGGTTTTCCTGGGGCGCGATATATCCCAGCACCGCAACTATTCGGATGCCATTGCCTATGCTATTGATAAGGAAGCCAGCGCCATAATGGAAAGCTGCTACAGGAAGGCCGAAAATATCCTTAGAGAGCATATGGACAAACTGCACAAGGTAGCCAATAAATTGATGGAAGTAGAGACTATGGAAGCAGAAGAATTTGAAAGAATCATACGCGGCGAAGACGAAGACCCCGGGGAAGGGGAAAAGGCTTTTGAAGAAAGGGAAGAATAAAAGGTTTAGCGCTGGCTGCTGCTTATTAAAAATGCGGGACCAGCGCTGCTGGCAATAAAGATGAAAAGAGGAGGAGTAGAAGGAGACAATGGAAAGGACCTTCATCATGGTAAAACCTGACGGAGTGCAAAGGGGACTGGTAGGGGAAGTAATCTCCCGCATTGAGAAAAAAGGTTACAAAATCGCCGCTCTCAAGATGCTCAAGATTGATGAAGAGCTGGCCAGGAAGCATTATGCTGAACATATAGAAAAGCCCTTTTTTCCTGAACTGCTGGCTTTTATTACTTCAGGGCCCGCAGTAGCCATGGTGGTGGAAGGGGATGGCGCCATTGCCGGTATGCGCACCATGATGGGCAAAACTAACCCCAAAGAAGCTGCTCCAGGGACTATCAGGGGAGATTTCGGGGTAACGATGTCGCAGAATATAATACACGGATCTGACTCCCCCGAATCAGCCAGGAGGGAAATAAGCCTGTTTTTCAAGGACGAAGAGATTATAGATTATGCAAGAGAACTTGACAAATGGATTTTCTAAAATATACAGCCGGGCCAAAAGCCCGGCTGTTGGCTAAAGATATCAAGATTTAAGATGCATAAATTTATAACCGATGGGGAAATAAAAAATTGTTAAGGGGAAGGATTTTTACCGAAGTGGTTTAATATAATATAATACCCTTTTTTCAAGGTGTTAAAAATTTTATTACGGGGTGGATATATTGAGACGTATAGAACTACTGCTTAATGATCCTCTGTTTAACCAGCACATGCAGCGCAATGCGGAACTGGAAATAGAACCGCAGTTTTGCAAGCATGACATTCATCACCACATCGATGTGGCCCGTATAGCTTATATACTGGTTCTGGAACATAATGACCTCAACTATTTTGTGAAGGAAGCTGGCCTTACCGGGAAACTGGCAGCCAAGGAAGTAATATATGCAGCCGGGCTTTTGCACGATATAGCCAAATGGAAGGAATATGAGGCAGGTGCCGAGCATGCGTCTATCGGAGCCCGGATAGCCAGGGAAATACTGCCCAGGGTTTTCTTTAACCCGCATGAGGTTGATATAGTATGTCAGGCTGTGTATGAACACCGCAATATAAGCCGGGATATGAGTTTCCTGGGCGAGAGGATCCACAGGGCCGACAATCTTTCCCGGGTATGCGTGAAATGCGAACACCGCCTGGCATGTCCAAAAGTGAAGAACAAAGAGATTACGGTGACTACTTTCGAATATTAATATATTATGACGAAGTAAAAATATAGAAAAGGAGTAATAGACTTGCAGGGACATCGTGCTGTATTGATCAAAGACCGCGAAGAAGCCAGAAGGTTTATGGAAGAAATAGGGGTAGACCAGGCAGGATATGCCTATATGGAGCCCAAGGCGGTTTTCCGCTGTATAAAGCTTAAAAATATCCCCTGCCGCTCGGCTAACATCATCAAGCAGGAAATGCTCTCCAAAGGCGGGGAGGCGGCAGTAAAAAGGGATGCCTTATCTTCCGTAGGACATACGGATGTACTCCTTATGGGCACCCTTAAACAGTACCGGCTGCTTATTAAAAAACTAAAAGTGCAGCCTTTTGGACTTAAAGAGCTGGCAGAAGAGATAGAGGCTATTCTGCAGGGAGTAGATAAGACGAGTTTTACCATCGAACTGCACGGCGGAAAAAAACTGGAACTGGGACACCGTACCCTTATAATGGGAATACTTAATGTTACCCCGGATTCTTTTTCCGATGGAGGGAAGTATATTGACCCGGCCAAAGCGGTAAAAAGGGCTTTGGAAATGAAAGAGGAAGGGGCTGACATCATAGATATAGGAGGGGCTTCTTCCAGGCCTAATGCAGAGATAGCCTCGGAAGAAGAAGAAATGAAGCGGGTTTTGCCGGTTTTAAAGGAACTGGCCAAGGAAGACCTCATCATATCAGTAGATACCTTCCGGGGAAAAGTGGCTAAAGCCTGCCTGGATTTGGGAGCCCATATTATAAATGATATTGGCAGGTTTCAGATGGATCCTGACCTGCTTCCCGTCCTGGCTGAGTACAATGCGCCAGCCATCATCATGCACAACCGGATGCAGTTCAGGAGCGGCGAGCCTTACGAAGACCTGATTTCCGACATAATCCAGGAACTTAAGGAATCCATAAAACAGGCAGAAGAAAGAGGGTTAAAAAGAGAAAAGCTGATAATAGATCCAGGGATAGGATTTGGAAAAACCGTGGAACAGAACCGGCTTATAGTAAAAAGGCTTTGGGAGTTCAAAAGCCTGGGGCTGCCGATCCTTCTGGGGGCCTCCCGCAAGTCATTCATCGGACATACCCTTAATCTGGAGGTAAGTGAAAGGCTGGAAGGAAGCCTGGCGGTAGCTGCCATCGGCATCATGAATGGAGCTGATATTTTAAGGGTGCATGATGTAAAAGCTACCAAACGGGTGGCGATGATGACCGATGCGGTGGTGCGGGAAAATGGATAGGATAATTGCCAAAGGCCTGACTTTTAAGGCCTGTCATGGAGTCCTCCCGGAGGAAAAGGTTAATCCCCAGACCTTCAGGCTGGATCTGGTGATGTACAAGGATTTGAAAGAGGCGGGAAGGGAAGACGACCTTAAAAAGACCGTGAGCTATGCGGAAGTTTACCAGATAGTAAAAGGGATTGTAGAGGGGAAGTCTTTTGACCTGATTGAAGCCTTAGCCCAGAAGGTGGCTGATGAGGTGCTGGAAAACTTCCCGCTTGCTGCCGTTGAGGTCACGGTTTATAAGCCGGATGCCCCGGTAGATGGTGAATTTGACTATTTTGCAGTGCAGATTTACCGGGAAAAAGGTTAGAGTAAATTTTCTGAAAAAAATATGCAGTTAAAAAATATTTTTTATTAAAATAAATCTATATGCTAAATCAAAGGAAGCGTTTATAATATGAAAAAAAGAGTCTTGCTAGGGATAGGGACCAATTTAGGGGATAAAAAGGCAAATTTAAAAACGGCTATCAAAAACATAAAGGATATAGAAGGAGTAGAGATTGTAAGGATATCTTCATTTTATGTAACACCGCCGTGGGGAAAAGAAGACCAGGATGAGTTTTTAAACGGGGTAGTGGAGATAGAGACTGATATTCCCCCACTTGAGCTTTTAAGGGAACTGCAGGCGATAGAAATCAACATGGGCCGGGAACGCAAGGAGAAGTGGGGCCCTCGGAATATAGATATTGATATTCTCCTCTACGGAGAGGAAGTGATGGATTTAGAGGAGCTTAAAGTTCCTCATCCCTACATGCGTGAGAGGTTGTTTGTCCTGGTGCCCCTTAACGAAATAAGGCCGGATTTGGTTTTTCCTGATGATGGGGCAACTATCGGGGAGGTGTTGGCTAAAGCTTTAGAGGGCGGCAAAAAAGAAACGATAAAAAAACTGGATGATTCTCCCGCTATCTAGCATTGGTTTCAGGTATTCCGCTTGTATTTTAGAAAAAACAAGACGGTGATGAGGCGCAAAACAGAGGAGCCTGTTTTGCCATCAGGGGGGGTAATTTATGCGCAAAACGATCGGCATTATTGGAGCGGGAGTAGTAGGGACAGCAGTGGGAGCAGTCTTGAGCCAGCAGGGCTATGAGGTTACAGGCGTTTATGACATAAAGCCTGAAGCTACATGGCAGCTGGTGGAGAGGACTGGCTGTATTGCCCTAACTTCTCCGGAAGAAGTTTCACAGCTGGCAGATATCCTTTTTATAACTACCTCTGATTCGGCTATAAAAGGGGTAGTTGACCGTTTGGCTGACAACCGGGCTTTTTATGAAGAGCAGGTTGTAATCCACATGAGCGGGGCACAATCTTCGGAAATCCTGGATCGGGCTAAACCTTTTGGAGCCAAGGTTTTATCTATCCATCCCATCCAGTCATTTGCCAGTCCTGACCGGGCGATTGAGGTTTTACCTGGTTCGGTTTTCAGTATAGAAGGGGATAAGGATGCCTATGATGTGGCGGTCGATATCGTGGAAACCATGGACGGCGAGTATTTCTTCATAAGCAGGGAGGCCAAACCTCTCTATCATGCGGGAGCCTGTGTAGTGTCCAACTATCTGGTTACCCTGGTTGATTTTGGGGTAAAGCTTCTGGAAACGACCGGCATACCAAAAAATATGGCGGTAAAAGCGTTGATGCCCCTTATAAACGGGACCATTCACAATATTGAAAAAATAGGCATTCCCAAAGCCCTTACCGGGCCGATTGCCAGGGGAGATGTTTCTACTATCCTGCGCCATCTCAGCTGTATGGAGAAGGCTTTGCCTCACGAACTCATGAAGCTCTACAGCTGGCTGGGGTTTTTTACCGCAGAAATTGCGCTGGAAAAGGGAACTATTGATGAAAAAATCCTTGTGGAATTCCAGAACCTTTTCAGAAAAGAGCTTATGCGCGCGGTATCGACAGGATAGGGGCTGTGCTGCCTTTATAGAGACAGCATAGCGAAAAGGAGCGGATAAGTATGGCAAGGATAACGACTTCTACCTTGAAGGCCAGGAAAGCGAGCGGAGAAAAGATAACCATGCTTACTGCCTATGATTATGCAACGGCAGCTATGGTGGATGAGGCAGGCATTGATATGATACTGGTAGGAGATTCGCTGGGGATGGTAGTTTTGGGATATGAGAACACCCTGGCGGTTACCATGGAGGATATACTTCATCATACCCGGGCAGTTACCCGGGCGGTTAAAAATGCCATGGTAGTAGGGGATATGCCTTTCCTTTCCTATCACATTTCCCGTGAGGAAGCGGTGCGCAATGCAGGACGGTTTATTCAGGAGGCAGGAGCGCATGCGGTCAAACTGGAGGGAGGAAAGGAAAGGGTAGATACGATAAAGGCTATTCTTGATGCGCAGATTCCGGTAATGGGGCATATAGGGCTTACTCCCCAGTCGGTTAACCAGCTGGGAGGGTTTAAGGTACAGGGGAAAGACCTGGAAACGGCCAAAAAATTGATTGCTGATGCCAAAGCCCTGGAAGAGGCAGGGGTATTTTCCATAGTCCTGGAATGTGTTCCCACACCCCTGGCCAAAAAGATTACCGAAGAAGTTTCGGTTCCTACCATAGGGATAGGAGCTGGCCCTTATTGTGATGGACAGGTTCTGGTCATAAATGACCTTTTAGGCATGTTTAAAGGACATATACCCAAGTTTGTGAAAAAATATGCTAATCTGGAGCCGATAATAGCAGAAGCTCTCAGGGCATATAAAGAAGAGGTACAAGCGGGAGTTTTTCCGGGAGAAGAACACAGTTTCAGCATGAATGATGATGTTTTAGAAAAACTATATTAAATAGATGGGGAAAAGGTATGAGGGTAATAGAAAGAGCAAGTGAAATGCAGACCTTGAGCTTAAACTATAAAAAAGAAGGCAAGGTAATCGGATTGGTTCCTACCATGGGTTATCTGCATGAAGGCCACATGGCTCTGGTAAGAAAGGCCAGGGCCATGTGCGACCTGGTTATCGTAAGCATTTTTGTAAACCCTATCCAGTTTGGACGGGGGGAAGATTTTGACATCTATCCCCGGGATCTGGAACGGGATTTAAAACTGCTTCTGGAGGAGGAAGTCGATTTTGTTTTCCATCCTTCCGTCGGGGAAATGTACCCTGAAGGGTACAGCACCTATGTAGAAGTGGAAGGGGAAATAACCTCCAAGATGTGCGGGGCTTCCCGCCCCGGGCATTTTAAGGGAGTAACCACGGTAGTAAGCAAGCTTTTCAATATCTGTCTTCCTGACTATGCCTTTTTTGGGCAGAAAGATGCCCAGCAGGTGACGATTATTGAAAAGATGGTAAGGGAGCTTAATTTTCCCATCAAGATAGTAAGGGTTCCCATAATACGGGAAGAAGATGGGCTGGCTATGAGTTCGCGCAATGTTTACCTGAATGAAAAGGAGCGGCAGGATGCCCTTGTCCTTTATAAGGCGCTGAAGCATGCCGAAAGCCTCATAGCAGCCGGGGAGAGGAATGTAAGCCTTATAAAGCAGGAAATGGAAAAGATGATAAAAACTGTTCCTTATGCGGTAATAGATTACATTGAAATAGCAAGGGCAGATGACTTATCATCTATTGAGAAGGTGGAAGGCAGGGTTCTTCTGGCTCTGGCCGTAAAGATAGGGAAGACCAGGCTTATCGACAACCTGTTGGTGGAGGTGTAGGTTAGAAATGTATCGCTATATGCTGAAATCCAAGATTCATCGGGCAGTAGTAACCGATGCTGACCTCAACTATGTAGGCAGCATAACGATAGATCCGATTTTGATGGAAGCAGCTGATATACTGCCTAATGAAAAAGTGGCGGTAGTAAATAATAATAATGGGGCCCGTTTTGAAACTTATGTTATAGAAGGGGAACGGGGATCAGGCACTATATGCCTGAATGGAGCGGCAGCCCGGCTGGTGCAGAAGGGGGATATAATAATCATCCTCACCTATGCGGTGGTTGATGACCGGGAATGCCGCGACTACAAGCCTAAACTGGTTTATGTAAATGAAAAGAACCAGATAGAAAAAGTATGTCTGGGGAGCTATGAATAGGAGGAAAAAACTTGATGTCAGGTGATCTTACAAGATATATAGCCGAGAGAAAAAAAGAATTGGGAGCACTTATCCTGGCTCACTACTATCAGCTTCCAGAAATACAGGAATGTGCGGATTTCGTGGGGGATTCCCTGCAGCTGGCCCGCAAAGCGGCCGAAACGGAGGCCAGGGTGATAGTGTGCTGCGGAGTCCACTTTATGGCAGAAAGTGCCAAGATATTGAATCCTGAAAAAACCGTACTCATTCCCGAAGTCAAAGCAGGCTGCCCCATGGCAGACATGGTAACCGCTGAGAAATTGCGGGAGAAAAAGGCTTTATATAATGATCCGTTTGTAGTGTGTTATGTAAATTCTTCAGCAGAAGTCAAGGCAGAAAGCGATATCTGCTGCACATCTTCCAATGCAGTGGAAGTGGTAAAATCGATACCGGAAGGAAAGGATATCATATTTGTCCCCGACCGCAACCTGGGGGCTTTTGTTTCCCGCCAGACGGGAAGGGAGCTTATCCTTTGGGAAGGTTGCTGTCCGGTACATGATGTGGTAACCTTAAAAGAGATAGAAGAGCAGAAAAAACTGCATCCGGAAGCAGAAATAGTGGTGCATCCGGAATGCCCGCCGGAAGTTACCGCCAGGGCTGATGCCGTGCGTTCAACAGCCGGCATACTGAAATATGTAAGGGAAAGCGATAAAAAAGAATTCATAATCGGCACCGAGGAAGGATTTTTATACACCTTAAAGAAGCACTGCCCGGATAAAAAGTTTTACCTGGCAAGGAATGAATTCACCTGTGCGGACATGAAGATGATAACCCTGGAAAAACTGGCTTTGGCCCTTGAAAAAATGCAGTATGAGGTTGAGGTGCCGGAAGATATACGGAAGAAGGCTTATCACGCCCTGGAAAAAATGATTGCCATAGGATAAAAGGTGGATTATGGAGATATCAAGATATATAGGAAGATGGGACAAAAATACACCCGTTATTAAAACGGACTTTCTGGTGATCGGCGGCGGGATAGCCGGGCTTTTTACCGCTTTGAAAGCTTCCCGCTACGGAGAGGTAACCGTACTTGTAAAGACCAGCCTGGATGAATCTAATACCGGTTTGGCGCAGGGGGGGATTGCAGCTGCAGTGCATGAAGAAGATTCCCCTTTTTTGCATTTAGAGGATACCCTGCAGGCAGGAGCCGGCCTCTGCAACATCGAAGCGGTCGATGTGCTGGTCAGGGAGGGGCCTTTGCGGGTAAGAGAGCTCATAGAAATGGGAGCCACCTTTGACATGAAAGACGGCGCCATTTCCCTGACCCGGGAGGGAGCTCACAGCAAGCCCCGCATTCTTCACGCGGCAGATGCGACCGGTGAAGAGATAAGAAGGGCACTGGTAAAGCGGTGTGAAGAAAATGCGGACATAAATATAAGGGAAAATGTTTTTCTCATCGATATTCTTGCCGATACTGAAAAAAGGGAAGCCTACGGGGCTCTGGTACATGACCTGAAAGAGGGAAAAGATTTTGTATACGCGGCCCGGGCGGTTATAATAGCCACCGGCGGGGCCGGACAGCTTTACAAATATACTACCAACCCCCCGGTAGCTACCGGAGACGGGATGGCGGCCGCTTTCAGAGCCGGCTGCAGCCTGTCTGACCTGGAGTTTATCCAGTTTCATCCTACCGTGCTGTTCAGCCACGATACCCAGCGCTTCCTCATATCAGAGGCGGTAAGGGGAGAAGGGGGAATTCTCTTTAACCATAAAGGGGAAGCCTTTATGGAAAAATACCACCCCCTGAAAGACCTGGCTCCGCGGGATGTGGTTTCCCGGGCCATATTGAGCGAGATGATGCAGGAAGGGACTGACTATGTATATCTTGATATGCGCTTTATACCTGGCGTAAAAGAGCGCTTCCCCAACATCTACCGCACGGTAAAAGAAAGGGGCATTGACCTTACCCGGGAGCGGGTGCCGGTTTCCCCGGCTGCCCATTATACCATGGGCGGCATACTTACCGATACCGGGGGGCAAACCGGGATATATGGGCTTTATGCCTGCGGGGAAGCGGCCTGCACCGGGGTGCACGGAGCCAACCGGCTGGCCAGCAACTCCCTTCTGGAAGGGATTGTTTTCGGGCAGAGGATAGTTGACAATGCCGAGGAAATTATGTACAGGCGGCAGATACATATAGGGGAAATAACGGAAGGCTGCCGGGAGGATCTGGTTTTCAGGCCGTCCAGAAGAGGGATTGAGCCTTATAAGGCCAGAAAAATCCTGCAGGATGTCATGTGGGAAAAAGTAGGGATAATAAGGAACGAGAAAGGGTTAAAAGAGGCCCACCGCAGGGTGGATGAACTGTACCGCAGCCTCACCAGAGGGGATAATATCATCGAATATTATGAAGTTATTAATATGCTGACCGTTGCCCATATAGTCATACTGGCTTCCCTGTGGCGCAAGGAAAGCCGGGGCGGCCACTACCGCACCGACTATCCGGAGCGGGATGATGTGAAATGGCTTAAGCATACCAGTTTTGTAAACTGCTGAAAGAGTAGGAGGAAGGGATTTGGAAAGCTTGTGGCTTAACGACTTGATAAAGAGGGCCCTTGAGGAAGATATAGGGCATGGGGACATAACTACCGAAAACCTGATTCCTCATGAACATCAATCCTGCGGTGAATTCATTGCCAAACAGGAAGGCGTTCTGGCCGGGATTGAAGTGGCCAGGGCTGTTTTCGCTTACCTGGATGGGAGCATAGCTTTTGAGGCTTTAAAGCAGGATGGGGACCTTCTTAAAAAAGGGGAAGTCATTGCGCGGGTGCGGGGACGGACCCGCAGCCTTTTGATGGGGGAAAGGCTGGCCCTAAATTTCCTGCAGAGGATGTCCGGCATAGCCAGCAAGACCTACCGCATGGCCCAGCTTGTCAAGCCTTATCCGGCTGTGCTGGTAGATACCCGCAAAACCACCCCGGGATTGAGATTTTTGGAGAAATATGCCGTATCGGTGGGCGGAGGACGCAATCACCGCTTCGGCCTGTATGATGGGGTGATGATAAAAGATAACCACATAAAGGCAGCCGGCGGCATCCGTTCGGCAGTGGAAAAGATACGGGACAAAGTTCCCCATACCATAAAAATAGAAGTAGAGGTGGAAAACCTGGAGCAGCTTGCGGAGGCTCTTGAGGCAGGGGCTGATATCATCCTCCTTGACAACATGAGCCTGGATATGATGAAAAAGGCGGTTGCAATGGCCAAAGGAAAAGCCCTCCTGGAAGCTTCCGGCGGCATCAATGAAGACAATATCCGGGAAATAGCCGCAACCGGTGTTGACTTCATATCCTCCGGCGCCCTGACCCACTCCGCCTCCAGCCTCGACATAAGCTTCAACCTTATTTAAATTGAAACAGGATGAAACAGGATGAAACAGGGGACGGTTCTCTGTTTCACTAAAGTGAAACAGAGAACCGTCCCCTGTTTCATCCTGTTTCATCCTGTTTCAACTGTTTCAGGCTGTTGACATAAATAAAATTTTTTGTTAACCTTTATAACGAATCATGTTAACAAAAAGGAGGCCTGGATATGACCATGTCAACGCGGGAGCTGGTTATGGCATCCCTTTTTACTGCCCTTATGTGTGTGGTGACGATTGTTGTGAGGACCTTGCAGCCGGTGGTGGTGATACCTTTCAGCCTGCAGCCGCTTGTCATGCTGCTGGCTGCCTGCGTTTTAAGCCCCCGGGGGGCTTTCTTGAGCATGCTGGCCTACCTGTTTCTGGGGCTTATCGGCATACCGGTTTTTTCATCCCCTCCTTATGGGGGGCCAGGATATGTGCTTATGCCCAGCTTCGGATTTATCCTGGCTTTTCCGCTGGCGGCCTATGTCCAGTCCCGGCTTGTAAGGAAGGCTAACCTGGCCAATTTTCTGGGAGCTGGCATTATAGCGGTAATTATCCTTTATCTTATCGGACTTCCCTATATGTATCTGGTCCTCAACTTTTACCTGGGCAAGGCGGCGGATGTGATGCAGGTGCTTAAACTGGGCTTTTTGCCTTTTATAGGCTTTGACCTGCTGAAAGTGGTAATAGCAGCCTTTTTGGCTGTTGAGCTGAGCAGGAGATTGGACCTGAAGCGAGAATTTAATAATATAGAAGGGTGAGCACAAAAAGGGGGAGAAAATCCCCCTTTAAAACTTTATTCCGGGGAGGGAAGAGGATGCCGTCCATTACGGATGTTGATGGGATTACGGTTGGTTCGGTGGAGGATATGGATGCCCTTACCGGCTGTACAGTCATCCTGACCGGCAGGGAAGGAGCTGTCTGCGGGGTTGATGTGCGGGGAGGGGGGCCGGGAACCAGGGAGACCGACCTTTTGTCACCCCTTAATATGGTGGAAAAGGTGCATGCGGTAGTTTTGGCAGGAGGGAGCGCCTTTGGCCTTGATGCAGCCTGCGGGGTCATGGATTACCTGGAGGAACAGGGAATAGGGCACAGGACAGCAGGTGGGGTAGTACCCATTGTGCCGGCTGCCGTCCTTTACGACCTGGGGGTGGGAAATCCCAAAAAGAGGCCGGATCGGGAAATGGGCTATCTGGCCTGCTGCCGGGCAGGAAAAGAAGTCAGGGAAGGCAACTATGGGGCCGGGGCAGGGGCAACGGTAGGCAAGCTGCGCGGCTATAATCATGCCACCAAAGGGGGCTTGGGAACCTTTTCCATAACCTTGAGCAGCGGATTTACCGTAGGGGCAATTGTGGCGGTAAATGCCTTTGGCGATGTTGTAGACCCGGAAACGGGGAAAATAGTTGCCGGCGTACGGGATGATGATGGTAAAATAATTGGTACCAGAAAAGCTTTTCAGGATTTGAGCGGGATGGATGTCCTGGCACCGGAAAATTTTTATACCAACACCACCATCGCTGTGGTAGCCTGCAACGGCAGGTTTAGCAAGGCCCAGCTTACCAAGATGGCAGGGATGGCTCACAATGGGCTGGCCAGGGTCATAAGCCCGGTGCATACCTACTGTGACGGGGATACGGTATTTGCCCTGGCGACCGGGCAAATGGAAGCGGATATTAATGTAGCTGGCTATCTGGCGGGAGAAGTCCTTTCCCGTGCCGTTTTAAGGGCGGTTTACGCTGCCAGAACGGCGGGAGGGATAAAATGCTGGCAAGACTAGAGGGGGGCTTTATATGATATTAGTCTTTGATATCGGCAATACCAATATGGTGATCGGGGTTTATGAAGGAGAAAAACTGATAACCCACTGGAGGCTCAGGACGGATACCCTGCGCACGGCTGATGAATACGGCATGCTTATCATGGCTCTTTTTGAACACAGCCACCTCAAGATGAGCGGAGTGAGCGCGGTAGTCATTTCTTCGGTGGTTCCCACCCTGATGCTGGAGATGGAAACCATGTGCCGCAAGTATTTTTCCTGCAAGCCTCTGGTAGTGGAACCGGGGATAAAGACCGGACTGGCCATAAAATATGAAAATCCGCGGGAAGTGGGAGCCGACCGGGTAGTAAACGCGGTGGCCGCTTTTCACAAATATGGAGGGCCGCTTATCATAATAGATTTTGGGACTGCCACCACCTTCTGTGCGGTAAGCGAAAAGGCCGAATACCTGGGCGGCGCTATTGCCCCGGGCATAAGGATATCCATGGAAGCCCTGGTGGCCAGGGCTGCCAAGCTGCCCCGGGTAGAGCTGGTTAAGCCGAAAAGCGTGATAGCCCGCAATACGGTGGCCAGCATGCAGGCCGGGATAATCTACGGCTTTGTCGGACAGGTAGAAGGGATTGTAAAGCGGATGAAAGCGGAGATGGATGGGAATCCTAAAGTTATAGCCACCGGCGGGCTGGCCGGGGTTATTGCCGGAGAAACCGACATGATTGATGTTATAGATGAATTTTTGACCCTGGAAGGGTTAAGGCTAATCTATGAACTTAACAGGGGGTATCATGCTTAGAATAGGCGATGTAGAGATAAAAAACCGGGTCGTGTCAGCCCCGCTGGCCGGATTTACAGACAAGGCTTTCCGCATAATAATAAAATCTTTCGGCTGCGGCCTGGTTTTTACAGAAATGATAAGCGATATGGGGCTTATCCATGAACAGGAAAAAACCCTCAAGCTGGCAGACATAAGCGGGGAAGAAAAGCCGATAGCAGTGCAGATTTTCGGATCGGAAGCGGAAGCCATGGTCAGGGCGGCGCAAAAAGTGGAGGCGATGGGAGCCGACATCATCGACATAAACATGGGGTGTCCGGCTCCCAAAATCGTGAAAAACCGGGAGGGGGCAGCCTTGATGCTTGACCTTCCCCGGGCCCGCAGCATAATAAGGGCGGTGGTAAATGCGGTTAAGGTGCCGGTAACGGTGAAGATGCGCAAAGGCTGGGATGACAGCAGCATAAACTACCTTGAGCTGGCAGCCATAGCAGAGGAGGAAGGGGCAAAGGCGATAACCCTGCATGCCCGCACCCGGATGCAGTTTTACTCCGGCAGGGCTGACTGGGAGAGTATAAAGACCCTTAAAAAAAATGTTTCGGTCCCGGTGATCGGAAATGGCGACATATGGACGGCAGAAGACGCGAAGCGGATGCTTGAGGAAACCGGCTGTGATGCGGTCATGATCGCCAGGGGGGCACTGGGCAATCCTTTTATATTCCGGGAAGCGGTTGCCTTGATAGAAGAAGGGAAGAAAATCCCTCCCCCGTCCCCGGAGGAAAAGATAGAAACAGCCAAAAAGCACCTGCAGCTGGCCTGCCTTTTCAAAGGGGAAGAGGTGGCGGTGCGCGAAATGAGAAAGCACCTGGCCTGTTATGTGAAGGGGATGAAAGGGGCAGCCAGAATAAGGGAAGAGATAAACCGCATTACAGAAAAAGAGGAACTGCTGAAATTCCTGGACACACTTCTGGCAAGGGCCTAAAAGGCCCTTTTTTTGCTTTGCTTGCCAACTGCTTTTTAAGGTGGTAAAATAACCACAAAAAACGATGAGCACAATTTTGTGCACAGGAACGGTTCTTAGAAACAGGAACAGTTCTTAAATCCCGAAGAACCGTCCCTGATTCCGGGCAAACGGAGGTGAAGGGGTGGATTTTTACCGGATTCAGGACAAGATAATAAGCTGGCAGAAGATCGAGAAGACCATCCGCAAGGCTCTGCTTATGCGCTCGCGCGGCATGTCGCAGCAGGAGGTGGCGGAAAGGATAGGGATAGACCGCACTTTCCTTTCCCGCATCGAGGGGCTGGGGGAGCTGCGCAAAGGCCAGTCCATTGCCTGTGTAGGCTTTCCCATCAAAAATAAGGAAGAGATTGCCGAACTGCTTAAAAAAGAAGGCGTTGACTATATATTCCTGATGACCGAACAGGAAAGGCAGGATTTTATCCAGAAAAAAAGCGGCCGCGAGCTGCTAAACGAAATCATGGAGCTTATTACCCGCTTTCGGACCTTTGATGTGGTTATATGCATAGGTTCTGATGAGCGGATAAAGCTTATCGAAGCTATTTTGACCGGCCAGCAGGTAATATCCCTGGAGATAGGGACATCACCTATCACCGAAGACAAGTGGGTGAATCCAGCCGAAATAGAAAAGATTCTGCGTATGCTCAAAGGGGTTAAACGCTGAAGGGTGGAAAACTAAAAACAGCGGGAGGCAAAACAGGATGAAGCATATTTTAAGCGTCAGTTTGGGTTCGTCCAAGCGCGACCATGCTTTTGAAACCGATTTTATGGGAGAAAAGTTTCATATTGAGAGGATAGGCACAGATGGGGATTTTGAAAAGGCGATAAGGCTTATTGAGGAGAATGACGGCAAGGTTGACGCTTTCGGCATGGGAGGGATTGACCTTTATGTCTATATTGCCGGCAAGCGGTACACGATAAGGGATGCCAAAAGGCTGGTGGCAGCTGCCAAAAAAACCCCCATGGTGGATGGAAGCGGCCTTAAAAATACCCTGGAGCGCAAGTGTATTCTGGAAGTGCACGAAAAGGGGATTGTTGACCTGAAGGGCAAGAATGTGCTCATGGTATGCGCTGTCGACCGTTTTGGCATGGCGGAAGCCTTTGAACAGGTAGGGGCCAAGCTTACCCTGGGGGATTTTATTTATACCGTCGGGCTGCCTATTCCCATGCACTCTTTGAAAACCCTGCGCATAGTGGGGAGCATCGCGGCGCCTATTATCGTAAAACTGCCTTTTGACAAAATTTATCCCACCGGGGATAAACAGGATGACATAATTCCCAGGTACTCTAAATATTATTATAAAGCAGATATAATTGCCGGCGATTTTCACTATATCCGCCGCTATCTGCCGGAAAAGCTCAACGGGCAGATAATAATAACCAATACTACTACCCGGGAAGACATGAAGCTTTTGAAAGAACGGGGCATAAGCAAGGTCATTACCACTACGCCGGATATGGGAGGCAGGTCTTTCGGCACCAATGTTATCGAGGCCCTGATGATAACCTTGATGAAAAAGCCTCTGGACCAGATTGCGCCGGAAGACTACCATGCTATGTTAAAGGAATTGGATTTGAAACCGGGGATAGTAGATCTGGAGAGGTTGGATGTTTAGACTGGATTTTGCCTTTTTCAGTTTGGAGGAAAAGGAAAAAAAGGGGCTGGCCGGGAGCAGTTTTCTGCTCAACAGGCTGACTCCCCTTTTTTTTTCTCCCCGCCTGGAAAAACTTTTTTATCTTCCTTATGTAGATAAAAAAGGATGTTTTGTAAAATTAAACCTGGGAAAAGGCAACTTTGAAAATTTATCCCTGCCCAAAAAAAAGGAAGCGCTGGCCAGGGCGCTAAAAATAATAAATGAATATGGGCTTAATATCCTGGCAGCTGACAGGAGATTCAAGGATAATCTGCTTTATTTATCCAAACATTTTGCTTTAACCTTTGGGGATAATTTTATAAAGGCCCTTGCGCTGGCCATGACCGAGAGGTATCTTGCGCAGAAAGAGGTAAAACGGCTGGTGATAGTAGGCAGGACCGACCATTTTCCGGAACTGGTGGAGGAATTCTTGCAGTACAGCCTGCCTCTTTCCCTGCAGAGCCTGTGCCCCCGGGAAGATGAGGTTATGGCCTACCGTTTTTTCTATGAAAAAGGCTATACCCTTTCAGCAAGCTATATCAACCCGGAAAGCTGGCAGGCAGGGGACCTTATAATCTTTTTCGGGTGTTCTTCCGCGCCCTTTATAGCGGAAAAACCTGATATTCATCGCCTGGAGTACCATGACTACAGTTTGCAGCTGCTTCCTGAGGCAAAAGAATTTATGCAGCAAAATGGCTGGCAGGTGCAAATGCATAACCTGGCACCTGTTCTGGAGGCCTGCTTCCTGAAGGAAGCAGGAATATACAGGGAAGGGGGAGAAAAATACAAAGAAGGCAAGCTTTTTACCCTGATTAAGGACTGGGGAGAGGGGATGGATTTGTGGGATATGTTTCTTGACAGCCAGGGATGAGGTTTATATAATACATTAAAGCAAAATTGTGATGGCGGGGAAAAGCGAGCAACAAGACTCGCTTTTATAAATTATTAAATGATGGGAGCGATTGGATGGCAGAGGGAAAAGAAGTTTTACTCACCAAGGAAGGCTTAAAGAAGCTGGAAGATGAGCTGGAATACCTCAAGTCCGTAAAAAGGGAAGAGGTAGCCGAGAGGATAAAACAGGCGATAGCTTTCGGAGATATATCTGAAAACTCGGAATATGAAGACGCCAAAAATGAACAGGCTTTTATCGAAGGCAGGATTGCCAGCCTGGAAAAAACCCTTAAAAATGCGCGCTTGATGGAAGACAGCGATGTGGCAGTGGATGTGGTAAGCCTGGGTTCCCGGGTAACTTTGCGGGAAGTGGAGCGGGGAAGAGAGATTACGGTTACCGTTGTTTCATCTGTGGAATCCAAGATAAGGGACGGCAAGATTTCCGATGAGTCTCCGGTAGGAAAGGCTATCATAGGCAAGAAAAAAGGGGATATCGTGGAAGTGGAAGCCCCGGCAGGCATCATAAAATATGAGATTCTTAATGTGGAAAGATAATACCCTGTCATAAAAAATTGGATTAAGGATGTGTTGGGTGTGGCAGAACACGAATTAAACCAGGGAGAAATACAGACAGAAGATATAAATGAACTTAAGAAAGTGAGATTGGAAAAGCTGAATGAGTTAAGAAGCCTGGGGATTGACCCTTTTGGCTTCCGTTTTGAACGGGATGCCCAGGCTTCTCTCATCAAGAATAACTACAGCGATTACGAAGGGAAAAAGGTAAAGATAGCCGGCCGCGTCATGTCCAAAAGGCTGCACGGCAAGGCTGGTTTTGCCAACCTGCAGGACATGAGCGGGGTTATTCAGCTCTACTTCCGCCAGGATGATGTAGGGGAAGAAAAATACGAGATTTTCAAAAAGATGGACATTGGCGACATCATCGGGGTGGAAGGGGAAGTTTTCACCACCAAAAAAGGGGAAATAAGCATCCATGTGCGCGAATTTGTTTACCTGGCCAAGTCTTTGAATCCCCTGCCGGAAAAGTGGCACGGGCTCAAAGATGTGGAGCTGAGGTACCGCCAGCGCTATGTGGATTTAATCGTAAACCCGGAAGTAAAAGAGGTATTTATAAAGCGGAGCCAGATAATAAAGGAAATCCGCCGTTATCTGGATGAGCGGGGATTTTTGGAAGTAGAAACCCCCATGATGCATCCGATTGCGGGAGGAGCAGCCGCCAGGCCTTTCATAACCTATCACAACGCCCTGGATATGCAGCTCTACCTGCGCATAGCACCCGAGCTTTACTTAAAGCGCCTTATCGTGGGCGGACTGGAAAAGGTATATGAGATTAACCGCAACTTCCGCAATGAAGGGATATCTACCAAGCACAACCCGGAATTCACCATGCTGGAACTCTACCAGGCCTATGCCGACTATACCGACATGATGAACCTGACGGAAGATTTGATATCTACCGTCATGTACAAGGTAAACGGCACCATGATAGCCGAGTTTGAGGGGCACAGGATAGACTTTACCCCTCCGTGGAACCGGATGACCATGCTGGAGGCCATTCAGAAATATGCCGGGGTAGATTTCAACCAGGTGAAAACCGATGAAGAAGCCAGAAAAGTGGCAGAAGAGCTTAAGCTCAAAGTAGAGCCCAATGCTACCCGCGGAGAAATAATCAACGAAGTGTTTGAAGCTTTTGTGGAAGATAAGCTTATCCAGCCCACTTTCATCTACGGGCATCCTGTTGAGATATCGCCGCTGGCCAAGAGGAACCGGGAAAATCCCGAATTTACCGACCGCTTTGAAGTATTTATAATGGCCAGGGAGATTGCCAATGCGTTCTCTGAGCTCAATGACCCCATTGACCAGAAGGAACGCTTCCTTAAACAGATGGAAAAACGGGCCAAAGGCGATGATGAGGCCCACATGATGGATGAAGACTACATCAATGCCCTGGAGTACGGCATGCCGCCTACCGGGGGACTGGGAATAGGGATTGACCGGCTGGTAATGCTCATGACCGGTTCGCCTTCCATAAGGGATGTTATCCTGTTCCCGACCTTGCGGCCGCGCAAGGAATAAATGAAGACAAAACAGGATGGGAGAATGTTCTTCCCATCCTATTTTTTTATGCCGCAGGCAGAAAGGATTGTGCTATATTAATTATCGGATAACCTGTCGGGAAGGTGGGACGGCATGGCAAGGAAAAAGCCGCGCGCAGGGTTCCTTTTTTACCTGGGGATTATCGTGTTTTTCTACTTCAGCTTCGATCTGGCCTTAAATGAATATCCCTTAAAAATTTCCTTTTTAAGGGGGCTCCTGGCTTTGGCCGGCCTTCTGCTTCCCCTGGCTGGGAAAATGAGGGAAAAAGGCTAAAAAAATTGCCACCCCTGGCTCTTTCCCCCATATAGACAAGCTTTATGCTTAGTGCTAGAATTAGTCTAGTATTTTATGCATTCAGGAGATGTGAATACCATGTTTAATGATATATATATATTAGTCATCATACTGGCTTTTATAGTCTCTTTTGCTATGGTGCCTTTAAGCATGAAGCTGGCTTTTGTTGTGGGGGCTGTAGATAACCCCAATCCCCGCAAGGTGCACTCCCGCACCATGCCCCGTCTGGGGGGACTGGGGCTTTTTGCCGCCTTTATGGCAGGAATGCTCCTTGCGCCTGATTTGGCTTACCCTTTCCGGGGTATAATATATGGAGGAATAATCATTTTTACAGTAGGCATACTGGATGACATCTACAAACTTTCTGCCTGGCTGAAGCTCATGGGGCAGATAGCAGCCGCTGCTGCAGCTGTCTACTGCGGCATAACGGTAAGCTTTGTTACCAACCCGTTTGACGGACTTTTAAACCTGGGGATATTGGGCATACCGGTAACCCTCCTCTGGATAATCGGGGTTACCAATGCCATAAACCTTATTGACGGGCTGGATGGGCTGGCCGGAGGGGTATCCCTTATCGCTGCGGCTACCCTGGGGGCTATTGCCCTGATAAAAGGGAATATGCCGGTGTTTTACGCTTCTTTCCTGCTGGTAGGCGCTATATCAGGATTTCTTCCCTATAACTTTCACCCGGCGCGTACCTTCATGGGAGACGGAGGCTCCAATTTCCTGGGGTTTGTGCTGTCCTGCCTGGCGGTTACCGGGACAGCCAAAGGGGCGACGGCTATTTCCCTGTTTTTGCCGATTGTAATTCTGGGCATCCCCATATTTGACACCTTTTTTGCCATCATAAGGCGGATGAACCGGGGGGTTCCCATATTCAAGCCGGACAAGGACCACCTGCACCACAGGCTGCTGGCTTTGGGGCTCAGCCACCGGGGGTGCGTCCTGGTTATATACGGCATAAGCGCTGTTTTTGCTGTGGTAGCCGTATTTTTGAGCCTTACCAGCAGCCCCAAGGCTTTATGGTTCCTGGGTGCCTTTCTTGTGCTGGTAGTTATAGCTGCTGACCGCATAGGCTTGTTTAAAGGGGATGTCAAAATCGAGACTTCGTTTAACCAGGGAGAAGTTAACCGTTTTAACGGATGAGGGGAAGAGGAGATATGGGTAGAATAAAAGGATATATGATTCTTTTTCTGGCCGCCGGGCTTGTTTTCGGCAGTTTTTTCAGTGCCGGGGCCTGGCTTACCAAATGGATCAATTCCCGGGGAGGGGAAGAAAACCTTATAGAAGAAGATACCGGAGGCGAGCGGGTCAACATCCTGGTTCTGGGGATTGACAAAAGGCCGGGAGAGACTAATGCCCGTTCCGATACCATGATGCTGGTTTCCATCGATCCGGAGCTGGATAAAGCGGTCATACTTTCCATACCGCGCGATACCAGGGTGGAAATAAAGGGAAGCCCGGTTGACAAAATATGCGCCGCCAACATGGTAGGCGGGCCTTCCTATGCGGTAAGGACGGTGGAAAAGCTTTTAGGGGTAGATATAGACTACTATGTGGCAGTTGACTTCAACGGTTTCAAGGAAATCATCGATACCCTGGGCGGGGTTACCATAGATGTGCCCCAGCGCATGTATAAGCCGAGCGAGGATATCAACCTGTATCCAGGGCTGCAGAGGCTAAACGGGCGGCAGGCCCTGGCTTTTGTCCGCTACCGGGGCTATATCCAGGGGGATATTGCCCGCACCGAAATGCAGCAGAAATTTATCCGCGCCCTGGCCGATGAGATATTAAAACCGAAGACGATAGCCAAATTGCCTGCCCTTGTCAAACAGGCCAACAAATATGTGGAAACCGATATGGGCATAACGGATATGTTAAGGATTGCCAGCTGGGCTCCCGGCTTTACGGCCGATTCCATCATCACCCAGACCCTGCCGGGGTACTTTTATGATGAGTACAACAGCTATGGGGTAATGGTGGCCAGCTACTGGATTCCGGACAAAAAGCTGATAGGCGGCATCCTGGACAGGCTTTTTGCCGGGGAAACCATGGCCGTGGTGAGCGAACCGCCGGCCGGGTTCTACACTTCAGCCGGCAAGGTGGCCAGCCGCCCGGATAAAATTAAAAAGGATTCACCGGAAGAACAGAGGAAAAATCTGCCCAGCCCGGGACACAGTGCCGGTGCTGCTGGCGGCCCTTATTCCTCCTATACCCCGCAGTTCACCGGCAGCGACGGCTATCTATAAAAGGTGAAACGCGGGGACGGTTCTCTGTTTCATTTTGAAACAGAGAACCGTCCCTGTGTTTCAGGAAGGGAGAGAATGTTTAGGTGCTTTTCAACTCTTATGTATATATATTTGCATTTTTACCGGCAGCTTTTGCCGGATATTTTTTGCTGGCCAGAAGGCATGAGAACGGGGCCAAACTGTGGCTGGTTCTGGCTTCCCTCTTTTTCTACAGCTACTGGAACATAAAATACCTGCCCCTTATCCTGCTTTCCCTGGGGGTAAACTATGCCCTGGGAAGGAAAATAGGGGAGATGGCGGAAAGGGATAAAGGAAAGGCCCGCTTTTTCCTCCTGGCAGGGCTTTTTTTTAACATCGGCCTTTTAGGCTACTACAAGTATGCCGATTTTTTTATAGGCAATATAAACTATCTCCTTAAAACCGGCATCTCTCTTCTGAACATCGCGCTTCCCCTGGCCATAAGCTTTTTTACTTTCCAGCAGATTGCCTATATCGTTGACGCTTACCGGGGAGAAGCCAGGGAGTACGACCTTTTGAACTATGCCCTTTTTATAACCTTTTTTCCCCAGCTCATAGCTGGCCCTATCGTGCACCACAGGGAGATGATGCCCCAGTTCCGGGACAGGGGAAACCAGCGTATAAAATATGAAAATATGGCCAGGGGGCTTTTCATATTCAGCATCGGCCTTTTCAAGAAAGTGATGGTGGCCGACACCTTTGCCTACTGGGCTAACTGGGGGTTTGACGGGATATCCCGTCTCACCTTTTTTGAAGCCTGGGTTACTTCCCTTTCCTATACCTTCCAGCTCTACTTTGACTTCAGCGGCTATACCGATATGGCTATCGGAGCGGCGCTCTTTTTCAACATAAAACTGCCCCTGAACTTCAATTCACCGTATAAGGCGCTTAATATCCAGGATTTCTGGCGAAGGTGGCATATGACCCTTAGCCGCTTTTTGCGGGACTACATCTATATCCCACTGGGGGGAAACCGGCGGGGGGAGCTTATAACCTGCCGCAACCTGATGGCAACCTTCCTTATCGGCGGGCTGTGGCACGGAGCCGGCTGGAATTTTGTCTTCTGGGGTTTTCTGCACGGGCTGGCTTTAATCATCCACCGGCTCTGGAAAAAAACCGGCATAAAAATGCCCCGTTTTCTGGCCTGGCTTATAACCTTCAACTTTGTCAATGCCGCCTGGGTATTTTTCCGGGCTAAAACCTGGGAGGATGCCTTAAAGGTCTTAAAAGGCATGCTGGGCCTGAACGGGGTAGTCCTTCCTGCCAACCTGGAAGGGAAAATAGCCCTGCTGGATAAACTGCCCTACCCCTACGGCAGCTTTACCCTGCAGAATACCATGGAAGCAGTTGTATATATAATCCTTGCCCTTGTCGCTGTCCTGGCCTGCCGCAATTCAGTGGAGCTGAAGGACAGCTTCCGGCCTGGCCTTATTTATGCAGTGGCAATAGGCTTTCTAGCCTTTGTAAGCATCATCCACCTTACCAATGTCACCCAGTTCCTCTACTTCAACTTCTGAACAGCGAAACAGAGCGAGCGAAACAGGGAACGCGGCGAAACAGGGGACGGAAACAGGGGACGGTTCTCTGTTTCACTTTAGTGAAACAGAGAACCGTCCCCTGTTTCGCTGAGAACCGTCCCCTGTTTCGCTTCCCTGTTTCACCCTTCCATAAATCCGGTTATAATATCCAGCACTTCTTCCAGGATGTCCGGGGGGATTTTTTCGACAAAGGAAGCATTGCGGGCATTGATATCCAGAGATTTAATCTGTTCACACATGATAACCCCGGTTGTTTTGGTGCGGTTGTCCAGGGGAACATGAAGGGGAAAGCCTTTTTTGGTGTTAGTTATGGGACAGACCAGAGCCAGATGGGTAAACTGGTTGAAAATTTTATTGCTGACAACCAGAGCAGGCCTTCTGCCTTTTTGCTCGTGGCCTGTTTGGGGGTTAAAGTCCAGTATTATTATATCCCCCTGTTCTGCTGTATAGTTCATTACCACACCTCATTCCCCTGGGGCTTTCCGGTGTCCCACTCCTGACACTGATAGTCCCCCTGATATTCTGCTATCCTTTCCTGCAGGGTCTTATGCTTTTTTACCGGGGCTATAAATAATCCGCCGTCTTTGACTTTAATCTCTACCTGATCATTTTCCTTGAGCCCCACTTCTTTAAGGATAGATTTTGGTATCCGTATTCCCTGGCTGTTACCCCATTTTTGGATACTGGTAAACATGTGGCCACCTCTTTTGAAAAACTTGTATATACTAAATATATACACTGGGCTTTTCGATGTCAATTAAACTGAAAGCATTATTTTTGGCTTTTATTTGCTATATGGCTTTATATGCATTATTATATGGATGGCTGCCGTTATATGTTCTGCAAGGAGGAGTCAGTTTATTTATGTCATATAAATCCTGGTTTTTCAGCACCCTGTTTCTTATCCTTTTTTCCCTGCTCCTTATAGGGGCTTTTAACTGGTATATCGACCCGCACTGGTGTTTTTCCCCTGACCATAAATACAACCAGGTGCAGGTGGCCTATGATGAAAGGGCGCAGAAGACCAATTATGTGACTTTCCGCCCCTTTTCCTATGATGCCCTGCTCCTGGGAAGCAGCCGGGTTACCTACATAAACCAGCATGACTTCAGGGGGCTTAAGGTTTACAACTATGCGGTGAGCAACATGCTGCCGGAAGAATATTATGACTATATAGAGTATGCCAAAAAGCGAAACGGGAGGGATTTTGACTGTATCATAATAGGCCTTGACTTCTGGACCACCAACCGGAACAAGGAGCTTCCCTCTCCCATAAAGGAGCCCCGTTTTTATATAGGAAAGGCCAGAAGCTTTAACTACCGCTACAAGGTGCTTTTTTCCTACGACACCTGCAAGCTGGCCCTCAAAAACTTCAGGGCTTCCCGGGGAGGGATCCCGATGGAGTATTTTTATGACCGGCACAATGTAAAGCACCTGCTGCCGCTTGCGAAAGAAGAAAGGGATAAAAAAATAGACAATGCCCTTTCTATTTACCGGGATAAGCTGTACCGGGATTATGAATATGTTTCATATAAAGGGCTTTTTGAAAAGCTTAAAAAGGCTAACCCCCATACCAGGTTTATAGTTTTTACCACCCCGGAATCCCTGCCCCTCATGCAGCTTCTGGCTGAAGAAGGCCTCATGCCCTACTATGAGAGGTGGCTTAAAGAAAATGTGGAGGTTTTCGGGGAGGTTTACCACTTCATGTATCCCAATCCGGTAACTTTAAACCTCGACAACTACTATGACGCAAGCCATTTTTACCCGCATGTGGGGACTTTTATCGCCTGCAGGATAATGGGGATAGAGGATAAAAACATGCCAGGCGGTTTCGGGATAGTGCTCGGCCGGAACAATGTAGATAGTAAGATAGAAAAAATGAAGGCAGAAATCCTTTCCGCGGGTGAGGAAAAAGGGAGAGGGGAATAAAATAATTGTAATAATATATTTATAGGGAAGGGAATGTTTGGAGTGGTAAAACCGGAGGTTATCAAAAAAAGGCTGGAAAAGGTGTATGTTTGCCTTACTAAACTTCAGAGGTAACGGCACCTTTCTCTGGAGGAATTTTTGGCCGATGATGTGGCACAGGATGTGGTGGAATATAATTTAATTTAATGCCATAAATATAATGACAGATATTGCCGTGTACATAGTGGCAGATGAGAATCTGGGGAGCCCGGACAGCATGTACAGGGCATTTGAAATTCTGCACAGGGAAGGGTATATATCAAAAAATGACCTGGTTATTTATAAGAATATGGTAGGCTTTCGCAATATCCTGGCTCATGAATATATAAACCTGGATAAAAAAATTGTCTGTGATGTAATGAATGGCAGCCTGAAGGATTTTGAGAGGTTTATCGCGCTTGTCCACCGTAATTTTCTATAATTCCCGGGAAAAGAGATGGTTTTATGGATAAAAAAATGATTATAGAAAATATAACCGAATATCTGAAAAATAGGCCGGATATACTTTTTGCCTATATTTTTGGCTCTTTTATAGAAAAGGAGAAGTATAACGATCTGGATATAGCTGTCTTTCTGGCGGATGGGAAAATAGAAAGCATGGAATACCTTACCCTTAAGCGGGAGCTTACGGATATAGCAGGCATAGAAGCAGATGTAGCCATATTAAACGGGGCTTCTCCCCTTTTAAGAATAGAAGTCATAAGAAATGGGCTGCTCGTCTGGGAACGGGATAGGGATTGCCGGATAAGCTTCCTTAAAAAAGCAGTTTTTGAGTATGAAGATATGAAAATATACTATGAAATGAGCTACCGCAGCCTTATTGAAAAGATAGAAAAAAACCTGCGCCAAACATAAGAAGCTGCGGGACACCTATCTTTCAGGTTTTTGCAGGCTGCTGCCCTGAGGGCAGCTGCTTTATTTTTATCAGGGTAAAAGTGAAAGGAAAAGCCTTTTTCCCGCTTATAATATTTATAGAAACATTTTGCCGAAAAGGGAAGGATATAGCCTTCAAGGTGTCGAAAAAGAGAAACCAAGCCAGTAAGTAGAAAAAATGTAAAACTAAAGAGGGGAGAGATAACTTGAGATTCAGCCTTAATCGCAGCCTGCATAAGATACATATTCTTCTGGCCTTATTCCTCTTCATCAGTGCCAGCCTGCTGGTTTTCGCGCTTCCCTGCCCTGCCCTGGCCGGAAAGGCTAAAGTAAAGGATAGCGTGGTAAATATACGCTCCGGGCCGGGAACAAGCTACGACATCATCGGCAATGTCTACAAGGATACGGAAGTGGAAACCGGACAAACCTTAAACGGCTGGACCGAAGTCCAGTTTAAGAATATAAGCGGCTGGATAAAGAGCGACCTTCTGGCTTTCACCTCCAGCCAGCCTGCTTTAAGCTTTAAGGTTACTGCTGGCAGCGCCAACCTGAGGACCGGCCCCGGGACGAACTACAGCCTGGCCGGACAGGCTTTAAAAGGCGAGGTGTTTCCCATACTGGAAGAGCTTGACGGATGGTACAGGATAAGGGATAAAAACGGGAATACCGCCTATATCGCATCTTTCCTGGGGGAAAAAATAGCTGGAACTGAAAAAGCTGAAAACCCGGCATCCGGCAGCCCTTCCCCTTCTGCGGGGAATACCGGAAGCCTGCCCCCTATCCGGGTATACCTGGACGGAAGGCAGCTTGCGTTTGATGTGGAGCCTGTAATCGACAGCGGTCGCACCCTGGTTCCCCTGCGCGCTATCTTTGAAGCCATGGGGGCCAGAGTTGACTGGCAGCCGTCTACCCGGACGGTTACAGCCATCCGGGGGAACACCACGGTTGTCATGAAAATAGGTTCCACCCAGCCTACCGTAAACGGCAAAATCGTAAATCTGGATGTGCCGGCGAAAATTGTAAAAAACCGCACCCTGGTACCCTTACGCTTTGTGGGGGAAGCTTTCGGGGGAAAGGTAGAATGGGATGCAGCTGCCCGGACGGTAAGGATTACATCCCCTCCGGCAGAAAACACAGCTTCCGGCCCTCCCCCCTATATCAGGACCACTTCCCTCACCAACCTGCGCACCGGGGCTGGTACAGGCTTTAGCGTGGCAGAACAGGCAGCAGCCGGGGAAGTAATGCCAGTTATCGCTTCCCGGGACGGCTGGTATCAGGTGAGCCGGGGAGGAAGAACCCTGTGGGTGGCTTCCTGGGTAGTGGAACCGGTATGGGAAGCTGCAAACGGGAATAATCCCGCGTCTGGCAGGGAAGAAAGCCCGGAAAACACGGATGTCATAAGCCAGCCGGACAGCGGCGCCATCAGCCAGCCGGATAAGCCGGAAGCTTTAAAAGATAATGAAGTTAAGCTCTCCCGCTTCCTTGATGCTACCGGGATAACCGTAAAAATAGAAACCAGCAGGAGGGTTGAGCCGCTTATAGAAAAGAGCGGCAACAACCTTACCTATACCTTTCCGGACATGGAACTTAAAGGCCTTAATTACATAAAGGAAAAAATCGGCTATGAGCTTCTGGAAGCAAAAGGGGTTAATGAAAACAACCAGGCGGTTATCAGGGTTACCATCCCCTACGGGGTGGAATACCGCACCTATGCCGAAAATGACGGAAAGGCGCAGGTTATAAAAATCCCCAACTTCATAATGTGGGTGGAGAAGAAAGAATTCGGCACCTACGGGGAACGGCTCCTTATAACTACCCTTACCCCTGCTGAATATACCAGGCAGATAAGCGGGGACAGGATAGAAATAAAGATGAAGGATGTAATCCTGGGAAGGGCCCAAAAAGAATATACATTCAGCGGAAAAGTGATAGAAAAGGCAGCCTTCAGCGAAGAGAGCGGCGGCACAACCGCTGTGATTTACACGAGCGGCATAGGGGGCTCCAGCACCGGAAGGAGCGGGGACGGCAGCATACTTGCCGTGATGATTGCCGGCAGGGACCAGGTGCCGCAGCGCAACCAGAACCTCATCGTCATTGACCCCGGACACGGGGGGAAAGAAACCGGTGCCATAAGTGCAAACGGCTATATGGAAAAAATACCTAACTTGGAAATAGCTCTGGAAGCAGGCCGCATATTGAGGAGCAGGGGCTACCAGGTGGAATTTACCCGCACTGATGACAGCTTTGTAAGCCTGGAAGAGCGGGCAGCCATGGCCAATGCCCTTAATGCCGCAGTGTTTGTGAGCATCCACAACAACTCCAGCACCAACCGGGCTGCTTCCGGGACGGAGACTTATTTCTATGCCCCATCTGACCGCCCTCATCTCTTCATCCAGAAGGATGAGCGGGAAGATCTGGCTACCTTTGTCCAGAATTCCCTGGTAAGGTACCTGGGTCGTCCCAACCGGGGGGTAAAACAGGCCAACTTTTCTGTTTTGCGCAATACCAACATGCCGTCTATCCTCTGCGAGGTAGCCTTTATAAGCAATCCGGAAGAAGAGATGCTGCTTGGAAGCGACGACTTCAAAAGGCGCGCGGGGGAAGCCATAGCGGAAGGGGTAGACCAGTACATGAGGTCGAGAAGAAGGTAAGGGGTAAAAATAAATAAAAAGGCGCTTAGTATGATTCCCATGGGGAGGTGAAAGGACTCTCCCCATGGCGGACTTGAGCAAGGAGGATTTTTAGTGGGAAAAGGAAAGAAGAGAGGGGAAGGAATTTTTATACAGCAGGATATGATAGAGATGGCTATGCTTCCAGAAGAGGCAGCATCCTACCGGGAGGAAGCGGCTGTTTTGCTGATGGAAAAAGGGGATTTGAAAGCGGTCTGGGAGAAGATAAAACCTAACCTGGAAGATGAAAGCCTGCGCCCCCGGCCCTTCTCCTTTGCTCTGGCTGCTTTTATTATGAGAAGCTGGAGAAGAGAAAAAGAAAAGGAAAAATATCTGCAGACAGCTGTATTTGACCTTCTTCGATTTGCCAAAGAAAACCCGCAGATAGACAGGATGGAAGAGGATAACAAGGTATGGCTGTTTGCTGTTAAAGCTGTGCTGCTCATTCTGGCTGTCCTGGAAGACGAAGAAAGGCACAGGGATATATATGAGCTATCCGGCAGCCTTTCCCGGCTGCTTCCCCATTTTGAATTGCTGGATTATTTCAGGGCAACAGCCCTTTTCAATACCGGAAAGTATGCGCAAGCAGCCAGGGCTTTCAAAAAACTGGCAGCAGGAGATGATATTTTTAATTCTTTGCCCCAGGTAGTAGAAATGATAGGGCAGGGGGTTATCAAACCTTTTAAGATGAGATACCTGCCGGATATTTTCGATGTTCATTATAGAGAGATGCTAATGAAATATATAAAAAATCCGCTGTTAAATGCCAGGTTTTTAGATGACGGAACTTTCCGCATTCTGCTTCTGGCTTTCCTTTTCGAGCCTGATTCCCGGATAAAAGAGGCCAGGAAAGAAATATTGAAAAACCTTAAATATACTCCCCATCCCTGGGCCCAGGAGTTTTATGGGCTAATTCAGAGCCAGAAGGGTTTAAGCCAGATGCTGGCTCCGGTTTTAAAAGAGATAGAAGAAGAATATAAGATATTTCCGTGTAAAGGCAGCTGGCCTCCTGCTGCCCTTACTCCCAGGCTGGTTGCCCTTATTCCCCATATAAAAGGAAAGTATCCCGGCATAGCTCAGGATTTGGAAAAAATGCAAGAATTCCTGCTGTTCCTGGAAGAAGACGGCGCCTCCTTTTCCCTTTTGGAAGAATTTTCTTTGTTTATATTAGAAGAACTTATAGATATTACCCGTGAAACAGGCAGGAAAAACCGGAAACTGGAAGAGCTTTATCGCGATTATTATGACTATGATCCAGCAAGCGTATTCCCTGATTTTAAACTTTACGGCCCTCAAGGGGAAGATGGCGAAGTTTCATATGGAATGATTTTTTCCATGCGGGAAGAGGGAAGAAGGCAGGTGGAAGACAGGTTTTTAACCGGCAGGATAACTGTAAAAAAAATCTACCGCAATATGCCCTATGAGTGGACAAGGACAGCCTGCATCCTGAATGAGCTGCCGGTTAAAGGGAGAAGGGAAGAGAGGCAGAAAGACCTGGAAAACCTGCTTGCCAGCGAAGAAGGCCTGGACAGGGTTTTAAAGAAACTGGACGCCAATGAGAAAAAAATCCTGAAGCTGCTTCTGGAAAGCGGCTGCCTGATGCCTGTTCTGGATTTGGAAAAAGGATACGGCTACAGCACCTGCGGGGATTCCTACGCGGAAGAAAACATACCTTCTATTTCGCCTCTGGGGCGGCTGTGGCTAAAAGGGCTTATAGCCATAGGCAGGGACAAAGGGAAGCTTTATCCAGCCAAAATCGCAGTTATCCCGGAAGATTTGCGGGAAAGGCTCAAGGGGCGTTTGTAGATGTTAAGGGAGGAAAGCAGAGTTCGGCATGGGTGGGTTTGATTTATTTAATATAATTTTACCAGTTCTTTTGTATGCTTTGATTTTTTTAAGTTTTTTGGTACTTATTGGCATAGAATCTGTTTTATGGTTTTTAAATAAATTGCGGGAAATGAAAAATGGAGATAAAAATATACTTAAAAAATTTTTTATTGACTTTAAAGAATATATAAAGATTATTTTTCATGAAATGCCTTGGTATAGTAGGATTGTGTATGTTGGCGTATTTTTTTTATTTTTTTTAACGATGCTTTTCGCCCTAATAAATTTGTGTAATATTTCAATTTTTTACCTATTCTTTATTGCGCTGTTATTAAGCGGTTTAATTTTTTTGATTCTATTAGTTTTAGTATATAAGCTTCTTACAAAGATTTTTGATTTTATAGATGAACATAAAAATGAATTTGCTACTGAATCCATAATTGTATTTACTACTTTAATTTCTTCAGGTTTTTTATTTTATTTTTATGCCGTAAAAAATTATTTTAATATTAAAATCAGTGAAAATGTTCTCATATTATTTTTTGTTGTTTTTTTATCTTCCAATGTACTTATTTGGAAATGCATGTTTAGGGTTATAATTAGTGGAAACCCTTTTAAAACAACAAATATGTTAGAACGAAAAATTTGGCAAGAGGCAATATGGTGGTTGGTGTTGTTGGTAACTTGTTGTTTTTTTGAAGTGTGGGTATGTTATTCTTCTGAACATATAGCTTTTGTGTTTGAGAATAATATGGCAAGGAATATAAACATTATGGACTTATTGTATTTTACCTTGGGGACTTTTTTGAGTACGGATACTTTTTATTTAGAGCCGAACAGTTTAAAGAGCAAAATAGCTACATTAATTATTTTATTTTCGAGCGTGATTTACATAGGTGTTTTCATAAGTTCAATTTTATCCGTTACAGTAAGCCGGGAAGGAGAAACTTCAGTTTCCCAGTTCGGGGATGCTTTTAATTGCGAAAATAAAAAAATAATAGAAAAAATACGGAATTCTTATCTAGATTAAAATAGATTAGACAAAACCAGTTAAGTTATAAATTTGGGGAGATAAATTATTTATGGAGGATTTTATTTTTGAAGATATTAATACTGGGGACATTTCAATTATAAACAGCTGGCATTATGATACTGATAAACGGGCCAGGGATTTCCCTGGCCCGTTAACTTTTTTACAGGGCTAATTTTACCTTTAAGTCGAAAAAGAGCAGTTTTTTGTATTAAGAAACTGGTAAATAGAAAAGGTTTTTGTGTTATTTTGTAAAAAAGGGCGGTTAATGGGTATTTCAGGCTTTTACGGCCATATTTTTTGATGGCGGCAAGAACGTAAGGAAAGAAGGGAAAAAGATGAAAGATGAGTTTGCTGTGACAATAAAACCTTTAACCCCTCTTTTTACGGGCAATGAAAATGGGTTTTCAGAGGAGCTGAGGCCGAGCGGGGTGATAGGCAGTTTGCGCTGGTGGTATGAAGCGCTGCTCAGAGGTATGGGAATGATGGCATGCGGTCCAGCAGTGACAGATGCCGGAAATATGAACTGCCGGGGGAAAAAGCGCTGCGCAGCCTGCCAGCTGTTTGGCTGTAATGGCTGGCGGGGGCGTTTTATTTTGCATATTGAGGAGGTGCAGAACTGTTGTTATGGTTATGCTCCGCTGGTATCAGCAAGGACAGCTGAAAATGCCCGGTTATATCCTCTGGGCAAAACAGGTTGGAAAGACGGAGGGGGGCTGCTGGGCAGGCACAGGCTGATTTTTTTAACTGAAAAACCGTATGCGGATTTATTAAAATTGCTGGTTCTGCTGGCGTCCAGCTGGGGGCTGGGAGCTAAAGTGCAGAAAGGGTTTGGTATAGTTTTTATTGAAGATAAAGAGAGTATTTTTCAGAATCTGTACATAGATAAAGCAGCTTTAAAGCCTGCGGAAGAAAAAGATTCAGCAGGAGGGGAAAGGCAGCAGGCTTTGCCTTCAGCGGACAAATTTTTCTTTTACCGCATACCCTGGAAGCCAGAAGGGGTAGAAGATGTAAAAAAAGTGCTGCGCAAGCAGCTTTATAAGGTAATTAATGAAGGAAGGCCTCTGGAAGAAGAGTTTGATAAAATATTTGCCTCTTTACCTTATCTGCCTGTTTCCCCATGGGTGCGGAGAAAAATCCGCGATTTGTTTCGGGATGAAGATAATGGCGAAAAGAAGTTGCGGCATTATTTGCTGGGAATAGCTGATAAAAAACAGCAGAAAGGCTCCTGCATTTTTGTGTCCCATCTCTATAACAAAAACGCTTTCTTAAGAGACAGGCAGGCGGAATGGGAGCTGAAGGTGTGGGGATGGCTGCCTGCGATGCCTGCTGATATGGGAGTAACCAGGGATGAAGTAAAAGACAGGCTGCGCACAAACCTGAAGAGCGAAGAGTTCTGGAAAGATGCTTTTGGTTTGTCAGAAAGCCCGGTTTTGGTGGGCAAAATCTGGGAAAAGTGGGAGCCTGCACCGGAGGACTTCCTGGATTTGAGGAGTGGTATATATGACTGAGGGGAGATGTTTTGATTTTTATCTTTCCAGGGCAGGGGATAATATAGGGAAGCTGGCTTCTTTAAACGAAAAAGAAAATATTTTTAAAAATATAAAGAAGGATTTTAAAGAAAATGATGTGGATATTTTTTACCCCCGGAAGGAGGACCTTGCGTGCCTGCCTTCGGATACTGTGCTGCTAAAAATCCACTTTACCCTGAAGAGGCCTTATTTCAGCAGGGAGCAGGATACTCTTATTATAAAAAATGGCGGTATATGTGAGAATCCTTTGCGAAGGGATAGCTTGACAAAATGGCCAATTATTGCTTCGACCAGCTGGAAAGGCTATTTGAGGTGGGCAGCCAGGCATGTGGAATATGGGGAGGAAGAGAAAAAGAAAGCTATTATAACCAGGCTGTGGGGAAATGAGCCACAGGAAGAGGGAAAACAGGGAAGGCTTTATTTCTATACTACTTTTTTCTCTGCGACTGCGGGGTCTGGATTAGAAAAAAGATGTAAAAATGGCCAGAACAGGATTTTGCCTGAGGATCCTGATACTGAAGATTCTGATACTGGAACCTTCATTATAAACCCTTTAAAAAGAGACAGCCGTGTATCAGCGCGGGGACCCTTAAGTTTCGAAGTGTTAAAGAAAGGGAGCAAAGGCGTTTTTTGCCTCCTGTATTTCCCTTGCCTTGCTGCGGAGGAGAAAGAGCAAAAAGAAGACCTGGAATTTTTGGCTTTGGCTTTACAGAACATGTTTTATAAGTACGGCTTTTCGGCCAAGAATAAGCTGGGGTTTGGGACGATAGAAAAGCTGTCTGAGAAAGATGTAAAGGTTTTCCCGGAAAATAAAAAAAGTTTTTTTTCTGTTCTATATGCGGAGACACCAAAACGGGCAGCCGGGATTAAAAAAATATGTAAAAAAAGGTAAAATAGTTCTGATTTCCGGGAAGGAGAGGGTTAAAAATGCCAGGACTGTATGAAAAAATTGCCAGGAACCGAAACAGGATATTAACGGGTGAAATAGGGGCTGTTTTGCATGATCTGGGGAAGATGCATCCGGATTTTGTGCTCAAGCAATCCCGGGAAAATGATAACAGGCAAAAATACCACGAGCATACCGCTATAGACGAATTTGTAGACCCTGAGCTTGTGGATATTTTTAAGTCTCTGGTGATAGAAGAGGAAGAAGGGGAAAGGCTTGCTGTTTATGATATTATAACGAAACATCATAGAAGTAATAAAGCGAAGGGCTTTTTGCTTAAAGCTTTTGTTAAATGCGACCGGAAAGATTCAGCTGATGACAAAGGGATAGTGAGGAAAAAGCAGTCCCGGGACGGGACATTTATCAGCAGCCCTTTCGGCTATCCTAAAGAGAAGATTGATTTTTACAAGCTGGCGGGCATGTTCGCTGAACTGCAGGAAAATTTAAAGGGTTACCTTATTAACTGGCATAAGAGCGGAAGCAGCTGCAGATGGGGCGGCTTTCGGAAAGATTTTTTGCAGTTCCTGGAGGCTTATTTTTCCCATGCCCCTGGTGAGACGAGAATACCTGCTAATGATGTTACCCTCTGGGATCATTCGTATACGGCGGCATCGCTTTTTAAGTCTTCCCTGGTTCAGAAAATACTTGAGCCGGGTATATCGGAAAGGGATATCAGATGGAGGATTTTTGGGGTGTTCTGGAACGGAAGCGGTTTCATAAACCGGGGGCGCAAAGTGGCTGATATAAAAGCAAGGATAAGGGTTATTGAGGCTGTTAAGGAAAAGCTGCGGGAAAAGCTGGAGGTTGAGGTGCCGCTGGGGAATGCGGTTTATGAGGATTTAAACGGCATGTGTTTTACTTTTCCGGGCCTGGGAGAGGAAAAGGCTTGCGAGTTGGCCAGAGCCTGTGCAAAAGAGGCGCTGGACATAATAATGGAAGAGAGCGGCTTTGAACTGTGGCCTTTTTTTACATTGAGCCGTGAAGGGGAAACCCTGCTTTTTATAAGTGAAGAGCTGAATTATGCGAGAAATTATCTGGAACTGCCGGCTTTAACTCCCCGGCTTTTTATTAGCGATGGCAGCTCAGCAGAGCGCAAAGCAGAACCTTTATCTGGCAGCCGTGATATTTTTACAGCGGGGATAGGCGGCGAGATTTGCCCGCAGTGCAGGATAAGGGTGCGCAAGGGGAATGAAGAGGCGTGTGAAGTGTGTGGGGAGAGAACCCGGGGAAGGCTTGCGGAATGGCTTGAAAACAGGGAAGATACCATATGGGTTACGGAAGCGGCTGATGCGAACAACCGGATAGCCTTGATATCCTTTGGCTTTAACCTGGACAGGTGGCTGGACGGAAGCATGCTGGGCACCCTGTACAGCCAGACTTTAAAAGATTTAATGGAGGAGGGAAAAGGCTTAAAATATAGGATAAAGGATGGTTACGCTGGTTATGCGGGAGCAGTGTCATATATTCACGAAACGCTGAAGTTTGTAATAGCTAACAGGGATAATGAAGGGGAAGACGGGGAAAAGGCCGCTGAAATTTTAAGCGGTTTTTTTGAAGATGTCAGAATAGGAAAACAAAACCTGGCTGAAACCCTTGATAACCTGGAATCCAAGGTGCAGCCCCTGGCCTTTAATGAGAAGAGCCTGGCTGCTTTCCTTTTGACCCAGAATCCTTCTCCAGCCAGGCTGTACCGGATATGGAAAGAAACTGCTGAATTTTTTGACCTGGTTGTAAAAGAGCTTAAGGAAAGTATTTATTACCACAAATGGGAAAGGTTAAAATTTAATATCAAAGATGCTTCAGGTGCAGCTGGATGTCTGAATCTGGCTGGTTGTTTGAGAAGGGGGCCTTTTATCATAAAATCAGACTTGCTCATGCCTGACACCCTGCTGGTTTTTTACGACGGGGAAGGCTGCTTTTACACCATAGAGTCCCTGGAAAAGTTCAGGCATGGAGAGCATAAAGGGGCAGAAGCGGTTAAAAATGCTTTAAAAAAAGGGTTTGCTTACCTGGCAAGTGAGGAAGACCCGCAGAAGAATCTACTTGAGGGGAAAAATCTGTTTAAAGGGAACATAGAATTTGATTTCAGCAGGGATAGTTGCGAACTTTATTACCCTTTTATTCAGCTTGACCGTTCTCCCGTCCAGTTCCGCTTGCTGGTTCCTGCCCGGGATGCCATGGATATTATAGAAAAAGTTTATAAGCTCTATGCTGTGCGCTTTGAAAAAGTTGCAGGAAAACTCCCTTTTAATGTAAAACTCCTGGTAACAGGAAGGAAATTCCCGCTTTATGTGCTGCTGGATGCGGAAAAGCGCATGTTAAACAAAAACGATTTTGGAAAAGACCGGTCGCTTTATCCATGGTGGGATATAACCGGCATGCGCACTGACAGCTATTACGGATTTTATCCTGTAAGATGTTGTTCGGATGAAAACAGATATATGGGATATATGCTGGATGAGCTGCAGCCTTTATCTGCAGGGAAAAAATTCTGCCTCTATCCTGGCTATTTCGATTTTGAATATCTGGGAGGCAATGCTGACCGCTACCGGATATGCTATAAGGGAATAAAAAGAGGGGACAAAATATATGAAATGCTTTCCGGCCGGCCTTATTACAGTTTTCAGATTCCTGAACTCTGCTGCCTGTGGGATATTTTATCCAGCTGTTTTTCCCGCCGGCAGATAGCTTTTATCGAAGAAATGCTTATGGAAAAGGTAAAAAGATGGGAAATGGTAGAAGAAAAAGGCAAGAAAGAAGTGCTGGAAAAGATGGCGAGGGCGGTTTTAAAAGATGCCGGAGGGGCCAGCTGGAAGGTACTGGAGGAGGAAAAGAAGGATTGGCTTGTAAAAAGCGCGGTAAATGGCATGCTGTTTGATGCGGTAGTCCTTTTTAAGCATATTTTGAAGATATAAGAAAGGGGTAAAAGCAGATGAAAGCTGATTTGCTGAAAGTTTATGCGTATGCCCTGGATCCTCTGCATATAGGAGCGGGCGGCTATCGTCTGGGGAGGGTGGACAATACTATCGTGAGGGAACCAGCTACCGATATCCCGAAGATACCAGGAACCTCCATAGCCGGGACAGTAAGGGCATTTTATAAAGCCTATCTGCTTGCGCATGATGATGAATGCAAAAAGGAAAAAGCTGAAGCAGGGGGGGATTCAAAAAAAGCAGAGGAGAAACTAAAGCCTATTTTTGGTGACGAGGAGCAAAAAGGGATTTTGCGGTTTTATGATGGGAGGATTATATTTTTCCCGGTTTATTCTGACCGGGGGACAGTATGGATTACTACCTGGGATATTTTAGAATACTGGATGCCTGAATATATAAAAAATGGACAGAATGAACCGGCAAACCTGCCGGATGACAGGATATATGCGGTAATGGGTATAAGTTGCGATAAGCCTTTAAATCTGGGCTGGCTGCTGGTAAAGATAGAAAAAGCAGATTCAGAGATCGAATTGCCGGATTTTCTGGAAAAATTTATAAAAAGAATAGTCATAGTGCCAGAAAACATATTTTCCCATGTGGTCAATGACCATCTGGAAGTACGCACTTCAGTAAGGATAAATCCGGAAACAGGTGCTGCCCTTGAAGGAGGGCTTTTTACCTATGAGGCCATACCCCGGGGGACACTTCTGGGCTGGGAGATGGGGATGGAAAAAGGGTTGAGAAATACCGGGGATTGTTCTGTGTCTTTAGAAGATGTGCTTGCAAATGTAAAATCTTATTTTAAAACCCTGGGCATTGGCGGAATGGGAACCCGCGGCTTTGGCCGGCTGGAGCTAATGGTAAATAATGACTGTTGTAAAGCAGGGGAGGGGAAGAATCATGAGCAGTCATCCGAAACAGGAGGTAATCAACCTTGATTATCTGTGTATGAAACATGCCCAGGAAATCTGCTGCAGGATTGAGGAGAAAGGCTTAAAAAAAGCCAGTTTTGAGAACAATGTCCGCAGGAGCCTGGGCATACTGAGCGAAGATGGGGTATATGCCATGTTTCTCTGGCTGGAGAACAAACAGCGGGAGTTACGGGAACTTATTTTGCCTTTGCTCAATGAGAAAGGGATAAAAATGTATTTACTGAAAGGAGATTCAAAATTCGATGCGGATTTTGATGTTTTTTGCCGGAACCTTGCGGAAATAGCCAGCGATATGGAAAAACTTTTTTTCTTAAAGAAGATACTGGAAAGAACCCTTACTTACCTGCTCTATCACCTGAAGGCGGGGGAAGAAAATGAGTAGCAGATGGATCAGGGTGAATCTGGTTTTCAGACTTAAGTCCCCCCTGCATATAGGCTATCTGCCATCTAAAGGCTCCGTGGTAGCTCCTACCAGGCATTATGTCCCAGGAAGGAATTTTTGGGGGGCCTTGACCAAAAAGGTAACCGGGCTGCTTTATGAAGAACCTGAAGCTTTAGATTATCGGGAGATAGGGAATGAGATCAGAAATCGCTTCAGATTTTCCTATTTTTATATATATGATGGGGAAACTTTGTATCAGCCTGGCTATGCCTGTGGATACCTGCGGTATGGAAGTGGGGGCAAATTTGTCGACCGTTATGAATTTGAAAACCGCTTCCTGGAAAGCCAGGCTTCCACGGCTATAGATGACAGAAGCCTTACCGCCCGGAGCGGGAGCTATCATGAGATAGAATACATAAAAGATAAGTTTTTGGACGCGAGCGGCAGGGTGCGGGATACCATGCTGGCTGGATGCTTCTGGGTAAGTGAGGAAGAAAAACCTGGTGCCCGGTTAAAAGGGCTAAAAGTAGATGACCGGGGGATCTGGATAGATGAATTTAATATAATAGAAGAATTTAGCCTGGGGGGAGAGGTAAAATACGGGTTTGGCAGAGTGGCGCTGTATAAAGCAGGTGGCATAGACTGGGACTTTCCGCCTTTTACCTGGGAAAACCCGGATAAAATTGAAATAGATGAAAACTCCCCGCTGGTGGGGCATCTTCCGTATAGCCGTGAATTTTCATTCAGGGGGGAGATAGAGCTGGTAAGCGGGAGGGAATATCCTGACCCGCAGGAAAAAGATGCGAAACCTTATCAAAAGCCGGGGCAAAAAATCATTGCCCCTTCCTGCCATTTCGCCCCCGGGACGGTTATCGATTCTAACCTGAAGGATAGGGAATTTTGCCTGGACTGGGATGGGAAAATAAAAGTAAAGGGAGGGTTCCTGGAAGGGTAAAAGGTTTTGTTTGAACCTTCCCGCACCTTCCGGGTTCCTGCTGGATAAAAAATCTACCTCTTCCTTTTGCAGACCATTGACAAAAAACTGCAAAAAAAGGTAATTTAAAAAAGGCATAAACTGAAGCTGAAAAAGGATGGTGCGGAAGTGGACGGCAGTGAAAAAAGGGAAATATATTACGACTATGAAGAGATTGACCTGAGGGATATAATAAATACCCTTAAAAAATGGAAAAAGACTATTATCCTTACTACGGCAGCCTTTATGCTGCTGAGCGGGATAATAAGCTTTTTTATATTAAAACCGGTATATGAAGCCCAGGTAGTTTTGACTTCGGCCAATAATAAGGAATTGGAACTTTATGATACAGAGAAATATATCCTGCGGGAAGAAAGCGATGTGCGCAGGATAAAAGACCAGGCAGTGGATTTGTATTTATCTCCGTTATATATGCCCCAAGAAGATATTAGTCAGTATGGCGAGATAGCCAGGAGCGGGTACATATTAAACCAGGTCATTTCCAACCTTAACCTGGATATTACCTATCATGAGCTTTCCCGCAAAATAAATGTAGAAAAAGGCAAAGATACCAATTTTATAACTATAAAGGTGCAGGACCAGGATCCGAAAAAGGCAGCCCTCATTGCCAATAATATCGCGGAAGAACTGAGCTGGTATGTAAAAGAAAAAGAAGCCAAAAACCTGGAGCAGAGTTTTGCTGTCCTGGATGAGCAGCTGTCTTTAGCGAACCAGGAACTGGACCTAGCTGTGAAAAAGATGCGCGATTTTAAGGTAGAAAACCTGGGAGAAAAGAGCGGGGAAAAAAAGATAACCTATGACCTTACCTATCAGAAACTGCAGCAGGAGATTCAGCGCAAAAAGGATGCGGTAGACCTTTTAGAAGCCAAAAGGATGGAGCTCAGGATAAGAGAAGCTTTCCTTAAAAACCAGGAAAGGGTTGTTATCCTGTCTCCGGCTGTAGAGCCAGAGGTGCCGGTAAAGCCGAACAAGAAGCTTAACATAGCCGTTGCAGGTGTACTGGGACTTATGATCTCCATATTCGGGGTGTTTCTGGCTGAATATTTGAGAGAAGAAGAAACGGAAGCCTAGCATAGCTATAAATATACTGCGAAAAGAGCCACAGGAACCTTTTCTGTGGCCCGGGGGAGAGGAAAATGGCAAAGAAGAAGGAAACTGCAGCGAAAAAAGCAAAGAAGACGGAATCAATCCATAAAACTGACTGGCAGAAGTATATAAGCCTTGCTGCATTTGTATTTCTGCTTGTCCTCATCTTTTATCCACCCTTTTTCCGGGGGCTTTTTTTCAAGGAAGAGATGTTCCTCTACCATCTGTTCAGCGGGATTCTTTTAACCCTGGTTATTATTCTTAAAATCAGGGAAAAAGACTATCTTTTGCTTAAAAACCCCCTGGATTTGGCGGTACTGGCTTATGCTTTGGCCTACCTGATAGCCATGATAGGGGCAGTACATCCCGGAGAAGCCTTTTATGGATTTTTAAGGGCTTTAAACTATCTGGTAATCTACCTGGCAGTTATCTATATAGTAAAGAGCCTTAAAGAACAGGAACTGGTTCTAAAGGTAATGTTTGCGGCCGGAACAGCGGTGGCCCTTATCGGCATACTGGCTGCTTCCGGCTATTCGGGTTATCCCGGGGCTTTTGACGGTAGAAGCATAAATTCCACCCTGCAGTATGCCAATGCTACAGCAGCTTATCTGGCTACCACAACTGTAATAGGCCTGGCATTGTTTTTGCTGGCGGAAAACCGGCTTAAGAGGCTTATATATACCTTATCCATTTTTTTGATGGTATTTGTAGTCCTGGCCACCTATTCCAAGGGGGCCTGGCTCATATTCCTGATAGGAGTAGCTGTGCTCTTTATAGGAGTTCCCGGCTTGACAGCCAAGCTTAAAATTGCTTTTATATTTATCCTTGCTTTTGCTGCCTCTTTCATAAGCTACAACCAGTTTGCCGTTTTTACAGCTTCCAAAGCTTCAGGCTTCAGCTATCTTTATCCCGGGCTTCTGTTTACACTGGCCGGTTATCTGGTTTTGGAAGCCCTTGTCTTTGTCAAAAATAAAATAGGAACCAAAAAAGCTCTTATCCTGGCTCTGGCAGTTGTTATCCTAGCTGGAGGGGCAGGAGGGACACTATTCGGGGATAAAATAGCCGGCGAAATAGCCTTAAATGAAAACTTAGCCTGCGAAATACAAAGATTTACAGATTTCAGCGATAACAGTTATACATCTAGGGCTGACTTTTACCGCTGGGCATGGGAAATCGTAAAGGATTATCCGGTAAACGGTACCGGTGCGGGAGGATGGAACGCCCTTTACCACCAGTACCAGGACTATCTTATCTGGACTACCGAAGTGCACAACCACTTCATGCAGGTGTGGGTAGAAGCGGGTACTATCGGCATATTAGCTTTTGTCTCCATGTGGATTCTGCTTCTTATTGCCTCCTGCCGGATTTTAAAGGGCAGATTGGAAAAGAGGGAAAGGATAGTTCTGTGGGGAATCTTGAGTACAGCAGCTGCTCTGGGGTTGCATGCGCTGATTGACTTTGACCTTTCCCTGGGGGCTTTATCCATAATCCTGTGGACCCTTTTTGCCCTTATAAGTGCACAGGCAGAAGAGAAAATTGTGTTTAACTTTAAAATAGAAAATAAATGGGGAGTATTGCAAATTTCCCTGGCCAGTCTGGCAGCTCTGCTGCTTGTTGTATGCGGCAGCAGCTATTATGCGGCTTTCAAATATGCCGCCCAGGGTTCGCAAAACCTGAGAGAGATGGCCAAAGCTGCTGACAAAAAAGAACAAAACGCATATTACCAGGAAGCCTTAAAATATTACGAGAAGGCGGAAGCCTTGAATTCACTAAGTGCTGAATACAAGACTGACCTAGCTTATGCCTATGCCCTGCGCTATCTGGCCCTGAAAGAAGCGAACCATCCGCTTGCCGGACAGGCTTTAAACCAGACAGTGGATATGATAAGAAAGGCAGCGCGGCTTAAGCCGTATGACCCGAAAATAAGGGAATTGCTTTTAAATACAGCTGGTTTGACCCAAGATTTTGACATAATAAAGGAGCAGGCAGAAGCACTCTTAAAAGTAAACCCGCTGGATGTAAATGTATATGAAACAAATATAAAAGTCCTGGCTGCAGGAATGGAGCTTTACCAGAAAAACGGCGATCAGGAGAAAGCCAGGAAACTGGTGGAAGAAATGATAGACACCTATGACCTCTATCTTGCCAAAAAGCAGGAGGTAAATACCAGGCGGGGCTACTGGGACGGCCCTAGATTTAACCTTAAGGGACAGTCGCTTGTTGAAGTGGCCAAAGCCTGCTTTATAAAGGGAGAATATAAAAAAGCGGAAGAAATACTTAAACCTTTTGCCACTAACCTGCTGCAAACCGAGTTTAGTGACACTGATTTCAGATTAACCGGCCATGAGGATGAGAAATGGAAACTTAAGGCAGTAAAAAAAGAAGGATCCCTTGACGGCTATGCGCTGAGAATAGAAGCGAAGCAAGACCTGGGCGGTTGGCCCAATGTCCTTCATCTGGCTTCCGCAATACCTGTATATGAAAATGCTGAATATATCCTGGAAGTCCGCTATCGGGTTGAAAAGTATGTCCCCAATCCCGATGGGGACACTGAGCCTTATCTGGGTATCTGGGGAAGCATAAGCGGAAAATCCGGCTCTAAAAATACCAGCTTTGCTTTTTACCGTTATACCCCGGAAAATAACTGGACAGGCTGGCAGGCAGCCAAACAGGGCCTCAAGATTGAGCCGGGTTATGACAGCAGGTACCTTTATATCGGAACCGGCAGCATAGGAAAAGGAACCGTATACTATATTGACTATATAAGGCTTTATCCTGTTTTGCAAAAAGGTACTCCGCCAGAAGTGCTGGAACCTTATGTATACTACGCCGCCTCCCTCTACAGGACCGGAAGCAGGGAGGAAGCAGAGGCCCTGGCCGGGCAGATTAAGGCGGCAAACCCGGAAATGTACAAGAGGTATGAAGAACTCATAAAGAGAAAACCTTAAGGCAGGCGAAAAGAATTGAACAGCACCGCAAGAATAATAACCTTGATGACTATAGACGGGATATTGATGAGCCTGGCGCTTGTCATATCCCTTCTGCTGCGCTTTGAAGGGGACATACCCCTTCAGTACATGAATGCCTTTTACTACCTTCTCCCCTACTACATACTGGTTAATATAATCTGTTTTTACCTGGGTAAAATCTACCACCGCATGTGGCAGTATGCGAGCCTGGGCGAGCTCTACAGCCTTCTAAAAGCAGCCACGGCAGGGGCCGGGATAATGGTCGTAATGATATATACCCTGAACTTCCCCACCCTGCCGCGCAGTGTCTACATACTATCCTGGTTTTTCACGGCAGCTTTTATAGGGGCCTCCCGCCTTATCTGGCGGGTGCTGAGGGATGTAATCCTTAAAGAAAGGCTGGCTTCCCCGAAGCGGGTCCTCATCATCGGGGCCGGGGATGCCGGGGCCATGGTAGCCAGGGAAATCTTAAACAACAAATCCCTCAACCTGGAACCAGCCGGGTTTATCGACGATAACCCCTTGAAGCAGAAGCTCATCCTGCATGGTATCCCGGTGCTGGGAACCCGGGAGAGCATCCCCCGGATAGTGAAAAAATACTCCATAGATGAGATAATAATTGCCATGCCCTCCGCCGGGGGAAGAACGATAAGGGAGATCCATGAAATATGCAGGGATACCGGGGCCAGGGTGCGCATATTCCAGGGGGCAGGGGGCATATTGGGCGGAAGGTACCGCATAAAAGAGATAGAGCTTGACGACCTTTTGAAGCGGGAGCCGGTAAGGCTCAACCTGGATGAAATCGCTGCCTATCTCAAGGGGAAAACCGTCCTTGTAAGCGGTGCAGGGGGCTCTATCGGCTCCGAGCTGTGCCGTCAGATAAGCCTCTATTCCCCGGAAAGGCTGATACTCCTTGACTATGCGGAAAACAACCTGTTTGAGATTGAAAATGAACTGCGTCAAAACTTCCCGGAACTTAACATTGTAACCGAGCTTGCGGACATAAAAGACAGGGAGCGGGTATTTGCCGTATTCAGAAACTGGCAGCCCGGGGTCGTTTTCCATGCCGCAGCCTACAAGCATGTGCCGATGATGGAGAAGCACCCGGTAGAAGCCCTGAAAAACAACATATTCGGCACCTACAACATGGCAGAAGCGGCCAGCCGGCACAAGGCGGAAACCTTTATCCTCATATCCACCGACAAGGCGGTAAACCCCTCCAATGTAATGGGGGCCACCAAGAGGATAGCCGAGCTTATCATAAAAGAGATGAACGAAAAAAGCGCAACCTCCTTTGCGGCGGTGCGCTTCGGCAATGTGCTGGGCAGCCGGGGAAGCGTGGTGCCTATCTTCAAAAAACAGATAGAAAACGGCGGGCCGGTTACCGTAACTCATCCCGAAATGACCCGCTACTTCATGACCATACCCGAAGCGGTACAGCTGGTAATCCAGGCCGGGGCCATGGCCAGGGGAGGCGAAATCTTCGTTCTGGACATGGGAGAGCCGGTTAGGATAATTGACCTCGCTCATGACATGATAAAACTCATGGGCTATGAACCGGGTGAAGATATAGAGATAAAGATTACCGGGCCCCGTCCCGGCGAAAAACTGCACGAGGAGCTTTTCACAGACCGGGAGAGGATGTCAGCCACCCGGCATGAGAGGATATTCGTCTGCACCGACGATACCTCCTATCCTGTGCTGGAGACTATCGAAAAGCTCATGAACAAAAACATCTTCCTTGACAATGCCGATGTGCGGGAGATTATACGGGTCATGCTGCCGGAGTTCAAACCGGGGCTTGCCGGGGAGGAAGCGGCGGCGGGGAGGGAGTAGAAAAAATTATGGAGGAAGAAAATGGATAAAGTCCTTTTTACAGCTACCGTTGACAGCCATATTCTGCATTTCCATGTGCCTTACCTTAAATGGTTCAAAGAACAGGGCTTTGAGGTGCATGTGGCCAGCCTTGGAGGTAGAGAAATACCTTATTCAGACAAAAAATTTAATGTCCCTTTTTCCCGCTCTCCCTGGAGTATTGGCAACATAAAAGCCTGCAGGATGCTGAAAAAAATAATTGATGAAAACAGCTACCGCATAATCCACTGCCATACCCCGGTAGGGGGAGTTCTAACCAGATTGGCGGCAAGAAGTGCCAGAAAAAGGGGAACCAGGGTTATATATACTGCCCATGGCTTTCATTTTTACAAAGGTACCCCTTTAAAAAACTGGCTCCTTTACTATCCAGTGGAAAAATGGCTGGCAAGATATACCGACTGCCTTATTACCATAAATGATGAAGATTATAGCCTGGCAGTGCGAAAAAAATTCAGGGCGGGCAGGATAGAAAAAGTTGATGGAGTAGGAATCGACCTTGACAGATTCACTCCCCAGACAGAAGAGCTTAAGCGAAAACTGCGCAGGGAGTACGGGTTTGGGGAGGAGGATTTTATACTAATATGTGTGGGGGAACTGAATAATAACAAACATCAGGATTTAATCATCGATGCAGTTGCCAAGCTTAAGGAAAGCATACCGGAAATAAAGCTTTTGCTGGCAGGGGATGGAGAAAAAAAAGAGACCTATAAAGCAAGAGTTAAAAAACTGGGCTTGGGAAATCATGTATTTTTCCTGGGGCATAGAAATGATATCCCTGAATTGCTTAAAACTGCTGATGTAGCAGTTTCCGCTTCGCGCAGGGAAGGCTTGCCCGTAAATGTCATGGAAGCTATGGCAACAGGGCTTCCTTTGGTAGTTACAGACTGCCGCGGCAACAGGGATTTGGTTAAAAACGGGAAAAATGGTTTTGTGGTGGGGATAGATGATGTGAAGGGGATGGCGGAGGCGATAGAAAGAATTTATTCAAGTGTTGAAATGCAAAAAAAATTTAGAGAAGAAAATTTGAGGATTATTAATAAGTATTCTTTGGAAGTTATAAGTAAAAATATGAAAAATATTTATAATAAGTAATTTTTATAATAATAAATTAAAATAGGTTGCGGAGCAAAAAAGAAAAAGTTTTTGTTTGTAAGTTTGGAGTAATAGAATTAATTTGATAATTTATTTAGCTAATAATTTTGATTAAGAAGGTGTTTTTAGTACATGTTAGTAAATAGAGTTAATTTAAATGAAATATTTATACTTATAATTATTTTGCTTAGCTTTTTGGCATATGAGATTAATATTTATAAAAATGCATATGAATATATTTTGATTTTTATAATGCTGATTGGAAGTTGTTTGTTTTTAATAAATATATCAAATAAAAGTGTTATGTGGGTTTTGGTGAAAGTTTTTAAAGCTAATTTATTAGTACATATTTTATCTATATTACTATTGATATCAGCTTTTTTTACATCAATAAAATATGGGATTATAACATATGAGGGATTTTTTAGGACAATATCTGTCATAGTTGTTTTTTATGTGTTTTATCTATTTGTGCCTATAATATTTTTTAATAAAATATATAAAAAAATAGAGTTTATTATGTTTTTAATAAGTTTTTCTGCTATTATTGCTATTTTAATAAAAGTCAGAGGAAATTTTTGGGGTTATATACCAGTGGAATATTCTAGAATAGCTTCTATATTTTTTGATCCAAATTATTTTGGAACTATATGTGCGATAGGATTTTTAGTTTCGTTAAGAAAAAAATTAATAAATATTGTTATAGCTACAATATGCTTAATTGCTTTAATTCTTTCAGGTAGTAGGGGGGCTTTAATTAGTTTATGCTTAACTTTGGTTTTTGTGTTTTTTTATAAGCGAAAATTTGACTTTTTAAAATTTATTTATTTAGTTTTTTTAATTTTAACACTTTATATTTTTGTTGACTATCTAATTGATATAGGGTTTTTTAGGCTTCATAATCTTTTAAGTGGTAGGGAATATTTATGGCGAGCATCATTCAAGTTGATAATGCAAGAGCCTTTTTGGGGGTATGGCTATGATATAGCGAGATTATTAAATATGGAGGGATTAGTTAATAGTAGTTCTCATAATTTATATTTGGATTACATTTTGACGCATGGAATTTTATCTTTTATAGTTTATTTATTAATTATAATTTTTTCTGTTTATAGGGGAGTGAAATTTGGATTAGAGAAAAGAATTGTTAGTTGTGTAGTTTTGCTTTTAATCAATTCCAATTCAATAGTTATTAGCTTAGGAGGAATAGGATTTTTATCATTATTATTTACTATATTTTTGGGTATTTGTTATAACTATCCTTATATTTATAAATTTTATAAATATTATTATTTATTGGGAGTAAGATTTAATTATGATGAAAATTCTTTTCAAAAGAACCGACAAAGCATTTTTACCCGAAATAGATGCTTATATTAAATATTTTAACAATACCGAAATTTTTAATGCCTATGATTCTTCAAAATTGAAAAATGATTATGACATAAATGATTTTGACGTTATATGGGAGTTTAAGGGATTTGGAGGAGAGAAAAATAAAAAAAAGATAATTGTTCATGAATATGCTTCTCTTTCTACAGGCAGCATGCCTAAATTAAAGAATTTTATTAAAGCAAAGTTTAATCCAAAACCTGACTTAAGGGTTTTTTTAAATGAAAATGTAAAAAATGGCTTCAAATTTGCTGATGGTATAGACTATTGTTATAGGGATATGGGGATAGATGAAAGATTTTTGAATTATAAAATTGGTATTGTAGATAAAGAGTATGAATTTGTCTATATTGGGGTTGTAAGCAGGGAACGGGGCATTGATAAATTATTGGAAAAGTTTTCCAGAAATCCAATTGGAAAGATTTTATTGATTGGCAATGTAGATGATGAAATTTATAAGAAGTATAAAAAATATAAAGATATTATGTTCACTGGCAAGGTTGCTTATCTTGAGGTGCCTGAAATAGCTTCAAAAGCAATTTACGGGATTAATTTTATACCCGATAGATATCCTTACAATCTCCAGACTTCTACTAAGTTACTTGAATATTTGGCTTTGGGTTTAAAAGTTATAACTACGGATTACAAATGGGTTAGAGATTTTGAAATTAAATATGAATGTTCTTTTTATAAAATAAAAGAACATAATTTTGAGTTAAGCATAAGAGAATTGGAAAAATTTAATTTTGCAGTTAATGGTTTTAATCCCCAGGAGTTTTTGTGGGAAAATATAATAAAAAAATCAGGAGTAGAAGAAAAATTGTTAAATTTAGTTAAAAGATAATATGGGACATTTTTAATTAGTGATATCATCCGTTTGCTTGAAAATGGCCTGGCTAAGAGAAGTTTATTGTTGGAAAGAAATTTGCCAGTAATAAGGAACGATAGTGGGACGCATTTTTTATGGCAGCAAGCTTTGAAAAAACATGTCAGGAACTAAAGCTGACTCATGATATAATACCTGTAAGAACTCCTAATATGAATGCTCATATAGAAGCATTTCATTCTATTTTGGAAGAAGAGAGCTATGCCTGTAGTGAATTTTTAAATTTCAGGTAAGCTTATGAAATTATAAGCCAGTATAATAGAGTATTATAATACCGGAAAATACATAAAAGCTTGAAATACCATACTCCTGCTGATTATTATGAGCTTAACAGGGATAAAAATATTTTGTTATCTGTTGCTTAATAAACTTATTTTCCCAGAGCCTGATTTTATGCGATTTTTAAAGGACATTATATTTAGATAGATTTTTACATAAATAAGGGGCCAAGGCACTAATTTAACGCTTCATGACTGTCACAAAGCTGTCTACAAATATAAAAGAGGGGTATTTATGAAGTTCAAAATAAAACAATATTTAAGTAATTATCCTTGTCTTTATAGAATTATTTATGCTGTTTATAGTTTATATTTATTATTTTTAGATAAGAAGGATAAAATTATAGGAATGTTTTTTAATATTTTGCCATTAAAAAACAATAAAATAGTTATTTGTAATTATTATGGCAAAGGTTATGGAGATAATGCTAAGTACATTGTAGAAGAAATAGTAAGACAGAATCTTAAATACGATATAGTATGGTTATTGCGTAAAGATTTAATAGGGAAGAAAGAGTTCCCAAAACATGTAAGAGTGGTGAAATATAATTCGATAAGAGGATTATATGAACTAGCAACTGCCAAAATATGGATAGACAATTGCCGAAAAACATTTTATCCTCCCAAACGCAAAAGACAATTTTATATACAGACTTGGCATGGCGGAATTGCTTTAAAAAGGATTGAAATGGATGTAAAAGACAAACTTTCAAAAAATTACATAAGATTTGCCAAAAAAGATTCAAAAATGGCTAATTTGTTTATATCAAACAGTAAGTTTTGTACTGATATGTATCGAAGAGCTTTTTTGTACAATGGAGAAGTTTTAGAGTGTGGGTCACCAAGAGTAGATGTTTTGGTAAACAAAAACTACTCAATAACAAGAAATATTAAAAAATATTTTAATATAGAACAAGAAGCCAAAATTTTAATTTATGCACCTACTTTCAGAAAAGATTTTAATATAGATTGCTATGATATAGATTTTATTGAATTATTAAGAGTTTTAGAAAGCAAGTATAATAGCAAATGGTATATTTTTATGCGTCTACATCCGAATATGCCGTTCACTTTAAAGATTGCTGGTAATTATGATAATAATAAAATAATTGATGTAACAGATTATGATGATTTGTATGAACTACTATTATCTAGTGATATTTTAATTACTGATTATTCTAGTATAATGTTTGAATTTTCCCTGTTAAGACGGCCCGTCTTTTTATATGCTTCTGATATAGAAATGTATAAACAAGATAGAGATTTTTATTTCGATATAGCAAATCTACCGTATCCTTTAGCGGAAAATAACCAAGAATTGTTTTATAATATTAGAAATTTTAATGAGGAAATTTATTTAAAAAATTTAGATAAGTTTATGGAACGACTAAATATTTGTGAAAACGGTTATGCTTCTGAAAAAGTGGTTGAAAGAATAAAAAATATTATAGAGAAATGACTATTTTTTTATTATATTTTGACGAATAAGGAGTGGCTTTATGATAAGAGTCATAACCTATGGTACATATGATTTATTACATTATGGACATATTAATTTGCTTAGAAGGGCTAAAAGCTTGGGAGATTATTTGATTGTAGGATTATCCACCGATGAATTTAATAGAGTTAAGGGGAAAAAATCTTATTTTTCTTATGAAGAAAGAAAATTGCTTTTGGAATCTATAAGATATGTAGATTTAGTAATACCTGAGGAAACATGGGAACAGAAAATAGAGGATATAAAGAAATACAAGATAGATATTTTTGTCATGGGAGATGATTGGAAGGGAAAATTTGATTTTTTGGAAAGTTATTGCAAAGTCATATATTTGCCGAGAACTCCGGAGATATCTACTACTAAAATAAAAACGGATTTATTTTTGGATAAGGATGTTTTTGAATTTGCTGATCTGAAATAATGTTTATGCAGGTGAGTAGTTATTATGGTGTATGGTTTATTAAGGAAAATCAAATGGGCTTTATTTTATCCGGGAACAATATTAAAAAGTTTTTTTATTCAGTTAAGTATGGGAAAAATCAGCTTATAAGAGGAAGTTTGCCTGTAATATCAACGTGGAAATCTGTAATTAAATGTTCTAAAAAAAGCAAAATAAATGTTAAGAAAAGATTTAATTTAGGGTTTGCTTTTACAAGGGCAGGAGAAGTTGGGCAAATAAGATATGAAGGATGTATTGTTCAATTGGGTTATAATGGGAGACTTAATGTAAATAATTTTACTATGTATCCGGGAGCTAGAATAATTGTGGGGCCTAATGCTGAAGTAAACTTGGGGGATAATTCTTTTATTCAGCACAATACTAAAATCATAGCCAGGCAGAAAGTGGAGATAGGCAATAATTGTGCTATTTCTTGGGATGTACAAATATTAGATAGTGATTTTCACAATATTATAGTTGATGGGCAGAAAAATGTAGAAACAAGTCCAGTAATTATAGGAAATAATGTTTGGATAGGAAGTAGAGCGACTATTTTAAAAGGGGTAACTGTAGGAGATGGGGCAGTAATTGCAAGTGGTGCAGTTGTAATTGATGATATTCCACCAAAATGTTTGGTGGGGGGGTTCCAGCTAAAATAATAAAAGAGGATATTGAATGGGTCTTATAGTGTTCTAATATTTTAAATTTTTAAGGTGTACTATATGAAAAGGATTATTTTTTTATTAATGCTGGTATCGGTTTTGTCAAAAGCTTTTGGCTTCCTCCGCGAAATTGTCCTGGCCTATTTTTACGGGGCTTCGGGGATAAGCGATGCTTATCTGATCTCGTCCACTATTCCGACAGTTATATTTGCTTTTTTGGCTACAGCCCTGGCTACCAGCTATATCCCGCTTTATACGCAGATTCAGAAGGAAAGAGGGAAAGAGCAGGCTCTAAGATTTTCCAATAACATTATTAATTTCCTGCTTCTTTTTTGTATCCTTATAGCTGCAGTGTGCCTGGTTTTTGCCGAACCAATAGTCAGGGCTTTTGCTTCCGGGTTTGCCGGGGAGACGCTGCGTCTGGCGGTTTTTTTTACCCGCATCAGCATAGCAGCGGTGTTTTTTATGGGGCTTACCTATATATTGCGCAGCTATCTGCAGATAAGGGATGATTTTATATCCCCTGCCCTGATAGGCTTTCCTTATAACATAATATTGATAGCTTCTGTAATAGTGAGTGTGAGGATAAATTATATTTTTCTGCCGCTGGGGCTGGTTTTGGCCATTGCCGCGCAGTTTTTTTTTGTACTGCCTTTTGCCTGGAAGAAGGGCTACCGCTACGAGCCGGTGCTGGACAGGCATGATGAGAATGTAAGAAAGGTGGTATACCTGGCTTTGCCGGTTATACTGGGGACATCGGTGAGCCAGATTAACACCCTGGTTGACCGGACCCTGGCTTCCGGGATAGCAGTAGGAGGGATATCGGCTCTTAATTATGCCAGTAGGCTTAACGGCTTTATTCAGGATATATTTGTGATATCGCTTTCTACGGTGATGTACCCTTTTATCTCCAGGATGGCGGCAGATAATAATATGGAAGGATTGAAAAAATCGCTGGCGGAAGCGGTAAATGCGGTGAGCCTTATTGTGGTGCCGATTACCGCAGGAACCATGATTTTTGCGGTTCCGATAGTAAATTTTTTGTTTGCCCGGGGGGCTTTTGACATAAAGGCAGCTGAACTTACTTCATCGGCTTTGTTTTTTTATGCTGCAGGCATGCTGGGCATTGCTTTTAATGAGATTTTATCGAAGACTTTTTATGCCCTGCAGGATACCAGGACCCCGATGGCTAACGCGGTGATAGCCCTGATAGCCAATATTATACTTAACCTTGTTCTATCCCGTTTCCTGGGGATTGGGGGGCTGGCTCTGGCCACCAGCATATCTATGCTCCTTGCCGCTTTTCTTATGTTTGCAAGCCTGCGCAGGAAGATAGGGCCTTTTGGGGTTATGAACATACTGGTGACTTTTGCCAGAATAGTTCTGGCTTCAGCGGTTATGGGGGTTTCAGCCTGGCTGGTTTACCGGGTCCTGCTGGCTGGGGCAGGAATGAACAAGGCGCTTATTTTGGCTGTTATATCGGGGGCTGTGGTTTACGGGGTTATAATATATTTTATGAGGATAAGGGAGGCAGAAATCATTATAGATACGGTGAAGGCGCGGTTTAAAGGCTATTTATCCTGATGGGGCGGTATAAGGGAGGAAAGGATATGCAGATTCTGGTGACCGGCGGGGCCGGCTATATTGGGAGCCATGCCTGTGTGGAATTTCTTGAGGCAGGCTTTGACATTGTGGTGGTGGACAATTTTGCAAACAGCAAGCCGGCAGTGCTGGGAAGGATAAGGGAGATAACAGGGAAGGGCTTTAAATTTTATGAAACCGATATAAGGGACCGGGAAGGCTTAAGGAGAGTTTTTGCCGAAAATGATATAGAGGCAGTGGTGCATTTTGCCGGACTTAAGGCGGTAGGGGAGTCGGTTGTTAATCCCCTTGCCTACTACAGCAACAATGTAGGGGGAACAGTTGTACTCTGCCAGGTTATGCAGGAATGCGGGGTAAAGAAGATGGTTTTCAGCTCTTCGGCCACCGTTTACGGAAATCCGGAGGTGGTGCCGATAACCGAGGATTTTCCCCTTAGGGCGGTAAACCCTTACGGCAGGACCAAGCTTATTATAGAAGAAATCCTTAAGGATGTTTATAATTCTGATAGGGAGTGGAGCATAAGCCTGCTTCGCTATTTTAACCCGGTGGGGGCGCACGAAAGCGGCAGGATAGGGGAAGACCCTAATGGGATACCCAACAATCTCATGCCTTACATTACCCAGGTGGCGGTGGGAAAGCGGGAGAAGCTCAATGTTTTCGGCGGCGATTACCCTACCCCGGATGGTACGGGGATAAGGGACTATATCCATGTGGTTGACCTGGTAAGGGGGCACCTCCTGGCTCTGGAAAAAGTGCTTAAGGAAACGGGACTCAGCGTGTATAACCTGGGAACCGGCAGGGGATACAGCGTGCTGGAGGTTATTAAGACTTTTGAGAAGGTGAACGGGGTGAAAATTCCTTATGCAATAACCGGGCGCAGGCCTGGGGATATAGCGGTATGCTATGCGGATACAGGGAAAGCCTGCCGGGAGCTGGGGTTTAAGGCGGAGAAGACTCTTGAGGATATGTGCCGGGATGCCTGGAACTGGCAGAAGAACAATCCGGAGGGGTATGTATAGCTTATGAAATTTTTCATAAAAAGGCTTTTTGACATCTTAATCTCTTCCTGCCTTATTGTACTGTTATCCCCGTTTTTTCTGCTTGTTGCCCTTATGGTGTATCTCAGCATGGGAAGGCCGGTGATTTTTGCCCAGGCAAGGCCGGGGCTTAAGGGGAAGCCTTTTATGATGTACAAGTTTCGCACCATGACTGAGGAAAGGGATGAAGAGGGAAACCTTCTCCCTGACGAGAAAAGGCTTACCAGGCTGGGGGCTTTTTTGAGGAGCACCAGCCTGGATGAGCTGCCGGAGCTTTTTAATGTGTTAAAAGGGGACATGAGCATGGTGGGGCCCAGGCCGCTTCTCATGCAGTACCTTGCGCGCTATACCCCGGAACAGGCGCGCAGGCATGAGGTAAAGCCGGGGATAACCGGCTGGGCGCAGGTTAACGGGCGCAATCTGCTTACCTGGGAGGAAAAGTTCAGTCTTGATGTCTGGTATGTCGACAACTGGTCTTTATGGCTGGATGTGAAGATACTTTTTTTAACCCTGGTTAAGGTGGCAAAACGGGAAGGGATAAATGCGGGCGGCTGTGCCACCATGCCGGAGTTTATGGGAATGGAAGCCAAAAAAGAGGCAGCAGCGGCAGAAGAAGGGTAAAGGAAGGGGCAGGATATGGAGAAGAAACCTTTGGCAATTATAGGGGCTGGGGGCTTTGGGCGGGAAGTTGCCTGGCTGGTTGAGGATTTGAACCGCAGAGGGGAAGAATGGGATTTTATCGGCTTTATCGATGACAGCAAGGAAGGATGCACTCCGGAAGGGTATCCGATAATAGGAAAGACAGAGGATTTGTACGGGATGAGGGAAAAGCCGTACCTGGCGCTGGCGATTGCCGATGCCGGGATAAGAAAGAGGCTGGCCTCTGAGCTAAAAGGGAGAGGCTTTTCGTTTGCCACCCTTATCCACCCTTCAGCCATGATGTCCGATTATGTAAGGATTGGCGAAGGTTCTGTCATATGTGCCGGAAGCGTTATAACCACCAATGTGGTGCTGGGAGATTTTTGCGTCGTGAATCCCCGCTGCTTTATAGGACATGACACGGTTCTGCAGGATTTTGTAAGCCTCATGCCGGGGGTAAATGTGGCTGGTGATGTCTGGATAGGGGAAGGCACCTACCTGGGGCTTAATGCATGTGTTATAAACAGGAAAAGGATTGGCAGCTGGAGCATAATCGGAGGCGGGGCTGCCGTGGTGCATGACATTCCGGATAAGGTGGTAGCCGTCGGCGTGCCGGCCAGGGTTATCAAAAATCTGTCTGCGGAATGAGGGGTTTGATTATGAAGGAAAAACCGCGCATCTACCTCTCCCCTCCCCATCTGAGCGGGTATGAGGAGGAGTATATAAAGGAGGCTTTTGCGTCCAACTGGGTAGCCCCTCTGGGCCCCCATGTGGATGCTTTTGAAAGGGAAGTTGCGGAATATGCCGGGGTTAAGGGGGCGGTAGCCTTGAGCTCGGGGACGGCCGCTATCCACCTGGCCCTGCGGCTTCTGGGGGTGGAAAGGGGAGATACGGTTTTCTGCTCCACCCTTACCTTCATAGCCAGCGTGAATCCGGTCCTGTACCAGGGGGGAACCCCGGTATTCATAGATTCAGAGCGGGAAAGCTGGAATATGTCCCCGGAGGCTTTGAAGAAGGCTTTTAAATGGGCGGAAAAGAAGGGGCGCATTCCGAAAGCGGTGGTGGCTGTCGACCTCTACGGGCAGAGTGCGGACATGGACCGCATCCGGGAGGTATGTTGCGAATACGGGGTGCCGGTGGTGGAGGACGCGGCAGAAGCCATGGGAGCGCTTTACAAAGGGAGAAAATGCGGAAGCCTGGGGGATTTTGGGGTATATTCGTTTAACGGGAACAAGATTATAACCACCTCCGGGGGAGGGATGCTCCTTTCTGATGATGAGGAGGCTCTTGCCAGGGCCAGGTTCTGGGCTACCCAGGCCAGGGACAGGGCGGTGTGGTACCAGCACAGCGAAATGGGCTACAACTACCGCATGAGCAATATCCTGGCCGGGATAGGAAGGGGCCAGCTCAGGGTTATAGAAGACCGGGTGGAGAAGAGGAGGCAGGTTTTTGAAAGGTATAGGGCCTTGCTGGGAGATATAGAGGGGATAGGCTTTATGCCGGAAGCTCCCTGCGGGCGCGCGAACCGCTGGCTTACGGTGATACTTCTGGATGGGGAGAGTATTAAGGTATCTCCCCTGGATTTGATAGAGGAACTGGAGAAGGAGAATATCGAATCCCGTCCGGTGTGGAAGCCTATGCACCGGCAGCCGCTTTTCAGGGACTGCATGTATTTTACGGAAGAAGAGGGAGTAAGCGTTTCCGACGAGCTTTTTGAAAAAGGCGTCTGCCTCCCCTCCGGATCCAGCCTTACTGAAGATGAGCAGGCGCGGGTGGTGGAGGTTGTAAGGAAGGCGCTTGGCGTAAAATAATATAGCGGGTTGGAGAGGGACAAAAGCAAAGGCCCAAGGATGAAGAAAGCCTGCGGCCCCCTTTTCAGGGGCCGCAGGAAGTGTCACCGTGGGGGCGAAGGAGGATGATGGCTTCCCTGAGCTGGATGATGGCCAGGGTAAGGGAGTTCAGCTTGTTTTCAATCCTTACCAGGAGATATACGGCTACCGCAATGGGAAAGCCGGCATTGCCGATGAGGTTTAAAAGCTCTTCCATAATATTAAAGCCTCCTTTCCGCTAAGGGAATCTGCAGCTAAACCGGGTGCTTAAGGCTAAGCCCTGCGCTTTTAGAAAGGTTTTTGCCGGCTTGAGCCGGTTTTTAAGGGTTAAAGGGGTTTGTGCCGGCTTGATGGCAGAAAACCCTGATTTTGTATAAAGCCTGCTTTGCGGGCCTGCCTTTTATTCCCTTGACTGGCTATCTTCATGAAATAAAGCCGCTGCCGGTTTTTTGGCGTATTTTACAAGCGGCATTTTTACTGCGCTTCTGCTTGCGCTTTTAAAAAGAGCCGGCAGGGTTTCCTGCCGGCATGAGGCCTAGCTTAAAGGGATTTCGGTCACTTCGCGGGCGATGAGGTAGGCGGACGCTTTATCAGTTATATCCCCGCTGCTGGTTAAAAATATGTTTTTAGTTACGATGCTGTCCATTACGCTGTTTACCTGGGCAGGGGTAAGGTCTTCCCTGGCTCCGCTCACCCTTATGCGCTGGGTTTTTTCCCCTTCCGTCTTGAATTCCATGACCAGTGTCCTTTCTACAGCCATCCTTTCACCTCCTTGATATGGGATTTAAGGGATAAAAGCCTTCTTATTCGGTTATTTCCACCGTGCTTACCCTGTAGACGGCCAGGTTGTTCTTTTCCTGCAGGGCTACAATCCCCTGGGCCACGGCGTAGATGTCGCTGTCGCTGGCAGTAAGCTTCAGGTTTTTGTAGGTAAGCTTTTTGGTCAAGGTCCTGCCGGATGCGGAAGTTCCGTTTTCCATGACGAGGACCAGGTCGTTCTGGACAGGGACTGCCTGGGGCACCAGCTTCACCTCCTTTTTTACTTTTTTAGAAGAGCGCGCTCCCTATGGCTTTATTCTAGCGGGTGGGGATGAAAAAGGAAAAAGACGGAAAAAGGATTTTTCCTCCATTTCACGAACAAATGTTCTATTATTGTGAGGTTTGTGCTAGAATAAAAAGGAATTAAATTGCGTAATGAGGAGGGGAAAGGAAAATGGCAGGGGTAAGGCTGGAGAAGATAAGGGATGGCTTTTTTAGTTAGGTTTGTTGTAAAAGTTTTGCATAATTTAATTTTTTGATTATCAAAGCCGGGATTAACTTGTATGGTGTTCATGCTGGGTTATCTGCACTATATTGAAAAAGAAAAAGATATTGTTTAGTGGTTATGCCCCCGGATAGTGGGGTTAAAACTGGAAAAATAGAATGAAGTGAAAAAATGTAAAAGGAAGTCTTTTAATTAGAGAAAAAAAGATATTGTTATTTATTGGATGTATATGTATAATTTTATAAAATTAAAATCTTTCTTGCTGATGGGAGGGGAGATTTTTGTTTAAATCTTTTCGTGATCCGGTACATAATTTGATTGTATTTGATGAGGCAAAGGAAAATATAGTTTTGCAGCTTCTGGATACCCCGGAAATGCAGAGGATGAGGCGGATAAGACAGCTTGGTTTCAGTTTTATGACCTATCCTGGAGCAGAACATTCGCGTTTTGTGCATTCTTTGGGAGTAGCATATACTGTTAAAAGAATTATAAAAATTTTGCAGGAAAAAGATGAAACCGGGATTATTACAAAGTTTTCTGAAGAAGATTATTTGCTGGCTTTATGTGCAGCCCTCCTGCATGATGCAGGCCATGGGCCTTTTTCCCATGTGCTGGAGAGTATAACCGGTGTTAAACATGAAATATGGACTATGAAAATAATTGCTGATGATAGTACAGGTGTAAATAAAACTTTAAAAGAGTATGACTCTGCTTTTCCGGATAAGGTAGTGCGTGTAATAAAAAAGTTTTATGAAAATGAAAGAGACACAGGGATGGCAATTGTAAAGCTTTTGTCAAGCCAGCTGGATGCCGACAGGATAGATTATATATTGCGTGATTCGATTATGACAGGGGCTGGTTATGGCAAGTTTGATATGGAATGGCTTTTGAATGTTATGGTTTTGGGAAAAGTAAATGGAAGACTGGAAATAGGACTTGATTTGAAAAAAGGCTTGAGTATTGCAGAAGATTTTATAATGGCCAGGTATTATATGTACCAGAATGTTTACTACCATAAAGCCACAAGAAGCGCGGAAGTTATTGTGCGTAAAATTCTAGAAAGGGTAAAATCTTTATCAGAAGGTTCGCGAAAGAAGCTGGAAATTCCTCCTGCATTAGCCAAACTATTGCTGAAGCCGAATGCGATTACGGTTGATGAATACCTGGAAATAGATGATTATATGCTGTGGTACTGTTTTTCAAGATGGGCCAGAAGCAGTCAAGATGAGGTTTTGAAAAATCTTTGCCTTCGTCTCTTGAATAGATGCTTGCTTAAAAGCTTAGATATTAATACGAGCGAAATTAAAAGTTATGAAAAATTTTTTGAAAAAATACAAAAATTAAAAGCAAAGGCGGCCGAGAAGGGAGAAGAATTTAAGTTTTTGGTTGTTACGGACGAATCATCAACTGAATTTTATAGGGATAATTATATTTATTCAGAAAGAAAAGATGATGAGGTGAATGATAGTGAAGTTAATGAGCAGATATTTTTATTTGATAAAAACGGGAAAGCCCATGAATTGTCGGGAGTTTCTGAGATAGTCAATGCGGTAAGGAATAAATCAGTACCTTTAAAGAGAGTATATTTCCCCGAAGAATTGGATAAAGAAGTTGAGGATATTCTGGGCATAAAAAGGAAGTAAGCAGTGTATTTTGTTTATAGGAGGGATGCCAGGTGTTTGAGAGGGAGTTTGCTTTATTAAGCTTATTTGAAAGAGCTGGGAGAATAAGAGGAAGAAAAAAACTGCAAAAGACGGTGCACTTGCTGCAATTTAAAGGGGTACCTTTTAATTTGGATTACACTTACCATTATTATGGACCTTATTCTTCTGAACTTCAAATTGAGATTGACAATCTGGTAAAACAAGGATTTTTGAGGGAATTTATGGAAGGAGATATGTATGTGTATGAAATTACAGAGAAAGGTGCTGAATTTTTAAGAGCTTATCGGGAGTTTGTGGATTCTAACTTTGATATACCTGATGATTTGCTGGAAAAACTGTTGAATAAAAACACGCAGGTACTGGAAATAGCGAGTACCTATGCTTATTTGCTCGAATCAGGCTATTCTTATGAAAAAGCGGAAAAAGAGGCCAAAAAACTGAAGGAGCACCTGGCAGTTTTTTTTGAAGATGCCAGGGAACTGGTTGAGGAGGAAGCACCTTTTTAGTGCATTGATTTAATTTCGAATTAAAAATCCTGTACAAAGCAAATTTTTTTCCGGGGGCAAGTTTAAGACTTGCCTGCAGATTTTTTGTTTTTGAGAGGATTTGTTAAATAAAAAAGGTTCTTTGTCAATAGTTGGGGTAGCAGGTAGTGGTCAAATACCTGCTGCCTTCTTTTTATGTACAGCAATGTAGTATACGATTACGAAATCTGGAGAAATTTCTAAAGCCGTAACCATTGCGCTTAATAACCTTAATTTTATTATTAAATCCTTCAACACATCCATTCGTATAAGGCACATCAAACGAGTTTAATATTTCTTCTTTCCAATTGACAATGGTATTGGCAAGATAAGAAAACTGTTCAATATTGTATACTTTTACCAGCTCAAGCCAGTCATTAAGCTTTATTTCAGCGTCAGCAGAATTAATAGCGTTCACAAAATCCATAAATTTTTCTTTTAATACATATGCTAATCTTAGCTTTTCATCTATACGGAGCAAATTAGCTAGCTTGATTTTATCATCATCGCTTAGTTTTGCTTTATTTCTAAGCAATAATTTTCTATTTTTCTTTATAAATCTGCTTTTTTCATAGGGCAGACTCTTTTGAACATATTTACGAACTTTATCTATAGCCCAGATACAGTTTCTTACATAGTGAAAACGGTCGATAACTATGGTTGCCTGGGGAAAAACCTTCTTTACTGCTTCTTTATAAGGTTTCCACATATCAATAACCACATATTTAACATTTTCCCGGCTGGTAAATTTTTTGAAATATTTAACCAGGAAGTCAAAGTTACGCCGGTCTAAAATATCTAAAACAACTGAGTTAACTGGATCAACTAATATACAGTGATATTTTCCTTTATCAGTAGTACCCTTGAATTCATCAATTGATATGACTTCTGGAAGTTCATTGATACTATATGAAATATAATCAAAGATTCTGGCTACCGTACTCGAAGAAATACCGAAATCTTTAGCTATAGAAGTCATGCTGTAGTTAGTTCTTAATTTTTCAATAATAGCTTCAATAAGGCGATGGGTCATTCTTTGATATTTGCCAATAAAATCAGCTATTTCATAAAAACTTTTGCCACATTCGGTACATCTGTAGCGGCGTTTGCGGTATAACAAATATAAGGGCTTGTTTAAAAAAGGAATATCTTTTATACGTTGATACCTGTAATCATGAATTTTTATAGCCTGTGTTCCGCAAACCGGACAGTTATTAGGAACCACCGGTTTAGAGATACCTATCTCATAATAATCATTGTACTGCATGATATTGTCGATATTTACATCTTTTAAAAAAGCAAATTTTTGTTAAACTGAAATTGCATTGGGAAGAATACCTCCTTTTATGTGTTTTGGGGATTATACACAGGTATTCGACCCAATGCTTTTTATTTTCCCCCTACCCCAACATTTATTATAGAACCATAAAAAATAAGGAGGAAAATCTAAAAAGTGGGCAAAAAGATTTTTCCCTTAAATACACGAACAAATGTTCTATTATTACAGAGTTTGTGCTAGAATAAAAAGGAATTAAATTGCGTAATGAGGAGGGGAAAGGAAAATGGCAGGGGTAAGGCTGGAGAGGATAAGGGATTCCATAATTGCACTGCGGCCGCTTTACACCGAACGGGGGGACGCAACGGAAGTCTACCTCAAAAACGGGGAAGTCGAGCTTTTCTATGCCGGGATAAAGTCGGTGAGGAGGAATTTTCTCAAAAACTATGCCGTGGATTTTGCGGAACAGCAGAAGCTGCTTTCCGGGGAAATGGATAGGAAAAAGCTCCTTCCTTTTTACATAGGGGACAGGGTGTTTATCCCCCTCAAGATGCGAAAGGCGGTGAGCAAGAACGACATGGTAAACGGCTATGTGGAGGTGGGAGAGATAAGGGATGTGAAGGCAGAGGGGAGGACAGCCTGCATTTTGACTTTGAGCGTAGGGCATGAGATACTCCTTACCTGTGAGGAAGAAACAGTTATAAAGGCCGTCTATACGGGAAGAAAGCTTAAGGAGAGGCTTATTGGGGAGAGGGAGAGCAGAGCTTTAGGATACGCGTCCCTTGATTCCCTCCTGGGGCTGGTGGCTGAGCTGGGGGCGGCGATGGGAAGGAGGCAGGGATGAGGGACAGGGACGGATTAGGAAGGGCTGGAGGAATTTTAATAATAATAATTTTGGGGGGGACTGTTTGGCTGCCAGGATGGAGGAAAAGGCTTGGCTTGGTTGATTTGCCAGTTATGGAGAACAGCCTGAAAAGAGGGAGTAAAAAGGGAACTTAAAAAAGATTCCTTCGTCTTAATTAAACAAGGCATGAAGTGAGAAAAAATTTAAAAATTTTTTCAAAAAAAGTGGAACCTTAAAGAGGGTTATGGCGTCATAAATAACAGCCGCAAACTTAGTGGGGGTTACAGGTGGCTTGAAAAGCTCTCACTGATCACCTCGTACAAAACCATGAAAGGGGGAATGAGAGAAGGAAAGCCATCTAGGGTTTGGACCACCTGGATCACCTGAAATAATGTACTTATAGTACAAAATCCAAAAAACATACCAAAGAAAAAGGAGGAAAAGAAATTGATAAAAGCAAGAAGCAAGAAACTCTCCATACTGCTCGTTCTTGCCATGCTCATGACCATGTTTGTGGGCTTAGGTACAGCAGGGGCGGCAAGCAGTTATAGCGTAGGACAACCGATGAATGTTGTAGTAGGTTCTAATGATGGCTATATAAATACTCTTAACATTAATGTAACAGCAGGATCTGTTTCTGGCGATGCTTATGCACGCTTAGAACTCCCGAGTGGCTTTAAAGTAAAAATTGCAAGCGGTGTGGCTGACAAGTTTGGTGCTGGTACTGAGATCGGGGTTCGTGTACAAGATGACGATGGGAACTGGGAAACATGGAAAGACTTTGAAGCTAATGGAAACCCTGAAACGCTCAATTTAACTGGACGCGTATTTGAATTAAGAATACAGGGAGCCAGTTCTTTAACAGATGATGGAAAAATTGCTTTTAGATTAGAAGACTTATATGTTGATGCTGGTTTTTCCGGTGAAGTAAAAATGAATATCGAAGCTTATCCTGGATCAGGATTAAGCAGTGGCGAAGTTATTATAGCTAAAGCAGGTGCGGGTGCTGTATCTCTGTCAATGGGAGATGTCAACACAATAACCACCTCAAAAACTGACATTGACAAGCTTTACATTACTGAAGATAGTCCTGGGGCGTTAGGAACTTCAGGTAGTGGCCTTAAACTAAAACTTCCTAGCGGTTTCACCTGGGTTGGTTACACTAGTGCTTCTAAGAATGTTATTTGGGGACAATCTGGTGCTACTTTGAATCTTTCTACTGAAGATGATGGAAGGACATTAGTTATAACAACTTCTAGCAAAACAACCAAAGCAACTAAGTTTGAGATAAAAGGACTTGGAGTTAAAGTAGATGAATCAGTAGCAAAATTAGGCGATGTTGTAGCAACTGTAGGAGGAAAAACTTCTTCTACTGTAAGTGAACTCTTAGTTGCAAAATATGGGGAATATAAGGTTATTGTAGAACCTGTTGGCGATGCTAAACAAGTAGTAGCTGGGAAAAAAGATCAGGAAATTGGTGCTTTCAGAATTAAAGAAGGCATTGCTGGCAGCTTGGTTGCAAACAGAACCATAACTCTTGAAATAATCGGAAATGCCAAATGGGAAGATGTGCCTGTACTAGATGGAACAAAGAGCAAAAATCATAATCTGGGGTCTTGGGAACCTGTAGGAACTACCGGCAAAATTATAAGAGCAACTGTAAATAGTGCTTCGACAAGTGCTGCTGATATGGTATTCCACAAAGCTGAACTGTCAGTTGCTGCAAGTGCTGCTCTTGATGGTGAAATTAAAATTAAAGCATATGGTACTGCTGGTTTAGAAGAAACCACTATTACTGTTGCTAAGGTTGTACCTCCAGTAGTAGGCAGTGTTGATAAGCCAGCTGATGTAAAAATAGGTGTAGCTGACCAGAAACTACCTGCAATAATCATTACTGAAACTCAAAAAGAAGCTATAAGTGCTAAAACAGGCGAAAATCAGTTGATGCTTGTATTCCCGCAGGGTGTTGTACCTAAAGTTGGCACAATGACGGTTGAAGTCTTGGAAGGCGATATGACTGTAGATATTTCTAGCCGTGGCGTAAACAAACTGAGTGATGGTCGTTGGTATGCTTTTGTAAATGTAAAGTCTACCAGCATGAAACCTGCAAAAATTAAGTTTGATAATCTGTATGCTACCGTAGACAGAACAGTAGCGGAAGGTCCGATTACTGTTGCGATAACTGGCTCTGCTGTTAATATAACTTATGCTAATGGAACTTTCCCTGGTGATCTCGCGGTTGGAGGAGTAACTGTTGCTAATGCCATCACCCCTGCTCCGGATGCATCCACAAGTGGTCAGTTCAAGATCGGCTCCAACATCTACTATGTTGGCAATGCTGCCAAAGTAATGGATGTAGCTCCTTATGTAAAGAATGGCAGAACCTATGTACCGATGAGATACCTCGGCGAAATCCTGGGTGCTGAAGTTGTATGGAATGACGCTGCAAGAACTGTAACCTTAACCAAGGGCAGTGATGTTGTGGTATTCACCATCGGCAGCACCACCTACACCGTAAACGGTGAAACCAAGGCTGCTGATGTAGCTCCTGAAATCGTAAGCAGCAGAACCATGCTGCCTGCTCGCTTCGTAGCTGAAGCATTCGGAGCACAGGTTGGCTGGGATGCAGCTACTAAGACTGTTCTCATTCAGAAATAATTAGGCCGCAAGGTCTGAAAAAACCCTGTACCGTAAGGTGCAGGGTTTTTCTTTGCTCATGGTTGACCCGCGGGTCGGAAAAGGGTTATAATGGAAAAAATATTAGGCGGGGAGGAAGAAGGTTTTGAAAAAAAAGCTTGGTTTTATTATTCTGGGAGTGTTTTTGCTCAATATTCTGGCATTTCCCCTTACAGCAGCAGCAGAGGAAAAGCTTACCCTGGATGAAGCAGTTATGCTGGCTAAAAAGAACAGCAAGAGTTTGCAGAAGCTGGAGCTTGATATTGAAAGGACCGAAGAAGTGAGGAAATCAGCGGCGGAAAGGGTAATGTATATACCCTCCGGGCCTACGGACCCGGCAGTGGCGGCAGCTTGGACGGGGCTGGTAATGACTGATGTATCCCTCATGATGGCGAAAAAGAGCCGGACTTTGGAAGAAGACAGGATTTACATGCAGGTTTTGCAGAAGTATCTGGAAGTTCTGAAAGCCAAGGAAGCTTATGATTGTGCCCTTCGCTCGAAGGAAGTGGGGGAAAAGAGCTTTCGCATAAGCATGTTTTCCTATGATGCCGGCGTGATAAGCAAAAACCAGCTGCAGCTTGCCAGTGCGGGAAACCGGACGAATGACAGGGCGCTGGCTGCGGCAAAGGTAGAGCTTGACAAGGCTTACCAGGACTTGAATCTCCTGCTGGGATTTTCCCCGGAAAAAAGGTATGAACTGGTGTGGGAAGAAGGGTTTGCTCCCCTTAATGTTGATAATGTTGACATGGAGATAACTAGGATAATGGACGGCAATCCGGCGGTCTGGCTGGCAGAACAGCAGGTAAACCTTGCCAAATTGAGCCTTGATTTGTACAGCTGGAGTGATCCCAACCGTGAGCCGTACAGGGCCAAAGAAATAGATGTGGAAAAGGCAGAGCTCAATGCCCGGACAGTGAAACAGCAGATGCGGGACGGTTTGTACAGCATGTACCAGTCCATCAAGCAGCTGGAGGAAGCCTACAATCTTGCCCTGGAGTCTGTAAATATGGCGGAGATGGAATGCCATAACACGGAAGCCTTGTATAATGCAGGCATGACTACCGCACTTGAACTTGACAAGGCGAAACTGAAGCTTGCAAAGGCCAGGGCAGATTTGAACAAAATAGCCCTTCAGCACCATGTCTTGAAATACGCTTTCTATCATCCCTGGGCCAACTGAAACACGGGGACGGTTCTCTGTTTCACTTCCCAGCAGGGTGAAAGAGGAAGGGGACGGTTTTTGGGCTCTTTTTTAGAAACCCAGAAGCCGTCCCCTAAAAAAGGAGGGGAGTTTTTTGGACAAAAAGAGAGGGAGTAAGTGCCTGGCAGCTTTGCTTGTATTCATGCTTTTTATCCTGCCGGGCTGCAAGAAGAAGGAAGAAAAGGAGAAGGAGACTCCGCTTACGGTTACCGTGGCTGAGGCCAAAATGCGGGACATTGTGGAGAAGGTTAGGTATGCCGGCTTTGTAAAAGGGGCGTCGGAGGTTGCGGTTTACCCGAAGGCAGCCGGCAGGCTGGCAGCCGTCTATGTTAGGGAAGGGGATTATGTAGAGAAGGGGCAGGTTATAGCGGTAATTGACAGCAGCGACTATGAGGTGGCCCTCAGGCAGGCGGAAGTTGGCCGGGAGATGGCGGAGGTGCAGCTTGAGAATGCGGAGACAAACCTGGAGAGGACCCGCATGCTCTATGAGGCAGGGGCTGCTTCCAAACAGCAGCTGGAAGCGGCAGAAACGGCAGTAGAGTCGGCGCGTCTGGGGGTAAAGCAGGCTCTGGCAGCCATTGATGCGGCATCTGTCCAGGTGAACAACTGCACGGTAACGGCTCCCGCAAGCGGGGTGGCCGGCAGGGTAAATGTGGCGGAAGGGAGCATGGTTTCCTCCCAGGTGCCTATAACTACCCTGGCGGATGTTTCTTACCTGCAGGTGGAGATTATGGTGGGGGAAAGCGACATCAACTACCTGGCTTCAGGCAGGGAAGTGGAGGTAGTCATAAAGGCGGCCCGGGAAAAGGCGTACCGGGGAGTGGTGGACGCGATATCCCCCATTGCGGACCCGGTGAAGAAAGGTTACCCGGTTAAGGTGCGGATTGCTGACAAGGATGACAGGATAAAGCCCGGCATGTTTGCGGAAGTGGAAATAGCGGCGCGCAGCAAGGGTAATGTGCTTTCTATACCCAGAAACGGGGTGGTGCCGAAGGGCTCCCGCACGGTAGTTTTTGTGGTGGACAGGGACAGCAGGGCGCGCATGAAGGATGTGGAGACTGGCCTTGAGGGCAGGGATTATGTGGAAGTAAAAAAAGGCCTCAGGGAAGGGGAAAAGGTTATCATAAAGGGGAATACCCTGGTGGATGAGGGAACCCTGGTTAAGGTGGCTGGGGGTGGCAGATAGGTGAGAATAGTGGAATTTGCGGTAAAACGTCCGGTCACCATGACTATAGCCATAGCGGTCCTCCTCATCCTGGGCTTTTTTACCTATTCCAGGCTGCCGGTAGACCTTTACCCTGACATGCAGCTTCCGGTAGCCCTGGTCATGACTTCTTACCCGGGTGCGGGGCCGGAAGAGGTGGAGGAAAGGGTAAGCAAGCCGATTGAGGGGACTATAGCTACGGTAAGCAACATAAAGAAGGTGCAGTCGACTTCCAGTGCCGGAAATTCAATGGTGGTAGCCTATTTTGAATGGGGAACCAACATGGATGCGGCCATGCAGGACATAAGGGAAAAGCTGGGGCTGGTTGAAACCTGGCTCCCCAAAGAGGCGGAAAAGCCGATGGTTTTGAAGATGGACCCCAGTTTGATGCCGATTGTGCAGCTGGGGGTAAGCTCCAGGGAAAATCCGGACAAGCTGCAGGACATAGCGGAAGACATTATTATCCCGCGTCTGGAGCGGATTCCGCAGGTGGCCACCGTTTACGCGACCGGGGGGGACACCCGGGAGATAAAGGTGGAGGTGGACCCGGTAAAGCTCGAGAGCTACGGCCTTTCTATGGCGCAGGTAGCCCAGGTCCTGCAGATGGAGAATTTCAACCAGTCAGCCGGCACGGCGGACAGCGGGGACAGGCAGTATTTTGTCCGCAGCCTGCAGGAGTTTGAAAAGGTAAGCGACATCGGGGAGGTGGCTATCCTCACCGCGAGCGGGAATGTGGTGTACCTCAAGGATATTGCCACCATAAGCGAAGGATACAAGGACAAGGGGCAGCTGACCCGCATAAACGGGGAATCGGCCCTGGGCATCCATGTGATGAAGCAGACCGGGGCCAACACGGTGGCAGCCAGCAAGGCGGTGCACCGGGAGATTGAAAAGCTCGAAAGGGAGCTGGGGGATGATATCGAGATAAAGGTTATCTTTGACCAGGCCGATTTCATAAAGCGGTCGATAAACAACACGGTGCGCATGATTCTGGAAGGATCGCTCCTTGCCATGCTGGTCCTGTTCCTTTTCCTGCACAACATGCGCAGCACCCTGGTCATTTTTACATCTATCCCCCTTTCCATAATTGCCACCTTTATCCTGATGTATTTTACCGATTATTCGGTAAACCTGCTTACCATGGGCGGTTTGGCCCTGGGGGTAGGGCGGATTGTGGACGACTCCATCGTGGTTTTTGAAAATATCTACCGTCACCGGAGCCTGGGGGTACCTCCCCTGGAAGCGGCGGTAAAAGGGGCAAGTGAAGTGGGAGGGGCGGTTCTGGCGGCTACCCTTACCATAATTGCAGTATTTTTCCCCATCGTTTTTGTGGAAGGGCTGGCTTCGGTAATATTCAAGCCCCTGGCGGTTACTATCTCTTTTGCCATCTTCTGTTCGCTCCTGGTAGCCCTGACGGTTATCCCCCTGCTCTCTTCCCGGGTGCTGACGGACAAATCCATGCAGAGGGCAGCAGAGCCGAAGGGAAGGATTGGGGGGGCTGTCAAGAAGTTTGCCGATTTTATGGACAACCTGGGAGAAAGATACAGGGATTTCCTTGCCCGGGCTTTAAAGAGGCGCAAGCTGGTGGCGCTGGTGGTTACCCTGCTCATGGCAGGTTCGCTCCTTGCTGTCCCCCTTATCGGGGCGGAGTTTATGCCCATGATAGATTCCGGGGAGATTTCGGTCAAGATAAAGACGGACCGGGGAAGCAGCCTGGCGGCTACCGACAGGATAACCAGGGAAGTGGAAGATAAAATCCGGGAAGTTCCCGAGGTAGAGGTTATTTTCTCCAGCGTGGGGCAGTCCAGTTTTATGATGACTGGAGGGGGGCACAGCGACAGTTCGCTCCTCTATGTAAAGCTTACGGACAGGAAAAACCGGGAGCGCAGGGTAGACATAATAGCGGAAGAGATAAGGAAAAAGCTGCAGGATATCCCGGGAGCCAGGATTGAGGTCAGCGTTCTTGACCAGACGAGCGGCATGATGTCGGGAAGCGGAGGACCCATAAATATCCAGGTGCGGGGGGATGACCTTGCCACATTAAAAGAGATTTCCGCACAGGTTACGGAGATTGTAAAGAAGGTTCCCGGCACCCGGGAGGTCACCTGTTCCCTTACCGACGGAAGCCCGGAGATGAGGATAAAGGTTGACCGCAAACGGGCGGCAGCTTTCGGCCTTACCCCGGCGCAGATCGCGAATGAAGTAAAGAATGCCCTGGAAGGCACGGTGGTTACCCGCTACAAGGCGGAAGGGGAAGAGGTGGATGTGCGGATTAGGTATGTGCCAGCTGGCTATCAGGATATAGACTGCCTTAAGAATTTGACTATCATGTCCCCGATGGGCGGGGTCAAGCTTTCTTCCCTGGCTGTTTTTGAAATGGCGCAGGGGCCGATAAGCATAACCCGGGTAGACCAGGTAAGGCAGGCGGATATAAACGGGTATCTTTTGAACCGGGATTTAAAGAGCGTCATGGATGACATAAAGAGGGAAACCGACAAGCTCACGCTGCCGGCCGGGTATTCCATCGAGTTCGGCGGGCAGGCGGAAGACATGATGGAAAGCTTCTCCAGCCTGGCGGTGGCGCTGCTTCTTGCTATCATACTGGTTTATGCGGTAATGGCCGTGCAGTATGAGTCGTTCTTCAACCCGTTTGTCATCATGTTCTCCGTGCCGACGGCCTTTATCGGGGTAGTCCTGGGGCTGCTCATAACCGGCAGGAGCTTCAGCGTCCCGGCGTTTATCGGGGTTATCATGCTGGTCGGGATAGTGGTTTCCAATGCCATCGTTTTTGTGGATTACCTGAAGCAGCTGAGGGAGCGGGGGATGGAAAGGGAAGAGGCCATTCTGGAAGCCGGCAGGGTAAGGCTGCGTCCCATACTCATGACCGCATTTTCCACCATCCTGGCCATGATGCCGCTGGCCCTGGGGCTGGGCGAAGGCGGCGAATCCCAGGCCCCCCTGGCCACGGTAGTTATCGGCGGGCTTCTGGTATCTACCCTCATAACCCTGGTGCTGGTGCCGGTAGTCTATTCCGTATTTGACGACCTGGCCCAGCGCATAAGAAAGCACTAAAGTGAAACGCAGGGACGGTTCTCTGTTTCATTTTGAAACAGAGAACCGTCCCCTGTTTCAGCTCAAGAAGGGGTGAGAAATGTGGCGGAAAAAGATAAGCGGGAACTGATACTTGAGGCGGCAGTCAGGGTGTTTTCCCGGCGGGGCTATCACAAAGCCAGGATGGAGGAGATTGCCCTGGAGGCCGGAATAGGCAAAGGCACCATATATGAGTATTTTGACAGCAAACTGTCCCTTTTCCAGGAAATGCTGGAAAGGAGCCGGGATATATATTATAATTCCCTTATCGGCGAGCGGAAGGAAGACTTGAGTTTTCGGGAAAGGCTTAAGGCGGTATTCTTGAGCCATATCAATTTCTGCCGGGAGCACAGGGAGCTTACCCGGGTAGTTTTCTGGGATACGGAAATTATGGATGAGGAGCTGAAAGCCTGGTGCTATGAAAAGCGTAAGGAAAAAGAGGAAGAGTTCAAAAAGGTCATCGCAAAAGGGATGGAAACCGGGGAGATAAGGAGGGTAAACCCGGAGGTGTTAAGCCTTGTCATATCCGGCATCCTGGCTTCCATCTGGGCACCGCTTACCCTGGAAAACTGGGAGATAGAAGCGGAAAAACTGGCGGATGAGCTTATAGATATCGTCTTCAGCGGGATAGGATGAAACAGGGGGACGGTTCTCTGTTTCACCAGGGCCCAGGGAAGGGTTCTGGCGGTCCCGCATGCAGATTTTTGACAAAAAAGGTGGGGAGTTATGAGGAGAAGGTTGGTTCTGGCAATCGCGGTTTGTCTGGGGCTGTGGTTTTGTCTGCCTTCTCATGCGGTCCTGGCGTTTTCGGACACTAAAGGGCACTGGGCGCGGATGCAGATTGACCACCTCAACGCGCGGGAGATTATAAACGGGTATCCGGATGGGAAGTTTCGTCCGGACAGCTATATTACCCGCTCTGAGTTTGTTACCATGCTCATTAAGGTGGTGAACAGGGGGGAGGAGGCGGAAAAGCTTAAAGGGGCCTCTTCTTCTTTCAGGGATGTGCCGCCTGGCTACTGGGCAGGTGGCTATATTGAACTGGCGCGCGAACTTGGCTACGCAAGCGGGGATGGGGAAAGGTTTTACCCGACAAGGTACATAACCCGGCAGGAAGCGGCAGCCATGCTGGCAAACTGCCTCTGGGGCATGGGGGCAGCAAGGGAAAGCGGAGAGACTGCTTTTGCCGACAGGGATGAAATAGCGGCCTGGGCCAGGAATGCGGTGGCCTGGGGGGCAAACTACGGCCTTATTGCCGGCTATCCGGATGGGACTTTTAGGCCGGAGAGAAACCTTACCCGGGCGGAAGTGGCTTCCCTGATGGAGGAGTTTCTGGATATTACCGGGCAGAAGCACCATTTTTACGGGAAGCTGGTAGGGCACAATGTTTACCTGAAACAGGTGCGACTGGAAACTGCCTGGGGAGATGAAGTTTTTGCCCTGGATGACAGGGTACGTATTTACAGCGCAGGCAGCAGGGAGCCGGAACCGGATATTAAGGTTTTGCCGCTTGCGGGGTATTTTGACCTCAACCGGCAGGGGAAGATAGCTTTTATTTATATAGCTGAAAAAGAGGAAGGTGCCAGGATAGAGCTTAATCTGGCTGCGCTGAACGGGCAGAAAGCCAGAAGCGAGGGGGAAGATGTCCTGGTCAGGCTGGAAGGGGAAGATGAGCTGCCGGAAGGGAAAGAAAAGGCTTATCCGGGCCGCAGCCTGGAGCTTACCTGGCAGGCGATGGCTGGCGAAGCTTTTTACCGGGAAACCAAAGCCAATGGGCGGGGACAGCTTATCGCGGTTATCGACAGCGGAATAGACGCGGGACATCCGGATTTTTTGAAAACGGAGGATGGCTTTGCCAAAATTGTGGATTTTATAGACCTTACGGAGGAAGGAAAAGTTTATTTCAGGAACTGGGGGCCAGCCAGGGAAGGTTTTTTGCATATTGACGGGAATAAGGTCGATGTGCGGGCTATTGCCAATAAAGATGCCGATTATATGTGGGGGTACCTGCAGGCAGGGCAGCTGCCTTCTTCGATAAGGGCAGACCTGCCGGCTGACAGGTTTCTGGTGGTGGCCACAGCTTCCCGCTATCCGGGGTATTATGACACGGTTTATATCGACACCAACGGCGACGGGCAGATTAATGACGAAAAAGCCCTTAAAAAGTACAGCCTGGAACACCAGGTGGCAACTATAGTCGACCGGCAGGGGCGCAGGTTTAACCTGGTGGCAGCGGAAATCCCGGAAAATAAGGGATATATGGTCTGGGGCTTTGACAGCCTGGGCCACGGCACTGCAGTGGCCGGGGCAGCGGCGGCCAGCGGGGTAGTAAAAGGAATAGCCCCGGGAGCCCAGCTGATAGCGATAAAAGTGATGGATGGCATGGGAATGGCGTATTTGAGCCACCTGGAAGAGGCTTTAAAGAGGGCGGCCCAGGCCGGCTCCCGCATTGCGGTTGTAAGCATGGGGCAGTACAGCCTGACCAGAGAGCAGAAGGATTATATAAGGCGAATTGCCGGGCAGATGTACTACCAGTACGGCATGATTATGTGCCTGGCAGCCGGCAACCAGGGGCCGGGGCTGGGTACGGTAGCCCAGACTTCGGCGGTGGGCGGGGTTATAAGCGTGGGGGCTTATGCGACTCCGGAGATGCTTGCCCACGATTACGGGCTTGCGGTGGATGAGCCTATCATCTGGTATTTCAGCTCGGCCGGGCCGGGAAGCGACGGCATGGCATCCCCGCTGGTGGTAGCTCCCGGCAGTGCCTGCACCACTTATCCCCTTTGGAGCGGAAGCCCTTATAAGCTGGTGGAGGGGACCAGCATCGCGGCTCCCCATGTGGCAGGGGGGGCAGCCCTCCTTATGCAGGCGATGAGCGGAAAGCTCCACCGGCACGACCCGGCTCTGGTCTACCACAGCCTGCTGGCAGGAGCGGTGAAGCTTCCCGGCTATCAGGCAGCAGAACAGGGTTTTGGGGCTGTCAACCTTTACAACTCCTGGCGGGAGCTTAAGCTGCACAGCAAGAGGCCGGAAGGGTATGTGCTGACCCAGAGCAGTGCGGCGGGGGAAAAAGGCTACGGCTTTTACAGCCGGGAGCTGGTGCCTGGAAAGCTTAAAGTGGACATCAAAAGCTATGTAGGGGAAACGAAAAGCCTGGCCGTGGGAGCTCTGGGCGATTTTATGAAGCCTGAGCAGTACGGGGTTACCATTGCCCCCCGCGGGGAGAGAAGCCTTTTAGTAAACTACAGCATTCCTGATGAACCCGGGCTTTACAGCGATTTTATAGTGGCTGACGACTATGATACGGTAGGCTGGGATGCCTTTATCCTGCAGACGGTAGCTGTGCCTTATGATCTGGCTCTGCGGGAAGATAAAAGCTTAAAGCTTGCTGGAAATCTTAAAGCGGGCAAGTTCAAGAGGTATTTTATAAAGGTGCCGGCAGGCATGGAAAAGCTCCATTTGCGGCTTTTGTGTGCGGAAAGCGGGCGGGTAAGGATGCATGTGGTATCCCCGGACAGTAAGCAGGCGGTGAGCACCTATGCCGGGGTAGGGGAAGCCAACACCGCTTCTGAAGTGCAGCTTATATTCCCCAATCCGGCAGCTGGCACCTGGGAAGTAGTGGTTTACAGTTCGGCGACCTTGAGCCTGTATGGGCTTAAGGAGTCTTTGTATACCCTGGAGGCTTCCCTGGATGGGGAAGTTAAGCCTGAAAGCGGCAAGCCTTATCAGTATCTGGTGACTGCCTGCCGCTCATTAAAGGCGGAAAGGGCAGGCACTCCCCTTACCCTCTTCTTCTGGCACTACAATACGAAACTTCCAGGGGAAGGCATGGCTTTGCTCGAAAACCGCTTGTACGAAATCATCGGCGGCCGGGTAGTCAGGTGAAACAGGGGACGGTTTTGGATATTGTCATATATACTCCTGCCGAGTGGGAAACCTTTAAAGATGATATGTCCAGTTTGGCAGGCATTATTAGCAGAACGGGGGTAAGTTTGCTTTGTTGAGGTGAAGGCGATGCCGAAGATTATAAGCCTTATAAATCTCAAGGGCGGGGTGGGTAAAACCACCCTCACGGTAGCTCTGGGGGAATTTTTCAGCCTTCTGTACGAACTTAAGGTTTTGATAATTGATACCGACCCCCAGACCAACGCGACCGTCGCGCTTATGGACGAGAAGGAGTGGAAGCGGCGCAATGTCAAGGGACAAACCCTCCTTGGTATTTTCAAGGATGCGGTGGACAAGTACCAGGTTTTTTCGGCTAAAGAGGCGATTGTGAAGAAGGTCTCCAATATCGGGGGAGGGATTGACAATCTTCACCTTCTGCCTTCCAGCCTGGATTTGATTGAGTTTCAGGAAGAGTTTTTGTATAAGGCTCACAATTACGCAGAAGTTTTTAAGCCGTCCCTGCTTAAGGAAAGGCTGGCAGAAGTGCTGCCTTTTTATGACATGGTCCTTGTCGACTGCCCTCCTGACCTGGGGTTCATTACCCGCAATGCCCTTTATATGAGCGATTACTACCTGATACCGGTTATCCCGGATATCCTTTCTACTTACGGCATTCCCCAGATTATAAGCCGGGTTGAAAAATTGAAGAGGAAAACCGGTGTCGGGATTGAACCGCTGGGGATAGTGGTGAGCAAGTTCCGGATTCAGTCCAGCATCCACAAAGGGCAGCTCAGCTTGCTTAAGGCCAGGGCACGGGAGGCTGGCTACCGCAGGGTTTTTGACACGGTGATTTCGGAAAACAACCAGGCAGCGGCGGTGATGGATTTTCATCATTCTTTTGGCCGGCTGGAGGATAAGTATGGCTATAAAAATGAACGGCCCTACAGAGAATATAGGGCGCTGGCGGAGGAGGTCTTATCCTATGTCTAAGGATCTGGCAGCAGCGATGGCGGATTTTCTGAGGATTTTGGCGCTGGAAGTGGAAAACAACCGGAGCCTGGCCAAAAGGCTTGCGGTCCCTTTTGAGGATTTTCTGGAGGAGGTCAGGGAAAAAGGGGCTGTTAAGGAGAAGAAGGGGAAAAAGGCAAAGGCGGCGCTGCCGGAGGGGTTTGACCCGTTCCAGGTCTATTATGACCGGGGCAGGGTAGGGCTTTATGAAGCTTTGTCTTCTTTTGACACTGCTGCCCTTAAGGCGGTGATTGCCCATTTTTCCCTGGACCCTTCCCGAAGCTACACCAGGTGGCGCAAGCCGGAGAAGCTTATGGAATTGATTGTGGAAAAAGTAAAGGCAGGCGCGGAAAGAGGCAAGGCTTTTGGTGATTGAAACAGGGGACGGTTCTCTGAAACAGGGGACGGTTCTCTGTTTCACTAAAGTGAAACAGAGAACCGTCCCCTGTTTCAATGCGTCCCCTGTTTCATCAACCTGTTTTATCTGTTTCGGGCTTGACATTTTTTGCCTTATAATGTAGATTTATGAAAAAGGAGGGAGGGGTATGCCCAGGGGAGCCCGGGTGAGGAGTGAAAGCGGTATATATCATGTTATGATGCGGGGGGTAGGAGGGCAGGATATATTTGTAGAAGATGAGGCCTGCATTAAATATTTGGAGATACTGGACAGGTATCGCAGGGAATGCGGGTTTGAGATATATGCATACTGTTTGATGAGAAATCATCTGCATTTATTGATAAAGGAAGGGATGGAACCGCTTTCCCGGAGCGTGAAGCGGATAGGGGTGAGCTATGTTTACTGGTATAACTGGCAGTACGGGAGAAAGGGGCATCTTTTTCAGGATCGCTACAGGAGCGAGCCGGTAGAGGATGATGCCTATTTTTTGACTGTACTGCGCTATATTCACCAGAATCCTGTTAAGGCGGGAATAGTGGACTATGCAGGAGCCTACAAGTGGAGCAGTTATGGTGAGTATTTTGATAGGCCTTTTCTTGTAAATGCCGATTTTGTTCTGGGGATGTTTGCCCGGGACAGAAAAGAGGCGTTAAAAATGTTTGCGGAATTTAATAATGAGGTAAATGATGGTGTATGTCTGGATGTAGATGACGAAAGGGACAGTATGCTGCCGGATAAGGAAGTAATGGAACTGGCCAAAAAGATGTATGGGCTGGACTTGGCCAGGATAAGGGATGTTTCGCCGGCCAGGCAGAGAGAGGTTCTGCGTTCTTTGAAAAAGGAACCAGGGATTTCGGTAAGGCAGCTGTCCAGGCTTACCGGGTTAAGCGTAAGCCGGGTTTTCCGGGCTTGAAATTGGCGGAAAGGTAAAAATTTTTGCTTGACAGGGAAGGAATTTGTTGTAAAAATATATATAAATGGAATTAATGAAAAATAAAGGGATATTTTGCATGATTATGGCAGGCAGTCAGGGGGGGAGGAAAAGTGGGGAAAAGAGGGCGCAGGGCGTCTTTTTTTGTTTGGGGAATTTTTGCGGTTTTAGGATGGCTGGCAGTTTGGGGCAGCCCTGCTGCAGCGTGGGATGCTGAGGGAAGAATTGAATATCTAGAGGCAGGCGATGGATATAGTTTTTCGGCTCCGGATGCAGCCGGGGATACAGCGGTCTGGAGCGAGAAGGTAGGGGGAATCCAGCGGGCCTGCTTTTTTGTTGTCGGAAAGAGCATGCCGCAGGTTCTGGACGCGGAAACTCAACTGCCCAATGCGGAAAAAGTGAGGGTAGACGGGGAGATGGCTGTTTACCGGGATAGCAGCAAGAATCTGTGTTTTAAGAACTGGAAAACCGGACAGAAGGGGTTGCTGGCAGCAGGGGAGATAAGCCCTTTTTTCCGGATAAGCGGAGGAAAGGTGGTATATTTTAAAGGCTCTTCAATAACCAAGGAATGTGTTTTGCAAACGATAGGGAAAGCTGGTGGACAGACGCTTTTTTCTGACAGTGTGAAGGATATGTGTTTTTTTAACCGGGATGGATTAAGCTGGCTGGTGTGGATAAACGGCAGCGGGGTTTTGAAGTTTATGGATATAAATGAAAGGCAGGTAAGGGAGGCATCGGGCATAAGGCCGGTTTTTGGCATGATCAGCCTGTGGGGAGATACTCTGGTTTATGCGGAAAGCGGCACGGGAAAGCTTTTCAGGGTGAGGCTGGGTGAGGAATTAGTGCCGGAGTATTTGGGGATAGATGTCGATGCGGGAAAAAGTTTTGTATATCTTTATGGGGATTTTGTGTATTACAGGATGGGTGATAATATCTGCCGGTTTAATATGGCTGCCGGAACCGGGGAGGAGGTTCTGGCAAAGGGGGTAAAACCTCTCTGTTTTGCCACCAGCGGCACAGATTTTTTCTGGCTTGATGAGAACTACAAGCTTGTCTGGCATGCGGGGCTGGCCTTTTTGAGCCTGGAGCCTTCCGGAATGAGGATAAAGAAGGGAGAGGAGCGTGAGTTCAGCCTTAAAGCGCTTTACCGGAATGGATGGGAGGAGGAGGTATCTGAACAGGCAGCCTGGGAGACAGAAGGGGAAGGTGAGGTTTATATAGCAGGAGGAAAGGTTAGGGGGATAAGGGCAGGAGATGTGCTGGTTAAGGCTTTTTATGAAGGAAAAGAGGCTGCAGGCGGGGTGAAGGTGGTTGAACTTACCGGCCTCAGGCTGGTTCCTGCCGGGGAGGCGGTTATTAAGAAGGGGCAGAGCCTTCCTCTGCAGCTTGGTGGGGTTTATTCGGACGGCGCTTTTGAGGTTGTGGAAGAAGGGATAGCATGGATAAGCCGGCTTGAAAATCCAGTTGCAGATGGGGTTTATTATGGGGAAAAGGATGGAGAAGATGTGCTTACTGCCTGTTATGGCGGTTTGGAGGTCAGCTTAGATATAAAGGTGGAGGGGGAAAATGCAGCTGCAGGCGGGGAAAATGGAAGCGGGGATGAAAGTGAAGGAGAAGAAGGGGCAGGGCAGGAAGAGTCCCCGCAGGCTGGAAGTGGGAAAGAAAATGGGGGTTCTGAAGGGGAGACAGGTGATAAAACAGGCGAAAAAGGCGAAGATAGCGGAGGAAAAGGGGAAGATGCTGGAGGGGATAGTACTTCCGGTTCCGGGGTAATTAATAATGGGCCTGGCAGGGAAGATGGTTTGCCGGAAAATAAAGATGATGGTAAAAGCCAGGGTTATGAGGGCAAAAAAACGAAAGCCTGGGAAGATGAGAAAGCTGTGCCGGCTGTTGCAGAGGCGAATGGGGTTTTGGTTTTTGAGTTGGGAGAAGAAGGGGAAGTGGTTTTTAAGGGGAAGGTTTTGAGGGGTCTGGAAAACAGGGAAGTGATTGTGAAGAAGGATGGAGTTCTTATAAGGTTTGAAGGTATTGAAGTAAGGGATGAAGATAAAGCTTATCTGGCTGCTGGTTTAACGGAGGTTAAAGAGGAGAATGCATCTTCAGCCTATCATGACCTGAAGCCGGCCTCCAGCCTGTGGAAGCTGGAGATTAGAAAGGAAGGGCTTGCCGATAACCTCAGGTGTTTTATTATGCTGGATAAAGGCAGGGATTTTGAAGCTTCAGAAATGATAGCCGGCTTTTTTAAGGGGAAAGGTGATAATTTTCTCTATGCCGGGATAGCAAGGGAGAAGGATGGTTTATGGATTTTGGAGTATAGAGGGGATGGGGTATACGGGATTTTTTATGTTAAGGCAGGTTTTGCTGATTTAAAAGGCCACTGGGCAAAAGAGGCGGCAGAGTTTCTGGCTGTCCATCATGTGGTGGCAGGAAAGAAAAAGGGGGTTTTTGCTCCGGATGAGAAGGTAAGCCGGGCAGAGGTGGCAGCCATGCTGGTCAGGATGGAGGAAGGAAATGGCGGTTTCCTAAGCGGCAAAAAAGGTGAAGAGGGGGCAGGGTTTGCTGATGTCTCACCTGGTGCCTGGTATTATGATGCGGTAAGGAAAGCGCAGGGAAATTCCTGGCTTGCGGGAAGGAACGAAAAGGCCTTTTTACCTGAAGAGGGGATTACCCGGGAAGAGATGGCAGCTGTCCTGTACCGGTTTATGGGAGAAAATTTGCTCAGAAGCAGGGAAGGGGAAAGCGATGCAGGATTTGTAGATGAGGATGAAATGGCTCCCTGGAGCAGGCAGGCGGTAAAAGAGCTTTTGGGAATGGGAATTGTCAGAGGTATGCCGGATGGCCGCTTCTGCCCGCGGGATAAGCTTACCCGGGCCCAGGCAGCCTCCCTGCTGTACAGGGTTTTTAAGTGGAAGTACAGATGAAACAGGGGGACGGTTCTCTGTTTCACTTTGGTGAAACAGAGAACCGTCCCTTTTATTCCTGCATCAGTTTTTCAACCCGCATTATGTAGCAGTCCAGAAGGTCCTGCATGATGTCGGGGTCCATTTTGCCCCCGTGGTATTCGGTTTGGAAAAAGCGGGATGGGAAGCGGAGCTTTCTAAAGTCAAAGCCCAACTTGTATTTTATGGAAAGTTTGAGCTTCAGGATTTCCCGGGCTGTTTTTAAAAGCTCTTCTTTGCTTATATCGCGGCCTACAGCTTTAAAGGCTTTTTCTACCATGTCGACTGTATATACGTTGCGGGCAAACAGGCAGATTATAAGGCTGTTTAGCAGGCAGCGCGCCACTTCTTCGTTGAATATGGCATCTACGAACTGGTCGCGGTCTTCGATGCTGTATTTCTGGTCTGCGGCATAACCGGCATTGTCCAGGTGGGAATGCCTGGCGCCCACAGCCTGTCCCAGAACTGCGCCGTAGCCGGTGTGATAGCCGGTCATTTCGTGTTTGCCCAGAGCCATGGCGTAGTCCAGGCCGCCGTATTTGCCAGCTGCCTCTTCTACTCCCAGACGCAGGGTTTGATAAAGTTCATTGTCGTTTTTAACAAGGTTTTCCAGGACTTTGAGGTAGCCTTCCGTATAGCCGAATGCAAGGCTGGTTCCGAGGTCTTCCTCTTTTAACAGGCCGTTTTGATAGGCTTCGGTCATCCATCCCATTAAAACCCCGGCGGAAAGGGCGTCGAACCCGTAGTTTTCAACCTTTTCCAGGATGCGGAAAAATTCGGCTTTGGTCCGGGTGCCGATAAAGCTTCCCAGGGCGTAAATAGGCTCATAGTCGTAGCTTAAGGAATTGGAAGCGTATTCATGGCTGTACTGGTCGAACATGGTGCGGTACTGCCCGATGTGGATGCATCCTACCGGACATCCGACACAGGCCATTTTGCGCACCAGGGCTTCTTCGGCAAAGGCTTCCCCGGAGAGTTCCTCCGCGAATTCAAAGCTGCCGGAGGTCAGGTTGCGGGTAGGAAGAGCCTTCATGTCGTTTAAAGGCAGCACATTGGCGGGGGTTCCCAGGTCGTGGTATTTTTCCATGATTTCTGTATCCGTGACCTGTTCATAGATTTCCCGGTATACCTGGCGGTAAGCCTTGAAGCAGGAGGCGGGGATGGGATAGTAGTTGTCCCCGCTTACCACTATGGCCTTCAGGTTTTTGCTGCCGAAAACGGCCCCTGCTCCCAGACGTCCGAAGTGCCGGTAGGTGTCCACATTTATGCCGGCAAAGCGCACCATTTTTTCTCCTGCCGGGCCGATGCGGATTATGGAACGTATGCCGCGTGTCCCTTCTTTTTCCCTGAGGTAGCGGCCGGCTTCTTCTACTGTAGTGCCCCAGAGGGGGTCAGCATTTTTGATGGCTACCTGATGGGAGCCGATGGTTATGTAAACGGGGCGGTCAGCCTTGCCCTTGATTATGACGGCATCATAGCCGGAATAGAGAAGGGCCATGGCCAGCCTTCCGCCGGCATAGCTTTCGCCCAGGTTGCCGGTAAGGGGGGAACGGAAAGCACATACGGTTTTGGTTATTACCGGGTAGATGGTGGAAAGGGCCCCGATAGCAAATATTATCGGCTGTTCGGGGGAAAGCGGTTCCTTATCGTAGGCCAGCTCTTCATCCAGGAGCTTCATGGCCACTCCTACCCCGCCCAGATAGGGGACAAGGTCTTCCCGTTCCTGGATTTCAAACTGGCGGGAAGTCAGGTCTATTTTTAAAATCCTTATGGCCGGAAGGTTAAGCATCTTCTTCCACCTCCACCAGGGTTATTATATCATGAGGGCAGTAGTCGGCACAGATGCCGCAGTGCAGGCACATGATGATTTTTCTGGTTTCCGGGTTCATCTTTATATAACCTATGGGGCAGGCATTTATGCAGTCGCCGCAGCCGTTGCACCTGGAAGGAGAAAATTTTACCCCTCCGCCAGGCCGGCCAGCAAGGGCCCCAAAACGGCAGCTCTCTGCACAGGGGGGATTTTTGCAGGAGCGGCAGATATCTGCGGTCATCTTGCTCTGCAGGCCGCCGCGGGTCTTGATGCGGATGGCGGCATACTGCAGGGAAAAGGTTTTAAAAACTTCACGGGCACAGGCCTGCATGCAGGAATAACAGCCTATGCACCGTTCCATTTCTCTGGTTTTGAGCACTCTGGGCATTAAGGTACCCCCTTTTTAAGGCTAATTTGTGATGGAAATAACTTTTATGGTATTGTACTATATTTTAAGGGATGAGGAAACTGTAAATGCCGGGAGGAATTAAGGCGGAAAGCAGCTAAAAGCGGGAAATCAGCTTTTAAGCGTAAAAACTTGTGAAAACCGGGAAGGATTAAGGCGGCAGGCGGTGAATTTTTACAGGGTGGTTTTTGAAAAGGGGCCTAAAGTAAAAATATTTCTAAACCCTGCCGAATTGAACATATGTTTGAAACAGAGAACCGTCCCCTGTTTCGCTTGACAAAAATTTCTTTATAATATAGCTTTTTTAAAAAGCAGGGAAAAAGCGGGGCTATGGAGCTGTCCCGCAGGCTTTAAGGGAGGGAGTTTGATGGATAGGGCTTTGGTGGAGAAGGCCAGGGAACTTTTAAATGCAAATTATATATCCACGACTTTGAGCACGGTGGATAGGGATTATAATGTAAATATTGCGGTGATTTCGATTCTGGAGATGATTGACGATGAGACGATTATCTGCGCACGTTTTGGGGCAGATAAGACATATGCTAATCTTAAGGAAACCGGCAAGGGTGTATTTATGGTATTGCTGACAGACGGGGAAAAGAGCAAGGACGGGATAAGGGTTTATGTTGAACTGATAGGCGATTATACGGAAGGGGAATACTATGAAAGGATAAGGGAAAGGCTTTTGAAAACCAGGTATGCTTCTTTCCCCCTTAAAAACTGCCTGGTGTTCAGGATTACAGATATACTTCCCGTATCGATGCTCAAGAAGGGACAGGATGGATAAAAGCAGAAAGAGGCTTTATTGTTTGCGAAAATTTGCATACCGGCAGACAGTAAGCAGGGGTTTGGCTGCTGCCGGGAAAATTGCGAATGGACGGAATGCTTAAAGCTTGCGGATTTGTAATATACCCGCTGGCAGGCGGGAAAGCGAAGCGCAGGATTGAGAGGGGGATTGCCGGGCATATAATATTAGTATGCCTGCTTCATAGGCAAAATGGGGACATCAGCATTATACACGGCGGGTTTGCCGGTTTTAAGACATGCCGGCCGCCCTGGCAAATAAAATATTCTTCAGCTGTGCTAATATTTTGAACATATGTGTGAAACAGAGAACCGTCCCCTTGTTTCACAGGAGAAGGAGGAAGGAGCTTGATACATTTAGGCAAGGTTATGGTAGTTTTCGGCACGCGGCCGGAAGCGATCAAGATGGCACCGGTGGTGAATGAGCTTAAACAGGCGGAAGACCTGGATACGGTAGTGGTAGTTACCGCCCAGCACCGGGAGATGCTGGACCAGGTTTTGCACCTTTTCAATATTAAACCGGATTATGACCTGGACCTTATGCGGGAGGAACAGGATCTTTTCAGCATAACTACCGGGGTTTTAAGCGGGATGAAGGATATTTTGCGCAAGGAGAAGCCGCAGCTGGTGCTGGTGCACGGGGATACCACGACTACCTTTGCCGCTGCCCTGGCGGCTTTTTATGAAAAGATTCCGGTAGGGCATGTGGAGGCAGGTTTGAGGACCCGCAACAAGTATTCGCCTTTTCCGGAAGAGATGAACCGCACCCTGGCCGGGAGGCTGGCGGAGATTCATTTTGCCCCTACTGATACGGCGCGGGAAAACCTGCTGGCAGAATCTACAGCTTCTTTTAAAATCTGGGTAACGGGGAATACTGTTATTGACGCCCTTTTGGCTACTGTAAAACCTGATTACCAGTTTGGCGAGGAATTTAAGGGGATTAATTTTAATAACCGCATCCTTCTGGTGACTACCCACCGCCGGGAAAACTGGGGAGAAAGGATGAAAGGTATATATGAGGCCTTGATTGATCTGGTGGAAGAGTTCCCGGATGTGGAGGTAGTTTTCCCGGTGCACAGGAATCCGGTGGTAAAAAACCTGGCGGAGGAGATGCTGGGAGGCAGGGAGCGGATTCATCTTCTGGAGCCGCTTGATTATGAACCTTTTGCCAACCTCATGAATGTATCTTATCTGGTCCTCACGGATTCGGGGGGGCTGCAGGAGGAAGCACCATCTCTTGGCAAACCGGTTCTGGTCTTGCGGGATACTACCGAGCGGCCGGAGGCGGTTAAGGCTGGCACCGTCAAGCTGGTGGGGACGGTAAGGGAGAAGATTTATGCGGAGGCCAAACGGCTGCTTACCGATAGGGAAGAATATGAAAGGATGGCCAGGGCTATCAATCCTTATGGTGATGGCAGGGCAGCCAAAAGGATTGTCAAGGTTATCCGGGAATTTTTATATGTGCGAATCGGGGCGAGCTAGAAGGATTTCTGGCTTGAGGGGCGAATTTGACGTAAGGTAGGGTATATTGTCTGAAATTATCTACCGGGGCCAAAGGAGCTGTCCCTCTGGTCCTGCAAGGAGGAAAAGCTTGATGCCGATAAAGTTTGGAACTGACGGCTGGCGGGCAGTGATGGCTGATGAGTTTACTTTTGCAGGCTGCCGGGCAGTGGCACAGGGCATTGCTGCCTATGTAAACAGCCGCAATCCTGGTAAAAAAGGGGTTGTCATCGGCTATGACAACCGCTTCATGTCGGAAAGTTTTGCGCATGAATGCGGAAAGGTTTTAGCTGGCAACGGGATAAAGGTATATATAGGGAAAAGGGCTATGCCCACCCCGGTTACTGCTTTTGCTATCAGGGCACTGGATGCGGCCGGGGCAGTCATGATTACTGCCAGCCACAATCCGCCTGAATATAATGGGATAAAGTTTATACCGGAATATGCAGGGCCGGCTATGCCTGATGTTACTGATATTATAGAACAGCAGGTAAACCGGGCCATGGAAACCGGCAAGGTCTATGAGCTGAGCGTGGTGGAGGCAGAACGTTTGGGGCTTTGGCAGGAGATAGAGATGGAAGATGCCTATATTGAGCATGTGCTGGGGCTTATAAATAAGGAATGCTTTGCCTTAAAGCCGCTAAAAGTGGTGATTGACCCTATGTATGGGGCAGGCATCGGCTATCTGGACAGGATTCTGGAAGGCCTGGGATGCGAGGTCAAAACGGTTAACAACTACCGGGACCCGCTTTTTGGAGGGTCTATGCCGGAGCCTGTCGATCGCCTGCTGGGAACCCTTAAGAGGGCGGTGGTTGCCTATAATGCGGATATTGGGCTGGCTCTGGATGGCGATGCCGACCGCTTCGGGATTATCGATGGGGAAGGCAATTTTGTATCAGCCAATGAGTTTATGTACCTTCTGCTTCTGCACCTTTTAAAGACTCGCACTTATAAGGGGCCAGTAGCCAGGACGGTGGCTACTACCCATATGCTTGATTTTATAGCCAGAAAATTCGGCCTGGAAGTTATAGAAACACCGGTAGGGTTTAAATATATAGGAAAATGCATGCGGGAAAAAGGGTGCCTTATGGGAGGGGAAGAGAGCGGAGGCTTGAGTATTTTCGGGCATGTTCCCGAAAAAGACGGCATACTTGCCTGCCTGCTGGCTGCCGAGATGCTGGCAGCTTCCGACAAGACTATTGCAGAGCTGAAAGCGGAAGTTAGAGAAGAATACGGAATGCTTTTTAGCAAACGTTTTGATATAAAGGTGAGGGAGCAGGAAAAAGCTAAGATTATGCAGAATATTGAAGAATATATGCCCCGTTTGGTAGCTGACCTCAAGGTAACTAACATAAGCACCCTGGATGGGAAAAAGGTGGTTCTGGAAGATGGCAGCTGGTTTCTGGTAAGGGCTTCCGGGACAGAGCCGCTGTTCAGGGTTTATTTTGAGGTTGATGAAGAAGACGGGATGGAAAAGATAAAAGAACAGGTTTTAAAGGAGCTGGGGTTTGCTTATCTATAGGATGTTCCGTCTGGCGAGGAGGAAAGAAGTTGGATAAGGTGAGGGTAGTGGTGGCAGATGACAATGCTGCCGTACGCGAAAGGCTTAAAAAACTGCTGAAGTCTGATCCGGGGATTGAATTTTTGACTGAAGTGGGGGATGGGCAGGGAGCCATAAATATGGCCCGCAAGATAAAGCCGGATGTTATCCTTATGGATGCCAATATGCCGGGAACGGATGGCATATGGGCAAGCAGGGTGATTTTGCGGGAATTTCCGGAAATCAGGATAATAGGGCTGGCAGTGCTGGAAGATGAAGCAAGTGAGATGTTAAAGGCGGGCGCTTGTTTTTGCCTGTTCAAGAATGTTGTGGAGGAACAGCTTCTGGAGGCAGTACATAAGGCATTTGAAGAGAGAGATGAGGATTTGGAACCTGCTGATGAGGAAGATTTTAAGGACAGGGATATGAGGCTTACCAGGCGGGAAAGGGATGTGCTGGCCTTTATTGCGGAAGGAAAAAACAACCGGCAGATTGCAGAAGCTTTATGTATAAGCGAAAAGACGGTAAAAAACCACCTGACTTCCATTTTCCGCAAGCTGGGGGTGCAGGATAGGACCCAGGCAGCCCTGTATGCCCTGAAAAAAGGAATTGTTTAGGCTGGTTTTGTAAATTATGTCAGTAATCGGCATATCTCCTTTTCGCATATTTATGTATTAAAGCGGCGGAAAGGAGTTTTTTTATGCTCACTTTTCTCAAACTGCTGTGTTTTGCCATCTGGGTGGTTATGATGGCAGCTCTTATTGTCGGCAGCCATCTGGTGGAAGATAAAAAGGGGAAAAAGGTTAAAGGGCAAATGTGAAGAAAGGAAGCTGTGAAACAGGGGACGGTTCTCTGTTTCACTGAGAAAGCTGTGAAACAGAGAACCGTCCCCTGTTTCACTCTTTTAAAGGTTTGGCGGATTATGTTATAATAAGTTATTATCCTGTCTATTTTGTAACAGTTTTATACAGATATGAATAATATGTACTGTAAAGTTTTGGGGTGGGGTAAGGAAAGTGCTTGATTTTTTGCTGGATATCATTTTTCCTATGGATAGATGCAGCCTCTGCCAGAAGCCGGGGAGGTACAGTACAGCCAGGCCCTGGTGTGATGAGTGTGAAGAGGCGATAAGGAATATGCATGAAAAGATGCATATATGTGACCGGTGCGGCAAGGTTATAGCTGAGGACAAGTTTTTGTGCCGGGACTGTATGGAGAAAGAGCCGCCTTTTGCTATTGCCCGGGCTGTAGGGCCGTATGAGGATTCCTGCCGTATTGCCATAAAGGTTTTGAAGTTTCTGGGCAAAAAAAATCTGGCGGTGGTTATGGGAAGGATGATGGCGGAGGTGGTGGAAAAGGAGCCCCGCTTTTTTCCCATTGACCTCATAATTCCGGTCCCTGCCTCCAAGGGGCATATAGAGCAGCGGGGGTTCAACCAGACCGCCGAGCTGGCCAGGGTTATCGGCAAGCATCTCAAAGTAAAGATGGATGATAAGGTATTGATAAGGGTAAAGGAAACCCCTCCCCAGAGGGAGCTTTCCCGGGAAGAGAGGGAAAAAAACCTGCTCTGCGCTTTTGCGGTGCAGGATAAAGAAAAGATATATAGAAAGAATATATTACTGGTTGATGATGTGTATACCACCGGTTCCACCAGCCGGGAATGTTCCCGGACGCTCCTTAGGGAAGGGGCGGAAAGGGTGGCTGTTGTCACCTGGGCTACTGGACATGGTTTTTAAGGGTATATGTTTTAGAAGGAGGGCTTGCTGATGGCGGAACTCAGGAATTGCCCCCAGTGTGGAAGGCTTTTTGCCTATCAGGGGCGCAATCTGTGCAAAAAATGCCAGGAAGAGGAAGAAAATGAATATATGATAGTCAGAAGATATGTGCGGGATAATCCGGGAGCCACTGTTTTTGAAGTGTCGGAAGCTACCGGGGTAGAAGAGGAAAAAATTCTGCATTTTCTGCGGGAAGGAAGGCTGCAGTCGAAAGGATTGGCCATGGCTCTGGAATGTGAAAGGTGCGGAAAGAAGATTGCAGCTGGCAGATACTGCCCGCAGTGCATAAAGGAAATGGAAAAAGAGATCAAGAGCGTGGTAAGGGAGAATACCGTTAAACAGCCGGAAATAAAAAGGGATTCCAAAGACAGGATGTTTACCAAAGACGGCTACTGGCGGAAAGACTAGTTTTTGTTCCCGATACCTGGTTTTTGTGCCTGAAAAATGAAGTAATAACAAGAAAGAGAAAGATATTAAGCCAAATTTATGGTTTATCGGCTTAATAATCTTTTTTTTTTATGCGAAAATATAATAAAGCCAAGTATGCGTAAAGGAAGGAAGAAGAGCCCATGATTATTTCCAAGAGCCAGATTCAGAATATATTAAAGGCGTATGGGAGCCAGGCAAATAACAAAATAAACAAAAAAGAGGTAGTAAAGCCGTCATCCAGGCAGGACAGCATATCTATTTCCGAGGAGAGCCGCCTTAAACAGCAGGCCTTGCAAGCTGTAAAGCAGGCTCCGGATATAAGGCCTGACAGGGTGGAGGAGCTTAAGGAGCGGATAGCAGCTGGCACTTATACCGTGGAAGCCGGGGAAGTGGCGGAAAAAATGATAGAGCGGGCTATTGTCGATAAACTGGTTTAAAAATGGAGGAGTATCAGGTGGAAGAAATCTTAAACCGGCTTTTGCAGGTTATACAGAAAGAAACCGGGATAGTTAAGGATTTGATAGAGTGCGGGAAGTTAAAGCAGGGGTATGTGATTGCTGATAACATAAGGGAACTGGATAGGCTTCTGCCCAGGGAAAACCTGCTTTTGGCCAATCTTGCCCGCCTGGAAGAGGAAAGGATGAAACTGCAGGAAAAACTGGCTGATTACTGGCAGGTTAAGGGAGAAGAGCTGGGAGCAGCAAGGCTTTTAGAAGGGATAAAGGCTTCTTTTCCCTTTTTTTACCCCCCGTTTGCGGAAGCGATAGAGGAGCTTACCCTTGAAGTAAGCTATCTTCAGTATCTTAACCGGCACAATAATGAACTTATTGAACAGGCCCTGCAGTATATAGAAACGGTGCAGGCCATGCTGGAAGGGGATAAACCGGGGATTTACGATAAAAATGTACAGCAGGCGGAAGCGGCTTTTAAGAGGATAAACCTGATTGATAAGAAAGTATAGGCTTTATAAAGGCTATTTTGCAATCTGGAGGTACAGCTGATGTCGCTTTTTGGCATTGAAATAGGAAAAAGAACTATAATGAGCCAGCAGACGGCCCTGGAGGTTACCGGACATAATGTGGCCAATACCAATACCGAAGGGTATACCAGGCAGAAGGCTAATCTGCAGACCACCCGCCCTTACCACACCCCGGTGATGGTAAGCAGCGGCAAGGCCGGCCAGCTGGGTACCGGGGTTACGGTTAAGGATATCCAGCGGGTAAGGGACAGTTTCCTGGATGCCCAGATAAGGAATGAAAACAAGCGTTCCGGCTACTGGAATGCGGTATATGATGCCTTAGCCAAGATTGAGGTTATACTGAATGAGCCTTCGGAGGACGGACTGCGCTCGGTTATGGACCTGTACTGGAAGTCATGGCAGGATCTGGTGACCCATCCGGAAAGCGAAGCGGTAAGGGCTACCGTTGTGCAGCGGGCTATGGCCATGGCTGACACTTTCAACCATACCTATAAACAGCTTAAGGAACTGAGGGAAGATGTAAATGCCTCTGTGGACATAAAGGTAGTGGAGATAAATTCTATCATCCAGCAGGTAGCCGACCTGAACCAGCAGATTTTGTCTATAACTATTGCCGGCAAGCAGCCCAACGACCTTCTGGATAAGAGGGACCTCCTTTTAGACCAGCTCAGCAAGCTTGTTTCGGTTAATATTGTACAGGAACAGAACGGTATGGTGGCAGTGCAGATGGGAGGCCGCACCCTGGTACAGGGTGTGGAGTACTATGAGCTTTCTACGGTACAGGATATTTACGGCATGCATATGGTGATATGGAAAGATACCGGGGTAAGAGCCATTATCGAGGGAGGAGAGCTTAAAGGCCTCCTGGATGTAAGGGGGAAAACGGCCAGGCCGGAAGAACCTGCTGTCTCCCCCTACCGGGAGATTGTTCCGGAGATGATTGACCAGCTCAATGCCCTGGCCAAGACTATCGTTTTGCGCACCAATGAACTGCACCGGAGCGGCTTTAGCCTCAATAACCAGACTAAATTCCCGGATGGGATCAATTTCTTCAATGCTCCGGACAATATGGCTGATATAGATGGAATTAAAAACTGGGCTGAGTATATAAGCGTAAACCGGGATATAGTTACTGACCCCAAGAATATAGCTGCTGCTTTTTACCGAACCTGGGATGATGGGAGCGGGGTTTTGAGCAAGTATAATTTTGGCGATGGGGCTAATGCGCTGAGGATTGCCCAGCTCAAGCACGACCTTAATGCCAGATATGTATGGGCAGAGACGGTTTCTTTAGGTTCGGCACTTAGTTTCCCTTATGACAGGATAGCGGGAGACATTGTGGTAAAATACGGGAGCAGCGGTTCCCGTACAATAAGCATAGATACCAGCAGCATGAATCCGCCGCCGGTTTTTCGCGATCTGGCTGAACTGGCTGCTTTCCTGCAGAAGCAGCTGCAGGCAGATGCGGATTTGAAAGCTAATAATATAATGATTGAGGTCTTATGCAGCGGTGATAAGCTGGTATTTAAAGCCGGGGAAAATTTTACAGCTATAAATTTAGGCGGGCTTACCCTGTATAAAGGAAGTGTGCCGACTGATTTGTCAGCAGTCGTGGGAGCGGCAGATATTGATGCCAATAATACCCTAAGCGGGGTTATAAACCATGTTACCGGTGATGACTACTGGCGAGCCATTACTGCCAACAAAGGGGTGCAGACAGCGGAAGCCAAGCGGATGGTGGAAAGCCAGGAGATTCTTATAAACCAGCTGGAGACGAAAAGGCAGTCTATCTCCGGGGTTTCCCTGGATGAAGAGATGACCAACATGATAAAGTTCCAGCATGCCTATAATGCTGCTGCCCGTTATATAACAGCCATGGATGAAGCCCTGGAGGTCATAGTAAACCGCCTGGGGCTGGTGGGCAGATAAGCCTTATGAAGGAGGGCTGACAGGATGATTCGCGTAACCAACAATATGCTGGTAAATGACCTTATGCGCAACCTGAATAATAACTACCGGATGATGGATAAATACCAGCGGCAGCTGGCCACCGGCCGCAAGATAAACGCCCCTTCCGATAACCCGGCCGGACTGGTTAAATCGCTGCGACTGCGCACCAATATAGTGGAGAATGAACAATACCTGGCCAATATAGGGGAAGCTATAAATTTTATGGAAACTACCGATTCAGCTCTGGACAATATTACCCAGATTCTGCACCGGGTGCGGGAACTTACGGTGAAGGCAGCCAATGGAACCAATGACCCGGGTGCCCACCAGGCCATAGCTGATGAGGTAAGGGAACTTAACGAACAGCTAAAGCTAATAGCCAATACTACCTATGGTACCAAACATGTCTTCGGCGGGCGCAATGTTACCGAACCCCCCTGCAAGGGGAACAGCTGGCAGGGCAATGATGAATACCTGGAGCTGGAGATTGGGGTAGGGATTACTGTACCCATCAATATAACCAATAAGGATATGAATTATTTCTTTACCGACCATGATGATGGGACAGAAGTAAAAGAAGGGATTTTTACCCTGCTTGACAATCTGGTAAATGATATAAAGAATGGGGAACTGGATAAGATAAGCTCGGCTTTAGGCAAGATAGATGACAAGATGAGCGATATGCTGACTGCCCGTTCGGTAATTGGGGCCAAGGTGAACCGGCTGGAACTGCAGAGGAGCCGCCTTGAATCGACAGGGATTTCTTTTACCGGACTTTTGGCTGCCAATGAAGACGCTGACCTGGCAGAAGTCATCATGCAGCTCAAGATGCAGGAAAATGTTTACCGGGCTTCTCTGGCGGCAGGGGCGCGCATAATCCAGCCCAGCCTGGTAGATTTCCTCCGCTAGAGTGATAGAAAGCGGGAGGGGATAGAGGATGCTTAGGCTCAGGATTGAACAGGAATTTGCCCGCATCGGGCTTAATATAAAAAAGCCTTTTCTGCCTTTGCGGACAACAGGGCCGCAGATTGAACTCAGCATAAAAGAGCCGGAACTTAAGCTGCATAATCCCCGCCCCCGGGTATATATCGACCAGCGCAGATGTTTTGCCGATATGGAAAAGCGCACCCTGGATGAGTTCCTGCGCTATCATGCCCAGCTGGGAAGGGAAAAGGCCCTGCAGGCGATTGGCGACATAGCGGAAGAAGGGGATATGCTGGCCAGTATCGAAAAAGGCGTTAAGCTGGAAGACATTGCGGAAAAAGGCTTTGGCGAAGCGGCAGACTTTAATGTCACTGCTATTCCCAAACAGATGCCGGATATTGTCTGGGATGTGCGTCCTGTGGAGATTGAGTTTATTCCGGGAGAAGTAGAACTTGAGCTCAGGCGGGGAAGGGTGGAAAACCTTTTCGAGCCGGGCAAGGTGGAGGTTTATCTGGAACAGAAGAATTACATAAAGATAGACTGGGTAGGGGAAAACCTGGATATCAGGGTGTAAAAAATCTTGGAGGGATTTTTAATGAAGATCGCAAGCCGTATCCTGGGAGAAATTGAAATAGACAGCCAGAATATAATAAGGTTTCCCGAAGGGCTTCCTGCTTTTGAAGAGGAAAAGGAATTCGTAATTATACCTGTTGACGAGGAAGCCCCTTTTTATTATATGCAGTCGGTCAATAACCGGGAATTATGTTTTATGCTGGCCAATCCGTTTGTATTTTTCCCATCTTATGAGATAAAGCTGGGGGAAGAGGAAGCATCCCGCTTAAAGGCCGGGGAAAAAGGGGAGAATATCGCGGTGTTTGTCATTCTTACCGTTCCGGAAGATTACCGTTTGACGACGGCCAATCTTCTGGCTCCCTTAGTCATAAATACCGAAGAAAAAATAGGCCTTCAGTTTGTGGCGGTTGATTCCGATTATAATACCAAGCACTTTATTTTCCCGCAGGAGGGGGAAAAGGCAAAGTGCGCGGCGGGGGAGGGAAGATAAAGTTTGCTGGTTCTGGGACGCAAAAAAGGGGAAAGCATAATCATCGGGGATAATATCGAAATAAGCATAATCGATATTCAGAAGGATGTAGTGAAAATCGGCATCAATGCTCCCCGCCAGGTAAGCATAGTGCGCAAGGAGATATATGAAGAGGTCAGGGAAGCTAATATGGAAGCTGTCCGCAACCTGAAGGAAGCTGGCGTTTTAAGCAGATGGTGGAAAGAAGGAAAAGATGCAGGGTCTGGCGAGTAGCCTGTTTTAACGCAGGCAGGAGGGTTTTGAAGGAGGGATACCATGTCCTACACGAATAATGTCAACAACATCCGTTTTGGTGGTATGGCAAGCGGGCTGGATACCGAAAAGATAGTAAAACAGCTCATGCAGCTTGAACAGACCAGGGTGGACCGCATTGCCCAGGAAAAGCAGCTTCTGGAGTGGAAAAGAAGCGACTACCGGGAAATAAATACCAAGCTGCTTGCTTTGCGCAATGCTGCCTTTGATTTGAAACTGCAGAGCACTTTTCTGGGGCGCAGGGTAGTTTCCAGCCAGGAGAGCGTGCTGCAGGCCACCGGGGCAGATACGGATACTGCGATTGGCAATTATGAAATACAGGTGGAGCAGCTGGCCAAAGGTGCCAGCTACCAGGCTTCAACTGGCAGCTTTTCTTCCCTGGGCGGAAAGTTTATCATCGCCGGGAGCAAGGGGAGTTATGAAATAAGCCTGGCTGCCGGGGAAGGGGCTAAAGAAGTCGCTTCCAGGATAAATGCGCAGACTAACGCGACCGGGGTAAGGGCGGTTTATGACCAGAATTTGAACCGGCTTTTCCTTATGTCGGTGGATACCGGAAGCAGTGCTGTTATCAAAGTAAAGGCCGTGGATGATAATGGGGCAGCTGATCTGGGAAGCCTCCTGGGAGGCACCTATAATGTGGGCGAAGAAGTTACTTTAAGCCAGGGGCAGGATGCCCTTATAAGGATAAACGGCGGTGATGCCTTAAGTTTCAGCTCCAATCAGGTAAAGGTTATGGGCATAAGCATGATCCTTAAAGGAGAAGGGACTTCCCAGGTTACTGTAAGCCAGGATATAGATAAAGCGGTAGAAAAGATAAAAGCATTTGTGGAAGCCTATAATGGGGTTATGGAAAAGATAAACACCAAGCTTACCGAAAAGAGGTACCGGGATTATCCGCCTTTGACGGAAGCCCAGAAGAAAGAGATGAAAGAAGAGGAGATTAAGCTGTGGGAAGAAAAAGCAAGGAGCGGGCTTTTAAACTCCGATTCCCTGCTTTCGGGAATAGCCGGCAATATCAGGATGGCAGCCATGGATGCTGTTTCCGGACTGGAGGGGGATTATAAGACCTTGAGTTCGGTAGGGATAACTACCCTTTCCTGGAATGACAAGGGCAAGCTTTATGTAAATGAGGAAAAGCTGCGCAGCGCACTTAGCCAGGATATGGAAGGGGTAATGAACCTCTTTACCAACAGCAGCCAGAATGGCATAGCCCAGAAGGTTTATACCGGGGTTAATACTGCCATAAGTCAGGTGGTTGCTAAAGCCGGCCGTGATGATTACAAGGTAGACAACAGCCTTTTAGGCAAAGAGATTTTGCAGCAGGAGAAAAAACTTCTGCAGATGCAGGAAAAATTGGCCAAAACCGAGGAAAAATACTGGAGGCAGTTTACGGCTATGGAAAAAGCGCTGGCCAGGATGCAGAGCCAGGGCGACTGGCTTGTGATGCAGCTTAGTGGAGGAAAATAAAGGGAAAACGGCAGCAGGATATTGAGAGCTAGAGGTAGAAATATATAAAAAGGGGGGTAAGGAATACCCGGGAAAGCAGGTGTTGTATGCTGGATAAAACGGTAGTGCAAAATATACTGGAGCTTTTGTCTACCATGCAGGAAGCCCTGGACTATATCAGGGAAAAGCTTGAAGCCCTGGACGTAGAAGCTACCATGGGCATTCTCCATGATACTATTGAAGCTTTTCTGGCGGTTGAAAACAGCCTGATTTTCATGTCACCTGACCTGGCCAGTGGCAGAATAAGGATAGCTACTGATGATTTAAAAAAAGCCTTTGATTTTATCGTCAGGTACTATGAGGAAGATAAGGGGTACAGAATCCTTGAAATTTTTGAGGGAAATCTGGAACCGGCTTTTAGGGGCTGGAAACAGGTGCTGGAGGAAGAACTCAGGCCTTATGTGGTTTCCTGAAAAGAGGTGATCTTATGGATATAGCTGCCTGGTCGATAAATTTGAGTCAGGCCAAAATCGTGCAGAGTGCCAGGGTGTCAGTGTTAAAAATGGCTATGGAGCAGGCGCAGGTGCAGATGCAGGATATGCTGAAGGTTATGGAAACAGGCGTCAAGGCTATGGAACAGTCGGTAATGCCCCATCTGGGGGCTAATATCGATATTAGGGCCTAAAAAATGAAACAGGGGGACGGTTCTCTGTTTCACTAAAGTGAAACAGAGAACCGTCAGACTGTGTGAAAAAACTTTCATCAGAAAGAGGGATTAATGCAAGAAAAGTCGAATACAGGGTGATAGAGAGGTGAGAAAATGGGATACATAGAAGGAGAAAATCGGGAACTTATCACCCTGTTTCCTGAAGCAATAGATGATTATATTACACCTGACAATCCAGTAAGAGTGATAGAAGCATTTGTAGAATCTTTAGATATGGAAGCGCTTGGTTTCAAAAGAGCGATACCCAACCAAAAAGGCAGACCATCATATGATCCCAGAGACTTATTAAAATTATACTTATACGGATACCTGAATAAAATCAGATCCTCCAGAAGACTAGAAGATGAAGCAAAAAGAAACCTTGAAGTAATTTGGCTATTACGCAAACTAAAGCCAGATTTCAAGACCATAGCTGATTTTAGGAAAGACAATCCGGAAGCAATAAAAGCCTTATTCAAGCAGTTCACACTATTATGTAAAGAGTGGGACTTGTTTGGGAAAGAGGTACTGGCTGTTGACGGTTCCAAATTTAGGGCCAGCAATTCCAAGCACAACAACTTTAACCAGAAGAAAATACAAAGGCATTTAAAATATATTGATGAAAAAATAGAAAACTATTTAAAAGAATTAGACAGTAGTGATCATGAAGAAGCTAATATCCATATTCCAAGCGCAGAAGAAATTCAGAAGCGAATAGAGGAGTTAAAAGCGAGGAAAGAAAAATATACGGCTTTGCAAGAGCAGATGAGAGAAACAGGAGCGACAGAGATATCAACTGTTGATCCAGATGCGCGTTTAATGGCAGTTAACAATAACGGTTTGGAAGTAAGTTATAATGTACAAATAGCAGTAGACCATAAACATAAGCTGGTAGTAGATAGTGAAGTAATAAATAATCCTTCAGATCAAGGGCAACTGAGCAACATGGCCAAAAAAGCCAAAGAAATACTTGAAGTGGAATCGATAAAAGTTTTAGCGGATAAAGGCTATTATTCTACCAGCGATTTAATTGAATGTGAAAAAAATCAGATAGAAGCATATGTAGCAAAGCAGAGATTTACTGGCAATATAGCTGACCCGGAATTTCAACCTGACAAATTTATATATGATAAAGAGAAAGACATCTACATCTGTCCAGCAGGGGAGACATTATATCCAAGCAAAATACGGCAAGAAAAAGGAGTAAAATACCAGGTATATAAAAATAGCCGTGCATGCAAACAATGCAGCTTAAGGGATAAATGTACCCAATCTAAAAATGGCAGGACTGTTAGTCGCAACTTAGCACAGTCATTGTTAGAAGTAGTAGATAAAAGGACCAAAGAAAACAATCAACTGTATATACAGAGGAAAATGATAGTAGAGCACCCATTCGGCACAATAAAGCGGATATGGGGATATGGTTATTTTCTGACAAGGGGATTAGTTTCTGTAAATGCAGAGAATAAACTGCATTTACTGGCCTATAACTTAAAAAGAGTAATAAATATCCTGGGAGTTAGGGAAATAATTGAGAGGCTGGCTCTGGTATAGCAGAAGCCAGCCTATTTTTTATATCTTTTTCAATAATAAAAATAATGCTTTTAAAATAAACAGCCAAGTTATTAAAAGAGCAGATTCTCACACAGTCTGCCGTCCCCCTGTTTCAGAGAACCGTCCCCTTAAATCTTAAGGTCAATCTGCTGGATAGTCCCTGCCTGGCCGTTTTCCTTGAGGAACAGGCCGGTATTTCTTATTCTTCCCAGTTCCAGGTTATTTTCATCTTTGATGTGAAAAAGGGTATTGATGTGTCCAAGGTATATTGCACCTATGCCAGCTTCCCCAAGGAGGAGCAGCCTATCCTCCCCTTTTTCATTTTTAACCCAGATGCGGAGCCTATCGAATACAGGGTCGTTTTCATCCAGCCAGCCATTCTTATCGTCATCATAGAAAGCCAGTTCTGCAAATCCATTGCCGCTGCGGGGGCCAAAAAGCTCACCCCCGTCGTTTATAATGTTATCCCCATTAAGGTCTATAGCCAGAAAGCCGCTGCCATCAAGGAGGCAGGAAACCTGGTCTTCCCTGCCGTCAGCATCAATGTCAAAAGAAAACTTTCGGCTGCCAAGAGCTGCAAAACTGCGGCCAAAGTTTATAACCAGCGGGTCTTTCAGTGCGTCGCCAGCTCTTAAATGTATTGCGGTTTTCAACCTGAAGGAACGGGATATGTTAAAGTGTAAGCCAAAGTTTATTTCCCTGCCGTCAGCGGTTTTCACTATCCCGTTGGCTTTAAAAGACACGGTTTCTTCTTCGCTGTAATCCCTTTCATAATCATAAATAAGCCCCCAGCCGGCACGGTCGCTTTGCGGCTTATTCTTAAGCTGTTCCAGCCTGGAAAGTATTTTTTCCATCTTTTCCGGATTTTTGGGTATTCTGGGAACCAGGATGCGCACTTTTTGGCCGGTAAGTTTTTCGATGAAGGCGGCAAGGATTTTTATTTTAAGCCTGTCTTCCAGGGAAAGAAGCAGCATATCTTCATCCTCTTCTATTTCTGGCGGTTTGGTTTTCAGCATTTCCTTTGCCTCTTTGGAAAGTGCAAGCACATCATTGTAAAAATTGGGTATTTTGCTGTCTGGTGGAGCATCTGACCATATAGCCAGCCTTTCTGTTATGCTGTTTTCTTCCCGGTATGTTCTCCTGGCTTCCATAAAAAGCGTGGAGTTTTGAATAATCATGGTATCCCCTCCCTGAAGGGCCAAAACAAGCAGACGTTTTTCCTGCTCAGCAGGTTTATATGGATATTATCGGTAAAAAAATTAAGGAGATTGAGCATAAATTAAAAAGAGGGGAAATCCCCTCTTTGCCTGTTTTATTTGCTTTTCTTGAATATTTTTTTTAAAAGGCTTTCTTTTTTGGACTGTAAATTTTTTTCATCCATAGCTTTTATGGCTTCATCGACAAAGCGGGCCAGCCATTCATCTTTTTCCCTTTGCATGTACCATGCCTCCATTCCTGTACCGATTTGTTCCTGGTTGTTTGCTTATATTTTGTACCGTGGACAATTGTACTATTTTTCACAACTATATGCAAGCCGGGAAAGGGATGGAAGCTGCTGAAGAATGAATTCCCCCTAAAAGATGAAGAAAGGTGAGAAGCAGAAGCTTTTATTTAAAGGCTTTAAGTATATTTGCATCCTGTGTATTGCAGTTAGTAGTAATAGGGATGCTCTTCTTTTCTGGTAAAGAACGGGTGCAGGATTACTCCTGCCGCAAATCCCCCTATATGAGCCCAGAAGGCGATGGTGTTTTGGCCTAATCCAGCAAGGCTTCCCAGGCCGGCCCACAGCTGGGTTATAATCCATATTCCCAGATAGAACCAGGCTGGAAAAGTAAAAAGAAAGAAAGGAGGAACCCAGGTTAGGATGCGAGCGCGAGGAAACATGATAAAATAGGCCCCCATAACTCCGGCAATAGCTCCCGATGCCCCCACTACCGGGATAGGTGAATGGGGATTTATGTAATAGTGAACCAGAGCAGCTATAGTGCCGCACAGGATATAGAAAAGCAGAAAGCGCATTTTGCCCATGCGGTCTTCTACATTATCGCCCAGAAGCCACAGCATCCACATATTGGATATTATGTGCATAAGGCTGCCGTGCAGGAACATATAGGTTATTGCCGACGAAGGGTGATATAGAAAACGGGACGGGATAAAGCCTTCTTCATAAACCATGGCTTCCATGCCGGCCAGGCCGCCGCTTATCTGCAGGTAGAAAATATAGATGTTGGCAAGTATGATAAGCACGGTAACCAGCGGAAAAGAACTGCTGGGGGTGCTGTCTCTTAATGGAATCATAGCAAACCTCTCTTTTTTTATTAAAATGTAGCATTTTTTGCTGGAAATATAAAGATATAAAAAGGCGGTTTTCGATAAAACGGAAAACCGCCTCCTTTTTCAGTTTTTCAGCTAGGCTTGTTTCAGGCTTTTAACCTTCTGCCATTCAGTATTCGCTTCTTTGGCTACCTGTTTTTTGATATAGATTAGATAATAAAAACCGCCTACCAGAATAGAGCCGCTAAGGATGTTCCCCAGGGTTACCGGGATCAGATTGCTGGTTATAAAGTGGCTGTAGGTGAAAACATGGCCTACTTCAGCTGCCGTCATGCCTAGGCTGGAGGCTACTGCTTCCGGAGAAGCCCTGGCAATCATGATGGCATATGGAACATAGAACATATTTGCTATGCAATGTTCAAAGCCGCTGCTTACGAAGGCCATGATGGGAAAGAATATGCCCAGTATTTTGCCAGCTATATCTTTGGCGGCCAGAGCCATTAAAACGGCCAGGCATACCAAAAAGTTGCAGAGTATTCCCCGCATAAAGGCAGCCGAGAAAGAAAGGCTCATCTTGCTTTTGGCTATATAAACAGCTTTTTCACCTATGGGGCTTAAGGCAAGAGCGCCTGATGTACCAGGAGATAGCCAGAACATTCCATAAAAAACGATACAGGCTAACAGCACAGAACCGATAAAATTGGCAATATATACAAAAAACCAGTTGCGCAAAAGTCCGGATATGCTGGCTTTACCGTCCAGCACAGCCATAAAGCAGGTCATGTTGTTGCCGGTAAAAAGTTCAGCTCCGCAGATCATAACCAGCATAAGCCCTACCGAAAATACTGCTCCATAGAGAAAGATGCCCAAAGCCGTGTTGCTGTCAGGCGCAGAGCCGATTTTTATGGCGATAGTGGCTCCAAAGCCGATATAGACACCGGCCAGGATGCCCAAAAGGAGCATTTTATAGATGGGGAGCGAAGCTTTTTTGGCGCCGGCACTTACCGCGATAGCTGCTGTTTCTTCCGGGGTGTAAAAATTCATCATTTCCACTCCTTCTTTTTTTGTTGGGCAGGACCACCAGAACTACCCCTGTGGTACCCGTTATCCCGCAAGCACATTAGTGATTGTGAAAATTAGCACAACAAGATATATTGTAACTTATTTTCGCCAAATTTCAACAAAAAAGTGAAAAGGATAGGCCAAAAGGGCTTAAATATAGTGTTAAGATTTCGACAACAATAACAGGGTGAACCAGAGAACTGTCCCTGTAAAAAGGGTTAAAGTTTTGTATAAATATAACGATATTTAATACAGGAGATTTTTTGAGGAGGCGAGCTTATGCGGATTGAAGGGCCGGCAGCAGCTGTTGATTATATAAGGCAGGATTTCAGGGTAAAAAATGAACCGGCAGAGGAGCTTTCCATAAAACCAGTTCCCCAAAATGCAGTTAGTGAAGAAAAGAATGGCAGCCACGGCGAAAGAGAAAAGGGCCTTAACCCGGAAGTGCTTAAACAGGCAGTAGATACCGCCAATGAAGCTTTCCGCATCAGCAATTACCACCTGGAGTTTCAGCTGCATGAAAAGAGCGGCAAATATCAGATAAAAGTGGTAGATACTGACTCTAACAAGGTTATTCGCGAGATTCCGCCTGAGTATATGCTGGAGATTTCAGCCCGCATCAAAGAAGTGCTGGATAAGTTCCTGGGGGTTTTTGTAGATGCCCTGGTCTAGACATGATGTTTAAAAATGTAAGAAAAAGGGAGAAAAAGGGAAGAGGATTTTCAGCGGTTATAAAAAATATCTTTAAGGGAGGCTTGATGGCGGATGAATATGTATGCCCAGGCATATGACCAGTATAAAAAGACGAGTATTGAGACTTTGTCCCCGGGAAAACTGCTTCTCATGCTTTATGATGGAGCGATAAGGAATGTGAGGCTGGCCAGGGAAGGCATAGGGGAAAAGGATTACAACAAGGCCCATAACCATATTATAAAGGCCCAGGATATTGTTACTGAACTTATGGTTACCCTGAATATGGAATATGATATAGCCAAACAGCTTTACAGCATATATGATTATCTGTACCGGCGCATGGTGGAGGCCAATGTCAAAAAAGATGCAGCTATCCTGGATGAAGTGGAAGTTTTTTTGACTGAACTGCGGGATACCTGGCAGGAAGCAGTCAAGAAGCAGTCCGCAAGCATGATAGAAAACAGCCGTCCGCAGAATATCAGCATAAAAGGGTAGATGTGATATGATGGACAATTTTGCTTTTGAAGGAAGGGAAGAGATTAAGGCAGCTTTTATGTATCTCCTTGATATATCCTGCCGCCAGCTTATGCTGGTGGAAAGCATAAGCGATGATGCCTCGGGATGGGAAGAAGAGCTTTTGGCGGTTCTGGATGAAAAAGACCAGGCTATTTCCCATATTGATGAGATATTTTCCCGCCTGGGGGAAGCTGCCAGTTCTCTTAAGGAAGATCCGGAAATAAGGGAAATAATGCTTTTTATAAAACAGCAGGAAGAAAGAAGCCAGCAGGTTTTAAAGGAGAAGGCTGCCAGCCTGGGGGAAAAGCTTAAATCTTTAAGGCAGAGTGAAAAAGCGCGCAAAGCCTATGCCGGGGAAGAGGCGGAAAGTGAAGGCTGGTTTTTTGATGGCCGCAGGTAAAAAAATGTGATGCGGCAAGGGGGCGGCAAAGAGTATACAGGATATAGTATTACAAGGAAGTGTAGCTTATGGGAGAAAATTTTGTGCGGGATGTAATAGACAATTTTCGGAAACAGCACAAGCTCTATTCGGAAATGAGGGATCTGGCATATAAACAGAAAGCGTGCCTGTCCGACCGCAAAAACATGGATATAGAAGGTTTTTTGCGCCTTCTTAAGGAACGCAACATTATTATGGATGAGATAAGCAGGCTCAGCCAGGAAAATGTAAAACTGAGGGGAACGGCAGTATCTCTTCTGGGCATTGACAATTTTACCCTTTCCGAACTTAAAGGCAGGATAGAGGAGAATTCCTGGGAAGAGCTAAGATGGGCAATATCGGAACTGAACAGGGTGCTCCTGGAGATAAGCGAAGTTGACCATGAGAACAGCGTTATACTCAAGGATTGGTCAGGAGTGCGTTATCGCAACAGCCAGGGAGGATATAAGGAAGCGGAAAATCTTTACCGGAAGGTTATGCAGGAAAAAAGGCCGAACTGAAGAAAGGGCTTTTTTGAAAGCCCGCTTTTATTTTTCTGGACTTATTCTATAATGGGTTTTAGATATGATGGAAGAAGTGATTATATGTATTACATAAAAATGGCTTTAGCTTATTTTTCTGTTTTTGCTGACCTTAATATATGGCTGGTTTTTTTGCTCAATTTGAGCAGCACCTGTTTGGGGACTTTGCGGACCATATTTCTTTCCCAGCGTATACTTAAGCCGGTTTATATAACTACTTTTATCGATTCGATTATTTTTGTTTATTCAGTTACCCTGGTGGCTAAAGGGGACAGTTTTGCCTATGTGCTGGCTTTTGCCATGGGCAGGGTTTGCGGCATATATGTCGGGGGATGGATAGAGGGCAAACTGGCTTTGGGGGCTATTGAGGTGGTTGTTTATAAACATATGGATACGGGGAAGGAACTGGCTGAACAGCTTAAATATTATGGTTTTCCGGTTACCATGCAGGTAGGGTATGACGAAAACGGAAGGCAGAGCCTTATTTTGACGGTAGTTACCACCCGCCGCAACTGGCCTTTGTTAAACCACCTTATCCGGGAAAGCGACCGCCATCTCAATATGTATATAAAAAGGCTGGATGCCGCCAAAGGGAATATAAGCCGGCGCAAAAAGGTGAAAAAAGACAGGATGAGAGAAGATAGGGAAAGGCCTTCCCCTATAGCTGACCTGCGCAGCCGGGTGTGGGTAGAGGATGAATATGGTATTGACGCGGTATGGGAAGATGATGTATATCGCGGGATATTGAGGGACAAAGAGGGCAATACATAAAAATTTATATTAAAATTATAAGTTTCCTTGCTATTTTTTTGGTTAAGGTATATAATGAACATACTGTTAGTTGGATATCCCTCAGGTGTGAGGAAATATCTGCAACAGGAAATCTAAGATCAAAGTGAGGGATTCTTTCAGATGTTTGAGGACAAAACTTTAGTGTGTCAGGATTGTGGCAGGGAATTCGTGTTTACTGCCGGAGAACAAGAATTTTATGCGGAAAAAGGTTTTGAAAACGAACCTAAGCGCTGCAAGGAGTGCAGAGGTGCGCGCCGCAGCAGTGGCAGCCGCAGCAGTCGTGCTCCCAGGGAAATGTACAGTGCAGTTTGTGCCAGCTGCGGAGCCGATACCAAAGTTCCTTTTAAGCCTGTAGATGGCAGACCTGTTTACTGCATGGATTGCTTCCAGATGCAAAGAAAAGCAGCGTATTAATAAAGGAATATTTGCCGGGCTTTAAGCCCGGTTTTGTATTTTTTAGAAAAATTTTGACAATAAAACTTGTTTTGTGCAGGATTTTGTTTAACTGGAGTAGAATCTTTAACATATGGTAAAATATATGTAAAGATAGTGCAAAGAGAGAGCAATTGCAATTCATTGTGATGTTGCTTTTTGTGCTTTGGCCTTAAGAAGGTGCAGAGCACAAGGTTCAAATATGCCCAGATGAACCTGCAGGATAAGGGAAGGAGTGGTTATATGAAGTTTGAATTCCGGGGGAAGAACATTGAGGTTACCCAGGCCCTTAAAGATTACGCAGAAAAAAGGCTTTCCAAACTGGAAAGATATATCGAGGATGTGAGGACAGCGCAGGTTACTTTTTCCATAGAAGGAGAAAAGCATAAGGTTGAAGTTACTATTCCCCTGAACGGTATAATATTGAGGGGAGAAGAGGCCACCGATGATATGTACAGCTCTATTGACGCTGTGCAGGAAAAGCTGGAAAGGCAGATAGACAAATATAAGACGAAACTTTATAAACACCATAAGGGGATAGGCTTTAAGCAGGCGGTAGTGGAAGAGATCAAAAATGAAGCTGCCAAAGATGAAGAAGGCTTCAGGATTGTACGCACCAAACGTTTTGCTTTAAAGCCTATGGATGCGGAAGAGGCTATCATGCAGATGAACCTTCTGGGACATAATTTCTTCGTATTTTTCAATGCGGAAACCGAGGAGGTAAATGTTGTATATAGAAGAAATGACGGCAACTATGGCCTGATTGAGCCAAATTTTGATTAGTTGAAGTTGAAGGTATAAAAGTGCTATTATATAAAATTAGATGAGGAATATTACAGGGAACCATTAAGGTTCCTTGTTTTTTTGAAAAGAGGTTGGTTAAAGGTGATAAGGGAATTTCTTGCCAGGATTCTGGATGACAATGAAAAGGAGATTAAAAAGATTTCCAAAACGGTGGAAAGGATTAATGCTCTGGAACCGGAGATCAAGAAATTAAAGGATGAAGATTTCCCCAGAAAGACGCAGGAGTTTAAAGAAAGGCTTGGCCATGGGGAAAGCCTTGATGACATACTGCCGGAAGCTTTTGCCCTGGTAAGGGAAGCAGCTTGCCGCACTCTGGGAATGAGGCATTTTGATGTCCAGCTTATTGGAGGAGTAGTCCTGCACCAGGGGCGGATAGCAGAGATGAAGACCGGGGAAGGAAAGACCCTGGTGGCTACTTTGCCTGCCTATCTTAATGCTCTGGAAGGCAAAGGGGTGCATGTAGTAACAGTAAATGACTACCTGGCCAGGCGCGACGCCGAGTGGATGCGCCCTGTCTATGAATTCTGCGGCCTTACGGTAGGGGTTATTGTACACGGGCTTGATTATGCAGAGCGCAAACATGCCTACAGCTGTGATATTACTTATGGCACCAATAATGAGTTCGGCTTTGATTACTTAAGGGACAATATGGTTATAAGGCCGGAAAATATGGTGCAGCGCGATCTTCACTATGCTATCGTGGACGAGGTGGATTCCATCCTCATAGATGAAGCGCGCACCCCGCTTATAATTTCGGGAGAAGGGGATAAACCTACCAATCTTTATTACCAGATTGCCAAGTTTGTGCCGCGTCTGGAAAGGGATGTGGACTATAAGGTAGATGAAAAATCCCATATTGTTACCCTTACGGAAGAAGGGGTAAAGAAGGCCGAGAGGTATTTTGGGGTGGAAAACCTGGCCGAAAATATGGAGCTTGCCCATCACATAAACCAGGGGCTGAAGGCTCATTTTCTCATGCACCGGGACAGGGATTATGTAGTCAAAGACGGCAAGGTGATTATTGTTGATGAATTTACCGGACGCCTTATGTTTGGACGCCGCTACAGCGACGGCCTGCACCAGGCGATTGAAGCCAAGGAAGGGGTTAAGATTGAAAAGGAATCCCAGACCCTGGCTACCATAACTTTCCAGAACTATTTCCGCATGTACCGCAAGCTGGCTGGAATGACCGGTACTGCCAAGACGGAAGAAGAGGAATTCCGCAAGATTTACGGCATGGATGTGGTGGTTATCCCCACCCATAAGCCCATGATTCGCATTGACCGCCCGGATGTGGTTTACCGCACTGAAATGGGCAAATTCAGGGCGGTAGTGGAAGATATTGCGGAAAGGTATAAGAAGGGACAGCCGGTGCTGGTAGGGACTATATCCATTGAAAAATCGGAGCTTTTAAGCAAGATGCTTTCCAAACGGGGTATCCCCCATCAGGTGCTTAATGCCAAGCACCATGAAAGGGAAGCGGAAATTATCGCCAAAGCCGGCCAGAAATATGCTGTAACTATTGCTACCAATATGGCAGGCAGAGGTACTGATATTGTCCTGGGCGAAGGGGTAAAAGAATTGGGCGGGCTCTATGTGCTGGGTACGGAAAGGCATGAGGCAAGGCGCATAGATAACCAGCTTAGGGGTAGGTCAGGCCGACAGGGAGACCCCGGGGAATCGCGCTTTTATGTTTCCCTGGAAGACGACCTCATGCGGCTTTTTGGCTCTGCCAATATAGAAGGGCTTATGGACAGGCTGGGCATGGATGACGATATGCCGATTGAAAACAATCTGGTGACCAAAGCCATAGAAAATGCCCAGAAAAGGGTAGAAGCCCGCAACTTCAACATCCGCAAGATGGTGCTGGAATATGATGATGTCATAAATAAACAGCGGGAAGTTATATATGGAGAAAGGCGCAAGGTTCTTTTCGGCGAAAACCTAAAAGATACAATTTTCAGCATGATTGATGATGTAGTAGACAGGGTAGTGGACAGTTTTGCCGGGGAAGCCAGGTATGCGGACGAGTGGGACCTTCCTGGCCTTATGAATTATGTAGAGCAGAATATACTGCCGAAGCCTGATTTTACGGAAGAAGACCTGAAAGGCATGACCAAAAGGGAAGTTAAGGCTTTTATATCTGAAAAGACCAAGGCTTTTTATGACCAGAGGGAACAGGAAATCGGCAGTGAAAATATGCGGGAAATTGAAAAGTGGATTATGCTCCGCATTATTGACGAAAAGTGGATGGACCATATCGATGCCATGGACCAGCTGCGGGGAGGGATAGGCTTAAGGGCTTATGCCCATAAGGATCCGCTCATTGAATATAAGTTCGAGGCCTATGAGGCTTTCCAGGATATGGTTTTCAGTATTAAAGAAGATGTAGTACGCTATATACTAAGGGTAAGGGTAGCCCAGAAGCTGGAAGAAAGAAAGACTTTTGCCAGCCACGGCGAGGATGAGGTTAAAACGCCGGTAAAGGTAGGGGAAAAGGTAGGCAGAAATGATCCCTGCCCCTGCGGGAGCGGCAAAAAGTACAAAAAATGCTGTGGAAGGGAAGCAAGCTGATAATTTTAATTATATGAGGAGGGCTTTTTGATGTTTGACAATCCGATGCAGACGGCTAAAGAGATAGTAAGCCGCCTTGAAGAGATGAGGGTTTCTCTTTGACATAGAAAATAAAAAGGAAAGGCTAAAAGAACTGGAAGCGGAAAGCCTTAAGGAAGGATTCTGGGATGACAGCAAAAAGGCCCAGGAAGTGCTAAAGGCTATGAGCAGCCTTAAATCTGATATTGAAGCTTATGAAAACCTGCTTAATGATGCATTATATATAAGGGATATGCTTGCCATGGCCGAGGATGAAGAGGATGAAGAGCTTGTCAGGGAAATGACAGGAGAGCTCAAAAGCCTGGCAAGGAGATTCGAGGAGTTTGAACTTATAACCCTCTTTTCCGGCGAGCATGATGCCAAAAATGCTATTGTTTCCCTGCATGCCGGGGCAGGGGGAACAGAAGCCCAGGACTGGGTAGAGATGCTTTTCCGCATGTATACCAGGTGGGCGGAAAATTCAGGGTATGAAGTGGAGATAATGGACTATCTGGCAGGGGAAGAAGCCGGGATAAAGAGTGTCACTTTTATGGTAAAAGGGCTTTATGCTTACGGCAAACTCAAGTGTGAAGCAGGGGTGCACCGTTTAATCCGCATATCCCCGTTTGACGCGTCAGGAAGGAGGCATACCTCTTTTGCCCTGGTAAGCGTGCTGCCGGAGATTGATGAAGAGATTGAGATAAATATAAATCCGGAAGATCTGAAGATTGACACCTACCGGGCAGGGGGAGCAGGAGGGCAGCATGTCAATAAAACCGATTCTGCTGTAAGGATAACCCATATACCTACCGGGATTGTGGTGCAGTGCCAGAATGAAAGGTCACAGCATGCCAACCGGATAAGTGCCATGAAAATACTGGCGGCCAGGCTTTATGAGCTTAAACAGAAGGAGCTGGAGGATAATCTGCAGAGTTTGAAGGGAGAATATAAAGAGATAGCCTGGGGAAGCCAGATAAGAACCTATACTTTGAATCCGTTTACCCTTATAAAAGATCACCGCACCGGGGTAGAGATAGGCAATGCCGGCGCGGTGCTGGATGGCGAAATAGACGAGTTTATCTATGCCTGCCTTAAAAACAAGGCTTTTAAGTAAGGGGAGATGGTGAAACAGAGAACCGTCCCCCTGTTTCAAAGGAGGAGTAAGGTGAGAGAGATAAGTGCTGAGGTGGTAAAAAGTCTGGAAGAAAAGGCCAGGGTTTTACGGGGGCATATTTTGAGGATGCTGGCCAGGGCAGGTTCCGGACATACCGGAGGCTCTCTTTCGGCTGCCGATATAGTAGCCTGCCTCTATTTCTGGGAAATGAATGTAGATCCGCAAAACCCGGGGGATGAGAACCGGGACCGCTTTGTATTGAGCAAGGGACATGCGGCTCCGGTGCTTTATGCGGCCCTGGCAGAAAAAGGGTTTTTCCCGCTGGATATGCTTTCTACCCTGAGAAAGATGGGAAGCCCTCTGCAGGGGCATCCGGATATGCGAAAGCTCCCTGGTGTGGAAGCATCAACCGGCTCACTGGGACAGGGCATATCCTGGGCAGTAGGCATGGCACTGGGAGGAAAGCTTGATAAAAAGGATTACCGGGTTTATGCCCTTTTGGGCGATGGCGAGCTGCAGGAAGGCATGGTATGGGAAGCCTTGATGGCTGCTGCCCATTACCAACTGGATAATCTGGCGGTTATTGTTGACCACAACGGCTTGCAGATAGACGGCAGGATAAGTGAGGTTATGTCTCCGGAACCGGTGGTGGACAAGTTTAAGGCTTTTGGCTTTGAAGTTGTAAATATTGACGGCCATGATATAGAAGCTATACTTAAGGCTTTGAACAAGGCAAGGGAAACAAAAGGAAGGCCTACTGCCATTATTGCCGAAACCGTCAAGGGCAAAGGGGTTTCTTTCATGGAAAACCGGGCTGAATGGCACGGAGTAGCGCCGAAAGAAGAAGAGCTTAAAAAGGCTCTGGCCGAACTGGGCCTGGCTTAAGAGGGGCAAGAAGGAGGTAGTTTTATTTTGGAAAAGCAAGCTACCAGGGATGCTTATGGCAAAGCGCTGGCTGAATTGGGCAGGCTTTATGATGATGTGGTAGTTCTGGATGCTGACCTGTCAAAGTCTACCAAGACTTCTGATTTTGCCAGGGAGTTTCCGGAAAGGTTTTTTAATGCCGGTATTGCGGAACAGAATATGATAGGGATGGCAGCTGGCCTTGCTACTACTGGAAAAAAGGTTTTTGCCAGTTCTTTTGCAGTATTTGCGGCAGGCAGGGCTTTTGAACAGGTCAGAAATTCTGTGGCTTATGCGCGGCTTAATGTGAAGATCTGTGCCAGCCATGCCGGTATAACGGTAGGGGAAGATGGGGGCTCCCATCAGGCAGTGGAAGATATAGCCATTATGCGCTCCCTTCCCAATATGACGGTAGTAGTGCCAGCTGACGGGGTAAGTACCAGGAAAGCGGTGCTGGCAGCCTATCATCACGAGGGGCCGGTTTATATGCGTTTGGGGCGGCCGGCAGTTCCGGTAATATATGATGACAGCCTGGATTTCAGGATAGGCAGGGGAATAGAAATCAGAAAAGGCAAAGATGTGACGATAATCGCCTGTGGCATAATGGTGGGCAAAGCTCTGGAAGCGGCTGAAGTTTTGGCCAGGGAAGGCATTGATGTATCAGTGGTAGATATGCATACGATAAAGCCTCTGGATGAGGAGCTTATTCTGCGCAAAGCTGAGGAAACCCGGGCTATCCTTACCGTGGAAGAGCATAACATTATAGGAGGACTGGGGAGCGCTGTATGTGAAGCGGTAAGTGAAAAATGCCCGGTACCGGTAAAAAGGATGGGCATTAATGATGTGTTCGGGCAGTCAGGTGCGCCGGATGAGCTTTTGGAATATTACAGGCTTACGGTTTCCGAAATATGTAATAATGTGCATAATTTACTGAAAATTAAATCCTGAATAAAAGAGGATTTTTGGATATTTTTGTAGAACCACCTTAAATGGTGGTCTTTTTTTTGGCAAGGAGGAAGACAGATGCTGATTCAGTTCTACAATGTCTCCAAAATATATCCCAATGGGGTAAAAGCGCTTGATGATGTTTCCTTGAAGATAGATCGCGGTGAGTTCGTTTTTTTGATGGGGCCAAGCGGAGCCGGAAAATCAACCTTGATAAAGATGCTTTTCAGGGAAGAGAAGCCAAGCCGGGGCCAGATATTTATCGCTTCCCGCAGCATAGTGCGCATGAAGAGAAAGGAGATACCGGCACTGCGGCGGACTATGGGCATAATTTTTCAGGATTTTAAGCTTCTGGAAAATAAGACGGTATATGAAAATGTGGCTTTTGCCATGGAAGTTATCGGGGCCAAACCTAATGACATAAAATATAGAGTACCTGAGCTTTTGAAGATGGTAGGCCTTAAAGGCAAGGAAAAGTGCTTTCCCGGGGAGCTTTCCGGAGGGGAGCAGCAGCGGGTAGGCATAGCCAGGGCGCTGGCCAACCAGCCGATGGTGCTCATTGCTGATGAGCCTACCGGCAACCTGGATGTTGATACTTCTTTGGAGATTATGGAACTCCTTTATGATATAAACCGCCGGGGGACTACTGTTATTATGGCTACTCATGCCCGCGAGCTGGTCAAAAATGCACACAAAAGGGTAATTATGCTGGAAAAAGGCAGGGTTGTGGGAGATTATCCTGATGGGGAGTTTCTGGCATGAGAAATATAATCTATTTTTTTCGGGAAGCTTTGCGTTCGCTTTCCCGCAACCGGCTGCTTACCCTGGCTACGGTTTCTACCGTATGCATATGTGTGCTTATTTTAGGGGTAGCCCTTTTGATAACCGTCAATGCGGGCAATTTTATGAAACACCTGGAATCTGATGTCGAAATAGTTGCCTTTATCGACAAGTCCCTTACCCCTTCCCAGGTAAAAGGGATAGAGGAGGAGATAAGGGCTATTCCCGGGATAGACAGGATAAAATTTGTATCGAAAGAGGAAGGCTTAAAGAAGCTGCAGCAGAAGATGGGGACTGAAAACCTTAAGGAGACTATAGGGGAAAATCCCCTCCCCGATACCTATGAGATAAAGGCCAAAGACCCGCATAAAGTTCCCGGAATTGCCAGGAAGATTGAAAAAATAGACGGGATATACAAGGTTAAATACGGACAGGGAGTAGTGGAAAGGCTTTTTCAGGTTACCCGCTGGGTGAGGGTGGTAAGCACGGCTGTAATTGTCCTTTTGGGGCTGGGAGCGGTATTCCTGATCGCTACGACGATAAGGCTGGCCATTTTTTCCCGGCGCAAGGAAATTTACCTGATGAAGCTTATCGGGGCTACGGACTGGTTTATAAGATGGCCGTTCTTTATCGAAGGCTTTATTCTGGGGACTTTAGGGGCCCTGGTAGCGGTAGGCATTCTGGCCTTGGCCTATAATTCGCTTATCAGCAATATGCAGACTGTGTTTTTTCTGCCTCTGGTAGCTAAGGCAGAAGTGGTAAACCGGATTTATTTAAGCCTTATAGGGGTAGGAAGCCTTTTAGGCATCCTGGGGACTTTTATTTCGGTAAACCGCTTTCTTAAGGTTTGATTCTGGCAGGAGGTAGTTTTTGTATGATCCGTTTTTTTGGGGAGAGGAAAAGAAGGTTTTTAGCCTTTTTGGGTACCCTGTGTCTTTTGCTTACCTTTATTTTCCCGGCTTATGCCGATGAACTGGAAGAGAAGAAGAGAGAGCTCAATGAAGTAAGCCGCCAGATAAAAGCTAACCAGATGATGTTAAAGGCCAAAAAGAAAGAGGCCAATTCGGTTTGGGGACAGATAAAGGACATCGAGTCTGACATTATGGCTGCTGAAAGCAGGATTAACCAGCTTGATGACCGGATTAGCGTTCTGGAGACTAATATCGACATAAAGGAAAAGGAGATTGCCGAAGCGGAAGAAAAGCTCAATGAAAAGGTAGAGGTTTTGAGCGAGCGCCTGGTCTTTATCTATGAAACCGGTGATGTATCTTATCTGGAAGTCCTTTTCTCAGCTACCGATATTAAAGATTTTATAACCCGTTATGATATGCTGAGCATGATTGTGGAACAGGACCGCCAGCTTATTGAAGAGATTGAGGCGGAACGCGACAGGCTCAAGATGCAGAAAAGCGATCTGGAGGTAAAAAAGAGAGAGCTGGTAAGCATTAAAGAAGAACAGGCAGAGGAGAAAGAAGCCCTGGAAGCGAAAAAGCAGGAAAAAGCTGAACTTTTTAACCAGCTGCAGATGGAAGCCAAAGAGTATGAAAAGGCTTTAAATGAGCTGGAAGAACTGTCAAGACAGCTGGAAGCGGTTATCAGGCAGCTGCAGGCCAAAAACAGCGGCCAGGCGCTGGGAACCGGGGCATATACCTGGCCGACCCCTGGCTATTATACGATAACCTCTCCTTTTGGCATGCGCTTCCATCCTATACTCCAGGTGCGAAAACTGCATACCGGAGTGGATATAGGGGCACCCATGGGGGCTAATATAGTAGCGGCAGACAGCGGGGTAGTAATTTATGCCGGGTACAATGGAGGATATGGAAATATGATAATAATTGACCACGGCAACGGCATGTCTACCCTTTATGCCCATATGTCCCGTTTTGTAGCTGGAAACGGGCAAACGGTGTCCAAAGGGGAGGTTATAGGCAAGGTAGGGAGCACAGGATTTAGCACCGGACCCCACCTGCATTTTGAGGTCCGCAAAGACGGAAGCCCGGTTGACCCTATGGGATATATAAGATAGAAGGCAGGAAAGGGTACCTGCCTTCTTGATTTAATAGCCGCAAATTTTTTGGTCTAAAAATTGTTTTATTTCCCGGTTTGGAGTAACATAATATTGTCTGTTAAAAAATAAAATGGTGATGTGGTGATGATGTCTTGAGAGAAAACAGGTTAGCAAGAGGGATTCTGGTTTTCTTTGCCCTGCTGGGATTTCTATTCTCTTCAGGCCTTATATGGTTTTTTGCCACCAATGCAGGCCATGTCGGCACTTTAATAAGTGTGATAACCCTTGTCAAAACCCAGGGGCTTTATGAGCCTACCGTGGGGCAGATGGTTCTGGGAGCCACCAGCGGCATAGTGGACAGCCTGCATGATCCTTATTCCAAATACCTGGACAAAGATACCTGGCAGGAGCTTAAGATAAGGCTGGAAGCAAAATTTGGCGGCATAGGGGTTTATGTTCTGGAAGAGGGCAAAGGGAAATTCAAGATTGTATCTCCTATAAAAGGAACCCCGGCTTATAGGGCTGGTATAAAGAATGGGGATATTATCCTTAAGATAAACGGGGAAAGTGTGCAGAACATGACCCAGGATGAAGTGGTAAGCCTGATGCGCGGGGATCCGGGAACCCAGCTTTTGCTTACCGTTTATCGGGAATCTGACGGCAAAGAGCATGAATTCAAGATTACCCGGGAGATAATAAATGTTCCTTCCGTAGATTATGAAATTCTGGATACGGTAAGCGGGATAGGCTATATTTCATTAAACCAGTTTCATGCCCATTCAGCTCAGGAAATGGCAGATGCCATCAATGACCTGGTAGGGGAAAAGAAGATGAAGGGGATTGTTCTGGATCTGCGCTATAATGGGGGCGGTGATTTTAATGCCGCTCTGGAAATTGCCAGCCTGTTTTTGGATAAAGGCAAAAAGATTGTCAGCGTAAGGGATGGCAAAGGAAGGGAAGAGGTATATAAATCTTCCGGAGGTAATATAGATATACCAGTAGTAGTCCTCATAAATGAGGATAGCGCAAGTGCGGCAGAAATTCTGGCCGGAGCCCTGAAAGACAACAGGAGGGCAATTCTGGTCGGCAAGACTACTTTCGGCAAAGGCCTGGTGCAGACGGTATATCCCTTAAGGGATGGAGGGGCTTTAAAACTTACCACCCAGAAGTATTTTACTCCCAGCGGAACCGATATAAATGAAATAGGAATCCATCCCGATTATGAAGTGGAAAAAGGGGAGAAGGACAAGGATTTGCAGCTGGATAAGGCGGTAGAAATCCTTAAAAAACAGATATTTTAGGTGGGATAGACCTTCATAAAAGTGCGGAGGTTGTTGATTTGCATACATTTATCTACTTCTGGCACATGTTGGGGCAGGTAGCCAAAGATGCTTTTACCTCGCCCCTTTTTGTCATTATTTATGTTCTGCTTTTCAGCCTTATTACCTGGCAGTATGCCCGTTTGGAAAAAAAGGAAGAATATTTAGCCTTAAGGGGGACTGCCCTTATGAGCAGTCTTTTTTCTGCTTTTTACGGGCTTCTGGGAGGTGTAACCGGGAGTGTTCTCCTTATCCTTGCCGGGATTGACCTGGCTCTGGTAGGCATAAGCTATCTGTGGATAGCTGCCGTTTTGCTGATGCTCGTAAATCCGCGCTATCTGTGTTTTGCCTATGCTGGAGGGGTGGTAGGGCTTATAAGCCTTTTATTTGGCTGTCCTGACATAAATATCCCGCACCTTATGGCCCTGATAGGGGTTTTGCACCTGGTGGAGAGCATTCTTATTTATCTTAACGGTTATTTTAATCCTCTGCCGGTGGAAATCAAGCAGAACGGGATAGTAAGAAAAGGGTTTAATCTTCAGAAATTCTGGCCCTTGCCGCTTCTGGTCCTGGTGAGCACAGGGTATAGCCCGGTTTCTTTAAGCCTGTACATGCCTGACTGGTGGCCTCTTTTCGCCCACAGTCAGGATGTCGCCCATTTAAACTATCAAATTGTACCGGTTCTGGCGGTTCTGGGATATGGAGAAATAACTTACCAGGAGAATCCGAGGGAAAAATCCCGCCGATCTTCCCGCCACCTTTTATTTTTCAGCCTTTTTTTGCTTTCTCTCGCGCTTCTCGCTTCCCGGTGGGAAGTTTTGGTTCCGCTCACGGTTCTGGCTTCACCGCTGGGGCATGAGGTGGTGATATGGCTGGGGGCGAAGGAAGAAGGGGAAAAACTATTTAACTACCGGGAATGTTCACTTTTTATATACCTTATGAATAGACTAAGAGCAAAGAAGTCTTAGATGAGGTGGAGAGGATGAAAAATCCTGAAATAAGGTATATTTTGGTGAGCAGCCATACCCGGGATGGCTTTGTAAGTTTTATTGCCGATTTAGTCGGCCATCTGAAAAAGGTTTATGTATTAAAAGGCGCTGCCGATAATGTACTGTCGGATTTTATCAAAAGATGGGGAGAATTCTTTTACGAAAAGGGATGTGCAGTCGAATTCTGGGTGGGGGCTTTGGATCCCTCCCGGGTAGATGGGGCCTATGTGCCAGCTTTGGAAACTGCCGTCATCAAGGGAAATGTTCCGGAGCCAGTAGAGCCCTGCTATCCCGGAATTGGAACCTATTTTATAAATTTGGGGGATTTTATAGTCCGGGAAATAGATGAGAAAGAGGCAGAAAAACTTGATGAAATAGCTCATCTGCTCAAAAAGGAAAAGGAAAAAGCCTTGAAAATGATTAAAGAAGCCGGAAAGATAAAGGAAGAGATGTACAGCCTGGGTGCGGGAAGGCTTGATATGAAAGAGATAAAGAGGATTACGGAAAGGCTGACCAGGGAAATTCAAAGAGAGTATAGAAAGGAAAAGCATTATTTTGCCTCCTCTTTTACCCGGGAAGGGCTGGTAAGCTATCTGGAAGAGATAAGCCGGAGCTGCAGCCGCCGCTATATATTAAAAGGGCCTTCCGGCAGCGGCAAATCTACAGTTATAAGCAACCTAGCCGCTTTCTGCCGGGAAAAAGGGCTGAGCATCCAGTATTACCATAATGGGCTGGATGGGGAAAAATTGGATATGATTATAGTAGAAAACCTTGACATTGCAGTTATAGATGGAGGAGAAAAAGGGCTGGTTGCCAGGCCTGGCGATGTAGTGATAGACATGGGAAGTGCGCTTAAGTTTTACAGCCAGGAAGAAGCTTACCAGTATATAAATCTAAGCAGGAGACATGAAGAAAAACTTATTAAGGCCAGGGAACATTTGGAAAAATGGGACGGTTATCTTAAAGAGATAAACAGCATATATGAAAAAGCGATAGATTTTGAGCTTTTGGAGGGAAAAAGGGAAGAGCTCAGCAGATTTTTGCTAAAATAAGGATAAACCAGGTTCAGGCCATTGAGTACAAGTCTTGCCGGGAATATATATTAAATGGTTATAATGTAATAATAACCAGCCAGACTAAGGGAAGTGGGGATAAATCCATGCAGGAGTTCAGGATAAATTCTGACTATAAGCCGACCGGGGATCAGCCAAAGGCGATAAAAAAGCTTACGGAAGGGATAAAAAAAGGCTACCGGCACCAGACCCTTCTGGGGGTTACCGGTTCAGGCAAGACTTTTACCATGGCCCATATTATAAAAAATGTGCAAAAGCCGACTCTGGTGATAGCGCCCAACAAGACGCTGGCCGGCCAGCTTTATGCGGAATTTAAGCAGTTTTTTCCCGATAATGCGGTGGAGTATTTTATAAGCTATTATGACTATTATCAGCCGGAAGCTTATGTGCCATCCACTGATACCTATATTGAAAAGGATTCTTCCATAAATGACGAGATAGACAAGCTCAGGCACTCAGCCACTGCTTCGCTTCTGGAACGCCGGGATGTTATTATTGTAGCTTCCGTTTCCTGTATATATGGCTTAGGTTCGCCTGATGACTACTATAAAATGGCCGTTTCTTTAAGGCCGGGGATGGAGCTTGGACGGGATGAGCTTTTAAAAAGGCTTGTCGAGAACCACTATGAAAGAAATGAGATAAGTTTTGAACGGGGAAAATTCAGGGTAAGAGGGGATATAGTCGAGATTTTCCCGGCTTCTACCGGTGAAAATGCGGTGAGGGTTGAATTTTTTGGGGATGAAATTGACCGGATAATTGAATTTAACCCGTTTACCGGTGAAGTTTTGGGGCGCCGGATGCATGTCATGATTTTTCCGGCTTCGCACTTTGTAACTACCCGGGACAGGATGCTGGCAGCTGCCAGCGAAATTGAGGAAGAGCTGAACATGCAGCTTGCCAGGTTTCGCGCGGAGGGCAAGCTTTTGGAAGCCCAGAGGCTGGAGCAGCGCACCCGCTATGACATGGAGATGATAAGAGAGGTAGGCTACTGCAAGGGAATAGAAAATTATTCCCGCTATATTACAGGAAGGAAGCCGGGTGAGCCTCCTTACACCCTGCTGGACTTTTTTCCGCCTGATTTTTTGCTTTTCATAGATGAGTCCCATATTGCCGTGCCTCAGATTGGGGCTATGTATGAAGGGGACAGGTCCCGCAAGCTCAACCTGGTGGAATACGGATTCAGGCTGCCTTCTGCTCTGGACAACCGTCCCCTTACCTTTGACGAGTTTAACCAGAAGATAAACCAGGTTATTTATGTGAGTGCTACTCCGGGGGATTATGAGCTTAAGGTAAGCGAGCAGGTGGTGGAACAGATAATAAGGCCTACCGGCCTTGTCGATCCGGAGATCGAAGTAAGGCCAACTGCCAACCAGATTGACGACTTGATGGAAGAAATAAGGAAAAGGGTAGATAAGGGCTTTCGGGTGCTGGTTACTACCCTTACCAAGAGGATGGCTGAAGACCTGTGCGATTACCTTGGTGATGCCGGGATAAAGGTGCGCTACCTGCATTCTGATATAGATGCCCTGGAAAGGCTTGAGATTTTAAGGGATTTGCGCAGGGGGGTTTTTGATGTACTGGTGGGAATCAACCTGCTGCGGGAAGGGCTGGATTTGCCGGAAGTGGCGCTTGTTGCCATCCTGGACGCTGATAAGGAAGGATTTTTGCGTTCGACCCGTTCGCTTATCCAGACCATAGGAAGGGCAGCCCGCAATGCGGAAGGGAAGGTCTTGATGTACGCGGACCGTATAACCCCGGCCATGCAGGCAGCCATCGATGAGACTAACCGCCGCCGCAGCCTGCAGATAGAGTACAACCGCAGGCACAACATAACCCCCCGGACGATAAAGAAAGCTGTTTATGCGCCGGTAGCGGCAGTTATCGCAGAGGAAGAAGGCAAATACCGGCAGGATGATTATAAGCTGATGCCTCTTGAAGAAAAGATGAAGATGATAAGGGATATGGAAATTGAGATGTTTAGAGCGGCAGAAGAACTTAATTTTGAAAGGGCTGCCCAGATAAGGGACATGATAAAAGAACTAAAGAAAGAGCTGAAGATAAGATAGCTGCAAATGGCTGATACATCGGATGCAAAGGAGTAGGTGAAATTGTCCAGGGATTATATATACATCAAAGGAGCCAGGGAACATAATTTAAAAAATATCGAGCTTAAAATCCCCCGGGACAGGCTTATTGTTTTTACCGGGGTTTCCGGCTCCGGCAAGTCGAGCCTGGCTTTTGACACCATATACAGCGAAGGGCAGCGGCGCTATGTGGAATCCCTTTCTACCTATGCCCGCCAGTTTTTGGGGCAGATGGACAAGCCGGACGTAGATTATATAGAAGGCTTGTCCCCCTCTATATCTATTGACCAGAAATCTACTTCCAACAATCCCCGTTCCACCGTAGGCACGGTGACGGAGATATATGACTACCTGCGGCTTTTGTTTGCCCGCATAGGAAAGCCTCACTGCCCTAACTGCAAGGTGCCTATTGAAAGGCAGACGGTAGACCAGGTGGTGGACAGCCTGCTTTCTCTGCCGGAGAAGACCAGGATAAAGGTTCTGGCACCGGTTATAAGAGGGCAAAAAGGGGAACACCGCAAGGTATTGCAGAATCTTTTCAGGGACGGGTTTGTAAGGGTAATAGTAGACGGTTTTGAATATACTTCTGATGAAGAGATTGTGCTGGATAAGAATAAAAAACACGATATAAGCGCGGTTGTTGACCGGCTGGTCATCAAGGAAGGGATAAGAAGCCGCCTGGCTGAGGCGGTGGAGCTGGCATTTGAGCTGGGGGAAGGACTGGTTCAGGTAGTTATCATAGGGGATGACGGGAAAGAGGAGCTTAAGGTTTTCAGCCGGGATTTTGCCTGCCCGGAATGCGGATTTTCCCTGCCGGAATTAAGCCCGCGCATGTTTTCCTTTAACAGCCCCTATGGGGCCTGTCCGGAATGTGACGGGCTGGGGGAAAAGGTTGAAGTTGACCCGGCTTTAGTCCTTGATATGGACAAGAGTTTGCAGGAGGGGGCGGTAATCCCCTGGGCGAACGGCTTTCATGCCTATTACCAGCAGGTACTGACCAGTATGGCGCTTTTCTATGATATACCGCTTGATAAACCTTTGAAAAAGCTTACCAAAAAACAGCTGGACATTATCCTCTACGGGAGCGGGGATGAGAGGTTCAAGGTAACCTATACCAATTCCTACGGGGAAACCGGAGTTTTCAGGACGAGCTATGAAGGGGTCATAAACAACTTGAGCCGCCGCTACCGGGAAACGAAATCGGAAGCTTCCCGGGAAGAGATTGAAAAATATATGACTTCTTCCCCCTGCCATTTCTGCAGGGGAAAACGTCTGAAGCCCGAGATTTTGTGGGTTTTAATAGAAGGAAAATCTATTGCTGACATAACGGCCATGTCGATAAAGGAAGCAGCCAGGTTTTTTGCTGACCTTAAGCTCAACGAGAGAGACCAGCTGATAGCCAGGCAGGTCATAAAAGAGATAAAATCCCGCCTGCATTTTCTTATAGATGTAGGCCTTGATTATCTTACCCTTGACCGTTCAGCAGGCACTTTGTCCGGAGGGGAGGCACAGCGCATCCGGCTGGCTACCCAGGTAGGCTCCAGCCTGGTAGGGGTGCTTTATGTGCTGGATGAACCAAGTATTGGCCTGCACCAGCGGGATAATGACCGGCTGATAAATACGCTAAAGAGGCTGCGGGATTTGGGGAATACTGTTATTGTGGTGGAACATGACGAAGACACTATCCGCAGTGCTGATTTTATAGTTGATATTGGGCCTGGGGCTGGGGTTAACGGAGGGGAGATAGTGGCCCTGGGGACCCTTGATGAGATTATGAAAGAGGAAAAGTCGCTTACCGGTGCCTACCTGGCAGGAAGGATGGGGATAAAAGTACCCGAAAAGCGAAGGGCGGGAAACGGGAAGTATTTAGCAATAAAAGGGGCATCTGAACATAATCTTAAAGATATAGATGTAGAAATACCCCTGGGCAAGCTGGTAGCGGTAACCGGGGTTTCCGGTTCGGGAAAGAGCACGCTTATAGAAGAGATTCTTTATCCTGCCCTTATGCAGAAGCTTTATAAAGGGGCATCCAGTGGACGTTCGCTTTACCGCCCGGGGAAATATAAGGAGATAAAAGGGATAGAGGCTATCGATAAGGTGATAAATATAGACCAGTCCCCTATTGGCAGGACTCCCCGCTCCAATCCGGCTACCTACACCGGGGTTTTTGACAGTATAAGGGAGCTTTTTGCCAGCACCCCGGAAGCCAGGATGCGGGGATATAAGCCGGGACGCTTCAGCTTTAATGTGCGGGGAGGAAGGTGTGAAGCCTGCCAGGGAGACGGGATAATAAAGATTGAGATGCATTTTCTGCCTGATGTTTATATCCCCTGTGAGGTATGCAAAGGCAAAAGGTACAACCGGGAAACCCTGGAAGTAAAGTATAAGGATAGGAATATTGCTGATGTCCTGAACATGACGGTTGATGAAGCGGTAGAGTTTTTTGAGGCTATCCCGAAGATTTACCGCAAACTTAAGGTGCTGCAGGATGTAGGTTTGGGATATATCACTTTAGGGCAGCCGGCTACTACCCTTTCAGGAGGGGAAGCCCAGCGGGTAAAGCTGGCCACTGAGCTTTCCCGCCGCTCTACGGGAAAAACTTTATATATCCTGGATGAGCCTACTACTGGCCTGCATATGCATGATGTGGCCCATCTCCTATATGTATTGAACTGCCTGGTGGATGCAGGCAATACGGTGCTGGTTATTGAACATAACCTGGATGTTATAAAATGTGCTGATTATATTATAGACCTGGGACCGGAAGGGGGAGATGAGGGGGGAAGGGTGGTAGCTACAGGCACTCCGGAAGAAGTAGCCCTTAATCCCTGTTCCTATACCGGACAGTATCTGCGCAAGGTTCTGGGGATGGGAAAGGAGGCTTAAAATCTGGATATTCTGGAAGAACTTAAGCAGCGGCTGAAAGAGGTGCCCTTAAAACCGGGAGTTTATATTTATAAAGATGAAAACGGGCGGGTTATATATGTAGGAAAGGCTAAAAGACTGCGCGACCGCATGCGCTCTTATTTCCAGTCTCCTGACCACCTGCATCCCAAGGTCAGGGCTATGATGAAAAGGGTGGCTGATTTTGACTTTATTGTTACCGCCGGGGAAGTAGAAGCCCTTATACTGGAAAATAACCTGATTAAAGAATATAAGCCTAAATACAACATAAACCTGCGGGATGACAAGACTTATCCTTATCTTAAGCTGGCCCTGAAAGAAGAGTTTCCCCGCCTTTATATAACCAGGGAGGAAAAAGACGGGGTATCGCGCTATTTTGGGCCTTATCCTGATGTAGGGACCTTACGGGAGACTTTAAAGGTCATAAGAAGCCTGTTTCCTTTGCGCAGCTGCCGGACTCTAAGAAAGGGAAAAAGGCCCTGCCTTAACCGGGATATCGGAAAGTGCCTGTCGCCCTGCAGCGGGGAAATCAGGAAGGAAGATTACCAGAAGGTGGTAGACGATTTTATCCGCTTTATGGAAGGGGATTATGAGGATATATTAAGAAGAAAAGAGGAAGAGATGAAAGAGGCTGCCAGGCGGCTGGAATTTGAAAAGGCAGCCCGCATAAGGGATCAGATAGCCAATATAAAGAAGATACAGGACAAACAGAAGGTAAGCCTGGAAGCAAACTGCAATTTTGACCTGGTTGTTATGTGGCAAGGGGAGAAAGAAAACCTGGTGCTGGTTTTTCGCCTGCGGAACGGCAAGCTGGTGGGCAAGGACACCTTCTGGCTTAAAAGGGCTCTTTCTGAGGATGCCGGGGAAGAGATGGAATTTTTCCTCAACCGCTATTATGAGGAGAATTATGACATCCCTTCAGAAATACTGCTTAATATTTTGCCATCTGATGCCGGCTTGCTGGAAAAGATTCTGGAGGAAAGAGCAGATAAGAAGGTAGTGATAAGGGGGATAGAAAAAGAAGAGGAAAAGAGCCTGCTTGACATGGCTTTAGAGAATGCCAGGCTGCTTTTTAAGGAGAGATATGACAGGGAAGAAAAGAAAAAAGAAGTCCTGCTCCGTTTGGCGAGGATACTTGATTTAGAAGGGGTACCGGAGCGGATAGAAACCTATGACATCTCCCATCTGGGAGGCACGGAAACCGTAGGTTCCATGGTGGTTTTTACCGGAGGGGAACCGGATAAGAAATCGTACCGGCGTTTTAAGATTACTGAAGATAAAAATGATGATTTTGCTTCCCTGGCTGAAGTGTTAAGGCGCCGTTTTGAAGCAAGCAGGCAGGGCAACCCTTCTTTTCTGCCGGAACCTGACCTTATCCTTATTGACGGGGGATTGGGGCAGGTAAACCGGGTACAGGAAGTGCTTGCGGAGATGGGAATAGATATTCCGGTGATAGGCCTGGCCAAAAGGAATGAGGAGATATATCATCCGGGCATAAGTGAGCCGCTTTTGCTCTCCAGGCGGGATGAGGCTCTTCGCCTTCTGCAGCAGATGCGGGATGAGGCTCACCGCTTTGCCTTAAGCTATAACCGGCAGAGGAGGGTAAAGAAGCTCAGAGCTTCCACTCTGGATGATATTGAAGGAGTGGGAGAAAAGAGAAAAAAGGCTCTTTTGCAGCATTTTGGCTCGGTGGAAAGGATAAAGAAGGCTTCTCTGGAGGAAATAGCCTCCCTTCCCGGCATGAACCGGAAGGTGGCGGAAAAGATTAAGGAAAGGCTGGGAGAGTGAAGGGATAATTTTTTGGGAAAAAAGATGGAAAAATGCGGGCATTAAAGGTAGAATAGATTAAAAACAGGCTTAATGTGAGGAGGGATTTTATGCGGGGCTGGGTTGTAAGGTGGATTTTGAATATAATAGGCATAATACTGACAGCTGCGCTTTTGAAAGGTTTTCAGGTTACCCCCTGGGGAGCTATTGTAGGCTCGGTGTTTCTGGGGATTGTAAATGCAGTTATAAGGCCGATTTTGATTATTTTGACCCTTCCGCTCAATATTTTAACCCTGGGGCTTTTTACTTTTGTTATTAATGGCCTTATGCTGTGGCTTACCTCAGCTACGATAAAAGGTTTTGATATTACTGGCTTTGGCTGGGCTATTCTTACCGCTATTGTTTTGAGCCTGGTAAGCTTTGTTATCAGCTATTTTGTGGAAGACAGGGAATTCAGGTTTTAATTTATAGGTAAAACTAAACTTTAAGGAAAGCCGGGCCGCTGTGCTCGGCTTATTTGCGGACAGGAGAGCAGGGGAGGATTATGGGGATAAAACTGGTAGCTATTGACCTTGATGATACGCTTCTGGACGGGAAGGGGAGAATAAGCGCCAGAACGGCAGAACTTATACAAGAAGTAAGAGAGCAGGGGATACTGGTTACTCTGGCCACCGGAAGGATGTATTCTTCCGCTCTTTTTTATGCCCGAAAGCTTAATATGGAGCTCCCCTTGATCACTTACCATGGGGCTCTGGTAAAAGATTCCGGAAGCGGGGAAGTTTTGTATTATAAGCCGATAGAGCCGGAAAAAGCCGGGAGAATAATAGATTTTTTCAGGGAAAAGGGCATGCATTATAATGCTTATCTTGATGACTGTTTGTATATGGAAAGGATCACCCCGGAAGGAAGGGATTATATAGAATTGGCCGGCATAGAGGCCAGGGTAATGGAGACTCTGGCGGAAGAAGTCAGGAAACAGGGTTCTATAAAGCTTACCGGCATATCCTATGATATAGAAAAGATTGGGGAGCTGGAAAGGGAGCTAAAGGGAAGATACGGGGAAGAGCTTACTATCACCCGTTCCAAGCCTTATTTTCTGGAAGTAATGCATAAAAAGGGGAATAAGGCAGAGGCTTTGAAAGTGGTAGCCGAACACTACAGGATTTTAAGGGAAGAAGTACTGGCCATAGGCGACAGCTATAATGACATAGAGATGCTGAAATGGGCAGGCATAGGGGTAGCTATGGGCAATGCCCCCCTGGAAGTAAAGCAGGTGGCCGATTATGTAACCCTTTCTAATGAAGAAGAAGGGGTAGCCATGGTTCTACAAAAATTTACAAAAATATAAGGAGACATAAGGAATATTATGGAAATCAAACTGGTAGCGGTTGATCTGGACGATACTCTGCTTAATTCGAGGCAGGAAATAGAAAAGGCATGTTATGAAGCACTTCATCAGGCGATGAAACAGGGTGTCATGGTGGTTTTGGCTACCGGCAGGATGATGAGGTCGGCTTTGTTTTTTGCCGAGCAGCTGGGGCTTACCATGCCGGTTATAGCCTATCAGGGCGCCTGGGTAAAAAAGAGGGAGGAAAGAGGCTTCCTGTATTACAAAAACCTTCCCGGGCCTCTGGCAGAAGAAGTGATGTTTTTTCTGGAAGATATCGAGGTTTATTATCATGTTTATTCCGGTGACCACCTTTATGTGAAAGAGATTACCGGATGGGTCGATTTTTACCGGGCTTCCGGTATTGAACCTGTGGTAAAAAGGGAACTTCCCTCCCTGGTGCAGGAAGGGGAGATTACTGAGATTATGGTGGCGGTTGAGGAAGAGAAAAAGCTGGAAGAGATAGTAAAAATGCTTAAGGAAAGATGGAAAGATGATATTCATGTAAGCCTTTTGAAAAACAGGTATATTGAGATTATGCACAAAGAGGCTACCAAAAGGGAAGCATTGCAGGTGATATGCAGCCATTACGGGGTAAAGAGGGAAGAGGTGATGGCGATAGGCGACGGCTATAATGATATACCGATGCTTAGGTGGGCAGGTATGGGGGTAGCTATGGGCAATGCCCCCCTGGAGGTTAGAAAGGCAGCCGATTATGTTACCCTTTCCCATGATGAATGCGGGGTAGCTTATGCCCTGCGAAGGTGGGTCTTACAGGGATAAAAGGGGAAGGCCTGTGGTATATTATATAAAACGAGGAATGGGCCGAATAAATTTTGCGTGAACTGATGGGGGGAAGAAAAGATGTCTTTGATGACGGCAGAAAAAATGCTGGATTATCTTTACGAGCTGCCGGAGCAGTTTGTAAAGAGCCGGGAGATGAATTTTCCGTTTCTTGAAAAGTACAGGAAACAGTATGCATCTATTGTCGTCTCCGGTTTGGGAGGCTCAGCTGTTGGCGGGGATATTTTAAGATCATATGCCGAAGGCAGGGCCGGGGTGCCGGTTATAGTAAACCGCGGCTATGAGATACCTAATTTTGTAAATGGGGATACCCTGTTTTTTGCGGTAAGCTACTCGGGAAATACGGAAGAAACTATAAGTGCCTATAACGAGGCTAAGGCAAGGGGAGCTGACATAATATGCGTAACCAGCGGGGGAAGGCTTGAAGAGCTGGGAAATAACGACGGATTTGGAGTGGTAAAAATTCCTTCTGGATTGGTTCCCCGGGCAGCGATAGGCTATCTTTTTTGTCCTCTGCTTTTTATTTTGTGCCAGTTAGGGTTTTTGCCGGATGCAGAAGATGAAATAGAAGAAACGGTAGAAGTTTTAAGAAGGCTCAGGGATGAACTGAATCCGGAAGTTTCTCCCCCCGGCAATAAAGCGCGCCTTTTAGCGGAAGGCTTGAAAGGGTATCTGCCTGTAATATGGGGAACTACAGGAGTTTCCGGAGTGGCGGCTATGCGCTTTAAGGCACAGATAAATGAAAATGCCAAGAGCCCTGCTTACTATAATGTTTTTCCCGAACTTAACCATAATGAAATTGTAGGGTTTGAAGTGCCGGATGAAATATTGTCTGGAGTGGTGGTGGTTATTCTGGAAGATGAATATGACCACCCGCGCATAAAGAAACGTATAGAGATAACCAGCGGTATAGTGGAGAAAAAAGTAAAAAATGTAATCCGGGTTAAGAGCCAGGGGCATTCTTTTTTGGCCAGGCTTTTTTCCCTGATATATACAGGGGATTATGCCAGCGTGTATCTGGCCCTGGATTATGGGATTAACCCTACTCCGGTGGCGGTAATAGACTATCTGAAAGCGGAGCTGGCCAGGGTTTAACCATTTTTGTTTGAGGAGATATCTATGCGTTTTTATGGTGATTACCATGTGCATACATCATATAGTGATGGGAAGCAGGAACTGGAAGAAGCAGTGGAAGAGGCCAAAAAAAAGGGTTTAAAAGAGGTTGCCATTACCGAGCATGGGCCGTCGGTTATGGTTATAGGGGTAAAAGATGAACAGGTTTACTACCAGATTAAGGAGCGGATTGCCGGGATAAATTCCCGGCAGGAAGAAGTTACGGTTTACCTGGGGGCAGAAGCTAATATATGTGGAATGGGAGGGGAAATTGACATTTCCCCTTCTCTTATGGAGGAACTGGATGTAGCCATAGCCGGGCTGCATCCCTATACTTACCCTGCTTCCCTTAAAGACGGCTTTGAACTGCAGGTAAAAAACAGCCTGCGCCATCTGGGAAAAGGCTTCCGGGAACAGGCGATAAATAATAATACCAAGGCTTGTATTGAGGCTTTGTATAATAACCCCGGATTGGATATTTTGTCTCATCCGGGCTTGTTTTTTGAGGTGGATTATGGGGAAGTGGGAAAAGCCTGCAGCAAAACCGGAACCCTTTTTGAAATAAATTGCGGGCATAAACACCCCTCTCTATCTGATATAATTAAAGTAAAGCAGGCAGGAGCCTGTTTCATAATAAACAGCGATGCTCATTTTAAAGATACGGTTGGAGACTTGGATTATGGGGCTTATGTTATTGAAAAGGCAGGCCTTGCTCCCGATACCGTAGCAAACCTGGAAGAGGGGGGAGGAATATCATGGGTAAAGAAGAAGCGGTGCATATATTTATAATCACCGGTTTATCCGGGGCTGGCAAGACCCAGGTTATAAACTGTATGGAGGATTTGGGCTATTATTGTGTGGATAATCTTCCCCCTCTGCTCCTGCGCAAATTTATTGAGCTTATTATGGAGTCGGAAAGAAAGATAGACAGGATTGCCCTGGTTCTGGATGTAAGAGGAAGGCAGTTTTTCAGGAATATTTATGATGCGATTTCAGATTTGAAGCGGGAAGATGTCGAAGTTGACATACTTTTTCTGGAGGCTTCTGATGAAGTGCTGGTGCGCAGGTTTAAAGAGTCCAGGCGAAGGCATCCGCTGGCTAATGATGAAAGGCTTCTGGAGGCTATCCAGAAAGAGAGGAGAATGCTGGAAGAGCTTAGGGGCAGGGCTAACCTGATAATTGATACTTCCCATTTAACTCCCAAAGAGCTCAGGGAAAAGATAATAGAAATTGCCGGTGAAAGCAAAAAGGCCAAATTTACGGTTAATATAACTTCTTTTGGCTATAAGAAGGGAATCCCTATGGATTCCGACATAGTCATGGATGTCAGGTTTCTTCCCAACCCTTTTTATGATCCGGTTATGCGGGAAATGACAGGAAAGGATAAGCCGGTAGTGGACTATGTGCTTTCTTCTCCGGTAACCATGTCTTTTGTCCGCCGTTTCTTGAATATGCTCAAGTTTCTCATACCCCATTATATAGATGAAGGCAAGACCAATCTGGAAATAGCCCTGGGATGTACAGGGGGGCAGCACCGGTCGGTAGTGCTGGCGGAATATATCGGAAAACACCTTAAGGATATGGGATATAATGTTAATATAAGGCACCGGGATATCCCCAGGTGATGTTACGGAGGAGCAAACTGATAATGAGAGATGATTTAAAGCTGGTGGTGCTGGGAGGAGGTACCGGGCTTTCCGTACTTTTGAAAGGGCTTAAAAAGTATACATCCCACCTTACAGCAGTGGTTACGGTCAGTGATGATGGAGGAAGTTCCGGACGCTTGCGCACAGAGATGGGAGTTCTGCCGCCGGGAGATATAAGGAACTGTCTGGTGGCCCTTGCGGAAACTGAAACCTTGATGGATAAAGTGTTTCAGCACCGGTTTAAAACGGCAGGCAGCCTTAATGGGCACAGTATGGGAAATCTGCTTCTGGTGGCCATGGCGGAAATAACCGGGGATTTTATTACTGCCATAAAGGAGATCAGCAAGGTGCTGGCAGTAAGGGGAAGGGTTATTCCTTCTACCCTGGAACATGTGGTGCTGGGGGCTTATATGGAAGATGGGAGCACGGTGCTGGGAGAAACCGCTATCCGCAATTATGGGGGCAAGATAAAAAAGGTGTTTCTGGTGCCTGATACCTGTGAGCCGGTTCCGGACACCCTGGAAGCGATAAGGGAAGCGGATGCCGTGATTTTAGGGCCGGGCAGCCTTTATACCAGTGTTTTGCCTAATCTCCTGGTGAAAGGGATAAAAGAAGCTATAGAAGAAGCCAGAGGGGCAACTTTTTATATAAGCAACATAATGACGGAAAAAGGGGAAACCGATGATTATACAGCTTTTGACCATGTACAGGCGATAAATGAACATCTGGGAAAACAGGTTATAGATTATGTGGTGGTAAATTCCGGAACTATCGATGAGGCGAGGCTCAACCGCTACCGGGAAGAAAATGCTGTTCCGGTCAGAGCAGATAAGGAGAAGATTGAAAAATTAGGGATAAAGGTGATTGAGGCTGATTTGGTGGCTGATGATGAACTGGCCTGGCATGATCCTGATAAATTGGCCAGGGTTATAATTGATGTGCTTAAAACCTTGCCGTAAAATCAAATATGACAGCAGCGCTTAATTTATTATAAATTGAGTAGAGGTAGGCTTATGAGCTTTTCGCAGGAGGTAAAAAATGAACTTACCCGGGTAATGCCGGATAAAATATGCTGCCAGAAGGCGGAACTGGCAGCGGTGCTGGCGACCGCAGCAGCCATAAGGAAAGAAGAGGGGCAGGTGTTTCTGCGCATAGAGACAGAAAGTGCCTCCAGTGCCCGCAAGGTTTTTTTGCTTATAAAAAAAGCCAGCCTTTTACAGCCGGCAGTGCGTATGGAGAACAGGAAGAGATTTAATAAAGAGCGGGTTTATGTGGTAAATGTGCCGCTTGTAAAAGCGGAGGATTATAAATTTTTAAATGAGATGCTGCCTCTGGACAGTAAAGGGGAGATAATGGCAAGAAGGGTAATCAGGGAACTGGTAAGCCGCAACTGCTGCCGGCGTTCTTATATGAGAGGCATTTTTTTGAGCCGGGGTTTTATAAGCAAGCCTGAGGAGCAGTATCATCTGGAAATTACCCTGCCTGACAGCAGATTAGCCCTGGAAGTGCAGAAAACTGCACAAAAACTGGGGCTCGGTTTTAAAAAAGTGGAAAGGAAAAATAGCCATGTACTTTATATAAAAGACAGCGAAAAGATAGCAGATTTTCTCCGGATTACAGGTGCCAGTAAAGCTCTGCTCGATTATGAAAATGTGCGCATTATAAAATCGATGCGCAATGATGTCAACCGCCAGGTAAACTGTGAAACAGCCAATCTGGCTAAAACCATAGACGCTTCCGTAAGGCAGATTGAGCTTTTGGAAAGGCTTAAAAAGGAGAAGGGCTTTAATATCCTTTCTCCTCCCTTGAGGGAACTGGCCTGGCTCAGGATAGAATATCCTGATTTGTCTCTAAAAGAGCTGGGAGAGATGCTGGACCCGCCTTTAAGTAAGTCAGGAGTAGCTTATCGCATGCGCAAGCTGGAAAAAACCGCAGAATCTTTGCTCAATGAATCATAACAGGATACCGGGCATAAAAATAGAGATAAGCGGACTTTTTTAGTTATGAAAGCGGGGGAGATTTATGAAAATAACCCATGAAATTTTTATAGAACAGCAGCAAAAACTTATGATAACACCTGAACTGCGCCAGGCGATAGCTGTTCTGCAGATGTCAGCACTGGAGCTGCAGGAATATATAAACCGCGAGCTTGCCGAAAACCCTTTTCTGGAAGAAAAAAATGAAGAGGGGGAAGAGGAGCGGGAAGAAAAAGAAGAGGCATCCTCTGATGAAGACAGGATTGAAGACTGGCTGGAATATTATAACGACCGGGATATAGGAATAAATGTGCGGGAAAAAGAGGAATACAAGAATTTTGAGAATTATATTACCCGTCAGCCCAGCCTGTATGAACACCTGCATTTCCAGCTTAGTCTGGCCCTAAAGGACAGGGAAGATTTGGAAATAGGGGATTATATTATTGGCAACATTGACAATAACGGATATTTGACAGTATCAGTGGAAGAAATGGCTTCCCATCTGAATAAGGATAGAGAAGATGTGGAAAGGGTGCTCAAGGTAATCCAAACCTTCAGCCCTTATGGGGTAGGTGCCCGGGATCTGGCAGAGTGCCTGCTTTTGCAGCTCATGCATTATGGCAAGGAAAGCGATCTGGCCCGGGAGATTATTCAGCACCACCTGGATGATGTAGCCAGGGGCAGGATAAATAAAATAGCCCAGAAACTGGGCGTATCCCAGAAAGAGGTGCAGGATATATGTGACCTTATACGCACCCTGGATCCCAAGCCGGGGCTGCAGTACAGCAATGATGAAGAGATCAAGTATGTGGTGCCTGATGTACTGGTGGAAAAGATAGAGGGAGAATATATTGTTATTATAAATGACCTTAATTTTCCCCGCTTGATGATTAACCATGTGTACGAGGAAATTTTGAAAAGCCCGGAGGATTTCTCCCTGGAGACCAAAAAATACCTGGAGGAAAAGATGGGGGCTGCCCTGTGGCTCATAAAAAGCATCGAACAGCGCCGCATGACTCTATATAAAGTGGCGCGCTGTATCGTGGATATGCAGAGAGAATTTTTTGAAAAAGGCATAGCCTATCTCAAGCCTTTGACCCTAAAACAGGTGGCCGAGATGGTAAATGTCCATGAATCAACGGTAAGCCGTGCCACTTCCAACAAATATATGCAGACTCCCCAGGGGCTTTTTGAACTGAAGTTCTTTTTCAGCAGCGGAGTACAGGCCGGAGCTGGCGAAGAAAAAGTATCCTCTACCAGCATAAAACATATGCTGCAGGATATCATCGCTAATGAAGACAGTTCCAATCCCTTGAGCGATGAGGCGATAGCCAAAATCTTTGCGGAAAAAGGCATAAAAATCTCCCGCCGTACCGTAGCCAAATACCGGCAGGAAATTGGCATCCCCGCTGCCATGGCTAGAAGAAGGTATTAACTGAAACAGGTTGAAACAGGGGACGGTTCTCTGTTTCGCTTTAGCGAAACAGAGAACCGTCCCCTTGTTTCATTCGGTTCTTATGGCTTCCAGGGCGCTCAGCTTCATGGCTCTTCTGGCTGGTGAGTAGCCGGCGGTTATGCCTACCAGGGTGGCAAAGATTACTGACCCGGCAGCCAGGTAGATGGGAATTACGGAGATTTTGCCGCTTCCTCCCATGCCGCCCAGCATGGTGCTGCCCACCTTGTTAAGGATAAATGACACTATATAACTTAAAACAAGCCCGGTTATCCCACCTATAAATCCTATCATGCCTGCTTCCAGGAGAAACATTTTTTTGATGTCGTTAAGTTCCGCTCCCAGGACCTTCATCACCCCTATTTCCCGGGTACGTTCGTAAATGCTCATTATCATGGTGTTGGTAATGCCAAGTGCAGCCACCAGAAGGCTTATGGCCCCTATACCGCCCAGTATAAGCTGCATGGTGCGGTAGCCTTTTTTCACCGATTCAACCATTTCGGTAAGGCTGTAGGTTTGATAGCCCATAGCTTTTATCTGCTCCTGCACCTGTTTTACCTGTTCAATATTGTGACATTTTATTTTTATGGCATCATATTTGTTCTGGCTGTTGTCCCTTTCCCTGGTTTGCTGCTGGGTTTGGCGCTTATCTTCATCCAGTATTTTTTCCAGTGCTGACAGGTTCATGTATACACTGTAGCTTTTTTCATCATTGGTTTCCTTAAGGATGCCTACCCCTTTTACTTCATGGACAGGAGGAGGCTTATAACCAGGGTCATTGTTGCTGCGCTGCCTCTGCCCGTATTCAAAATCAGCCGTCATGAGCAGTTTATTGCTTAACAGGTTTACGGAAACCGGCCCGTTCATGTAGGGGTCTTTAAGCCGGGGGTTGAAAAAGTTCTGGCTCACATAGCTGCCGAATACCAGGGCTTCTTTGTCCCCGGCTTCTAAAAGACGGCCTTCCTTTATCTCAAATCCGAAATCCTTCATTTTCTCAGGAAGGATGCCGACTACCTGGGTGTCGCACACCATTTTGCCAGCCACTATGCGCATGGAAGTACGCTTTTCCGGCATTACTGCCTTAACGCCGGGTATCCGGGAAAAAGCTTCTACTGCTTTATCATCCAGGCGGAGCTGGTTTTTTGAGCTGCCTGCCGTACCTGGCTCAAAAAAGGGGTACACTTCTATTATTGTCAAATCACCCATAGAAGCTATCTGTTCTTTAAAGGCCTGGTCCATGGCAAAACCAAGGGACAGCATGACCACAATAGAACTGGTGCCTATAACCACCCCGATTATAGTGAGTATAGTCCGTACTTTGCGGCGTTTCAGGTTTTGCCAGCTCATGCCTATCAAATCAGAATTCTTCATCGATATCAACTTCCTCTAATTCTTTTCTCTTTTTGCGGCGGCGGTAGATTGCCACCCCGGCGGCTATAGCGGCCAGAGCTATTCCTCCGGGAAGAAGGTATTTTTTAAGTTTTTCTTTATTATTCCCTTCCGGAGGAACAGGGTTTTCAGGAGCTGGGGGTTCTTCAGGAGGCGGGCTGGCATTTATCTTAAAAGGCTTTTCTATTGAGTAGCTCCTTCCTTCTGCGTCTTCATAGGCAAATATTATTTTGCCTTCTGCTACCCCTTCGTGGCGGGGGAAGACAGTTACATCATAATAGCTGCTCTTTCCTGCCTCCAGATTGCCTACAAAAAGGGTACCCTCCTGAATGTCAAAATCCCCTTCGGTTTTTATGAGCAGGTTGCGTATAATGGTGCGGCCGGTGTTGTAAAAATCAATAGTAAGGTTTACCGGGTTGCCTACGGTTATATCCTGTGGTATTTCCAGCGCTGACAGGCTCAAGCTGGTTTCCTGGTTGAGGGGGATGCTGATGGTCTCTTTTTCATTGTATTTATTGCCTTTGCTGTCCTGATAGTCTATTTCAAAGTTCAGGGGATAGTTTTTGGCTTCTGCGTCAGCTTTGGATTTGAGGTTTACCGTGCGGCTTACCCGCTCCCCGGGCTCGATTTTGGCTATGTAAAAGGAAGAGCTGCTTCCATAGGGTATAAATACCTGATTTTCAGAGCTGAAGCTTACCTTTATATTGCGGACAGTTTTATTTTCGCTGGTATTCAGGAAATACAGGGTTAAGGGAAATTCCTGCCCCGCTTCAATGCCGTAGGGAAAGTCATAATTGTCTATTATAATGCGGGGGATGAGTTCATCACTGCTTTCGTTTTTTCCCTGTACCGGGATGTAGACTTTGGCCTGGCTGCTGTAGCTGCCGTCAAATTCATCTTTATAGGACATATTAAGGGTTAAAGCCTGAGTGCTGGTTTCCAGTTTGGCGTCAGCTGTAAGGCGGTATTCCAGCATTTTAAATTCTCCAGGCTTCATGGTTTTGACATACTGGGTTTCCGGCCAGCTGTCAAGGTTGATGCCGTTGGGGGAAAAGCCTTCCAGTCTAAACTCTATATCCTGCAGGGCAAAATCGCTGTCATTCTGCAGCCTTAACTTCATAAGGCCGCTTTGCCCGGCTAAAAGCTTCCCTTTTTCCATTTCCAGGCCTAAATATTTAATAACCGGGGATTTTTTGGCATTCACTATTTTTATATATATGGTTTCCGAGGCGCTTCCTCCTCCACCCTTTTCCCCCTGATAGGAAACATTCACATTTACCGGATAGGTGCCGGGTTTGGCAGTAGGGGGGACAAAAAAGTCAAAACTGAAGAGGCAGCGGCTGTATCCGCTTATGGAATAGGCAAACTGATTGAGTGCCATGGTATTTATTTTGAGAGGAGAATCAGCCCCTATGCTTAAGGATACATTTACCCGGCGGGCAGCTGCATTGGTAGTATTTTCAACCGGGATGGAAAGGGTATTTTTTTCCCCGGCTTTAAATTCCGGTATCCAGCTGCCGTGAGCGATTATAAGATGTGGATCTTCCCTGGGAAGCTCAGGCAGGGCAGGGACTTCTTCCCCTTTGACATGCAGGGGAGCTGTGCCCAAAAGGAAAAAAAACAGCAGGATTAAGGCGGTATATTTTTTAAAGGGCATGGGATGAGTCCTCCTTTGAAAATTTGTTTTCTTCGATTTTTTCAATATCACCATCCAGGATGTGGATGATGCGGTCTGCATAGGAAGCCACATTTATGTCATGGGTGACAATAATCAGGTTGCTTTTGTTTTTCCGGGTTATTCTGACCATCAGCTCCATGACTTCCCGGGTAGTTCTGGAATCCAGGTTGCCGGTCGGTTCATCAGCGAAAACTACCCGGGGATGGCAGACGAAAGCTCTGGCTATTCCCACTCTCTGCTGCTGGCCACCGCTCATCTGGGATGGCTTATGATGGGCGTATTTGGCTATGCCTACGGCTTTGAGCATGGCCAGGGCTTTTTTTTCCCTTATCTTGCGGGGAACCCCGCGAAAAATGAGAGGAAGGGCCACATTTTCCAGGGCGGTCATAGAAGGGATGAGGTTATAGGACTGAAATATAAAACCTATGTATTTTTGCCGGAAACGGGCCAGCTGGTCCTCATTCATTTTATCGACCGAAAGGCCGCAGATTTTAATCTCCCCCCGGGTAGGCTTTTCCAGGCCGGCCATCATGTTGAGCAGGGTTGTCTTGCCGGAACCGGAAGTGCCCAGTATAGCAGTTATTTCTCCAGGAGGAATGGCGATATCGATGCGGTTTAAGGCGACAATTTTCTCATCTCCTATCCTGTAAACTTTGCGCAGCCCTTTTATTTCTAATGCATTTCTTATACTTCATCACCCCGCTTCTGAATCTGCTCAAATATTTTTTCTTAGTTAATATTAAACCTGTTTCGGGTTTTTTGCAATATATCTGTACTAATACTGCATATACACACAGGGGACGAGGTGAAACAGGGGACGGTTCTCTGTTTCGCTAAAGCGAAACAGAGAACCGTCCCCTGTTTCACCCTGTTTCACCTGCTTCAGGATAGGATTTTTTTGGCTTCGGCGGTTCGCTGCAGGATGGTTATGCCGATAAGAAGGGTATAAATCCAGGTTATAGCTATAAGATGGGCAGGGAAAAGTATCATGAGGGAAAAAAGGATGAACCCTTCGGTGCGCTCCATGAGCCCAGCTTGATAATAGAAGGATTTGATACCTTTCTGGCGGGCCAAAGCCCCTACGGTGAGGAATATGGTTATGGAAATCAATATGGCAACCGTGAGGAACAAAAGGGAAAAAAGAGCCTGAGGGTTTTTTACAGCCAGTGCTATTATTATGCTGGTTTCCACCAGGCGGTCAAAGGTTATGTCAAGAAAAGTCCCCCAGGGAGTAGGAGTCCCTTTCTTGCGCGCTGCTGCCCCGTCCAGAGTGTCGCAAAACCCGGAGAGCCAGAGAAAAATGAAGGCAAGGATATTTTTACCGGCAAGCAGGGACAAAAAGCATAATATACCCAGGATGAGGGCGGCAATAGTTATATGGTTGGGGTTTATCCCTTTTTTTGTTAGTTTATCGGCAAAGAAATCGATTAAAGGGTTTATGTATTTGCGGCCGTAGGTGTCAAGCATTTTTTCACTCTCCTGTTTAGTTTCTGAAAAACTGACACAAGCGAATAATTATAACAAAATAACCTGTTCTGGATTGTATTCCAGAATAACTTCTTCCCCGGGGGCCCAGGCTGTTTCTCCCTGATATTGCTGGACTATATTAAACAGGCTGTTTCCTGTCCGGGCTTTTATGTAATAAAAGCCGGCGCGGAAGGAAACCTCCTCTATCCTGGCAGGCAGGGAAAAAGGAGTGTCTTTTTTGTTTTTTACCTTAAGGCTTTCCGGCTTTAAGACCAGCCAGGAAACATCTCTTTTTGTATCCCGGTTAAGGATGATTTTAAAATCCGGGGTATGAAAACAGCCTTCTTTGGCATAGCCGGCGAAAATGTTGTTTATGCCCAGGAATCCAGCTACCTCAGTACAGGATGGATTATGGTATATGTCAACAGGCCTGCCTGTCTGCAGGATTTTGCCGTTTTGCATGACGGCCATGTTTTCAAACAGGGTAAAAGCTTCTTCCCGGTCGTGGGTTATGAAAATTGTGGTTATTTTTTGCTCCTTTTGCAGTTTTTTGATAAGCTGGCGCATCTCCTCGCGCAGTTCCGGATCCAGGGCGCTGAAAGGCTCATCCATCAGCAGGGCAGCTGGCTGCAGGACAAGGGCTCTGGCCAGGGCTGCCCGCTGTTTTTGCCCTCCGCTTAAAGAGGAAGGATAACGGTGGTTAAAACCGGCCAGGCCTACCATATCCAGCATTTCGTCTATTTTGGCCTTTTTCAGCGAGATGTTTTTTATCTTAAGGCCGAATCCGATATTTTCTTCTATGGTCAAATGTGGAAAGAGCCTGGGCTCCTGAAAGATAAGGCCAATATTCCTCTTTTCGGGCGGCAGATGGGATATTTCCTGTCCATTAATATATATTTTGCCCCGGTCGGGGCGGGTAAGGCCGGTTATGATCCTTAGCAGAGTAGTTTTGCCACATCCGGAAGGCCCGATGATGCCGAAAAATTCTCCCTCTTTTACAGCCAGTTCGTCTATTTGCAGGGAAAATGCCGGTGGAAAAGATTTGTGAAGGTTTTTTACCACTATACCTGACATGGCTCTTCTCCTTTTAATAAAGCTTGTTTTCGCTGTAATAGCGGTTTATAAAGGTATCCATGGTGGCCATGGTTGCTGCAGCCATAAGGGCGAAAAGAACCGCATAGGCAGCACCGATGGTTGGGTTTCCTCCATTTACAAAAGGGAACATGATAAGGGTTAAGGTTAAAATGTTTCCTCCCCCTATGATAAGGGTAGTCAGGTATTCGCTCAAGGATATGAGCACGGATAGTATGCTGGCAGCTGCTATGCCGGGAAGCAACAGGGGAAGGGTTATAATGAAAAAGGTTTTTAACCGGCTGGCTCCCAGCAGCCAAGCTTGCTCCTCCAAATCATACCCTATGCTGGTAAAGCTGGTGGTCAGGGTACGGATAACATAGGGGAGGGTGGGGATTATATGTGCCAGTACGACTCCGCTTATGGTATCTGTAAGCCCTATTTTTATAAATGTCCGGTGAATGCCGGATATAACCACCCAGGGAGGGAAAAGGGCGGGAAGAAGCAAAAGCATTTCCAGTGTTTTCTGCCCCTTGAATTTATAATGGGCAAGGCTTTTGGCAGCCGGCAGGGCGAGAAGCAGGTTTATGAAAGTTGCGGCAAGGGCTATTTTAAAACTTAGCAGAAAAGCCTCAAGGCTTCCGGAGGCAGGGTTTAAGACATAATGCCAGGCAGCTGCAGAAAATGAAGGAAAAAGCTGCGGCCAGCTCCAGCTTCTGCCCAGGCTTAAAAGAATAAGCAGGGTCAGGGGGATTATATTGAGCAGTATAAGAACAGCCAGGAAAATGGCTATGCTTAATTTAAGTATTCTGATGGACATTAAAGTTTTTCCCTCCCTGGAAAGCTTTTGCTTTTTCGGGTTGCTGTATGCAGAAGGTAGCCTGTGAGCATTATAAAAAAGAGTGAAATTATGTTTATGGCCAGGGCATAGGGCCTGTCTTCCAGACGGCCGCTGCTGTAGAGCTGATAGGAATAGACCGGGATGGCTTTTGGATAAGTTACTCCCAGTGTGTAAGGCACTTCAAAAGCCAGGAAAGTATAGGCGAACACGATAAAGCTTGCCATTTTTAAAGGAGAAAAGAGCAGGGGCCAAACTATTCTGGCAAAAAAAGGGATGAGGCTTACTCCGCTTACTCGGCTTGCTTCCAGCCAGGCTTTGGGTATTTTAAGGATTACCGGGTAGAGCATAAGGATTATAAAAGGGCAGGTTTTAAAAACATAGGCAGCTATAATTCCAAAGCCCCCGGGATCGTTTACCAGCAGGGGAAAAGCTTTTTCCCCGATAATGCCAAGGTTAAAAAGCAGACGGGAAAGCCAGCCGTGAGGAGAAAGCAGAATAAATATGATATAGGCGGCTACCAGAAAAGGAAAAAGCATGGGAAGCTGAAAAATCCGGGCCAGGAAAAGGGACAGGCGGCTGTTTGCTTCCATGCGTATATAAAAAAGGCAGAAAATAACAGTCAAAGCCAGCAGAGAAGCGAAAACCACCGTTAACCCCGCATAGCGCAGGGTAAAAAAGAAAGAAGCCCAGAAGTCCTGGGAAATCAGGACTTCTTTGTAGGAAGCAAAGCTTATTCCGGATATGCTGCCTGCTTTAAGGCTTTCTTTTATCCCTCCAGTTATCCCCCCTCCAAAAAGGGCTAAAGTGGCAAAGAGGGAGGGAAATAGGAGAAAATAAGGCTTAATTTTTGGCCACATGTTCGAACCAGCCTTCTTCAATAGCATCTACATAGTCCCCCGCAAGTTCAGGCAGTTTGTATTTTTCAAGCTCGCCAAGCGGAAGGGCAATCCTGCCCTTTTCAATCTGAGTAAGGGTTTTTCTTTCCTCTGCACTTATCTTTTCATAGGATATAACCGGCATATCTCCCCACCACCTGGGCTGAAACTTGGCAGCCTGGGCTTCAAAAGACAGGAGATAATTTATTGCTGCCATAGCCCCTGCCTTATGAGGGGCATTAAAAGGGATAGCCAGATAGTGCGTGTTGGCAAGGCTGCCGCTTTTTAGAACAAAGGTGCGGGTAGTTGACGGAAAACGGCCTTGCTTTATCATCTGGTCAGCGTGGTAGGGGTTATAGGACATGGTCATTAAGACTTCCCCGCTGGCATAAAGCTCATCAAGTTTGGCTATGTTTTCCGGATAGGTGCTGCCTTTTTGCCAGAGGTAAGGTTCTATACTGTTTAGATAATCCCACAGGGGAACGAGCTCTTTTTTTAGCTTTTCCCGGTCAAGGGGAGAAGCAAGGTACTGGCTGTAATTGTCGCTCACCCCGGCCAGGATTTGGCGGATAAAAGCACTGCCGGTAAAATCAGGCGGTGCCGGGTAGGTAAAGCGGCCTGGATTAGCTTTGACCCAGGCTTTCAGAGCTTCTGCAGTATCCGGGGGAGAGGGCACTTTCTGGCTGTCATAGATAAGCACGAACTGGGCTTTGCCCCAGGGAGCTTCCAGCCCTTCGGTTGGCTCGCCGAAATCATATGCAAGCTGTGAGTCGTCCTGGTTTATGTATTTATTGTAATTGGGCAGCTTGTCTGCGAAGGGGCCCCATAAAAGGCGGTTTTCCTTGGCCATTTTAAAATTTTCCCCGTTTATCCACATTATATCTATGCTGCCTTTTGTCTGGTTTGCCTCTTTTTCGGTGAGGAGCTTGTTAATCATTTCCCGGGCGTCATTTATGGGGACCCTTTTCAATTTTATCCCCAGCTCTTTTTCGGCCCGGGGAGCTACCCATTCATCCATATAGCGGTTTACGCTTTCATCTCCTCCCCACATATAGATACTAACCGTTTGCCCCCGGGCTTCTTTTAGTATTTGAGCAAAGTCGGCTTTTAAAAGCTCTTTGTCGGAAGAAAGGGCTTTTTCCTGACGGCAGCCGGTTACAGGATAGACAAGCAGGCTGATAATTGCCAATAAAGAAAGGATTTTCTTGAACATTGACCATCCTCCTTTTATTCTTTGTTTATTTTTTCCGCCTGGGGCAGCTGGATTTTTTGTTTCAAAAGCCAGGCCAGGCTGACAAGGCCTATTAAAAGGGCTATCGATACATAAAAATCGGTAGAGCCCAGGGACAGGGATTTATCACCCAGGTTTACATAAACCAGAACCCCGGGTATGATGCCCAAAAGGGTAGCCATGATAAAATCACGGTACTTTATAGAGGCCAGGCCTGCTCCATAGCTTATGATGTCAAAAGGGATGAGGGGGATAAGCCTTAAATAAAGCACGATAAAAAAGCCGTTTCTGCTGAAGAGATTTTGCAGCTGTTTGAGATTGTGGTTTTTAAATCTTTTAATCACGGTATTGCCGGCCAGGCGCGCAATCATAAAAGCCAGGGTAGCTCCACATGCAGCACCGATCATTGTGTATATGAAACCGGGGAGAAGACCGAAAGCCATGCCGCCTGCAATGGCCAGCAGGGCATCGGGGAAAAGGGTTAAAGGAACCAGGGTAAAGAGCATTATAAATACCAGTGGAGCCCAGAGGCCAAAAGAAGAGATGTAATTTTTTATATCTTCGGCTGTATAGCCGGTTTGTCTCATATAGTAGTTTATAAAAACAACCAGGACGGCCAGCAGAAGAAATACCAGAAAGCTTTTTAATGTTTTGTTATATTGATTTTTTTTATCCATAATTCAGCTTTTCTTTACCTCCCTTTTTAAAATCTTTTTTGTTTTGTACCGGTTGTACCAGCGCGCAAGAAGGCCAGGATTCCTATTTATTTTATTTGCCAGAGTATCCGGGTTAAAAACCAGGTCCAGCAGGTGAAGGGATTTCTTGCCGCCTTTTTGCAGGGATACTACACATTCCTGGCAGTAAGTTACTATAGTTTCTGCCTCTGTTTGGGCAGCCCTTTTCTGCATCCAGCTTAATGCCGCTTGCGGATTGGTGATATTAAGCATTCCCCCGGCTCCACAGCATAAAGTCTTTTGGCGGTTAAATTTAAATTCTGCAAAATCTACTGCCAGTTCTTTTAATATATGGCGCACACTATCGTGGACTGCCGGATAGCTGCGGGTAGGGCAGGGGTCGTGCAGAGCCGTGGTAAAATCAGGTTTTATTTTTTCTTTTCTTAATGTTTCCGGAATGCCTGCCAGGGCCAATATTTCCCATATAGAGGCCACTTCTATATCAGGGCTGTTTACCTTTAGGGTATGATAGCAGCCGGGGCAGGCGGTAATAATCTTTTTTACCCTGTATTTTTCCAGTTCCTGTCTTAGATGTTTATAATATTTGTCAAAAGTTTTCTTATCTCCCATGTCCAGAGTAGGCCTGGCACAGCAATTGAGCATTATGCCAGTTCCTTTTACTTTTTCCTTAAGATAAATGTAAGTTTTTCTGGTCAGGTCCGGGCGAAAAGCCGGCAGGCTGCAGCCCGGGAAAAATATAATACCGGTATAGTTGCCGGGGATATAGCTGGCATTAAATAAAGGAGAAAAACTGTATTTCTGGTGCGACCTTACCGGCCTGTAGTTTATGCCTTCCGGAAGTTTGCCTTCTTCTGTAGCAGCCTGCAGGCGGAGTTCTTTCATTACCTGGTCCAGTTTTACCCCCTGAGGGCAGATAAAGCTGCAGTAGCCGCATAAAGTGCAGAAATAGGGGACAAAAGGGCTTATTTCCCCTTTTTCTGCTATCCGGAAAAGCAGGTCGCCGGGCATGGTGCCGCTGTATGCATAAAGGGGACAGCCAGCAGTACATGCCCCGCAGTTGCTGCATTTTTTGGCTTCGCGGAGATATTTTTCAGATTCAGGAAGCTTTATATTCTTAGGCATTTTACCACCTTATGCAAGTTTGTGGACGAAAACAATCTAAAATATAGTATAATCAAATGTCGTAAGCATTATATCATTAAACACAGTAAATAATAAAATGAAAAATTTTTATGGGTGGTGTGGCATGGTTAGAAATTTAAAAAAGGGAATAAATATGCTCATTTATGCAGGGCAAATTTTATTAATAACCGGGGCTTTTTTAATGCAGTATTTCTCCAGCCGCCGTATGGGTATGCACCGTTATCTGGTCTATAAAAACGCCCAGCTGGACAGATATTTTACTTCTGAGATGATGCTGATATATCAGGTTATTTTGGGAGCTATTTTTTTGGTTTCCTGCTGGTGTTTTTTTCGAAAGAAGAGAAAAACGTGGGGAATAAGCCTGAATTTTATCTTGCTAATCTTTTTTATGATAGGCGCAGTTTATTTTAGTCTTAATAATATAAATGAATTTAAAGCATTATATTACTTATTTATATCTTTCGCGGCAAATATTGTTGTTCAAACAATAAGAATTATTTTTGTGTGTGCCAGGATGAATGGAGAATAAAAATGACAAACTATAAATATTATTAATTAGACTTATTAAGTAAAGTTAATTATAATTTATGATGTTTGAGAAAACACTTTTAAGGAGGAGGTTTTAAGTGTTGGGGAAGTTTGGTAAGAGGTTTTCTTCAAGGTGGTTAGCTGTTTTATTGTTGATGGTGCTGGTGGTGGCTGCCGTTGGCTGTGGAGGGAGTAAAACGCCTTCATCTTCTGAAAGCCAGCAGGCTGAAGGTAGTGCAAAAACTATCACTTCTGACATGGCTGATTATTATGTCGATGTACCCTGGTTGAAGGAAAATCTGGATAAGGTAGTTGTTGTCGATGCCAGGCCGGAAAAAGAATATAAAAGCGGGCATATTCCGGGCGCTGTTAATGTAACCTGGCAGTCCCTGTCCAATATGCAGCCCAAGCAGGGCGAACCGGGATGGGGGGTAGTGCTTCCCCCGGAAGAACTGGCCAAGAAATTAGGAGAATTTGGCATCAACGGCAGCAAAATGGTGGTAGTATATAATGACCCTGCCGGTTTGGGAGAAGAGGGTAGAGTACTCTGGATGCTGCGGATAGCCAGGATTGACAACTCCCGCATGCTTTATGGGGGATTCCCAGCCTGGAAGAACAGCGGGGGCGAAATAACCAAAGAAGTTCCGGAGATTAAGCCGGTGGAATTTAAGATAGATAATCCGGATTATTCGCTGCTTGCCACTACTGATTATGTAAAACAGAACCTGGGCAAGATTAAATTGATAGATGCTCGTTCGCCAGAAGAATACAACGGGGAGACCAATCATGGAGAAAAGAAATACGGGCATATTCCGGGGGCTATCCTTTTGCATTACCGCGATACCTATACAGATGACGGTTATGTAAAGAGCATACCGGAATTAAAGAAAATGTTTGCTGACCTGGGATTAAAACCGGAAGATGATATTGTTGTATATTGTACAGTAGGCATTCGCTCCGGTTACCTTACAGAAATTCTGCGCATGTGCGGATATGAAAAGGCGAAAAACTATAATGCCTCTTTCAGTGAATGGTGTGGAGACGATTCCAATCCGGTAGAAAAATAAAAGGGGTTATATAATTAATGAAACAGAACAGGCTGTTTTTGGTAGTGACTGCACTTTTGGCCCTGCTCGCTTTTAGTTACTGGAAATATCCTGAAATTACCGTGCAGGTAAACCGGGCCTGCAGTATGCTGGCCTATAATGACGTGAAAGGCTTGCGCATGTATTTTACTGGCTGGGGGGATAATGCCGGTATCCTGGTGGCGCTTAGCATGTTTTTACAGGCCCTGTACCCTCCTCTGCCTAAAATAATGCCGCTTCTGGCGGCGAGGGATGTTTTTGGGTGGAATGGCATTGGCTATGCCTGGGCAGGAACGATAACTGCAGGTTTACTGGCCTTTATGATAGGGAGGGCTTATTTAAGCCCTCTTTTTAAAGCCTGGGTGCAAAATAAAAAAATAAGTTTAATTATGATATATCTTTTTGTAGCCACCAGATTTTTTGGTTTTTGGCCCGGGGATATAATGTATTTGCTTGCTGGAGTGACTGGCATAGACTGGAAGGATTATATAAAAGCCCTGCTGCTTTCGGAATGGCCTCTATTGTTGATTATTTTCTGTTATGGAGAAAATATTCCCCTGCTGTGCAGGGTTATTTTGTGGATAACAGCCGGGGCTTTTATAGCTGGTGGTTTTGTAAAAGCGGGCAGAATTGAAGAAAAAAGCCAGGAAAGAGAATATGTGTCTTTATAATGGGAAAGGCAGGAACACGTATGCAGAATAAAAAGTTTGGCCAGTTAGGGCTAAAAGTAGGCGTTGTATTTATACTGGTCTTGATTTATCTTTTCTTGGCTCCGGTAAGGGAAGCTGTCAACCATGCCGTAGCTGTTCTTTCCAAAGTAGACCTGGAAGGGGTTAAAGAATATATCCTTTCCTTCGGCATATGGGCGCCGGCAATATCTTTTATGCTCATGGTTCTGCAGTCGGTGGCCGCTCCCCTGCCGGCTTTCCTTATTACCTTTGCCAATGCCGGGCTTTTTGGATGGGTTAAAGGGGCGGTGCTTTCCTGGTCCAGTGCCATGGCAGGAGCAGCTCTATGTTTTGGCATTGCTCGCTGGTACGGGCGGGAAGTGGTAGAAAAGTTTACCACCAATAAGGCTTTGGCTGAGGTAGACATATTTTTTGAACGCTACGGCAGGTGGGCGGTTCTTATTGCCAGGCTTTTGCCTTTTGTCTCTTTCGATATTGTGAGCTATGCTGCCGGGCTTACCGGAATGGGATTCTGGCCTTTTATGTGGGCAACCGGCCTGGGACAGCTCCCGGCCACCCTCATATACTCCTATGTGGGGGACATGCTGGTGGGTAGTGCCAGAACTTTTGTCTTTGGCCTTTTAACCCTTTTTGCCTTGAGTGCGTTCATTTTTATGCTAAAACAGGTGTGGCAGGATAAAAAAGCGTGAAACGCGGGGACGGTTCTTTGTTTCACCATAAAATGGGAAAAGGGGCTCTGCTTTTATGCCGAGCCCCTTTTATTTTTAGTAGGCTATTTTTTCCTGGGATCCCCGATTTGTACAGGATTTTTGGGATCTTTAGACCACAGGAGCCAGCCGCCGTCATAAAGGGTTATCTTTTCCCAGCCCAGCATGTGGGCTACTATCCAGGCTACGGTTGCCCGCCAGCCAGTTCCGCAGTAAAAGCTGACCTCATTATCCCGCTTGATATCCCATTCGGCCCAGAGTTTTTCGATTTCGTAAGGATTGCGCAGGGTGCCATCAGGATCAAGGTATTCTTCCATATGGGAAGCATCGCTGCCCGCATGTCCCCAGACAGCGCCTTTAGGTTCTCCGGCTTTTTCTATATAGTCGTAGCCGCTGGTTTTGCCTATAAATTCATCCCAGCTCCTTATGCTGACCAGCCGGAAGTTGGGGTCTTTTTGTTTGGCCAGTACATCTTCCGGATAAGGAAGCGATAGTTCAGGCCGTGCCGGTATTTTGATACCAAAATCGGCAATCGGGGTAGGTTTGTTTTCTTTGGTTTCTGCTTTAAAACCGGCATCCTGCCAGGCTTTCATGCCGCCGTTTAACAGCCTTACATCCTTAACCCCAGCCCAGAGCAGGGCAAATACTACCCGGGAAGCTGCCGATACATCTTCAGAATAGACTACCACGGTAGTATCGGGGCTTATACCGAATTTCTCCAGAGATTTTTTTACTTTCTCGGGTGGACCCAAATTCCAGTCGGGATCAGTTTCTATGTTATCGGTATTAAAATGGAAGGAACCAGGTATGTGTCCTTTGTTGTATTCTTCCGACACTTCTCCCCAGGAGGCGTGCAAAATCACAAAGTTTTTCCCCTGATAGGTAGCAGGTTTTTCCCCTTTAATGAGCTTGTTTACCCATTCCGGATAGACAAGTATTTGATAATTGGGAAGCGATTCCATGGGCATGTCATTGTCTGCCCATTTTTTCAGCTCTTCAAATTTATAAACCTCTTTATAACCAAGAGCGGTAAGTTTTTCTGCCATTTTGTCTATCTCTTCTTTTTTACTGTGGTAAAGAACAATTTTTTTGTCTTTTTTAAGGCCTTTTTCCTCTAAAAGCCGGGGTAGGTCTTTGCCCTGGACTTCCTTGAGCCAGGATGATGTAAACTGCACGGCATTTTTGATGTGCCCTCCCCGGCTTATTCCTTCTGTCTGCCAGCCGTTGTAGGCCTCATCAGGCCTTAAGTCAACGATTACATAGTCGGGGTTGTCCAGATTGGATTTGAGCTCCTCGCTGCTGATGGTTTTGGCCTGTGCGGCTTGAGAAGGTGTAGTGGGTGCTTTTTTCCCGCAGCCGGCAGCAAGGGTAAGCACAAAGATAGCCAGGGTAAACAGGCTTAAAAATTTCTTCTTTTTAAACGCCAACATAAATTCCTCCTCCTTATTAAATTAGATGGGCAGAAAAAACTTACATTTATATTTTGCCTCAAATAACTGAATGTAATCAATATAATAATTTATTTTTGGAGAAAAGCAGGTGAAACAGAGAACCGGCAGACTGTGTGAGAATCTGCTCTTTTAATAACTTGGCTGTTTATTTTAAAAGCATTATTTTTATTATTGAAAAAGATATAAAAAATAGGCTGGCTTCTGCTATACCAGAGCCAGCCTCTCAATTATTTCCCTAACTCCCAGGATATTTATTACTCTTTTTAAGTTATAGGCCAGTAAATGCAGTTTATTCTCTGCATTTACAGAAACTAATCCCCTTGTCAGAAAATAACCATATCCCCATATCCGCTTTATTGTGCCGAATGGGTGCTCTACTATCATTTTCCTCTGTATATACAGTTGATTGTTTTCTTTGGTCCTTTTATCTACTACTTCTAACAATGACTGTGCTAAGTTGCGACTAACAGTCCTGCCATTTTTAGATTGGGTACATTTATCCCTTAAGCTGCATTGTTTGCATGCACGGCTATTTTTATATACCTGGTATTTTACTCCTTTTTCTTGCCGTATTTTGCTTGGATATAATGTCTCCCCTGCTGGACAGATGTAGATGTCTTTCTCTTTATCATATATAAATTTGTCAGGTTGAAATTCCGGGTCAGCTATATTGCCAGTAAATCTCTGCTTTGCTACATATGCTTCTATCTGATTTTTTTCACATTCAATTAAATCGCTGGTAGAATAATAGCCTTTATCCGCTAAAACTTTTATCGATTCCACTTCAAGTATTTCTTTGGCTTTTTTGGCCATGTTGCTCAGTTGCCCTTGATCTGAAGGATTATTTATTACTTCACTATCTACTACCAGCTTATGTTTATGGTCTACTGCTATTTGTACATTATAACTTACTTCCAAACCGTTATTGTTAACTGCCATTAAACGCGCATCTGGATCAACAGTTGATATCTCTGTCGCTCCTGTTTCTCTCATCTGCTCTTGCAAAGCCGTATATTTTTCTTTCCTCGCTTTTAACTCCTCTATTCGCTTCTGAATTTCTTCTGCGCTTGGAATATGGATATTAGCTTCTTCATGATCACTACTGTCTAATTCTTTTAAATAGTTTTCTATTTTTTCATCAATATATTTTAAATGCCTTTGTATTTTCTTCTGGTTAAAGTTGTTGTGCTTGGAATTGCTGGCCCTAAATTTGGAACCGTCAACAGCCAGTACCTCTTTCCCAAACAAGTCCCACTCTTTACATAATAGTGTGAACTGCTTGAATAAGGCTTTTATTGCTTCCGGATTGTCTTTCCTAAAATCAGCTATGGTCTTGAAATCTGGCTTTAGTTTGCGTAATAGCCAAATTACTTCAAGGTTTCTTTTTGCTTCATCTTCTAGTCTTCTGGAGGATCTGATTTTATTCAGGTATCCGTATAAGTATAATTTTAATAAGTCTCTGGGATCATATGATGGTCTGCCTTTTTGGTTGGGTATCGCTCTTTTGAAACCAAGCGCTTCCATATCTAAAGATTCTACAAATGCTTCTATCACTCTTACTGGATTGTCAGGTGTAATATAATCATCTATTGCTTCAGGAAACAGGGTGATAAGTTCCCGATTTTCTCCTTCTATGTATCCCATTTTCTCACCTCTCTATCACCCTGTATTCGACTTTTCTTGCATTAATCCCTCTTTCTGATGAAAGTTTTTTCACACAGTCTGACGGTTCTCTGTTTCACTTTAGTGAAACAGAGAACCGTCCCCTGTTTCACCTGCTTTTTTGTGTATCATTTTGTGACAAATATGATATAATAATTAAGCAATAGCTGTTTGTTTTTGAAGTTGGCGGGATAGATTTAACCCTGCGGGACATTTTTGTCCTGGCAGGAATAAAATATAGATGAGGTAGTTCTGGATGGAAAGGATTTTTACTATTCTGGAACGACTGGTGCCGGAAGCCAAGGAGATGCTGGAGATAAGATACCAGATTGTAAGGCATATAAAGCATAAGGCACCGGTAGGGAGAAGGCAGCTGGCCCGCGATCTGGGCTATACAGAAAGGGTTGTACGCCGGGAGATTGACATCCTGCGGGCCCGCGGGGCGGTAAGTATCCTGCCGGCAGGAATTGTTCTTACCGCGTATGGAGAAGAGCTTTTGCGGGAAATAGATGAGGTGATGCCGTTTTTATTTAATACCCAGTATCTTTCCAAACAGATTAAAAGCCTTTTTAATCTGGAAGAGGTGGTTATTGTCCCCGGTGATTCTTTCAGGGATTATGTAACCAAGAAGGATCTGGGGAGGGTAGCTGCCCGTTATCTGCAAAAGGCGCTTTACCCGGGGGCAGTGCTGGCTGTTACTGGAGGGACTACGCTGGCTGAGATGTCAGAAGCTGCAGGGTCTGATATCCTGTATCCTGATGTCCTGGTAGTTCCAGCCCGGGGGGGTCTGGGAGAAGAGATGGAACTGCAGGCTGGTACTATTGCTGCCAAGATAGCCAAAGCGATAGGTGCCCAGTATCGTCTGCTCCATATACCGGATAACCTGGAAGAGAATACGGCCGAAATCCTTAAGGAAGATGTGCATATAAAAGATGTGGTAGCCAGGATAAAGGCATGTGACATCCTGATACACGGCATAGGTTCAGCTATGGAGATGGCTGCCCGCCGCGGGCTTACGATGGAAGAGATAAGCCATCTGGAGGAAAAAAGAGCGGTAGGGGAAGCTCTGCGCTATTACCTGGATGGGGATGGGAATATTGTTTATGCCGTGCCAGGTATAGGCCTGGAATTGAGTGACCTTTTTCACATCAAGAAGGTTATAGCGGTAGCCGGGGGACAGAATAAGGCGGAAGCGATTGCTGCGGTTCTAAGACATGGCGGCCCCCGGGTTTTGATAACTGATGAAGGTGCTGCAGAGAAAATTGTGAGCATGATGAAGGGAAGGGATGTTTAAAGTGGCGGTTAAAGTGGCGATTAACGGCTTTGGGCGGATTGGACGCCTGGTAGGAAGGATTGCTCTGCAAAATAAAGATATTGAACTGGTAGCGGTAAATGATCTGGGCGATATAAAGGCAGCTGCCCATCTGTTCAAGTATGACTCGCTTTATGGAGCTTACCAGGGGGAAGTAAAGGTCGAAGACGATTATCTGGTAATTGATGGAAAAAAGATAAGGTATCTCAATGAAAAAGACCCGGCCAGGCTTCCCTGGAAAGAACTGGGAGTAGAGGTGGTGGTGGAGAGCACCGGGGTTTTCCGGAAGCGGGATAAGGCGGCCAAACATCTGGAAGCAGGGGCCAAAAAGGTTGTTATTACCGCTCCGGGAAAAGATGTTGACCTGACTATAGTTATGGGGGTAAATCACGAAGAGTACAGGCCGGAATACCAGGTGGTTTCCAATGCTTCCTGTACTACCAACTGTCTGGCACCGGTAGCCAAGGTTCTGCTCGACAAGTTTGGCATTAAAAAAGGACTCATGAATACTATCCATTCTTATACCAATGACCAGCGGGTGCTGGATCTGGAACATGATGACTTGAGGAGAGCAAGGGCGGCTGCTCTTTCTATGATTCCTACCACCACCGGGGCAGCTACTGCTGTAGGGCTGATAATACCTGAGCTTAAGGGCAAACTGGACGGTATGGCGGTAAGGGTGCCTACCCCGACAGTATCTATGGTTGATTTGACGGTGGAACTTGCTAAGCCGGCGACCAGAGAGGAACTAAACCAGGCTTTTAAGGAAGCAAGCGAAACTTACCTTAAAGGCATTCTGAAATATACGGAAGAACCGCTGGTTTCCAGCGACTACCGGGGAGAAAACCATTCTGCAGTAGTTGATGGGCTGCTTACCATGACCATGGGGGATAATATGGCCAAGATTATTGCCTGGTATGACAATGAATGGGGCTATTCTGCCCGGGTAGTGGATGTAGTTCTCTATATGGCTTCTAAAGGACTCTAATTTTAAAGGCTGGCATTAAAAATGGAGGTGCGCTTATGCGGGTTTTGCGGGAAGCTGATATCAGGGGCAAAAAGGTTTTGATGCGGGTAGATTTCAATGTGCCGATGAATGAAGATAATGAGATTATCGATGATACCAAAATAAGGGCAGCTCTGCCCACGATTGAATATATACTGGGGGAAGGGGCAGCCCTTATCCTGATGAGCCATCTGGGAAGGCCGAAAGGGAAAAGGGACGAAAAGTACAGCCTCAAGAAAGTGGCTCAGCGTTTGAGCCAGCTGGTTCTGGCTCCGGTTAAGATGGCTCCGGACTGTGTGGGAGAAGAAGTGGAGGCTCTGGCAGCTGACCTGGTGCCGGGCGAAATTCTGGTTCTGGAGAATGTGCGTTTTCATGCTGAGGAAGAGAAAAATGACCCGGAATTTGCCAGGAAACTGGCAGCTTTAGGCGATATATATATAAATGATGCTTTTGGTACTGCTCATAGAGCCCATGCTTCTACAGAAGGGGTGGCTCGTTTTATACCTGCCTATGCCGGGCTGCTTATGGAGAAGGAAGTAAATATGCTAAGGGCGGTTCTCGATTCCCCGCAAAGCCCGCGCATGGCAATACTGGGCGGGGCCAAGGTGGCAGATAAATTAGGGCTTATAAATAATCTTATGGAAAAAGTGGATATAATACTTATTGGAGGAGGCATGGCCAACACTTTCCTTAAGGCCCAGGGCAAGAATATCGGCAAATCCTTATGTGAAGATGAACTCCTGGAGGAAGCCAGAAGAATACTCAAAGAAGCGGAAAAAAGAGGGGTGGAATTCCTGCTGCCGGTAGATGCAGTGGTAGCTTCCAGGTTATCTGCCGATGCTGAATGCAAGGTAGTGGATGTGGATAATATTCCGGATGATATGATGATTCTTGATATAGGGCCGCAAACGGTGAAAAGGTTTGCCGAAGCGATAAAAAGGGCCCATACTATCGTATGGAATGGACCTTTAGGGGTTTATGAATATGAACAGTTTGCCAGCGGTACTTATGGAGTGGCCAAGGCAGTAGCCGAATCAGATGCAGTAAGCGTAATTGGCGGAGGAGATTCAGCCGCTGCAGTACAGAAGCTGGGCCTGGCAGATGCCATTACCCATATATCTACCGGAGGAGGGGCAACTCTGGAGTTTCTGGAGGGGCTGGAGCTTCCGGGGGTAGCTGTATGTGAAAGAGAAGACATTTCCGAAGTATATACTGTTTAGTCTGAGCAAATATTTACTTAAGAAAAGATATCTTTTCTTAAGTAAATATTTTTTATATACTCCATTTTATGAGCAGAGTCTAAAGCTTATGAAAGCGTGGTGGTTAAAATAAGAAAGCCTTTTTTGATTGCCAACTGGAAAATGCATAAAACTTTAAGGGAAGCAGAAGATTTTATAAATGATTTTCTGCCGCGGGTAAAGGACTTTAAAGCGGATATAGGCATATGCCCGCCTTTTACCAGCCTTTTTCTGCTTAAAAAGCTTCTTGCCTCTTCGGGGGTAAAGCTGGGAGCCCAGAATATGTTCTGGGAGGAAAAAGGGGCTTATACGGGAGAGGTATCCCCTTCTATGCTTGTTGATGCCGGATGTGAACTGGTTATAATCGGGCATTCGGAAAGAAGAAGCATTCTGGGGGAAACTGATGAGATGATAAACCGCAAGGTAAAGGCAGCTCTTGAGCATAATCTGCTGCCGGTTCTCTGTGTAGGGGAAACCCTGGCAGAAAGAAGGGAAGACCGGGCCAGGGAAGTGGTGGAAAGGCAGCTCAGGGAGGCTTTAAAAGGGGTAGAAAAGACCTGCAGCCTGGTTATAGCCTATGAACCGGTATGGGCCATCGGCACAGGAGTTAATGCGGATAAGGAAGATGCTGAAGAGATGGCCTCTTTTATCCGGGGGTTGCTTGCCCATATGTGGGATGAGGAAGTCTCCTCCCATGTGCGCATACTATATGGAGGAAGTGTAAAACCTGAAAATATAGCAGGTTTTATTAAGGAAGAGAATATCGACGGCGCCCTGGTAGGGGGAGCAAGCCTTGACCCTTATTCTTTTGCAGAAATAGTGAGGTTGAGTGTTTATGCGTAAAAAGCCTATGATGCTGGTTATTCTGGATGGATGGGGACATCGTGAAGAAAAAGAAGCCAATGCGGTTTATCTGGCTGATCCCCGCAATTTCGAATCCTTGTGGGAGAAGTATCCGCATACCCTGCTCAGGTGTTCGGGGCTTGATGTGGGATTGCCGGATGGCCAGATGGGAAATTCGGAAGTTGGGCATTTAAACATGGGAGCTGGAAGGATAGTTTATCAGGAAATAACCCGCATAACGAAAGCGATTGAGGATGAATCATTTTTTACTAACCCGCAGTTTTTAAAGGCGGCTGAATATGCCAGGGCGCATAATGGGGCTCTGCATTTGATGGGGCTTTTATCTGACGGCGGGGTACACAGCCATATTGAACATCTTTTTGCCCTCCTGCGTTTTGCTAAAATGCAGGACATAGACCGGGTATATGTACATGCCTTCCTGGACGGGCGGGATGTAGGCCCGCAGACAGCCGAAGAGTACATAGACAAACTGGTAAAAAAGATGCAGGCCATGGGGATAGGCCGAATTGCCACTATCGGCGGCCGGTTTTATGGTATGGATCGGGACAAGCGATGGGAAAGGGTAGAAAAAGCCTATGATGCCATGGTGCTGGGAGAAGGCTTGCAAGCTCCCAATCCTTATGCTGCCCTGCAGGCAAGTTATGAAAAAAGGGTTACTGATGAATTTGTGGAACCGACAGTGATAACTGATGAAAAAGGCCAGCCTGCAGGAACTGTTCAGGATGGTGACAGTATAATATTCTTCAATTTCAGAGCTGACCGGGCGCGGCAGATTACCCGGGCTTTTGTGGATAAGGACTTTAATGGGTTTAAGAGAAAAAAGCACCCCGAGGTTTATTTTGTCTGCATGACCCAGTATGACATAACCATAGAAGCTCCAGTAGCTTTCCCTCCGCAGGATTTGAGCAATACTTTGGGGGAAGTTTTATCGAAAAAAGGTTTAAGGCAGCTAAGGATTGCGGAAACCGAAAAATATGCCCATGTAACTTTCTTCTTTAACGGAGGGGTGGAAGAGCCTAATCCGGGAGAAGACCGCATACTTATTCCTTCTCCCAGGGTAGAAACCTATAACCTGAAGCCGGAAATGAGCGCTTATGAAGTTACCGAACGGGTAATAGAGGAGATAGATAAAGATATATATGATGTTATTATCCTTAATTATGCCAACCCGGATATGGTAGGGCACACCGGGGTTTTGGAGGCGGCTGTGAAGGCAGTGGAGGCGGTTGATGACTGTCTGGGCAAGGTGGTTAAAAAGGTTAGGGAAAAAGGAGGCAGCCTTATAATCACTGCTGACCACGGCAACTGTGAGTTGATGGTTTGTCCGGAAACCGGGCAGCCGTTTACAGCCCATACCTGTGAAAAAGTTCCTTTTATACTGGTAGATGATGATTATATAGGTTATAATTTGCAAGAGGAAGGGGCTTTGCGGGATATAGCACCTACTTTGCTGTATTTGATGGGAATAGATATACCGGAGGAGATGACGGGCAAGCCTCTTTTGCGGAAATAAAAAACCAACAGGAAAGGGGATTTAATATATGAGCATAATTGCTGATGTTTATGCGCGTGAAGTTCTGGATTCCCGGGGAAATCCTACGGTGGAAGTGGAAGTGATCCTGGAAGATGGCACTATGGGACGGGCTATTGTCCCTTCCGGCGCTTCTACAGGAGCTTATGAGGCGGTAGAGCTCAGGGATGGCGACAAGAGCAGGTATAATGGCAAAGGGGTGCTTAATGCCGTAGATAATGTAAATAATATTATTGCTCCGGAAATTATCGGCATGGATGCCACCAGACAGGCGGAGATTGACTCCCTTTTGCTGGAACTGGACGGCACTCCCAACAAATCGCACCTGGGAGCTAACGCTATATTAGGAGTATCACTGGCAGTAAGCAGAGCAGCTGCCAATTACCTGGGGCTTCCGCTTTATCAGTATATAGGCGGGGTTAATGCCAGGGAGCTTCCGGTTCCCATGATGAACATACTTAACGGCGGAAAACATGCGGATAATAATGTAGATATACAGGAATTTATGATTGTACCGGTAGGAGCGGAAACTTTTGCGGAAGCCCTGCGCATGGGTGTGGAAGTGTATCATGCCTTAAAGAAGGTATTGAGCAGCAAAAATCTGGCTACCTCTATCGGTGACGAAGGAGGCTTTGCCCCGGACCTTCCTTCCAATGAAGCAGCCCTGGAAGTGATTGTGGAAGCCATTAAAGCGGCAGGATACAAGCCGGGGGAAGATGTTTACCTGGCTATCGATGTGGCAGCCAGTGAGCTTTATCAGGATGGCAAATATGTTTTAAAGAGCACGGACCAGGTGCTTACTTCTTCAGAAATGGTTGATTTTTATGCTAAACTGGTAGAAAAATTCCCCATTATTTCCATAGAAGACGGGCTCTCTGAGGATGACTGGGCTGGCTGGAAGGAACTTACGGAAAGATTGGGGAGCAAAGTCCAGCTGGTAGGGGATGACCTGTTTGTAACCAATACGGAAAGGCTGTCCCGCGGCATCAGAGAGGGCATATGCAACAGCATCCTTATAAAGGTTAACCAGATTGGTACCCTGACGGAAACTCTGGAGACGATAGAAATGGCCAAAAGAGCAGGCTATACCTGCATAATTTCTCACCGTTCCGGAGAAACTGAAGATTCCACGATTGCAGACATAGCGGTAGCTGTTAATGCTGGACAGATAAAAACCGGGGCTCCGGCTCGTACTGACCGGGTAGCCAAGTATAATCAGCTTTTACGGATTGAGGAAGATCTGGATCTGGTAGCCAGATATCCGGGAATGAAAGCTTTTTACAATCTTTTCAAAAAAGCTTTGCAAGGTAAGTCTTGTTGGATTTTGTATACTTGTGCTAGAATATAGCTTGGCTTTGTAAAAGGTGATGGAGGTGAACACATGAAGATACTGGTTCTTATCCTGCAGATAATTTCTGCCTTGGCCCTTATAGCAGTAGTCCTCCTGCAGCCGGGCAAGAGCGCAGGCCTGTCTGGCAGCATAGCTGGAGGAAGTGAGGCTTTGTTCGGCAGCAAGGCCAAAACGGTAAATGAATTTTTAGAAAAGATTACTGGATGGGTAGCTGCGGTTTTTGTAATAACTACGCTTGCTTTAGCCCTGATTTAGGTCAGCAGCAAAAATTTAACAAGGAGTTGTTGCCAGTATGGAAAACCTTTCTTTGTTTGCTCCTCTGGGAGGGGCTCTGGCTCTTCTGTTTGCCGTTTATCTGGCTTCTAAAATCAAAAAAGCAGATCCGGGAACGGAAAGAATGGTAGAAATCTCCGATTACATCCATGAAGGGGCTATGGCTTTCCTTTCCCGTCAGTACAAGGCTTTAGCCATATTTGTAGCGATAATTTTTGTAGTGCTCCTTCTGGCTATTGACTGGCAGACCGCGGTTTGTTTCCTTATAGGGGCTGTTTGTTCTGCTTCGGCCGGCTACATAGGCATGTCCATAGCTACCAGAGCCAATGTGCGCACTGCCAGTGCCGCCCGTACTTCGCAGAATGCAGCTCTGGGCGTCGCTTTCTCCGGAGGCGCGGTAATGGGCATGTCAGTTTCCGGTTTGGGGCTTTTAGGTTTGGGGATACTCTATCTTATTTTTAAAGACCCTACCATAGTAAACGGCTTTGCCCTTGGCGGCAGCTCAATCGCTCTGTTTGGGCGCGTAGGCGGCGGCATCTACACCAAGGCAGCTGATGTAGGAGCTGACCTGGTGGGCAAGGTGGAAGCCGGTATTCCTGAGGATGACCCCCGCAACCCGGCGGTTATTGCCGACAATGTAGGAGACAATGTAGGGGACGTAGCAGGAATGGGAGCTGACCTCTTTGAGTCTTATGTAGGTTCTATCATAGCTGCCATGACCCTGGGAGCAGTTATGGTAGCCAAGGCTCCGGCTTTAGGATTAGGGCCGGTCATTCTGCCTCTGGTTATTGCCTTTATCGGCGTGGTAGCTTCTATTATAGGAACCTTGTTTGTGCGCACTGATGAAAATTCCAGCCCGCTCAAAGCCTTGAACGCTGGAACGATAAGCTCAGCAGTGCTTCTGGTAATCGGCGCTTTCTTTGCGGTAAGGTATATCCTGCCTGCTGACATGTTCAGTATATTCTGGGCTCTGGTAGGCGGATTGGTGGCAGGTACCATAATCGGTTTTGTAACCGAATACTATACTTCTGATGAGTACAAGCCGGTAAGGGAGATTGCGCAGGCCTGTACTACCGGCCCGGCTACCACTATTATTTCCGGACTGGGAGTAGGGATGCGCTCTACCATGATCCCGATTTTAATTATCGTAGCTGCCATTTTCCTTGGATACTTTACCGGCGGCATATATGGCATAGCGCTGGCGGCAGTAGGAATGCTGGCTACTACCGGCATGGTGGTGGCGGTTGACGCTTATGGGCCTATTGCTGACAATGCCGGCGGTATTGCCCAGATGGCACAGCTGCCCGAGCATGTAAGGCAGACTACTGACCGGCTGGATTCCGTGGGCAACACCACGGCAGCTATCGGAAAAGGCTTTGCCATAGGTTCTGCGGCTTTGACCGCTTTGGCCCTGCTCGTTTCTTTTGCCAATGTAGCAGGCATTGAAAATATAAATCTGCTTGACCCGTATGTAGTTATCGGCCTCCTTATCGGGGCTATGCTTCCCTTCTTCTTCTGTGCCCTGGCTATGGGAGCAGTGGGAAGGGCAGCTTCCCAGATGGTAGAAGAAGTGAGGAGGCAGTTCAGGGAAATTGCTGGGCTTATGGAAGGAACCGGCAGGGCTGACTATGCCCGCTGTGTTGACATAAGCACCGCAGCAGCTATAAAAGAAATGATTTTCCCCGGCGTTCTGGCTGTGGTTGCTCCTATCATAGTTGGTTTTGTGTTGGGAGGAGAGGCCCTGGCTGGTATGCTGGCAGGTTCCATCGTATCCGGGGTTTGCCTGGCTATCCTTCTGGCTAATGCTGGCGGTGCCTGGGACAATGCCAAGAAGTATATCGAATCCGGCAATTTCGGTGGTAAAGGCAGTGAGGCCCATGCTGCCGGCGTAGTAGGGGATACCGTAGGCGATCCCTGCAAGGATACTGCAGGACCATCCCTTAACATCCTTTTAAAACTCATGGCTATCGTTTCTCTGGTTTTGATTGCTCCGCTTTTATAAAAAGCGGAAAAGAGAGCATGCCAAAAGCAGGTAGAGTTTTTCTGCCTGCTTTTTAGCATATGGCGGTTTTTATTGAGGGTGGAGGTTAATTATGATATATGTCTATCCGGAAGCAGAACCTTTTTTCCTGGATGGGGAAAAAGAAACCGCTCTGCTTTTCCTGCACGGTTTTACTGCATCCCCGTCCGAAGTTCTGCCAGCAGCCCATTTTTTGCATAAGCAAAAAGGCTTTACAATAAGCGGTATTTTACTTCCCGGGCACGGCTCTCACCCCCGTTTTTTAAACCGGACTACCTGGCGGGACTGGTATGATGCGGCTTTTAAGGAAGCTTCCTATTTGCTCTCCCATTATAAAAATGTCTATATAGCCGGGCTTTCTATGGGAGGGCTCTTGTCACTACATACTGCTTTTTCGCTTCCGGGTTTGCGCGGAGCGATAACTATCAACGCTCCCCTGTACAACCGCTATCCGGTTTTGACTTTTTTAGCTCCCCTCATACAGGTTGTAAAACCTTATTTCCCAAAAAAGCAGGACAAAACGATGCAGGAACTTGAGAGAAGGGGAAGGTTTGCCTATGACTGCAATCCGGTCAAGGCTTTCCGCAGCATGCAGGAGCTGCGGAATATGGTCATGAAAGAGCTGCCTTTCATAGAAATACCTATCCTGGCCATGCAGTCAGTTTATGATGAGGCAGTAGACATGAAGAGCCTTGACTTTATCGTCCAAAACGCGCAAAAAGCAGAGGTAACGGGAGTGAAACTTTGCCGTTCCGGCCATATAGCCACCATGGAAGAACCAGAAACAGTAGCTGCGGAAATAATCAGGTTTATAGAGAGGACAAAAGGAGCAGAAAAGGAGGAGATGAATGATGACCAGAAACGAGGCACTGGAACTCTTGAAAGGATACCTTAAAAATGAAAACCTTATCAAACATTCCCTGGCTGTAGAGGCAGTCATGAGAGGGCTGGCAGAAAGGCTGGGCGAAGATGTGGAAAAATTTGGTCTGGCAGGGCTTTTGCACGATATCGACTATGACAGCACTGCTAATGACCCCAAACTGCATTCCCTGCTGGGGGCCCAGATATTAAGGGACCATGGATTGCCGGATGATGTAGTGTATGCGGTAGAAGCCCACAATGAATATCACGACCTGGAAAGAAAAAGCCTTATGGACAAGGCTTTATGGGCAGCTGACCCGGTAAGCGGGTTCATAACGGCTGCTGCCCTTATAAGGCCCGAGAAAAAACTGGCAGCGGTAGATGTCAATTCACTCAAAAAGAGGTTTAAGGAGAAGGCTTTTGCCAAAGGGGCCAGCCGCGAACAGATGGCCAGCTGCAGTGAACTGGGGCTTACCCTGGATGAATTTTTGGAAATTGCCTTAAAAAGCATGCAGAAAATTGCAGATGACCTTGGTTTATAGACTAAACTACCCTTTAAAGGGGAATTAATATACTAAAAAGCTCATGGGGGCAATTTAAGGAGGATTTTATGGTTACTAGAGAAGAAGTGCTTGCTTATATGCGGCAGGCGAGCTACCGTCCGCTTACTTATGAAGAACTTCTGGATGTTTTCGAGATAGAAGACGAGGAAATAGCCAAATTTGCCAAACTTTTGGGGCGTCTGGAAAAAGAGGGGGAAATTGTAAAGACGCGCAAAAACAAATACGGGCTCCCGGAGATGATGAATCTGGTAAAGGGGACTATCCGGCTCAGCCAGTGGGGCTACGGGATTTTGGTGCCTGACAATCCGGAGATAGGGGAAATATTTGTCTACGGCCGCAACCTGAATGGAGCCATGCACAATGACAAGGTAATGGTAAGGGTGCACAGCCTGGAGCGGATAGGGGGCCAGAGGCCGGAAGGGGAAGTGGTAAGGGCTATAAGCCGTGCCAATAAGGAACTGGTGGGAACAGTCAAAAAAGGCAAGCATACACTGCAGGTGGTGCCTGACGATCCCCGGCAGATTTACCCCATTTATGTGAAGCCTTCCCGCAAGATAAAAGCCAACAACGGGGACAAGGTGCTGGTAAAAATAACGGCCTGGCCGGATAAAGACAAATACCCGGAGGGCAAGATACTTGAAGTGTTAGGCCGCAAGGGGGAAGTAGGGCTTGATGTGCAGGTGGTGATAAAGAAGCACAACCTGCGCGCGGAATTTCCTCCCGAAGTGATAAAAGAGGCCAAAGAAGTTGCCAAGCCGGTTTCCAAGGAAGAAATAGCCAGGAGAAAAGATTTGCGCCGGGTGCGGATGGTAACTATTGATGGCGAAGATGCCAAAGACCTGGATGATGCAGTGTCTATCGAAAAAACCGAAAAAGGCTACCGCTTAGGGGTGCATATTGCTGATGTTTCCCATTATGTGAAGGAAGGAAGTAAGCTGGACAAAGAAGCATTCCTCAGGGGCACCAGTGTTTATCTGGTAGACAAGGTTTTGCCCATGCTGCCTCCTGAGCTTTCCAATGATATATGCAGCCTTAATGCCGGCAAAGACCGCCTGGCCATAAGCTGCATCATGGATATAGACGAAAAAGGGCGCGTGGTTTCCTATGATATATGCAAATCAGTTATCAATGTGAATGAACGCATGACCTATACGGATGTAAATAAAATACTGGTAGAGGATGACCAGGCTACCAAAGAAAAATACGCTTATCTGGTAGAAGATTTTCTCCTTATGAAAGAATTATCCGACATAATACGCGAGGAGCGCATGAAAAGGGGCGCCCTAGATTTCAATTTCCCGGAAGCCAAGATAATAGTGGATGAAAAAGGATGGCCGGTAGAAATAAAGAAGCGGGAGCGCGGGCCGGCAGAAATGCTCATAGAAGATTTCATGATCAGGGCCAATGAAGTGGTGGCTGAACATATGTACTGGCAGGAGCTTCCCATCCTGTACCGGGTTCATGAAAAGCCGGATGAGGAAGCCTTATCCAAGGTAAACCTGGTGCTGGGGGTTTTTGGCTATAAAATACCTCCTCATGCCAAAGTAGAACCCAGGACTTATCAGCGGATACTGGAAGAAATAAAAGGCAAGCCGGAAGAAGGGCTGCTTTCCATGATACTCCTGCGCTCCATGAAACATGCCCGCTATATGCCGGATCCTTTAGGCCATTTCGGGCTGGCATCCAAATACTACTGCCATTTTACCAGCCCCATAAGAAGGTATCCGGACCTTATCGTGCACCGGGTGCTGACCTTGCTGCTGGAAGGTGGCCTAAAAGGCAAAAAGCGGATTTCCCTGGAGAAAAAGATGCCGCTTTACGGTGAACAGTCTACCCAGCAGGAGATAAAAGCCGAAGAAGCGGAAAGGGAGCTGGAGGGCATCAAAAAAGCCCAGTATATGCAGCAGTTTGTAGGGAAGGAATTTGTCGGGCGCATATCTTCTGTCCAGCCTTTCGGCTTTTTTGTGGAACTTGACAATACGGTGGAAGGTCTGGTTCACATATCCAGCATTGAAGATGACTACTATGAGTTTAATGAGCGTTCTTACAGCCTGATTGGCGTGCACCGGGGGCGCAAATTCTCGGTGGGGGATGAGGTGCGGGTACAGCTGGTAAGGGTAGATGTGGATGATGCCAAGATTGATTTTGAACTTACCGAGTATTAAACCGAACATATATTCTTGACTGAAGAGAAAAAATGACCTATAATAAAATTTGAACCTATGTAAACTCCCTGGCTTATAAAGGCCGGGATTATTTTTGAGGTGCAGTATGGCTAAAGAAAAAGGAATAAAACAGGTGATAGACAACCGCAAGGCCAGGCATGACTATCATATAAAGGAAACTATGGAAGCCGGCCTGGTGCTGGCAGGAACAGAGGTCAAATCCCTCCGCCTGGGGAAAGGGAACTTAAAGGACGCTTATGCCGTCGTAAAGAATGGGGAGGTATGGCTTAATAATTTCCACATAAGCCCTTATGAAAAAGGCAACCGTTTTAACCATGACCCTTTAAGGCCCAAAAAGCTTCTTTTGCACAGGCGGGAAATAAACAGGCTGGTGGGGATTACCAAAGAAAAAGGCTATACCCTGGTTCCGCTCAAGGTATATTTTAAAAACGGCTGGGCCAAAGTTGAACTGGCCGTGGCGGTAGGTAAAAAGATGTATGACAAGCGTGAGGACATAGCTGCCCGCGATGCCAAACGGGCTATTGAGAGAGCGATGAAAGACAAAAAGGTTTATTAAAGGAGAGCTTACAATATGTAGCAGAAGAAAAAATCCTCTTCTTCTGCTATAATATATAAAGGATATTTGGTTATACAAGGGGGCGTAATGGTTTCGACGGGGGAAAAGATGGGTAGAGTAGCGAGCCGAGTTGTTCGCCAGCTCGTTAAAAAGGTGAAATTAAAAATAACTGCAGAAGAAAATTACGCTTTAGCTGCCTAATTTAAGGCAGCCGTCCGGCTGGCTTCACCCGCGGGCCAGTGCAGGGCGTCACCAAGCGGGAGTACCCTTTAGCCTTCAGCCCTGAGGGGCTAAAAGGGAAAACTATCGGGGATAGCCTTTAAAAAGCCTGTCCGTGGGCGTTTTAAGGGCGAAGCCTAAAACACGGACTGCGCTCGGAGAGACTCTGCTGGTCTTTCTTTCGGACGCGGGTTCGATTCCCGCCGCCTCCACCAGATGAGTACGCAAGGATTAATACAGCGCAAAATCCTGGTATTATCGGGAGGTGTATTAATCCTGAGCTTAAGATAGAGCATCGTCGCTGGACGGTGTTTTTTATTTTATTTTGGTTCTTTGTCAATATTTGGGGTAGCAGGTAGTGGTCAAATACCTGCTACCTTCTTTTTATGTACAGCAATGCAGTATACGATTACGAAATCTGGAGAAATTTCTATAGCCGTAACCATTGCGCTTAATAACCTTAATTTTATTATTAAATCCTTCAACACATCCATTCGTATAGGGTACATCAAATGAATTCAATATTTCTTCTTTCCAGTTGCTAATAGTATTAGCAAGATAGGAGAATTGTTCGATTTTATATCTTTTTACCAGCTCAAGCCATTCATTAAGTTTTATTTCAGCTTCACCAGAATTAGCAGCATTCACGAAATCCATAAACTTTTCTTTTAATACATAGGCTAATCTCAGTTTTTCATCTAAGCGGAGTAAATTAGCTAGTTTTATTTTATCGTCATCACTTAACTTCCTCCGATTACGGAGCAGAAGCTTCCTGTTCTTTTTTAGAAATCTACTTTTCTCATATGGCAGATCTTTTTGAGTATATTTACGAAATTTATCTATAGCCCAGATGCAGTTTCTTACATAGTGAAAACGGTCGATAACTATGGTTGCCTGGGGAAAAACCTTCTTTACTGCTTCTTTATAAGGTTTCCACATATCAATAACCACATATTTAACATTTTCCCGGCTGGTAAATTTTTTGAAATATTTAACCAGGAAGTCAAAGTTACGCCGGTCTAAAATATCTAAAACAACTGAGTTAACTGGATCAACTAATATACAGTGATATTTTCCTTTATCAGTAGTACCCTTGAATTCATCAATTGATATGACTTCTGGAAGTTCATTGATACTATATGAAATATAATCAAAGATTCTGGCTACCGTACTCGAAGAAATACCGAAATCTTTAGCTATAGAAGTCATGCTGTAGTTAGTTCTTAATTTTTCAATAATAGCTTCAATAAGGCGATGGGTCATTCTTTGATATTTGCCAATAAAATCAGCTGTTTCATAAAACCTTTTGCCACATTCGGTACATCTGTAGCGGCGTTTGCGGTATAACAAATGTAAGGGCTTGTTTAAAAAAGGAATATCTTTTATACGTTGATACCTGTAATCATGAATTTTTATAGTCTGTGTTCCGCAAACCGGGCATTTATGAGAACTTACCGGCTTGGAAATACTTATCTCATAATAGTTATCATACTGCCTTATACTGTCGATGTTTACATCTTTCAAAAAAAGCAAATTTTTGTTAAACTGAAATTGTATTGGGAAGAATACCTCCTTTTATGTGTTTTGGGGATTATACACAGGTATTCGACCCAATGCTTTTTATTTCCCTCCTACCCCAACATTTATTATAGAACCGTTTTTTATGGAATAATTTTATACCTAACTTCCCGTACTTTGCTAAGGAATCCCAAATTGCTTTCAATTGAGTTGAAGGTAACCTTTGCCATGCTGGTAAACGAAGAATGGATTTTACAATAAAATAGCAGGAATATGTAATTTTTTATATAATTTATAAAAATTACCTATTGTTAGAAGGGAATTACTATTTTTTGGTGAAATAATTTTGTGGAAATAGCATTTTTATATTTATATTTTCATTTTGTGATAGAACCTTATTATAACAAGAATTTTGCTCATAATAACTGCAACTTACTCAAAAGATTGTATGATGTCAAGAGTAATTCTTTTAACTAAAACAAGCTAGACAGAAATACTTGTAAAAAGAATTATTTAATTATTTGTTGGAAGAAAACGGCTGAGTAAAATAAGTCAAAGGAACTATATTTGGTATTGAGATTTTTACTGAGGGGCTTAATAACAAATTAGTTAATTTAAGCTTGATATTGTCGATTACCGTTCATTTTTCCTAAATTAAAGGGGGAAGTTTTTGCCATTATACTATTTTCCCAATGATTGGTAAAGCAAAACTTGATGTACGATAGTCTTACAAAAATATCAATAAATGGATATAACTAGATTATAACCAGCATTATTAATCAATAATTTGAAGGCAACAGAAGATAAACTGGTAATAAGGAGATGAGATTATGAATATGTCTAACGTTGGGCAGATCATCCGGGGGAGCGATCCTCTGATGACTCTTATTCAGGAAGAAAATTTTGTTGGGTGGGTTTATAACATTGATTATGATGTTGCTTATGTTTTAACCAGTGATCTATGGAAAGCTCGGGTTTTAGGCATTCCTCACAATTGTTTTTTGGTAGCCAGTGCTATGCGCCCTAATGAATTTGAATTATCAACCCCTGAGGAAAGAGAAGTTATTTTGCTACGAGTTGTTGGTTCCTGTAAATTACCTCAAGACGATGACATGATTAAAACCAAAATAGATCATTTTTTACAGCAGACAGGTCCCAATATAAATCAAAATATACAAGGATATGATGCTCTAACCCAGAATTATGTGCAACTGAGCGGATTGGAGTGCAGGGTTCTTGGAACTTTTTATAACCGTGAGGGAACCCTTTGTTTAGGTAGTGATTTAGAAAACTTTTATAACGGACTGCATCTTACTGTATATCGTCCTCGCGGAGATGCGCTTAGAACTATTGTAAATTATGTAGATCCTGTTCAAAGAAATAGGATTAAAGAAGAACTTGCAGCTATGGGAATCACACAAACTATAGAGCCTTTCAAAATTGGGACGGTAAGATATACTTCAACTGATCGCTTACATAGGAGTTCTGCTGAAGAACTGGTTCCCGTATATATTCAACCAGGAGATTTCTTAGCCCGGAGAACCGCAGTATTAGGCATGACTCGAACCGGCAAATCAAATATGATTAAACAACTGGTATCAGTAGTTCATAGGGTATCTCGCCAAAGCGGGGTAAATATTGGACAGATTATTTATGATATAAACGGGGAATACGCTAATGCTAACCAACAGGACCGAGGGGCACTGGCCAATATCTATCCGACCGAAACAGTAAGGTACAGGATGTTAAGAACGCCCGGTTTCAATGAACTGCAGAATAATTTTTACCTGCAACTTAACGAGGGTTTGAGCCAAATCGCTCGTGTAGTCAGAGAACGAGGTTATGATAATCAGCCGGATGTTAACCAGTTGACATTAATGTCACTTGATGAACCGAGTCCTCAAGAATATAGCGAGCATAATAGATGGCAGGTCAGAACGGCTGCCTATCAAGCACTTCTTTTCATAGCAGGATTTGAAGCTCCTCCCAATCATACAGTTAGATTTCCAGCAAATCAGGAAGTCAGAGAGGCTGTTAACAAAGTGTTAGCAGAGCGCAAACTTTATGTTCCTGATCCTAATAATGGATTGAATTTGCAACAGGCTGTACAGTGGTTCATTGCTGCACGTGAAGCAAATAGCCGCCAAACACTGCTTAGTTCAAGTGGAGGCCCCTGGCTTGACGAAGCTACTAATGCTCTGTTAAACCTTATTGTTCAGAAAAACAACCATGGACAATATATTCGAGGGTATCAGACAATCATTGATGCAAGACCATATCATTCACCTCGGCGCAATCGAGAGGTAGGGGAAGAAATATATGAGCATCTTGTTAATGGTCGTATTGTTATTCTTGATCTGTCAGTTGGAGATCCTTTGCTTCGTGATAAAATCAGCAAACAGATTGCAGAATATATCTTTAACCGATCCATGCATATTTTTGTAGAGGGCAACATTCCTCCAAACATAGTCTTTTACATTGAAGAAGCTCACAACTTGATTGGTAAAGATAATGAATTGACCGATACATGGCCCCGGCTGGCTAAAGAAGGCGCAAAGTATCGAATTGCACTAGTTTATGCTACCCAGGAAGTATCATCAATACATCCGAATATTTTGGCCAATACAGAAAACTGGTTTATTTCCCATCTTAACAATGCTCGAGAAATAAATGAACTGGCACGTTTTTATGATTTCGATGACTTTAAACGGTCAATTCTAAGGGCCCAAGACGTAGGTTTTGATAGGGTTAAAATGCTTTCAAGTCCTTTTGTAGTACCTGTTCAAATTGATAGATTTGATCCTAGCAGTTTTATAGACATTTCTACTAATTCGATTCAAGAAGGTTAAAGTAGCTTGTAATTAATCGGGAGGATGCAGATGGGATATAAGAATGAAAAGGCGAGCAAAACTTCTCATGTGGATATAATAAAAAACTCGGATGTACAAGTTTTTTTAGAAAACTGTCAGCTTATGACTCCTCCTTCAGACATAGAAGGCGAAAGAATAGCAAGGATGTTTATATCTGTACCAAATTTTTCCGAAATAGATATACCGAGATATATACTCGCAACTGACGGTAGTTCATATGAAGCTAGTATTGATGATAGGTTTCCAAGTACCAGAATAATTTATCTAAAATTTAGCTGTTTACTGATAGATACTCAGAAATTAAGCAACTTATGGGCGTATAATCGTAAATTTATAGATCCGTTCAAATTTGCCGAAATACAGAAAGATAATGCTTCCATATCATTAGTTTTGCCAAGCTCCAATGTAATAAAAAAGGGGTATTCTTCAGTCTGTGACAGTTTCAGAGCAGCTCTGGACAAACAGTTATATGAAATAAGGTCCGATAATACAAAACCAGAAACCAGCCTGAGAAGTACACTGTTTGCTTTAGCTGCCTTAAGATCAGGACCTTTGAAAACTGGGGAGCCTCAAAGCATATTGCTACATACTTGTCCTTCATGTAAGCAGGGGCCAGTAGAAGTACGCGATATACCCGATGAACAATCTTGTCCTTACTGTAACAAGCATGTTTATCCTTCAGATTGTTTAAGAGTTTGGGAAGAAGTACATGAATATCAGTCTAATACGGTGGCGATAACTCGTTTGATGCAACAAATGGAACATTTGCTAACTTTTCATTATATTCGCATTTTAAGAGAACTTTCTCTAAATGCTTTATCTGCAGTAACTTTCATTATTGATGGGCCTTTAGCCATTTACGGAAATGGCGCCTGGCTACATGCAGTAATGTTGAAATACCTACACAAAGTTAATAATGAATTAAAAGATAGAGGATTGCCGGAAGTTTTAGTAATTGGGCTGCAAAAAAGTGGCCAAATTTATGAGCATTTAAATTTGATAGATAAATATGTTCCTAATGAAAGTTTGCTCCCTGTGAGCGATGACTACCGTTACAATTATATAACCCCAAGCAGAGAACGTTCTTCAAACGGTTTTGGTTATGAGACTTATTATGGTCAGGATTTTATTTATAAGACTTCTTCAGGAAAAATGTTTGTATTCGCTCTGCCATATTATTGTGCTGAAAAAAACGTGCCTGATAAAGACACGTTTTTAAGAAACAAGATAAATATAAACAATTATCCTGGATTACCAAAGGCATTAAAAATAATAAAAAATTTTGAAACTGAACTGTACGAAAATGCGCTTATTCCAGTTGCATTGGCACATAAATATACTGCTATCAGTCTGCAGCCCGGTGGAAAAGTATTGGATTTGTTAACAAAGAATTTTGTATCAAACCAGCAAAGGTAGGTGTTTCGACTATGCCTGCTAGAGTTCAGCATATTAGTCCTCTGCGATATCCAGGAAGCAAAGCGTTACTGTTTGATTACATTCAGGCAATAATTTTTGAGAATAATCTTGCTGGCTGTACGATAATAGAACCTTATGCAGGAAGTGCTATAATTTCTATTCTTTCTTTATTTAATGGAACAATGGAAAGAGCTGTTTTGGTTGAACGCGATCCGCTTATATATTCATTTTGGTTTTGCGTATTCGAAAAAACTGATGAATTAATTCATAAAATCGAACAAACGCCAATAACCCTTGAAACATGGCATGAATTTCAGCCTTACTTGCGTACGGATGACATTACTACTTATCCAATTATAGATATGGGATTAGCAGGATTATTTTATAACCGGTGTAACTATTCTGGAATTCTTAATGCTGGACCATTGGGAGGACAAAAGCAAGAATCCCAGTATTCAATAAGCTGTCGTTTTAACAAGACCACTGTTATTAAACAGATACAGAAGATATCGACTCTAAGAAAGAGAGTAAAGTTACATTTTGGTGATGCTCTTAATTTTTTGACCGAAAACCTTGACAATTTTTCTTCTCAGGGAACTTTTTTGTATGTGGATCCCCCTTACTATAATAAAGGAAAGATTTTATATCGTTATTGGCATAACAAGCTTCAACATGAGCGATTAGCCGAGATACTGTTGCGTTCAAAAGTACCCTGGCTGGTCAGTTATGACGATCATGAGGATATAAGAGGATTATACTGCCAGGATACTTTTTTAAGACGAATCTATGTTGATTATGTTCTAAGATGCAGAAAAAAAGAGCCGGAACTTTTAATATCAAATCTTAGAATACCTCCACGAATAAGAACAAATGAGGTCTATTTAGCCCCCTAAAACCTTTGAAGAAAATCTGTATCTAATATGATAACTTTTAAGCAAATGGGGGTAGATATTAATGAGCGGTAAAAAGCAGTATAGCGATGAACTAAAAGAACAAATCATTAAAGAATGTCAGGAAACAGGCAATGTAGCTATTGTAGCCCGGCGCTATAATATTTCATCCAACACTATTCATTCCTGGATTAAAAAATATCGCAAAACCGGGTCTATGAAAACCTTACCCAGAGGCGAAAAGGATAGAAATAAAATCCTGGAAAAGCAGCTTCAACAAGTAAGCATTGAAAACGACAGGCTAAAAAGATTACTTGCTGAAAAAGAATTAGAACTTGCTATTTTAAAAGAGTTGACTAATACCAAAAACCCGAGGTGAAGGCAGAGTTAATATAGCCAGAAGGTGGATAGAAAAAGGATATAAAACCTGTAAAGTCCTTAACTCTGCCTAAATAACCCAATCCACCTATTATGCTTATATAAAGAAAACTGAAAAAACAACCTCAGATAAATGAACTAATCCTGAAAAAAGGGACCGTCAAATACCAAGCCATTCTTTAAATAAAACTGGTGAAAAAATAAGCGATGAAAAAATAATCCTTAATAATATCCGGCTATGTTCTTGCCTATGTATAATGGGCCATAGTTTATAGTAGCCGAGTTTGAAAAAAGTATCAGGAATTAAAGCTGATTCATGATAGAATACCTGTAAAAACTCCTAATATTAATTACTTATATAGAAGCATTTCGTTCTATTTTGAAAGAAGAATGTTATGCCTGTAATGAATTTTTAAATTTCAGGGAAGCGTATGAAATTATCAGCCAGTATATAGAGTATTATAACAACCGGAGAATACATGGAAGCTTAGGATACCATAACCTTGCTGATTATTATGAGCTTAACAGGGATAAAGATATTTTGGTATCTGTTACTTAATAAACTTATGGTAGTGTGAAAAATTTGTGCTTTAGGGAAAATATACTCCTTTCTGGCAAAAATAACAATAAACAGAAAGGAGTATAAAAATGGGAACTATACCAAAAGAATTAATAAGAGAAATTGCCAAACAGGAAAACATCAGAACTGCCCAGGATCTCAACAATTACTTTAAAGATCTTTTAAAAGAATTTATCCAGGAACTTTTAGAAGCAGAAATGGAGGCAGAACTCGGGTATAGTAAAGGAGATCGGAAAAACAAAAATACCGATAACCGCCGCAACGGGTATACCGAAAAAACTGTAAAAACCAGTACTGGGGAAATGGAACTTGAAATTCCAAGAGGCCGCAATGGGGAATTTGAACCCATAATAGCTCCCAAGAACAAACGGGACATTGCTGGCATGGAAGATAAAATAATATTACTTTACGCCCGGGGAAATGAGCGCCCGGGATATACATGAACAAATAAAAGACTTATACGGTATAGAAGTCTCAGCAGAAATGGTAAGCAAGATAACAGATAATATATTGCCTCAGATAAGAGAATGGCAAAACCAGCCGTTAGAATCCATCTACCCTTTTATATTCATGGATGCCATTCATTTCAAAGTACGGCAGGATAATCAAATACAGAACAAAGCGGCTTATTCAGTAGTGGGAATAACTCTGGAAGGCAACAAGGATATTTCAGGTATCTGGATAGGTGGGAATGAGAGTTCAAAATTTTGGCTGGGAGTTTTAAATGAAATAAAGAATAGAGGAGTTTTAGATGTATTAATTTTTAGTGTTGATGGGTTAGGTGGGATAAAGGAAGCAATACAGGCTGTATATCCAAAAGCGGAGATGCAAAGATGCATAATTCATCAGCTAAGAAATTCTTTCAAATTTCAAATATGTATCTTACAAAGATATAAAAGAATTTGCAAAAGACTTCAAAAATGTTTATACCGCAGTAACAGCATATAAAGCATTAGAAGAGCTGGAAGAAAAGTGGGGTAAGAAATATCCGTTTGCCTTAAGAAGCTGGTATAACAATTGGAATGTAATATCGCCGTTTTTCAAGTTTCCTGATGAAATAAGAAAAATAATGTATACCACTAACATAATATAGAAAGTGTACACCGGCAATTCAGGAAAGCAACCAGGACAAAAGCAGTATTTACATCAGGCCAGGCATTAGAAAAATGCTTTATTTGGCAGCTCAAAACGTAATTAGAAAATGGACTACACGGTATAAAAACTGGAACTTAGTATTAAATCAGCTGTTAATTTATTTTGAGGACAGGCTTGAGCCCTATATGCAGTAAATAATAGCAAGGGTTCCTTAAGGCGAAATATCCCCTTAAGGAAAATAAATGTGCCTAAGTTGCTAAAATTCAATTTTCATGCAAAATACCCCATTATTAATAATTATTTCCTTTTGGATTCATTTTTATGAATAAAAAAGCTTTAAAAAGAAAAAATAAGTCCTATAAAAGGCAAATCCCTATAAAATTCTGGCTTTTTAAAACTGGGAAATAAATTTTGCCAGACTGGAGTAAGGCTTAGCTTTTATAAAAGCACAAAATTTTTTACAGCCTCAAACTTATTTCCCCAGTAGCCTGTGATTTTATGTAATTTTTAAAGGGTATTAGATTTAAACAGATTTTTTACATAAATAATGTGCTAAGGTGGGCGGTATGTAAAGCCATTTAACTATCTTGTACCGGGTATATTCTACATAACATACTTTTTAATGATTCCGATCCGGTTTCCGGATCATAATCCATCTCACCGAAAATTAGGTTGACACTTGATTTTTTCCAGCCGTATTCAGGCGGTGTTTCCTCAGGAAACCACCATGTATATTGAGCGCATACTACATTCTCAGCTATGCCGTCAAATAGTTTGGCCCGCATTTTTACCCTGCCATGTGGGGTTTCGATCCAAACCCAATCACCATCGGAACATCCGATAGATGCAGCAGTTTTCGGATTTATTTCGACCAGTGGATCTGGATTTTTACGGCGCAGCGAACTTATCTGGCGGCCTTCGCTGTGGAAATAATCGGCTATTTTTACCCCGCCAATCAGTATCAAAGGATACTTTTCGGCAACTTGGGGAGTTGAAACTGGAGAAAAAGCCGGCTCACGATAAATGGGTAGCGGAGAAATTCCCATAGACTCCAGAGTCTTAGAATATATCTCAAATTTTCCTGAAGGCGTGCGGAAAAAGTGTTTCGCTTTTTCATAAGCATAATATTTGGCCTTACCGGTTAAGATGCCTTTTTCACAAAATTCTTCAAAACTAAGACCGGTGCCTTTCAGCATCCAATCGGTAAGTTCCTGATGGCTGCGCCAGGGAAAAGCATCATGCATGCCTAGCCGCCTGGCCAATTGTATGATGACTTCCTGGTCATCACGGGTATCCCCTATTTGGACAACTTTTTTCCTTGGAAATACACTAAATGTGTGCGCACCGGAGTTGTGAACCTCGTCATATTCCAGCCATGTTGATGCGGGAAGAAATAAGTCGGCATATTGAGCTGTTGGAGTTATAAAGAAATCGGAAACTACAACATACTCGATTAGTTTTAAAGCTTCTTCTATTAATAATGAATTGCTCATGGTGAGGAGGGGATTAGCCCCTATAATCCACAAAGCGCGAATGCGATATGGGTCATTGTTGACGATGGATTTCCAGAAGGTCGGCGGATGAATAACTGGACTTAAGGGATAACGTGCACCTTTTAATTTGGATATCAGTTTAATTGCCTGTATTTCTCCCTGGGTAGACTTTTTGAGTAACGGGTAAAAATTGTATTTCAGTAAGTTCAAAGACTGAAGTGCTAGATCCTGGATAAATCTTTTCCCTGAAGATGTATTTTGTTTTACATGATTCCCATCCAAGGCATACTGGTAATTCTGCAAAGGCATAAAACGAAACCCAGCAAAATCAGGGTCCAGGTAGGGAAATTTCACGCGCAACCCCTGAGGACGCTCAAATATAATATCTCCACCAGGTACATGTAAGTTGCCTGTGATTGCCCGCAGTATCAACAGCGAGCGTGCTGTATGAAAATTGCACATACTGTGATCGATGGCATTTCCCCATTGCATACAGGCTGGTTTGACAGTAGCGTAAGTACGTGCTGCTGCTGCCCGGATATCTTCAGCTCTTACCCAGGTTATTTTTTCTGCCCATTCAGGTGTAAAATGCTTTATATGCGCTTTTAGACGTTCAAATCCAACAGTATATTTGCTAACTAACGAATTCCTGCTCGATCAAGTCTTCAACAATAATGACGTGGATCATAGCCAACGCCAATGCTCCATCAGTCCCGGGCCTCAATTGCAGCCAGTGGTCGGCATTTTCCGCAGGGGAAATGCGTCTGGGATCTACTACTATTACTTTTTGGGCATTTTTTATAGCCTTTTGCAGTAGTGCCTCACACATTCCATCGGACGAATTATGCCCCTTAGGACCAGTGATGTTGCATCCCCATATAACTGCACATTGGGGGGCCACTCCACCCTGTCCGTAGACATCGCACACCGGCAGCTCAGACATTCCCTGAGTAAATATATTAGCGTAAACGCGCGGCCAGAAACAAATGTGGCCTACGCCAGTGAAGTTAGGAGTACCAAAAGCGTTGGCAAACCGAGCCCCCAGGTTTTCGTAAGGCCGTCCTGTTCCGTGCATCATAGCAAAATACTGCGGTCCGCTTTCGCGTTTTATTTTGAGCAGCCGCTCCGCCATCTCATCCAGCGCTTCATCCCAAGATATTGGCGTCCATTTGTTTTCGCCGCGTTTACCTGCTCTGCGCAACGGCTGCAGTACTCTGTCAGGGTGATACAGCAACTCTACAGAAGCAGCCCCCTTGCGGCAGATGTAGCCGCGGCTGGTAGGGCTTTCCGGATCTCCAGTGATTTTTACCACCCGTTCTCCTTCCATATGAACCAGAACCTGACATACTCCGTGGCACATACGACATGCTGATTTAATTATCCTGGTATTTTGCATATTGTTCACCTCCGGCCAGCCAATATAGCTGGTTAATTATTGTAGCTTTTAATTGAAAGTCATTGCTTGATTGTTAATTTTCAAGATATTAAAAGCCTAGAGTGTTTTGGGTAAGATATTAGGTCTATATTAATATCCCAATGTTTAAGATGGCGGTTTCTCCTATACCTATGGGCAGGAGTAGCATATGATGTATTCTCTTTTTCTGTATCGCGGCGAGAGATTATAGCGTTCTGTGGACATGTTTTGACACATTTCAAGCATCCTATGCACTGTTCTGGTTCGTCTATATGGACATGTTTGTGAAAAATAACAGTTACTGTACCAAGTACTTTTTTTGGACAGACTTCAATACATTTGCCGCAGGAATCGCAATTTTTTGTGTTTATCAAAATATAATCCGTAGATTTGCCCATTTTGCTAGTTACCTCCTTTATTGACCTACTGTGGGATTTTCCAGAGTGGATGATGCTTATCAATATATGCTTTGGAAATTCGTCCATCTCTTAATACCCGAGATGTATCAGGATTGACGAAAAGAGCAAGAAAGCCATGAACTATAACCATCATGGTGGCCAGGCAGCCGAGCAGCCTATGAAGGCACCAGAACAATTCTTTTCTCCCTGCCGAACTATGAGAACCATGTTCCATCACAATAGCGGTGACCAGTAAGCCGATCAAGACCAGTAATATGGACCAGTAATATATCTTTTGCCCAGCATTAAATCGCCCAGCTACTATTGGTTCAGTATTATGGGAAAAATATCCACCCATTTTTAGTAGCCAGGACCAATCATACCTCTTAAAAAGGGCATCAGGAATCCACCCGACCAAAGTTATCAATGAAATGATAAAAAATATAAATCCCAGCCAGCCATGAAATGGGCCTAAATGTCCCATTTTTATACTGGGAATAACCTGTATCAAACCAGTAATTGCTAATATTAAAAATCCAAGCAGCATTAACCAATGAGAAATCCATTCCCGGGGCCTGAATCTACGTACCAGAATATCTGGACTGTTCTCATCGCTGGATATTGGATGAGGCCCGAAATTTATATAATAGAGCAGGCAACTTGCTATGGATAGAAGGATAGCAGTGCTCCATACCAACAACTTGTGTGAACCGTAAAACTCAATCATTTCCATATGCTCCTTTCTTAACCTTTTCAGCATGGTCATGGGTGATAAAATACTCACGATAGGCTTTAGCTGTAAGCAAGCTTTTTATTTTTTCTAACCTTGAATAAATTTCCTTGATGGGTGGGTGTTGTTCTTCCTTATCTTGGTGAATGATCCTGTCATGAACTAGCTCAGCTTCCTTGCGGGCGCATTGCAGGAAAATGCTATAGATTTCGAGATCCTGTAGTTTCATACCCATGGATATTAATTCTTTTAAGGCTCGTGCTACCATAAGATCAAACCTGTTAAACTGAAAGCCATTTTCTTCAAAAGACGGGGAGAAGAGCCCCATATCGATCAACTGGTTCAAATCCCTGTCGCTAAGGCCGGTTTCTGCTAAAAAAGATGACTTATCAAATTGCTGGTTAGGTCCATCAACTTGGGTTTGGTTGAATAGATGATCAAATAAAATAAGGTGATCTTCTTCTAAGAGATCATGGCCTTCACGCTTTGCCTCCAGGATTTTTTTGATAACTGCCAGGGGTAAGTAACGTTTTTCCTGCAGTTCTTTGATGAAGCGGATATCCTCCACTGTTGACTCATCGTAATAGGCCATATTTTTGCTGGTACGTATCGGTGGCAACAATAGACCTTCTCGGATGTAGAAGTGGATTGTCTGTTTAGATACGCCAGATAAACGTACTAAATCACTCATTTTGTATAATTTGGTTTCTTTTGTCATGACTGCCCCCCTTAACCCTAGTTATGTATAGTGTATATATACACTATACACTTTGTCAAGAGATCTACTGGAGGAAGTTCTTTTTATGGGATATTTTGGCGAATGATAGATTAATAAAAAATTTTAAACCACTTTATCCCCTTCCTGTGATATAATTAACCATGGTGTGATGGAATAAAGTCAGGGGATAATTTTTTATAAATAAGGAAAAGCTTGTATATAGCAGGCTTCAGGCATGAAAAATAATAAAAAGGATATACTTGGGCGGGTATTTCAGGCATACCTGCCCTTTTTATTTGGATAATATTAGAAAGGCAAGGGGGAATTGGAAGCGGAAAAAACGGCAGCATAATCCAGGTTGCGGGCGGAAAAATTAAATAGGCTTATGGTTGCCAGCAAATTAAATCAATAGTGAAGGGGCATAATTTTAGTCAGAGCAGGCTTTTTTTACTTTAAAAAAATTAAGGAGATGGTCAGATGTCGGCAGTGGATGTAAAGGTTTATAAGGGACATGTTGTTTTTACTCCTGCATTTGGCAGGTACGAAATAATCGAAAACGGCTATATTGCAGTGGAAGGAAGCAGGGTAAAGGGCGTTTATCAGGCTTTACCGGCAGAATATCAGAACTGTGAAGTGGTAGACTATGGCGATAAGCTCATAATTCCGGGCTTTGTGGATTTGCATTTTCATGCCCCCCAGTTTGTAAACCGGGGTCTGGGGCTTGATAAAGAGCTTTTGCCTTGGCTGGAAACTTACACTTTCCCGGAAGAATCCAAATATAAGGATCTGGAATATGCGGAAAAGGCGTATAAAAAGGTGGTCAAGGAATTGTGGAAAATGGGGACTACCCGGGTAGTTCTGTTTGCCACCATTCATAAGGATGCCACCATCAAGCTGATGGATTTGCTGGACAAGGCAGGGCTTTCCGCTTATGTAGGCAAGGTCAATATGGACAGGAATTCCCCTGACATATTGATTGAGTCTACCGAGGATTCTTTGCGGGATACGGAAGAATTTTTGAAGGCGACGGTAAACAGGTATGAAAAGGTTAAACCGATAGTTACCCCCCGGTTTGTTCCGACCTGTTCCCCTGATCTCATGAAAGGTCTGGCAGAACTTGCCAAAAAGTATAATGTGCCGGTTCAGTCCCACCTGTCGGAAAACAGGTCGGAAGTAGCCTGGGTTAAGGAACTGCATCCGGAATGTGCCAATTACGCCAGTGTATATGATGTATTCGGGCTCTTTGGCCAGCAGCCGACGGTAATGGCGCACTGCATCTATTTGACTGATGAGGAGATTGCCTTGATGGCCAAAAATAAAGTGTATGTGGCCCACTCACCCCATTCCAACAATAATCTGTCAAGCGGGATATCACCGATAAGGAAGCTGGTAGAGGCAGGGGTGCCGGTAGGGCTGGCCAGCGATATATCGGGAGGCCATGATGTATCGATTCCCAGCGTTATGGTAGCCGCTGCCCAGGTTTCCAAGCTGAAATGGGTGGAAAACAGCCAGAATGGGGATCCGCTGTCGACAGCAGAGCTCTTCTACCTGGCCACCAAGGGAGGAGGCAGCTTCTTCGGCAAGGTGGGAAGCTTTGAAGAAGGGTATGAGTTTGATGCCCTGGTTATCGACGACAGTTCCCTTGCTGATGTAAACCCGCGCACTATTGAGGAAAGGCTGCAGAGGTTTATCTATATCGGAGATGACCGGAATATCGTAGCCAGATATGTAGCCGGACAGAAAGTGGAGGAACCCCAGTTTTAGATGACGGGAAGGGAGGCGAAAAGCCTCCCTTTTTTTGTTGGTAAAAAACAGCATTTTATATAAAATTAAATTACAAGGCGATAAGAAAGGGGGGAGCTTGTTTGCCGCTCAAGATAATAAAGGGGGATATAACCCGGATAGAGGTTGATGCGGTGGTGAATGCTGCCAATTCTTCCCTGCAGCGGGGAGGAGGGGTATGTGGGGCTATTTTTGCTGCTGCCGGGGCAGGGGAGCTGCAGGCAGAGTGCGACAGGATAGGGAGATGCGATGTCGGGAAAGCGGTGGTAACCGGAGGCTACCGGCTTCCTGCCCGCTATATAATCCATACCGTGGGACCGGTGTGGCAGGGAGGAAGTAGAGGAGAAGATAAGCTGCTCTATTCCTGCTACCTCAATTCCCTTAAGCTGGCCAGGGAGAAAGGATGCCATTCGGTTGCTTTTCCCCTCATTTCTGCCGGCATATTCGGATATCCCAAAAAAGAGGCTTTAGAAATCGCGGTTTCAGCTATAAGAGAGTTTTTGCAAAAGGAAGATATGCAGGTCTGCCTGGTTCTGCTGGATGAAGAGGCGGTAAGCCTGAGCCGGGAGATGTTTCCGGAGCTGTGGGTTTAGAAGGTGCTTGTAGGCGAAGGAAAGGGATGTTTAATGGATGGTGCAGGGATAAATAATAGTGTTTATGCACAAAGGTTTGCGGGTATGTATATTCCGGATAAGGAGAAAGAGGTTAGGGAAATCGTAGACGCGAAAGACAGGATAGATAAACAGCTGGGGATTAAGGAGTGCAAAACCTGCAAATCGCGCCGCTATGTTGATGTTTCAAATGATCCCGGGGTATCTTTTAAGACACCGGCCTATGTCCCTGCTGGCATGTCCGGGGTGGCAGTCGCCAGGCATGAAAATGAACATGTGGTGAGGGAAAAGGCCAGAGCAGAAAGGGAAGGCCGGGAAGTGGCAGGGGTAAGTGTCAATTTTATCATAGGCACCTGCCCGGAATGCGGGAGAACCTATGTAGCAGGAGGGGTTACCCGGGTTATAACGGTGCCCAAGGGGCATGACGACAGAAAGCCGGAGGCGGAAGAATGAAATGAATCAGCCAGAACCGGGGATTCCCGGCTCTGGCTGATTTTTATTTGGAGAGAAAAGGGGATAAACGCTACTGCTGCTTTTCTTTTAGTTTGGCTAATTCCTGGTCCCGCAGGGCGCGGCGCATAGGTTTGCCTACGGAAGTGCGGGGGAGTTCGTCAATAAATGCCACTTCTGTAGGTACTTTATAAGGGGCCAGGAACTGGCGGCAGTATTCTTTTACTTCTTCTTCGGTCATGGTTTCGCCAGGTTTTAGAACGATGAACGCTTTAGGGGTTTCGCCCCGTTTGGGGTCGGGAATGCCTATAGTACAGGCATCCAGCACTTTAGGATGGCCGTAAAGCACTTCATCAATCTCCCGCGGATAAACATTAAAGCCGCTGCACAGAATCATATCTTTCTTGCGGTCGACAATAGTTATATACCCGTCTTCATCCATGGTGGCAATGTCGCCGGTGTAGAGCCAGCCGTCGCGGAATACCTTGGCAGTTTCTTCGGGATTTTGCCAGTAGCCGATCATTATCTGGGGTCCGCGGGCAATAAGTTCCCCTGGTTCGCCGATAGGAACTTCAGTAACTCCATCTTCCAGGTCCACAATTTTTATGTCGACATCCGGCCAGGGTATGCCGACAGTCCCTGGTTTGCGCTTGGTAAACATGGGATTGCAGGTTAGAACATTGGAGGTTTCAGACATGCCGTATCCTTCTGTTATGACCGTCTGGGCCAGTTCCTCAAATTTTTTCATGGCTTCCACAGCCAGGGGAGATGAACCGCATATCATCCCTTTTATAGATTTTATCTCCGAACTGGTTATTCCCGGGTGCTGGTTAAGCGCGTATATCATGGCAGGGACAGCAGCGAAGAAGTTGGGTTTGAAATGGTTTATATTTTCCAGGAGGTTGTCGGGAGTAGGCAGGTCGACGATTACGATAGTGCCGCCGGCTATCATGTTAATGTTTATGCTGGTATTAAAGCCGTAAATGTGGTAGAAAGGGATAGCTGCCAGATTAACCATATTGTTGTCAGGAAAGGCCGGCTTGAACCATACATAATCCTGGTAGGCTATGGCTAAAAGGTTGAAGTTGGTAAGGCAGCAGCCTTTGGACAATCCGGTAGTGCCTCCGGTATACTGCAGCATGGCTATATCTTCCGGGAATACTTCTATATCCGGCTCAATTTCTGGAGATTTTTCTATCAGGGCGTAAAAGTCGATTAGGTCAGGCTGGTCAAGGCTGCTGGAGGCCAAATCCACCACAATTATGTTTTTGAGCGGGGTTTTATTGCTTGAGCGCAGTTCCACAGCCTTGCTGGCAAACGGGGCAGCTATGATTACTGTTTCGCTTCCGCTGTCATTGAACTGATGGGTAAGTTCGTGCAGGGTATAGTTGGGGTTCATGGGGACGGCTATAGCCCCAATTTTATAGAGGCTCTGCAGGGAGATTACATATTCAGGTATGTTGTGCATCATGAAGGCTACCCGGTCGCCTTTCCTGACTCCCAGAGACATGAGCCCCTGGGCCAGCCTTTTGGCCATGGCATTGGCCTGCCCGTAGGTTATAGTCCGGTCGCGAAAGAGAAGATAGGGTTTTTCCGGCCTGGCTCCGGCGTTGCGGTTAAAGAAGTCTTTTAAAGGCAGTTTTGGATAGTCGATATGATAGGGAACCCCTTTATCATACCATTTGTACCAGCGTTTTTCTTCCATACGAATACCTCCACCCCTAAATATTCTGCTATGTAATATAATTTTGACATATTGTGATAATTTCCTGCTGCTAATTCCAACTTTTATACACAGGGCTTTATTTGAAAATCAAAAAAATGTGATTTTAAATGTAAAATTTTGCTGTGATGCTGGAATGATATACTGTTGGCATGGAAACAGAGACTATACTAAAGGATGAAAATTAGTAGTGTATTAGTTACTACTTAGAAATATGCTGTTGGAGAGTTTGAGCAAATAAAAGGGGGGGCAAAATGTCGGAAGGATTTTCAAGTAAAAATATTGTCAGCCAATGACAACTTATTTTTCTAATAATGTTTCAATAAAAAGACTTCGCACTTGATCATCTGTAAAGCCGGGAAAAACAAGATTGATTTTCCCTTCAGTGGTAGAATCCTTATCTGAGATAATGCCTACAATGAGTTTATAGTGATTTTTTCTATATTCTTCTCCAAGACCTATTATAAAGTAAAAATTTCCTATAAAAAAATAGTTCTCATTTTTATGATATTTACCGAATAATGGGTCGACAAAGTTGTCGTACCAAGAAATATCAGTTATAGGCAAATCATATACTTGATTTTGGTATTTAAATACAGCTCGTATTTGGGGCTTTTTTCTATATTTTTTATATACCATAAAAGACTTGACCTGGATTAACATTAACGATTTTTCAATAGGATGTTTTTTTAATTCATATGAGGGTATTTGTGCTTTTGCATTTCTAAAGATGTAACGATCGGAAGAACAGTAATATTTTAAATTTTCAGGAGAAATACTTTGGACCTTTTCCCAATGGTAAGAATTATCTATAACCCAGTTTTCAGGTTGATAGTAAAGGGGTTCTTTTTCTAAAAATTCTACTTCCCAGATTTCAAGCAGCTTAGGGAGGTTGCCATTTTTATCTTCAATATCTGATTTTTGTAGTTCTTTGCCTCCTTTATTTACCGGTCTTATCCAATTACCCTGTTCATCGATGCCAGCTATACAATATGCTCCATTTTTATAAGACAAAGCCAAGCATATTATGGTTTTTTTCATTTTCCCTCTCCCCGCCCTGTTTTTAAGGTAAAAATAAAATTAAAAAATTAAAGATGAATTATTTTCAATTCAGGATAGGTTTCAATAAGAGCTTCGGCTATAAGTCTGCGATGGCAGTAGTTAGGTTTATCTTCTGAGCATAAAAGGCATATGTTTTGTCCATCCTGTATTTCTATAAAGGTCGCAGGATTATTTTTTTGGAGAATTTGTTTGAATTCTTTTTCGTAGTCTTCCCAGGAGATATTTTTGTTTTTAAAATCTTTGAGCAGTTTTTCAGTAGGTGCAAGTTCCGGTATGTGTTCATATTCTATATTAAAAATTTCCAGTATGAACTTTAAATCATCTTTTTTGGCATAGCCGGCTAGTTGAGATGTATTATTGAGCCTTACGTCAATTATTTTATTTATCTCGGCTTTACGGATAAGCTCTATGAACTGGCGCAGATTTTTTTTGGAGAAACCTATAGTATAAATATTCAATTCTCTCCTACCTCCATTACTTGTAAATCAAAAAGGTTTGGTTGTTTAATTTCCGCATTTTGGTTGGTTTCTGGTATGTATTCAATTGTATTAATGCCGTAATTTTGAAAAAATTGAGCAACAAGTGTACGGTGGCAGTAACGATGATCAGGGCAGAAACATACCAAGGCTATTTTTTGACCGCTCTTTAGTTTTTTCCATAACAGGCGTAGAAATGGCTTTTTATTTTCCTGGGACAATTCCCGGTTGAATATTTCCTGATAGAAGGGCCACCAGCTGGCGGGATCTTTGCCTTTCCACTCCTGGATAAATTTCTCATATAAATATTTGCTGGGAGCAAGTTCCGGAACCCAGCGAATGTCAGGGTTTATTTGACGGCTACGGGTTATTTGCCATATTTCGTCACAGCACAGGTATTTTATGTTACGGATAGATGCAGTAATCAATAAACCTTTTTTTGGAGACATATATATTACTCCCTACTTTTAGTTTTTGTCTTTTGGGGTGTTTTATAAGTAAATTATACCAGTTATTTGCAAAAAAGTGCTAAATAATAATTAGAATATAGCACTGACAACCTATTGTCACATTCATATTTTAAAATTTAACCACATAAGGGATGATTTTTGACAGGGAGGGATTTTACATGCCGGGAAGGAATGAATGGGGGGTTCTTTTGCCGGAGGAAGTTGAACTGATGAAGGAACTGCCCTGGGAGAGGATTTTTATAAGGAGCGGCTTTTATGTGCCGAAATCAGGTAAAGGGTTTAGTTTGGCAGCGGAAAATGAGATGAATAGGGAATATTTCAGGAAAATAATAGATTATTTAGGAATGAGCAGTTGTTTTGATGAGGAAAAACAGGTTTTTGTCCCTGAACAGGAATTTATGAATGAAAAATTATGGCTGCAGGCGGTTGAAAACCTGCATGCAGGGGCAGAAGGGGGAAGGGCAGATTTTGAGAGGATTGATTTATGGATAATGGACACTTTTATGGCAGGCATAGTGCGCTGGATTAATGTTTCAGGGCTGAATACAGGCTACAGCTGTGATGGGCATGGTTTTAGGTATCCTGAAATATATAGCTATGATAAGGAAGAGCAGTTTTTTATGCAGGTGGTTATGGATAGTTTTTTATTTTTCATCTCCAATGGCCAGTGGAGGTATAGGGATAGAAAAATGATAAACCTGGATTTGGACGAATATAAAAATTATTCCAGGGCCAGAATGAGGGAAAGGGAAGGCGAAAGAAAAATTAACCGCTACTGGCTGCTGGAGGTGGGGGAAAAGATTTATACGAATCAGGATGTTTTGCGGGAAATGGCAAGAAACATCAGGAGGATGAAATACAGGCTAAAATGATGGGATTGCTGAATTAAATATTTTAAATATTACCTGCTGGGCGGATTGGTACCTGGTTTTTATCTGGGATAGGATTTGATTGCCGGACGGGATTTTTGCCAGGGGATTTTTAAGGAAGCTGTATGCCGGAGCAGATTTTGGCATATAAAATTTCTGGCAGCCAATTTCTGGATTGGTTGTCATCCAGGGTTATCTGGGAGCTGCAGGCTGATTATAATAAAAAGGGGAATGTTTCAGGTTTAAAGGATAAATTCAGCTAAGGAGGGCATTATGGGAGACTGTGTTTACTGCGGACAGCCGGCAGGGTTCTTGAGGAGAAAGCACAAAGAATGTGAGGAAAAACACAGGAGCGGGGTTGAGTGGCTGCTTAAAGAAATAAAAACGGCTATAGCCGGGGAAGTTTATGAAGGGCTGGAAAACAGGCTTTTGGCCAGGGCCAGAGAAAGTTTTGTCGATGAAAACAAGCTGCGGGATATAATGGTAAAGGCCTGGGAAGAGGAAGTTGAATGTTATCTGGAAGACGGATGCCTGGAAGAAGAGGAGGAAAAAAAGCTTACGGCTTTTGTTGAGCATTTTGGCTTTAACCAGCAGGCTCTGGACAGAAGGGGCTGGTATACCAGGCTGGTGGAAGCTGCTGTCTTGCGCGAGGTTATGGAAGGGAAGGTGCCTCAGCGGATAAGTACCGATGTGCCGCTGCCTTTCAATTTCCAAAAAAAGGAAAGCCTGGTGTGGGTTTTCAAAGGGGTTAAATATTATGAAGAAAAAACGAAGCGGCAGTATGTGGGAGGAAGCCAGGGGGTGAGCATACGCATTGCCAGGGGGGTATACTACCGGATAGGAGGTTTTAAGGGGTATCCGGTAGAAACGCAGGAGATGGTACATGTTGATACCGGCATCCTGGCCCTGACGGACAAACATATTTATTTTGGCGGGGAAAGAAAGAGTTTTCGCATACCTTACAGCAAGATTGTTTCTTTCAGGCCTTACCGGGATGGGATAGGGGTGCAGAGGGACGCAGCCAGTGCCAGGCCGCAGGTTTTTGTAAATGGTGATGGCTGGTTTTTGTACAACCTGGCCGTCAACCTGGCCGGGAGAGGTTAGTTAGGATCTGATATGCGGCGCGAAATTTATAAAAGGATAGCTTAAAGATTTTTTTAAGCAGAGTTTTTGCACTGCTTCTTTTTCTTTGCCGCTTTCTCTGACAGGCTGTTCCCGGTCTTTTATGTATTCTCAAAGAAGCTGCAGCTCAAGTTTTTCTTCCTGCATGGCCTGCATGACCCTTTGCTGCAAGGTTTCTTTTAAAAAAGCGGTTGTGAGATGCTGCCTGGTAAAGACAGCTTTTTAAATAAAGGGTTAAACAGCTTGTGGCGTAATAAAAACATGCAGCCTGCCTGGATAAGACCGGGCAGGCTTTTTGGCTTTTTAAGGGGAGGGGGGTTAAGAAAAGGAGAAGGTTTTAAGATGCGAGCTGGCATTTGCTGAAAAAGGAGAGGCTGAACGAAACGATTTTTTTCGATATTCCGGGGCTGGGTACCTGGTTTATAATAATTTTAAATATAAAAGGGCGAAAAGGTAAGAAAAAGGAAGAATTTTTAATATTTTGTAGCTTCGGGAGAGGGGGACAGGAAGGCTAAATTTTGTCTTTCAGGGCAGATGGCCGGGATGCTGAATGCGGCGGGGCATGCCTGATGGAAGATCTGAAACTGTATTTTACAGGCTTTTTGAGATGAAAGGATTTTAATTTTGCCAGGGCAGATTTTGCCTGCAGGGAGGGATATGGTATTAGCTGGAGCGCTGGAAGGTTTAAAAGCAATTTTTTGAAGAAGAGGAGGGAAGAAAAGGAGGCAGAAGAAAAGAGGCGAAGCGGGGGCGCTTATCCTTTTGATGTGCTGCCACAGCCAGGGGAGGCTGGGGAAAGCGGGGGGCAGGAGCGAAAATTTAAAGGGAATTTCCGCTTGCGAAGGATTTGGGATGGGCTACCGGATAATATCAGGATGGTAGTCAGCGCAGGCATCCTGGTGCCAGCTTCTGCAGTATCGCTTTACTATTCTTTCCGTTTGCCGGATAAGGACATTCCCCTTCTGGGAATAGGCATGCACCGCTTTTTTCTTTTTCACAGCGCACTGGGAGCCTGGGCTTTGCGGGAGTTTTTCGCAGCCTATAAGGTGTGGCGGGATAAAAATGAGGCTTCTCAGCTTTTTGGCAAGGTGATGGCAGTAATAGCCTCCTGCGGGGCTTTCGGGATTGGCCTGCATCTGGCCAAGGACGCGCTTATAGACGGCGATAAGAGCGTAGTTTTTGGCATTCCGGGCCTTTTTAGCGCAGGGACTTTGATTTCTGGCACTTTTGTGGATGATGACATGTGGCTGATAGGCAACAGCCTTTATGCTTTTAAGGTGGGGAAGGATATACTGGTAATGGCTTTTGCGGATGATGCGGGGAAGGCGAAGGAGTTCGCACGGAAGAATTTTGGCTGGGGAGTGGTGAGCTGAGGTTGGGAAAGGGGATTATCAGGGAGAAGATTTCCGCTTTGCCGGCTTCCCAGCTGGCATACTGCGCAGCCTGGCTGGAGGATGTTTCTTTACCGGAAACAGCCATACAGGGGGTTAGAGATTTTTGGGGCCTTACAGGGAGCAGCAGTCAAAAAGGGCAGTTGATGCTGAAAATAGGGGAAAATGTAAGAAAAAAAGCGGTGCAGCTGGAGGAACTGCCGCGCGGGATGCTGGAAGAAAACCTGTGGCTTTTGCTGTGCCGCAGAGCCGGGATAACAGCAAATGGAGAGCCAGAACAGAGGGAAAGAGAGCTGCTGCTGCGGCTGCTTGTTTTTTATGAGGGAAGCAGGAGCGAGTTTTATGGCATGAGGACTGAAGAATTGATTGACAGGCTGCTGGAAAAATTTTTGGAAGATTTTATGAAGCGGATAGAGGAGATGCAGGGAAGGCTCAGTCCGGAACAGGAAGCGAAGTTTCTGGACGCGCTGGGGCAGAATCTGGAAAAGCTGAGCAGAGAGGAAAAGGAAGCGGTCATTAAAGCCTGGCGGCTGGATGCTTTGAGCGGGGAAGCGCTTTTAGAAGCTCTGCGAAGAGGAACTAAAGGGGCTCTGGTTATCGGTGGTGTGCAGGCAGCTGGTTTCGGTGCTTATCTGGCTCTTACGACGGTGGTGCATGCTTTTTTCACTACCCTGCTGGGAATCACTCTGCCTTTTGCTTTTTATACGGGCTTGACTACCGGCTTGAGCTGGCTTATCGGGCCCCTGGCCCCTGTGCTGATAGCAGCCATTGCGGCAGGCGGGTACAGGAGCAAAAAGAAAAGCTTTGATTACCAGGTTTTGACTATGATTCTGGTTATGATACTGCTTTATCCGGACAGGATGGAAGAAAACAGCAACAGGATGGGGGATGACAGCTTGCGAAGGGAAGATTTAAGGGAAGGCCTGCATTTTGCAGGCCGGCAGTTTATGGAGATGATGGCTGCCTCTCCCCTGCGGCGCGCAGGTGAATTTCCGGGGGGAGCAAGTTTTATGCCGCTCCTTGAAAGGGCGGAGAGGGATATAAGCCTGGTCCTTGAGGGCATTTACAATCCTTTGTTCCTGGTTTTTGTGGGAGAGGTGAAGGCAGGCAAGTCTACGCTTATTAATGTGCTGGCGGGAGGGGAAGTTTCCCCGGTTGATGTGCTGGAGTGCACAGCGGCGGTACTGGAAATAGATTATGCCCTGCGTCCGCATGCTGAGGTGCATAAAAAGGACGGCACGAAGTATGAAGTTGCCCTGGAGGAGATAAAGGAACTGTTTGCAGGGCGGGAAGCGGGCTTTGCTGCTGATTGCCGCTGTATAAGGGTAGGATATCCGCTGGCCAATCTGACAGGCTTGCGGCTGGTTGATACGCCGGGCCTGGCTACTCTGAATAAGGAAAATGAGAATACCACGCTTGATTATATAATGGCTTCGGATGTACTGGTATGGGTTTTTAATGCCAGCAGCCTGGGGGATCTGGGGGTTAAGGAAAAGTTTCTGGAGGCCATTGCCAGCAATAAGCCGGTGGTGCTGGCTGTAAACCGCCTTGATGAGGTAGGGGAAGAAAACCGGGAGCGGGTTATTGAATATGTAAATGACAGCTACGGCTTTTACTTTGAGGATTTAAAGGTAGATGACGTTTTTGCCTTTTCAGCAGGCAAAGCCTGGGAGGCGCTGCTGTCGGATGATGAGGGCATGTTTGAAGAGAGCGGGATAGTTCCTTTTATAGATTATCTGCATGAAAAGCTGGAGAAAAAGGCGGAGGAGATAAAGGAAGAGGCTCTGATCCTGTCCCTGCAGGAGCTGTGGAGCAGGGAGTACAGCCTGCACAGGGGTTATCTGCACGATTATCTGGAAAATATGGGGGCTATGCTTGAAAGGCAGAAAGAAAGGCTTAAGGCTTTGAAGAAAGAGGTAATTTATGAAGTGCGGGAATGGCTTAAGGCCAGGATTTATGGGGATGGGCAAAATCCCGGCTTTTTGACGGCAGGGGAAAAGGAGCGGCTTTCAAGGTGCCGGCGGGAAGGAGAGATCAGGGGGGTTGTAAGCCAGATAGTTGGCAGGTGGTGGGATGAAACCAGCAAGGAGCTGGAGGCCAGGGTCAAAGAATTATGGAAAGATAAAACAGAGAGCGTGCTGGAAGATATAGTCCTGGAATGGGGAGATTTTTTTGCCGGGGTGGGACTGGACAGGTTTGTGGTTTATACACAGAATAAGAATTTTGTAGATGTGGAGTCCCTGAAAGAGAAGATTGTCCTGGGTGGAATAATAGGCGGGTTAGCGGGTGCTGTACTGGCTGCTTTTACCGCTCTTACCCTTTTCCCGACTGTACTGCTGACCGTGCCGCTGGGAGCCCTTATATGGGGGGCAAAGGGTTATCTGGAGAATTCTTCTTCACCTTCTTCGGTAGCGCTGTCTGCCAGAGTGGATGAAGGCAAGCTGAAAAAGGCTTTGCTGGAAGAAGTTGAGGCCAGGGTGCTGCCCAGGATTGACGAAGCTTCTGAGGTGATAATTGAAAATATTGTGAGTGAGCTGACTGCTTCGCTGGTTGACCGCTTTACTCCGAAGGAGGTTGCTGAATTCAAAAAAGAGGTGTGCAGCTATATCGAAGAGCTGGAGCTTTTTGCGGAAAACCTTAAGAAGGGATACGGCATTTCCTTTTCTTTATCCCTGGTTAATCCAGGGGAGTACCTGTAATATACGCGGCTACATTTTTGATGGATGGGGAGAGATGGGATGAATACAGCAGAACAGGATTTGCTTCAGGAGTTTAAGGAGCTGATACGGGAGCTGGGAGAGGAAGTGGCCAGGGAATCCCTGGTGCCGGCTTTCGGGGAACTGGTGCAGGAATGGGGAGAGGTGCTCAAGGAGCGCTGCAAACAGTTGGAAATACTTCTGGAAGACGCGGTCAGGATTTCCGGGGTTCTGCTGGATGAGGAGATGAGAAAAGAGCTCAAGGATTTTTGTGCAAAGCTGGCAGGTGTGGAGTGGAGAAATTATCCTGAGGAAATAAGGAAAAAGGGTGAAGAGGTGCTCTGGAAGTTTAACCAGCTTTTCAAGGGCTGGGAAAGTAAGGTTAATGAGCTGATAGGGGAAAATTTGAATCTTAAAGAGGAAATCGCGACTTTGAGGGCTTTATCCCGGGGGGCATTTGCCGAGATAAGCCAGGTAAAGGCGGATGTGGAAGCTGTGCGGGATTATGCGGCCAGGGGGGAGCTGGAGTATAAGAAAGAGCTTAAAAATGCGTTAAAAGAGATTAAAGAAGAGTTTGCCAGGGCGCAGGAGGCGGTTGTGAAGGCGTACGGCGAGCAAGCGGAAAGGGAATACCGGCTGGAACAGGAGGTAAAGGCCGTCTATGCGGAACTCAGGAGGCGGGAAGAGGAGCTGGCCAGCCTTAAGCAGGAACTGCAGGATATAAATAAAAGGCTTTATTCCGGGCTGCAGAAGATAATGCTGGCAGGGGCAGGGGCGGCAGGATTTATTATTGTCTGGCTGGTCTGGCAGCTGGTGGGGAAAGGGGGGTAAGCTGTGAGCAGGGCAGCAGCCAAAGCCTGGCATGTATACCGGCTTTTATGCCAGAAGGCAGAAGAGATGGAAGAGGATTTTGTTTATGAAGAGATAAAAGGACATGCCCTGGCTGTGCAGGACTTTTTAAACCAGCTCAATATCATGTTCCCCGCCAGCAAGAGCGCTTATCTTAAGCGGCTGGAAGCCAGGATGCTCAGCATAATGCTGGATATAAGGCAGGTAGCGGAAAGGTTTCGGCAGCCTTTTATACTTTTTGTAATGGGAAACGGCAAGTACGGCAAGTCTTCGCTGGTTAACGTGCTTCTGGGACGGGAGGAGGCCAGGGTGGATTTTTTGCCCAAAACCTGGAAAATAGATGTTTTTACTGCCTGGCAGGAAGAAGGGGAAGTGCTGATAAAGTTCAGCGATGGCAGCGTAAAGTCTATGTCCCGGGAGGAAGCGGAAAGGCTGATAGAGGAGGAGGAAGAGAAATATGAGGCTTCCCGCAGGCTGGTGCGGGAAAAGCTTAAGGAGGCTGAACAGAGGTTCTGGCAGCTTAAGGGGGAAAAGCTGAGAAGGGCGGACAGGGAAGAGATTGAGAAATACCTCAAGGAGAAAATGCTTTACAGATCACCGGTCCTGGAAGCCAGGTGGAAAGTGGACTATGGGAAGTACACCAGGGTTTTTGATATAGTTGACACTCCGGGGCTTTACCAGGAAGGGCTCCATGAAAACCGGGACATGCGCGTGACTGCCCTGGATTATTATTACCGTTCTGACGGGGTGCTGTGGCTTCTGGACGCTACCAGGATTTCCTCAGGCAAAACCGGTGAACTGATGAAAGAACTGGATGAAGCGCTGGGGGCGAAGGGCAGGAAAACGGGAAATATTATAGGGGTCCTCAATAAGATTGACATGGTAAAGGAAGAAGAGAGGGACAGGGTGCTTAAGGAGGCTTACCGGCTTTTTGGAGGCTATTTCTGCTGTATAGTGCCGTTTTCAGCCAGGAAAGCCTGGGAAGGGCTGCAGGAAAAGGATAGTTTGAAAATGGCGGAAAGCGGCTATAACCTGCTGGAGGAAGCGGTTAATAACCATTTTATTTCCCGGCTGCGGGAGCTGAAGAGAGAGAAGGCTGAGGACGCCTACCTGAGATATCTGGAAGAGCTGAGGGGTTTTATAGCGGAATGCCGGGAAGAGCTGGCAGGCAGGAGAAAAGAAAAGGAGAAGAAAGAGGAAAGGCTCAAGGCAAGCCTTGCTGTGCTGGGAGAAGAGATAAATCTTTACATAAAGAGCAGCCTGGAGAGCTTTATGGCTGAAATAAACGCCAGAATCGACCATATGCCAAAACAGGTTTTTGAGGAAAGCGACGCATACCTGCAGTCTTATGTTGAAGAATACATAATCAATTCAGAAGAGATTGAGGCCTGGGGAAAAGAGCTGGAAAAAGGTCTGCTGGAAAAGCTGAATTCTTATTTAGGAGAAAATGGGGATTATTACATCTTTTCCGATGGGAGAAAGATGGAAAGGATGTTGTTTGATAATTTGATTGCGGAAAAAATTACTGTAGAAAAAAGCAGCGGGAGTATAAATGGGCTGGGGAACATAGGTTTGGGAGAAATGGGCTGGATGGCAGGAATTGTAAGCACGATACTCATCGCTTTGCTGGCTCCAATAGCTCTGGGGATTCTGGGAGGCTTACTGGTTGGCGGAGCTTATCGCAAAGTTATTCTGGCTGTTTACCCGGATTATTTCCGCAACAAGCTGAAAAGCAACGTACGGTAAAAGATGGAGGAGGTGGTACGGGATTACGAAAAGGCAGTGGAGGCGAAAAGGACAGAAATAGGGGAATATGTGCGGCAAAACCTTATTGAGGAGAGTTTTTGCCAGCTGTATATGCCGGAGTACAGGATAGATGAATTTATGGAGGCTTTAAACCTTCTGGAAAAACGGCTGCAGGATTTTAAGTGGCCCAGAATACCGCTTGCCTATGTGCTGGAGAAGAACCTCAGCTTGGAGCGGGAAGGGGTGGGTGATAAAAGGGCTGCTTGCGGATAAAAGGAGGGAAAACACGGTTTCTGGAGAATTTTTCTAAAAACGCGCAAAGGGGAATAGATATGCCAGACATGCTGAATACGATTGTTTTAGGAAGCCTTCTGCATGATATCGGCAAAATTATGTTTCGCGCAGATAATATCCGCTTTGTTTCCCACAGCAAATGGGGAGCTGATTTTATAGAAGAAGAGAATGTAGAAATACCTGACAGGAAACAGGTGGCGGAAATAATAAGATACCACCATATTGATGCCCTGCGCGGCGCTAAGCTTTCTGATTCCCATCCTGCCTATATAGTATGTGAGGCGGATAATATCGCTTCAGCCCTGGACCGGCGAAGGGAAGATGACAGGGAGGACAAACGCAGGGAATTCAACCACCATCTTGCCTTGCAGAGCGTTTTTAACCTGGTTGGTGGAGAGAGAAAAGGCAATTTGGCCTATCCGGCTTTAACCCTGCGCCCGGAAGACGGCATACCTTTTCCGCGGGAAGGGTGTTCTTTAACCCCCGGGGATTATGCAGCCTGGCAAAGATACCTGGAGGAAAATTTGAAAAAGATAAATTATCGGCTGGAATCTCCCAATTCGGTGCTCAAGGTTATGGAAGCGGTAGCCAGCTTTATCCCTTCCAGCACTGATTTGACGGAGGTGCCGGATATCTCGCTTTTTGACCATGTAAAGATAACTGCCGCGGTGGCAGCTTCTATATATCTCTACCTGGAGGAAAAAGGGGAGAGAAACTATAAAGCTATTTTTCTTAATGAGGAAAAAAGGCGGCAGTTTCTTGGGGAGCCGGCTTTTATGCTGGTTCTGGCTGACCTTTCAGGCATCCAGGATTTTATCTACACGATTTCTTCCAGAGGAGCCCTTAAGTCTTTGCGGGCCCGTTCTTTTTACCTGGATCTCATGTGTGAACATATGGCGGATGAGATACTGGAGGAACTGAGCCTTTCCCGTGCCAACCTGCTTTACAGCGGAGGCGGACATTTCAGGCTTCTTCTACCCAATACGCGAAAGGCGAGGGAAGCGGTTGAGAAAGCCCGCGAAAGGTTTAACCGCTGGCTTTTTAAATATTATTCGACTGCCCTGTATATTGAAATAGCGTCTGTCCCGGTAAGCGGAAATATGCTGGCCAACCAGGCCGGAGAAGAGGAGAATACTGTGCGCAAAAGCTTTGAGAAACTGGCTTATGCGGCCAATTTGGGCAAACTGAGAAGGTATCAGGGAAGCCTTGTAGAAGAGATATTTTTTTCTTCCCCGGAGATTGACGCGGAGAGGGAATGTCCCATATGCAGGACTTCCAGCAGCCGCCTGGCAAATGACCCGGTAAATCCCGAAAGCGTTATATGCCAGAACTGCCTGACTCTGCGCAATATTGGCGGCAGGATGGGAAGGGAAAAAGATAGCCTGCTTATCGCGGTAACTTATGAAAGTCCTCTCTCTGGCCGGGAAGACTATCTGGAAATACCTTCCCTGAAGGGGGAACAGGCTTACCTGGTTTTCCGGAAAGAGGAGGAACTCAAAAAAGAAATGGAAAAAGGCAAGCTCCCCGTCCGCATATATTCCATAAACAGGCTTTATACCGGGGTGAATTTCGCTACCAACCTGTGGAACGGCAACTACAGCCGGGAACCGGAGAAGAAAGAAGAGGGGTATATAGATTTTGAAGAACTGGCTCAGGCAAGCCAGGGAATAAAGCGAATTGGGGTTTTGCGCGCTGATGTAGACAACCTGGGAAGCATTTTTGTGGAAGGGCTAAAGCAGGAAGGGGAGGCAGATCCCTATAGGTTTTTTACCCTCAGCCGGCTGGCGACTATGTCCAGGCAGCTTTCCCTCTTTTTCAAGTATTATATTAATTTTATATGCCAGAGGAAAGGAACCTTTTCTTCTGTCTATTTAAGCGATGAAAGAAAGGAAAATCCCCATCTGGCTATTGTATATGCAGGAGGTGATGATCTTTTTATCGTAGGAGCCTGGAATGAGGTTATAGACCTGGCGCTTGACATTGACGGGGCTTTCAGGCGCTATACCGGAGAAAGGCTTTCCCTTTCAGCCGGCATAGGCCTTTTTAAACCGGGCTTTCCCATTTCCCAGATGGCTTACCTTACCGGGGAGCTGGAAAAGCGAGCCAAGGAGTACCGGGACAGCAGGGGAAAAGAAAAGAACGCGCTGGCTCTATTTGGGCTTGATGAACTGCATCCGGAAAAAGACCAGGTTTACAGCTGGGAGGAATTCCGGGAAGGAGTACTCAATGAAAAATACCTTTTTTTGAAAAAAGTCCTGCACCTGGAAAAAACACCTCTTCCAGCAGGCAAGGTGCCTGGCAGCATGAGCATGCTTTACCGCTTGCTTTACCTTCTGTCGGAAACAGATGATGACAGGGGGCGCATAAACCTGGCGCGGCTTGTCTATGTGCTGGCAAGGCTGGAAGTGCCGGCAGGGGCGGGAGAGCAGAGCAGAACGGCCCTTGAGGAGCTGAGAAGGAAGATTTATGCCTGGGCTACGGATTCGCGGCACAGGAAGCAGCTCATAATGGCCCTGAACCTGCTTATTTACATAAACCGTGCGGAGGACAACTAAACTTCCCGGCATTTGCACAGCGACTGAAAGATGCCGGCTTATATCAGAAATAAAGAGGAGGGTCAGTGAAAGATGCCTGATGTGCAGATAGATATTATAAGGGAAGCGGAGCGGATTGTTGATGATATGTTTGGCAAAAAAAAGAATGAAAAAACCAAACAGGAAGAAAAAGTTTTGTTGATAACGACCTCCCAGATAAGAAAATTCCTGGCTGCCGTGAACAAGCTGGAGAACAGGTACAAAATCTACAAAAATGAGGAGATTGCCAGGACAGGGCAAAGGCCAGCCACTTTGCCGGAGGAGCTGGTGCAGGAAGTAAAGCTCCTGGAAATAAAGCTGCTGTATCAGGTGGGAAGGGAAAAAGGGCAGTCTGGTTCTAAAAATAGTAAAGCAGAAAAAATGGAAATTTTTTATAACAATTTAAAGGGCTATATCCGCGGTATAGGAGATAGTGCCGGGGAATTTGAAAAATTCTGCCGGCTTATGGAAGCGATTACCGCGTTTCACAAATTCAAGGGAGGCGGAGAATGATGGGCTACATGCAGAAGCTGATGGGAAAAATAGTTGTGCGGGCTGACCTTATCCTGCTTACCGGGCTGCATATAGGAGGTTCCAAAGAGTTTGCCGGCATTGGGGCAGTAGACAGCATAGTCATCAGGGATCCCCTGACCAAGGAGCCTATTATTCCCGGCAGTTCGGTAAAGGGCAAGATGAGAAACCTCCTGGCGCGCCATGCGGAAGGAGGGCCTTTTTTGGAACTGAAAGAGGAACCGGACTTTCTAAAAAGGCTTTTTGGCGGTGAAAAAAGCTCTGGAGGCGGCAAAGGGGAAAGCAGCCGGCAGCTCATTGCCTCCCGCCTGCAGTTTCCGGATATTTTCATGAAGAAGTCCAGTGTCGAGAAGATAAAGAATATGGAGACCGACCTTTATCTTACAGAGATAAAATTTGAAAACACTATAAACCGGATAACCGGAGAGGCCAAGCCCCGGCAGATGGAAAGGGTGCCGGCAGGGGCTAAGTTTGACTTTGTGCTTATTTACAACATAGAGAAAAGGGATGAGATAGAGGAAGATTTCAAAAACATAGCAAACGGATTAAAACTTCTGCAGTATGATTACCTGGGCGGAGGCGGAAGCCGGGGCAATGGCAGGATTGCTTTCCAAAAATTCAGGCTGGAGGCGGTAGCTTTTGAGGATAATGGCTTAATCAGGCGACTGGAGGATGAACTAAACAAGGCAGGCATCATAAAAGAACAGGAAAAGCCGGCTTAAGGGGAGAGAAAGACTATGTTTTTCAGCTATTTCAAACTGAAGTTTAAAACCCCGGTTCATTTTGGGGCTGATATCCCTTCCCTGGGGCTGGAAAAGGCAGAGATGGCCTGCCATGCGGATACCTTTTTTTCCGCTCTGTATATGGAGGCCTGCCGGCTTTATGGGGAACAGGCGGCTTATGAGATGCTGTACCTGCCGGCCAGGGAGGGAAATTTTCTCATATCGGACCTTATGCCTTATTATGAAGAAACCCTTTATGTACCGCGTCCGCTTTTCCCGGAAGCTCCGGGAAAGAGCGACATTAAAAACCGCAAGCGCATGAAAAAAATCAGCTGGATACCAGCCAGAAGCCTTGATGGATACCTGGATTTTATTGCCGGGAAGAGAGAGGAATTGCCGGATGATGAGGGATGGAGGCAGGAGCTGGGGGCAGGGGAGCTGCGGGTAAGGGTGGCGCTTAATTATCAGGAAAAGCCCCAGCCTTATTATATAGGGACTTTCAGCTTTTATCCGCAGGCAGGCCTTTATTTTATCCTAGGGGCGGATAGTGAAGAAAGAGCCAGATGGCTGCAGGAACTGGTAGGCTATCTTGGCTATTCGGGTTTGGGGGGCAAAAGGACTTCCGGGCTGGGGATTTTTGAGCTGGAGGATGATTATTATATCATGGATGAAGAGTGCTGCCTGACTGATTGTGACCGAAGCCTGTATAGGATGCTGGCGCGTGATAAAGCAGCCTATTATATGAGCCTTTCGGTAATATATCCAGCAAAAGATGAACTTGCGGGGTTCCCTCTGGATAAATCTTTCTACCGGCTGGTAAGGAGGGAAGGATTTGTCCAGTCTACAGCTTACAGCGACACTTGTGTGAAGAGAAAGCCTCTTGTTATGCTGGGAAGCGGCTCAGTCTTCCCCGAAAGGCTTAAGGGCGACATTCCTGATGTGTCTTTAAAAGGGCGGCATCCGGTTTACCGCTACGGCAAGTCCTTGATGTTAGGGGTTGATTTTGATGTCTCTTAAGGTTTACCGGGCAGCTTTAAAAGTTTTAACCCCTGTTTTTATAGGGGGAGGAAGAGAAGCCAGCCTCAACCGCAGCCAGTATATTTATGATGAACGGAATAAACAGGTGTATTTTCTGGATGAGGCTAAATTTGTAAAATTTCTCCTGGAAGAAGGGCTGCTGGACAGCTATGCGGAGTATGTAAAAGAAGCTGCGGAAGCAGAGGGAATACACCTGAGCAGGTGGCTGGAAGAAAATAGGATAAAAGATTTTTCAAAGCTGGCTTCAGAAAAAGCAGGAATAGAAGCTGACAGCGATGTTTCGGATCTCAATGATGTTAAATGTTTTATAAGGAACGGCATTAACATGCCTTACATACCGGGAAGCAGCATTAAAGGAAGCCTGCGCAATATGATAGTTTCATATATCAATGAAAATGGATTTGAAAAAAATAAAGACTGGAAAGAATTTGAAGATAATTTGCTAAAATATAATATTGAAAGCAAAAAAGACACTAAAGGAAAAGATGGTAAAAATAAAAAAGACTATAATCCGTTAAAAGATACAGAGAATAAAAAGAAAATAAATAGGGCGGCAGCCAGCTGCTCACCAAAGGTAAGGAATGACAGAGTAAAAAACGATTCCCTTAAAGATGCTTTCCGCTTTTTCAGGGTAAGCGACAGCACTGTTATGGATGTGGAAGATCTTTTTATAACCCGCACCCTGCGGCTTTCTACCGAAAGGAAAAACGGTTCTTGCTTGAAAAAGCTTCCCCTTTATCTGGAGTATTTGAAACCGGGGATTAAAACATATTTTACGATTACCCTTGATACCTCTTACCTTAAGGATAGCCAGCTGGATTTCCTGGGGACAGCTGAAGGGTTTAAAAAGGTGCTTGACTGGCAGGAAAAGAGGATACCTTCCCTGCTGGGGGATAGTGTGTTTAAGAAAAAAGCCAGGGAGGAAAATCTTAATTACCGCTTCTCCTGTGACGAGAGGATAAAGCCGAACCTGATACTGGGAGGGCAGGCCGGATTTAACACCAAAACCCTGGTGCCGGTTCTGGCAGGAAAGCCTCTGGAGGTTACCCGCGCTATCCTGCACTACCAGTTTCCCGGGCATAAGCACCAGAACCTTGACAGGGAGGTTTCCCCCCGCACCCTTAAGCTTGCCTACTACAGGAACAGGTATTATGTAAGCGGCCTCTGCCGGGTGGAGATAATTGAGGAGGTAAATATATAATGCAGCTTGCCCATATTGAGATACCCCTGGGGGCAGAAAACGGGGAAAAACTGCCTTCCTACCAGATGGGTTCGCTTTTTCACGGCTGGCTTATGGAGAGGGCAGGGGCAGAATATGCTGAATCGCTGCACCGCTCAGAATTGAAGCCTTTCAGCCAGTATATTGAAAGAAGGGAGGATAAGGCGGTATGGCACCTGTCCACCCTTGACGCGCGTGCTTTTGAGCACCTGGTGGAACCGTTCCTGGAAGGCAGGGTTTTTGAAGTCTCTATATACCACAAAAAAGCGGTTTTTGCCGTGGAAAAGGCAAAGCTGGCAGCTGGATTCAAGTCTTATAAGGAGCTGGCGGATTTTCATTATCTGAACGCAGAGCCAGCCAGAAATTTGCATGTGCATTTTATAACCCCGACCGCGTTCCGTTCTGAAGAGCGTTATCAGATATTCCCCCAGCTGCCCTGGATTTATCAGAGCCTGATAAACCGGTGGAACCGCTTTGCTGACCAGGTTTCGCTGGTGGAGGATAACCTGCCGGGGCTCCTTGCGAAACATAGCTTCATAAGCCGCTATAAGCTGGAAACCAGGTATTTCCCGCTGGAGAAAGTGTCCATACCGGCTTTCAGGGGGAGCCTCAGCATCAGGATTTCAGCTCCCTCCCCCATGGTTTCTCTCTTTAACATGCTTCTGGACTATGCTTTTTTTGCTGGGCTGGGGATAAAGACTTCCCTGGGGATGGGAGGGGTAAAGGTAGAAAGGTAAAAAAGCAAAAAGGTAAAAGGCTGCTGAGGAAGGCAGCCTTTTGCCTTTTTAGCTTATTTTAAAAACCTTCATTTCCCGGAATTCACGGTAATCATCTTTTTTTACCCCTTTGCGCAGCAGGTTTTCATAATTGTCCCCGTGTCTTGCCAGTTCGCATATATATATTTTTTCCCCGTCGTCATAAAAGAAAATCCTTTCTTTGGTAGGGCGGCTTGCCGGGTAATCAACGCATTCAGCGTTGTCGATGCGGCGCACCTGGGATTTCCTGACCTGGTCGATGGTAAGCCTTTTTATGAGCATGTCAAAACGGTCCTTTACTGTGGAGTCGAGCTGGTTATAATAGGATTCTGCCTGCCGCGAAATCATAACTATATCAGCTGCTTGCCTGCGCAGGTCGCAGAAGGCTTCATAGTAAACGGTGCCGGCTGCTGACAGGGTGATATACCTTTCATCATATTCTTCCAGGAAGAGGTTTATCTCTTCCGGCAAACCCTGCAGGCGATTTATGACTCTTTCTCTGGTGCGGAAATCTTTGCTTATCCAGTCAAAAAAATCCTCATTTTCGACGAAAAGGCAAGCATCCCAGTCTACCGGCAGGGGAGGCATGATGATTATATCCTGGAACACCTCATGTATGTAATAAACCTGTACCTTGAAAATGAGGCCTACCAGGGTAGCATAGGCTATTTCTGCCTTAAAGCCTCCCGTGGCGTTTATTACCGGTTCCAGATTCCGCAGGCGGGATATACGGATTTCATAAATCAGGCTGTTTATCAATGATTTTAAGCCTTCAGAAGCGAAAGTATGGTGCGCATAATTGAGGGAAGCGATTTCTTTTATTTCGGCTTTTATTCCCTGGCTGTTATAATACTGCTGCAGTGCTTCCGCGCAAATCCTTCCTTCCTCGGTATGGGAATAAAGGAGGCATATCTCATCTCCTGTGTCTATGATGCGGCTCAGGGAATTGGTTTCCGCGGAAGCCAGCCTGTCTCCCTGTCTCTGAATGAAAGACAGCAAATCGCTTATATTGCTGTTTTGGCCTCCACTGCGGCGCAGGTTGGTAAGGAGGGAAGTGCCTACCGTGCATAATATCCGGCGCAAGTTTTTATCCATCCTTTCTGCAAAGTTTTTTTACAACTTTTATTATTGGCTGGGGATAGGGCAAAAACCTGCTTTATTTTTTAATTTTTTGCCAGCAGAAAGAAGAAGGCGGAAAAAGGGAGCTTTTTTCCGCCAGAAAAATGCCAGATGGCAGCTCTTTAAGCCAGCAGGCGCGAAAAAGCTGAAAACTATGTTTATTCAACCCTTATTTTGCATTCTCTGCCCCATACGTTGAATTGTTCTTCATTTTCGGTAAGGGGATGTTTTTTAGCAGGTGCTGCTGGTGGTGCGGGTATTTCGGCTTCTGAAGGATGAGGATCCCTGGTGTTGGGGTTAAGGAAATCTTTGTTGGCGCTTGCGCATCTGTCAAAGGGGCAGCAGAATTCGTCGAAGGGGGTGTATTTTATTTCTTCATATTCTATGTCAGTTGATGAACATAAGGCGCATTTGGTGATTTTAAAGGTGGATTTGTCTTCTTTGAGGATGTATTCCATGACGTCGTAGATGAAAGGAGAAAGCGTGTTGGTAAGAAAAGTAGCTTTTATAGTGGCTTCTCCAGCGAAGAGGCGGGTATTGCCACATGCCCTGCAGCGGTAGTAGCGGTACTTGCCCCAGATAGGACCGGGCTGTTCGTCAAAATTGCTTTTGTTCGCCGTCAAAACTATGAGGTTGTCAGGTTTTTCTTCCAGCTTTCATCACTCCTTTTCAGGATAAAACTCACCTTCAGCAGGCTGGTCGGACGGCAGGCTGCTGAAGCTAAAACAACCTTTTTATGGAGTTTGAAGACTGCAGGCGGCTTTTCTAATATATCACTTATGGATAATTTTGTCCAGGGATTTTTTAAAAAATTTTTATCATGCCTGGCATATTGATTTTTTACGGCACAAAAAAAGCGGGAAACTATCCCGGACGACATAATTTTTCTGTTACCTGTGGCGCAGGGGTTTGAGAGCATTTGGAACTATTTCATCTTATTTATTTTGGCTATCACTTCCGCTATTTCCCTTTGTATGCTTACCATTTCCAGATACCTCTGATACATCTCCTTCACTGCCCAGCTCACTTCCTCTTCTTCTTCGCTTATTTCCGGCTCTGGAAACAGATACATTCTGGCTGCTTCTTCCTCCGCTATCAGGGCGTTCATGTTCATCATCCCCTGTTTCTTATGCGGGTCTTTCTCTTCCACTATGTCTCTGCTCTGGTTCAGCCTCTCTTCTATCATTTCTTTCTGCTTGAGCGCTTTAATAACCCTCTTCTGAATCTCTTCCTTGAATTTCCCCTGTTCCTTAAGCTGCTTTGTTTGTGACGGCAGGTACTTTTCCCAGTGCTCCTCTGCTTCTATCAGCCATCTTTTTGCCACCGGGTCTTTCAGAATGTTCCTCTCTTCTCTGGAAAGAGCCACCAGTTTCACCTCCTTTTTTGTTGCCGGGGGCAACAGTTTGATAAGGGGTATTCCGTCCCCTGGCGGGGGTGGAATCTGGAATCCTGCCGTTGCCTCAGAAAGAGTTGCAGGAGTTTATACCGCGTTTCCGTCCCCTGGCGGGGGTGGAATCTGGAATCTATATGGTTTTGGCGATCGCACGCTCGTTGTTACTTTCCGTCCCCTGGCGGGGGTGGGATTTGGAATCACGGAAATTTAATGAGAGCTTTAACTAGAGGTAATGGAGAAATTTCCGTCCCCTGGCGGGGGTGGGATTTGGAATCCGTGACTTTCTCGGGTGGCATCCTGCATGGTTTCAGGCTGTCTTTAGCGGGAATCCCTTTTAAGGTCTTTTTATATGGCGTCTTATTCCTGCCCAGAATGTCTCAAGATACTGTTTTTAAGGGCGCGGGGATGTGAAAGAAAGGAAAGGCTGCATATTTATGCCCTGTATTATAATATGCCATATTTATACATCCCTTTTGGTTATTATACAGCATAAGTTCTGTTTTGTGAACGGGCATATCTTAAGGCAGGCGCTTTTATGGCAGGCATTTTTAAAAAAGCTGGCTTAATTTTTTTAAAAAAATTTATTTTCATACTGACAATAAGCTGTCACAGCTGTTTTTTAATATAGAGCCAGGGGTTTTTAAATGGTTCTATTTTTTATGCGCCAGGAGGTGGGGATTTTCGGTTCTGATGAATTAAGAAGGCTTAAGGAAGCCTTTGGAGAGATGCGAGAAGAGATTGACCGGATGATAAGGGAAAATGCCCAGCTTAAACAGGAGCTTGCGGAGACGAGAAGGAGAAGCCGGGAAGAGAGAAAGGAGATGGTGCTTTCCCTGCTGCCGGCAGTAGACGCTATGGAAAGGCTATTTTCCGGAGTGGAAGATGAGGAACTGAAAAGGACTGGTTTTTATCGTAGCAGCTGGACGGTTTACCGGCTTTTGCAGGCAAGGCTCAGGAATCTGGGAGTGGAGGAGATAGAAGCCCGCTCAGGGGATAAGGTTAACCCTTTGTACCACCGGGTGGTAGAAACCAGGAAAGGGGAAGAAGGGGTTATACTGGAAGTCCTGAAAAGGGGCTACCTTTTTGAAGGCGATGTTTTGCGGGAAGCGGAGGTAGTCGCAGGAGAAAGGGGAGATGGATAGATGGGAAGAGTGGTAGGGATTGACCTTGGGACCACCAATACGGTGGTGGCTTGTCTGAAGATGGGAGGGGTGGAGGTCCTTCCCAATAAGGAAGGGGAATATATAACCCGCTCGATTGTTTCTTCATATAAAGGGGACATCCAGGTGGGGAGGGTGGCCTACAACCGCTGGCAGCTGGCCCCCGCGGATACGATAGTGTCGGTGAAAAGGCTTATGGGAAGGGCATTCAGCGATAAGGAAGTCAGGGAACTGACGCAGAGGCATTTTTATTACCGCGTGGTGCCGGCGGAAGACGGCTCGGAACAGAGCCTGCGGGTGGTTATGGAGGGAAAGCTTTATTCCCCGGTTGATATTTCAGCCTTTATCCTGGAAAAGGTTAAAAAGGATGCCGAGATGAGGCTGGGGGAAGAGGTAACCCATGCGGTTATCACGGTTCCCGCTTATTTCAGCGACCGGCAGAGGCAGGCGACGATTGAGGCAGGAAGGCGGGCCGGGCTTACGGTTATGAGGCTTCTGGATGAGCCGGTGGCGGCGGCTATTGCCTATGGCATTGAAAACCCCAGCCGGGAACCGAAGAATGTACTGGTTTATGACCTGGGGGGCGGCACGTTTGATGTTACGATCATGGCGGTAATGGAGGGCAATTTTGTGGAACTGGTAAAGGAAGGGGATATGTGGCTGGGAGGAGATGATTTTGACCAGGCGCTTTTTGATTATGTGCTGGAACAGTCGGGGGATGAGCTCAAAGAGGCGGTAAGGAATGATGTCAGGGCAGCCATCGATATAAGGAAAGCGTGCCAGCAGGCCAAGGAGGCTTTAAGCTCCAGCGAATTCACGGAGATTATTATCCCTGCCTGCACCAGGGACCAGAGGGGGAATCCGATAGATGTCCTGGTTGAGGTTACCAGGAGCGAGTTTGAGGAGATGACCTGCCACCTGGTGAAAAAGAGCGTGGAGCTGGTGAAGAAAGCGGTGGCCAATGCTTATCTGGAAGTTGGGGATATAGATTATGTGGTGATGGCAGGCAGCGCTTCTTCCATGCCGCATGTTTACCGGGAGATGGTAAGGCTTTTTGGCAGGGAAAAGGTGAAAACAGGGGTTCATCCCAAGCACTGCGTGGCTATGGGGGCTGCGATAGCGGCAGCGCAGCTGAACAGCGTTATGTGCCCCTCCTGCAGCCGGCTTAATGAAATGGGAGCGCTGTTTTGCGAAGGCTGCGGGTTTGAGCTGGCAGGGAAAGGGAAGGCTCTCTGCCCTTCCTGTGGAAGCCCCAATTCCCCTGCAGCGGAGAGGTGTTCCAGATGCGGAGCCTTTATGTTGGGGATGAGCAGTGTGGAAGGGGGAATAACCGGGTTTTACTACGGGATTGTTACTGAAGGAGGGGTAAGGCACATCTATGTGAATAAAGGGGATACCTATGCCACACCGGAAGAAAACCGGATAAGCCGCATGTTTTCTACCCGCTTTGACCACCAGACTTTTATTTCGGTGCCGGTGTGGAGGGCGGAGGAAGAGGACAGTCTGGAAGTGGAGACGGTAGGGGAGGCTATTGTGCTCATGCCTTTTGGGACTCAGGCGGGAAGCCGGGTAAAGGTGAGCCTGTGGCTCAATGCGGACGGCTATTTTGAGCTGGAGGCTTTTGCAGAAGGAGGACAGAGGCTGCCGGTGGCTATCCTGCGCTGGAACCGGATGGACAGCAAGGCGATGCGCATCCTGGAAGAATGTTCCTGCATGATTTCAGAACAGGAGAAGGATTTTGACAGCAACTTGAAGCGGGAAGTCAGGGAAAAACAGCTGGAAATCCTTAAGGAACTGGAAAAGGACAGGGTGTATAACGCGGAGATTCTGGCCGAGGAACTGGAAAAGGCGGTTCTGGAAAGGAACACGAGGGATGCTGCCCAAAGGGTGGAAAATGCCTGCTGGCTGGCAGAACATGTGGTAAGCGAATATGACTGGCTCCTTAATAAAGACATAGTCTATGAGATAACGGGAAGGGCAAATCAGGTGCGCTCCCTCTGGCGGAACGGGAAGGCTGAAGAAGCGGTAAGGCAGGCGGACAGCCTGAGAGATTTTGTCTTAAACCTTTTCTACACCCCGGATAAAAGGAGTTTTTCGCTGCTGGGATGGTTTATGCACAGCCGGGTGATGATAGCCAAGGACATAAGGCCTTATAACCAGGCAGCTGCCTATAAGCTGGAACAGGAGCTTTATGCGGTAAGGGAAAAGGTTAAGGCGGGGGACAGGGACATAAATGAGAGGATACGGAATTTTAACGAGAACCTGCAGAGGGAGTATGAAGCGCTTGTCAGCATGGGGGTAAAGGCCTCCTGGCAGTGCCCGAGGTGCAAAACCAGCAATGAGCCGGGAAGCAGGTACTGCCGTTCCTGCGGCAGTGATTTGTGGCTTTTGAAGGCTTTTTAACCCAAAAAGGCAAGGAGGGGACAAAGGTGCGGGACCCCTGGATGACAGTGGAAGATGTTTACGAGGTTCTGGGAATAAGCGACAGCGCTTCCCGGGAAGATATCAAGAAGGCTTTTGCCCTGGCCTTGAAGCGGATGCCGGCCGAAGAGGCGCGCAGAGCCCGGCAGGCTTTGCTGGATGACAGGCAGAAGATGCTCGTTGATATTCTGCGCTATGACAACCGGTTTATTTCGTTTCTGGGGCAGGATTTCTGCGAAATGGATGTTTTCTTTGAAGATGCCCTGTCAGCTGCCATTTCCGAATATTCACGGCATGTTTCGTGGAGAGGCTACCTGAAAGAAAGGGAAGCTGACGCGAAATGGCATATAGAAGCGGTCCACAGCCTGGCGGTAGCCTTTTTTTGGAGCGGCATGGCCGCGCTGCGGGGGGACCTTGATGAAGAGGAGGAGGATGTTTTCTCTTTTGCCTCCTCCTGCTTTGATGAGTCGCTGGCCCGTTTCAGCTATCTTCTGCGCAGCAGGCTATTCTGGGATAAGTGGAAGGGGGAGGAAAAGGAAAAACTGCTGCCGGAAGATGTCCGGGAGGGGGAGCATCCCTTTCTGGCGGGAGAAGCCGGGTTTTTGAGCCTTTTCAGGGAATATGCGCTTAACCTTATATTTAAAGAAGCGGACGAATGGCTGGATGAGGAGGCCATGGATGTGTATTACAGCGCGGCTGCTGCCTTAAAGGCCGGGGAAAAGCTTTATAACCCGCAGAGTTTTAATTTTGTAAAAGACAGGAGCTTCTGCACCCTGTCTCTGGGAAGGGGGATAATTATCCCCTGGGCCAGGGAAGGGGAGGAAGATTTTTTCCTTACCCCCCGCTTTTACCTGGCCAAGATAGAAGCCCTGCTGGCTGACGGCCACGGCCTGCTGGCGAAAAGGGAGATGGAAAAGCTGGAGTTTTTTGATCTGGTCAGGGAAGAAGAGGAAAAGCTTGAGGAGCTTTGTTTGCATGCCGAACTGGCGCTGATAGAGGAAAATATTAAGGACGGCGATGGTTTTGAGGCCCTGGCAATGCTGGCCAAGGTGGTGAAAAAAGGCGGCGAGGGGATAAGGGAGAAGGTGGAGCGGCTGCTGGTAAAAACTTTTCCCCTGCTGGGGGCTGAATCCCCAGAAGAGTTGATAGATTTGGCGCAGGAGTTTCTGGAAGCTGCGGAGGGAAAGGGGGAAGCTTCCCGGATGCTGGCAGAGTTCGCGGCTGCCCGGCTGGATAAGGCGTGTAAAAAAGAGGCGGATGCCGCTTATAAGAGTAAGGAATTTGAGCCGGCGGTTAAGTTTCTGGAACAGGCAGTCTGCTGGCTGGAAGGTTTAAGGGAAAAATCAGGGAACAACAGCTATGTGGCAGGCATCTGCCGGAAGTGGAAAGAAGAGATTTTGTATATGGAGATTTTAAGGGCCATGCTGTGGTGTGCGGAAGGAAGGGCCAGGGAGGCTTTGGCTCTTCTGCGGAAAAGGCTGCCTGAAGCGGAAGAGGGGACTGAAGTACGGGAAGAAATTGTAAAAGGCATAATAAGGTGCTATCTTTCGATGGCAGAGCAAAAAGTCATGCTGGAACATGATGTGGATGGGGCCATAAGTATTTTGCGGGAAGGGGTAAAAGTTACCGGCCATCCAGACCTGAAAGGGGCTCTGGCAGCTGTTTTGAACCAGAAAGCCCTGTATTTGCTGGAGGAAAACCGGTTTGTTATGAGGGAAAACCCGGAAGCAGCGAAAAGGGTTTTGCAGACGGCGCAAAGGCTTCTGGGGGAGGCCTTGTATCTGGCCCCCGATAACCCGGTAATAGAGGATAATTACCAGGATGTAGACAGGGCGCTGAAAAGCCTGCAGCAGATGGAAGAACGTCCGGGCTGCCTGAAAGACCTGGACAGCTTTCTGGCGAAGATAGCTATTGGCTATTTAATCCTGCTTTTTCTGGGCTATCTGGCAGGATGCTGAGGATGGAGGACAGGAGGGGGGTTTATGACTGACTGCCCGTGCGGCTACGGGAAAGGGATACCTTATAACCAGAGATACTGCCACATCTGCGGGACTGATTTGAGGCTTTTGCACCGGTGGAACCAGGCAGCGCAGGACCTGTGGGAAGCAGGCGAGAAAGCCATGCGGGAAGGCAGGTATGAAAAAGCCGGTGTTTATGCTGAACTGGCGGCCTGCCTGGCAGGCAAAGAAGAGATGGAAGAGAAGAAGGGGATGCTGAGAAAAGAGATAAGAAGAGGGAGGCGGAAGGTTTTATGGCGCAGGCTGGGGATTGTATTTTCCCTGACGGCGCTTTTGCTGCTGGCGGCAGCAGGCTGGCAGGACTACCACCTGCGGGAGGCCAGAAAAGGCTATGAAAGAGAGCTGGCTGCCTGGCAGGAAAGGCTTGAAGAGGCGAGAGAAGAAGGCAGGGAAGGGGAAGGTTTTATCCACTACCGGGTGAGAAAAGGTGATACCCTGTATGGCCTGGCTTATGCGTTTTACGGGGACGGCAGGCTGTGGAGGAAAATTGGGAGGGCCAACCAGCAGCTTGAGCCGCACTCCCTCAAGCCGGGGCAGGTGATAGTAATCCCTGACCTTCTGGGTGAAGAAGATAAAAAGCCGGAGGGAAAATAACCCTGCCGGCTTTTTTGCACGGCAGGGATAAATGGCATTTTAAGGGGGCAGGCCAAAAAAGGGCTGGTACAGGAAAAAGCGGCAGGGAGAGGGAGGGGCTGGCAGGGAAAGCAGGCGGGGAAAAAGGCAGGCAGGGTTTAGATTTAAGCAGGAATTGATTTTTTAAGGTCGAATATTCTGGAACAGGCATAAGGAAAGAAAAGGTTTAGTTTAAAATTTTTTCTTTTTTCGACAGGATAAGCTAATAAATGCGGTATACAAAATACAGTATATGGAAAATAAAGGTTAAAAATTTTTGAAAACAGTTTTTAAACTGACAAATAGCTGTCACCGGGGTTTTGTAAAATTTAGTACATGAGTTGGAAAGGGGAAGAGGCGTATGTATGAGGAAAAGGAATTTAAGAGGGATTACAGGAAAGAAAGGAGTGGGGAACGACAGCGCTATTATGACGAAAAAACGCTGGAGGAAATTAAGCATGAAATTCTGGAACTTTTCAGGGTAGAAAAAGAAAAGGAAGGGCTTTTCTGGGCGAAGTTGGATACCTTTATTGAAAAAAATTGTTTTTTTAGCGGAGGGAGAAGGGATATAAGCCTGCAGGAGGGGTGGGAGGATTTTTTCCCGGAAAAGAAAGGCTGCCGAATCCCTGGGGAGGTAATCGATTATGCGAGAAAAGATAAAATGCACTTTTTAGTCTACAGGAATGGGAGAGCAAGAGGGATCAGGAGCGAGGTTTATCTGCTTAAACTGCTGGTTGACACTGCCTTTAAGCTGGCCTTTATAAGGAAGCCGGCGCGGGAATACCAGGCTTTGCAGGATAATGTGCTGGCTTTTGTGAAGGAAAGGGTTCCGGAAGAGCTGCTTAATATGGACGGTTTAAGCTTAAGGGTGTATAAACTCAGCCGTCTTTATTTGCCAGATTTGGCTGTCGATGAAAAAGAGCTGGTTTATGTTTTCAGCCAGGGGGCAGCTGTTCTGGAAAAGATATTTGATGACGCGGCATCTGAGTATGTGAGGAGAAAGACGGCGGTTAAGGAAGCTGTCCGGGAGGCTGAAAGCCAGGCGGCCAGGAAGGAAGAAGGAAGCGGAAAAGAAGCTTACAGGAATTTAAAGGAAAAGGCGGCTTCTGAAAGCGATGCTGCAGGGGCAGCTCTTCCGGAGGAGGAGCAAGAGAAAGGCCGGGACGGAAAAGGCCAGGAAAATGGCAGCAGTGCCGGGAAAGCGGAGGTTGTTTATTCGGAACTCAGGGATTTGCTTAAGAGGTATGAGAGCACGATAAGCCTTCTGCAGGAAGAAATAGAGGAATACCGGAATGAATGCCTGGATTTAAAGAGGGAAATAGAGAGCCTTTATGAATATGCTTCTAACCGCTATGAAGCGGCGGTAAAGGATATGGTCCTGGTGATGAACAGGCCGGAATACGGATATGTTTTAAGCCAGCTGTTCCTTTTTGCCTGCGGGAAGCGGGAGTTTTCCCTGGAGGATATAAGGCTGTTTTTGCGCAACTTTTTTGTGGCCCTGGAAAAAATGGGGGTAAAAGCGGAAGGGGTTGAAAAGGTTGGCAGCAGGGGAGTGTTTTCAGCCAGGGATATAGGGGATTCTTTTATCCTGGACAGGGATATAAGGGATGCCAGGGAGTTTGCCGGGGAGTTTGCCATGCCCGGCTGGCAGTACAAGGGCAAAAATGTTATTTTGCCCCTGGTGAGGGTGGAATGAGGAGAAGAAATGAGGAGAAGAATGGTGATGGCTGAAAGGGGTGGAAGCTTATGGCTGATTTTTATCTGGGCATAGACCTGGGTACAACCAATACGGTAGCCGCGGTGGGGATTAAGAGAAGAAAGGGTGATGAGTTTAGTTCCGAGATTGTGAAGATTCCCCAGTATGACTCCAACAATACGGTAATTACCCTTCATTATCTGCCTTCGGTGCTTTTTGTCGACCACCGGGGAAACAGGATGGTAGGCAAGATTGCCAGGGATATGAGGTTTTACCAATCCGGGCGGACTATATCAAACAGCAAACGTTATATAGGGCAGAGCTACAGATGGGAGATTGGTGAACAGGTTATTACTCCCCGCGATGTGGCGGCTGAGGTTTTGAAAAGGTGCCGCAAGGCAGCTGAGCAGTATACGAGATGTGATATAAAGAGCGCGGTAATTACGGTGCCAGCCTCTTTTAACAATGACCAGATTGCCGATACCCTGGAGGCTGCTGCCATGGCGGGGTTTGACAGGGACATGGTAGATATACTTCCGGAGCCTACTGCTTCCCTTATCTATTTTGTGAACAAGGAGTCGGTGAAGGAAGAGAGCATGATTGATTTTTCGCGCCCCCGCAGGATTATGGTTTTTGATATGGGCGGGGGCACCTGTGATGTTTCCGTGGTGGAGGTAAGCCGGGAAGGGCTGCGGCTTACTTTCCGGGAACTGGCAGTCGGCAGGTATGAGGAACTGGGGGGGATAGATTTTGATTTCTGGGCGGCTGATTATCTGCTCAATTCTTTTGTGAGAAAGCAGCAGATCAGCCTGGATAGCCTGAGCGAAGAGGAAAGGGAGGAGATGTTCAACAAGCTTTTGGTTTTTGCCGAGGAGGCCAAGGAACACATCTCCAGCCGGGTGGAGATGAACGCTATAAATGAGATGGAGGAAAGGGATGAAGATATTTTCTTTACCCGGGTAATACCCGATTTTTATAAAAAGAAGCCGTATGAGTTTTCCATAAATAAAAAGGAATATGATGGGGCGACAGCCCGTTTATACAGGAGGAGAAAGGAGAAGCCCCGTACGGAAAGGGAAGCGCGGGAAACAAAGAATATTATCGACCCGGTTTATGAAACCCTGGCTGCTTACAGGATTGGGCCAGAAGATATAGACCTTATATATATGACGGGAGGAATGTCCAGGTATAGGGAACTGCAGAAAAGGCTGGCCGGGGAGTTTAGAAAGGAGATTATCGTCTCTGATTCCCCTATGGAATCGGTGGCCTACGGGGCTGCTATCTACAATTACTATAATGTGGAGCAGGAAAGGCTTAACAGGGAAAGAGTGATAAGGAATAATGCGAGGGAGCTGCCGGAAAGAGGCGGCAGGGATATAAGCTATGATGTAATAAATGTGCTGGCTGAGGCTATTATGATAGATGTGGACAGCGGCCTGCCGGAAGTCATAATCCCTGCCCATACCCCGGTGCCCTATGAAGGGCGGCTGGAGAAGAGGCTTAAGACTACCTCCCCCTCCGGGATGAAGATAAACCTGTACGGGGGAAGAGATCCTTATGACCCGAATATGAGGATACAGAAGTCTTATGTGGCCAGATTTTCCTATCCGGTAGAAAGCGGCTCCCCTATCGATGTAAGGTACACGATTAACAAAAATAAGATTTTGAGCATTGTCATGAAGGTAGAAAATAATCCGGAGATTGAGCTTACGATAGAACGGGATTTGCCGGTTGTATCCAGGGAGAGGGGGATGGATTATGCCTGATGAAAGGATAAAGGATTTAAGGGAACTGGAGAGATACAGGGAAAGGTTTAAAGGGAATGAATGGGTAGACAGCCTGGGGCTTTTTAAGCCTACCGGCTCCAGGATACGGGGGGAAGGGAAAAATTTGTTCATCTACCATTTTGACGGAGATGACGTGGAAGATTTTGTTAATATTTACAAGGAAATAGACGGCAGCAATATAAATGAGGCTTTTGCCACTTTTTTCAGGGCCAGCCTCAAGGACAAGTGTGAAGAGATGAACCGGAAGCGGATATGCCCGGTTGAATGCATGCTGTATGCCAGCAAAACTGTCAACAAATACCTTGAAAACCGCTATATAAGGGAAACGGTTGCCGAAGTGGCGGCGGAAAATATAACGGTCTGGGGAGAAGAAGGCCGGGAGGTGCTAAGCCATATTATTTCCAGATGGCACTGGTTTCCCCAGCTGAAGATTGCTGTAGATATTGCGCGCATTACCAGGGACAGGGAGCTTTTAAGGAAGGCACACAGAATTTTTGCGGATGATGAGCGGGTTAAGGTGGATTTGTTTAGGGCTCTGGTGGAGAGCGGGGATAGGGAGCTTCTGCCTTATGTTTTTAATATGATAAGGAATTTGCAAAGGAACAGCGATATGGACAGGCGGATGCTCAACCTGCTGGAAAAAAATTTTTATCTCTATATGCCGGAAGCCTTGAATGAATTTGAAAACTTTCTTGGCAGCCCCGGGGTGAGGTATTACGTATCTAACAGAATTAACAGACTGCTGGCTGAATACAGGAGAGGCGGTTTGGAAGGGGGTGGGCACTTACAGGACCCCAAAAGGCATATTATTGAACTTGCCAGTAAGGCGAACCCGGAAAGCGGTTTTTCTTTTGCTGAGAGGGAAGCGGCTTTTGAGGAGCTTATAGGTTATTTGAGAAATAAGGCGCTGCGCAGGCAGGCGCTTTTTGCCTTCCGCAAAACCGGAAGGCCGGAAGCTGCCAATTATATTATACAGGTCCTCAGGAACGGGAACTGCAGGGATGGGGAGATAAAAGATGCCCTGGTAACACTTGGCTTTTTGGGCTACCAGGATGATGACTATTTTTTAAGCCGCAATTTTTCCTTCTTTGATATTTCTCTTTGGACTTACTATTACCTTACTGGCAGGGAAGAATATCTGGAGCGTCTGATAGAGCATTTCTTAACCGGAAGCCGGGAAAGGGCGGCGGAAATAATATCCCATTTAAACCAGTTTTACCTGGGAAGAAGGACAGAAATACAAAAGGCGATTAATGAAAAGCTGGTGGCTGTCCTGCGGGAAAGGAGGGCAGAAGACATTGTAAGGGCGGCTGACAACATGAGCGTGGCTCTGGACAAGCTAAATATAAATGACATGGAAGAAGCACTGGCCGAAATATTCAGGGTTTTTGGCTTTGGGGAAGAAAGTGCTTATGGGCTGGATGATGAGCAGGCCTTTTTGAGCCTCCTGGAAATGACAGGGAGGTATTATGTGAAAAATGCCAAGACAAAAACAGGCCAAAAACTGGAAAGGTTTTTGTTCCATGTGGCGGACAATTATGAGGGAAAGGTTAAGAATAGGGCTTTAAAGATTTTAAAGTCGGTAGAGGAAGGAGAGGTTGGAAGGTAGGAGGCAGCTATGGGGGGATATGCTGAAGACGGCTTTGGGGTAAGCCCGCAAAAAAAGATAGAGCTTTTGCGAAATCCGGTTTTTTCAGGCGATTATAAAGAGGCGGCTTTGCGCGGATTTTTGCTGGAAGGGGACCTGGAACACCTGGACTTGCTGGCGGTCATGTATTACCGCAGACGTGATTACCAGCTGGCCTACTATTTTGCCTGCCTGGGCTGGGAAAAGAAAAACCAGTTTTTTTGCAGGTTTTATGAGGTTTTATCCCTCCTCCAGCTTGGCTATTACAGGAAAGCGGAAGATATTTTCCGCAGCTTTTCTGCGCGTTTTTGCCGGGAACTGGAAAACAGCCCCTGTTGCCTTAAGGAGATACTGGATATCTTTATCGTCTTTTATTTCCCCTGGGAGGCTCTCCCCTCCTCCCTGAAAGGCTATCTGGCCGCAAATCCCCAGCTTCCAGCAGTTATGCTTTATGAGCTGCAGGAAAAGATTATAGAACGGGGAAGCAGGGGAGATATAAAAAAGCTGGTAGACTATATAGCGGATGTTATTATCGATAAACTGGATACCAGGGCTTTGCAAAACCATGCCTGCAGTTTGGTGGCCCTGTTTGATGAGAAGAGGAGGGAGCGCTACCTTTCTTATACGCTGGAAGAAGGGTGGCTGGAGCCCCTGCTGGTTCCTTATGTAAGGGAAAGGGGAATGCTAAAGGACGGGGAAGCCAAAGGGCAGATCAGGGAATTGATGCTGGATGTGGAAGAGATAAAGAGACGTACGCGGTTTTTTTACCAGGGCATGCGGGATGAAACATTTGAAATAGTTTCCTATCCCTGGTCCTGTCAGGCGGGGAATATGCATTTAGTAAAGGTAAGGGACAGGACGGTCATTTTTGACCTGGGGGATAAGGCGGGAGAAGGCTATGGCGGGCTGCACATGAGGGATTTTTTGAAAAGAAACGGGACAGAGATTGAAGATGTAAAGGCAGTTTTTATAAGCCATGCCCATTTTGACCACTGGGGAGGGCTGGGGATTTTTAAAGACAGCCGGGTGCCGGTTTATTTGACGGAAGATACCTGTAACCTTATAGGAAAGGCAGCTCCGGAGATTTTTAGAGGCATAGACATAAGGCTTATAAGGGAAGGCAGGCCTGTTCTTATAGACGATTCCCTTGCGGTGGAGGCTTTCCCCAATGGGCATGTGCTGGGTTCGGTTGGCTTTATTTTGCGGGCGGAAGGGAAAAGGCTTTTGTATACCGGCGATTTTTGCCTGCACGACCAGGCTCTGGTGAAAGGCTTTGATTTGGATAAGGTTAAAGGGGAAAAGACGGATGTGCTTATTATGGAGACTACTTATGGCAGACAGCTTTATGGGGGCCTGGATTATGATGACAGCAGGGTCCTTTTGGCTAGGCTGGTGGAAGAAATACATGGGGCTGGCTTAAAAATTCTGCTGCCTGCCTTTGCTGCAGGCAGGGCCCAGGAGATAATAGCGGCTTTGGGAAATATGAAGCACAAAGTGCCGGTTTTGCTGGATGGGAAGGCAGTACCTGTTTTTCATTATTTTGCCAACCGGGTAGCTGGCTTCAGGGATAAAGGGGATTATGTGCATATTCTGCCTGACGGCAGTATTGAAGGCAATTTAGTCTTGTATCCGGTTATCATTGCCAGTTCTGGCATGCTGAAAAGGGGAACCACCTCTGACCGCTACCTGGATGGGCTTTTGCGCAGGGAAAAGTTTGCGGTTATCCAGACTGGATATATGGAAGAGGACGAAAATGTAAGTTTTGTAAAAGCGTTTGACGACTATAAGCTGGTGTGGTTTAAAGTCAGCCTTTCCGCCCATGCGGGATACAGCGACCTTTTGTATACCCTGGAATGCCTGCATCCTGACAGGGTGGTTATGGTGCATGGGGAAGGGCTGGAAGGTTTTTATCCGGAGCCTGGCTAGATTTTACTGCCGTAAAAAAGTGGCAGGGTTTTATTTTCCCCGGTTTAAGGAGAAAACCGGGGATTTTTGTTTTTATGCAGCCAGTTTTTTTGAATTGTCAGAAAATTAAATTCTAAAAATATAAATTTCGATCACAAAAAATATCGAAATCGAGAAAAAATTAGTGTATAATATATAAAAATTTTGACGCAAAAAGTATAGCCTAATTTGGAAGGAAGGAGGGGATAGGGCAGGATAACTTGAAAAGGCTCAAAACGGGTTTTGAGCTTTAAGTCCCTGGCAGCGAGGTTAAATGGGCGACTTTAAAAACCTGGCTTGGGGACGGGCAGTTATCTTAGTATTTTTGCAGAATACTTTAACAGGAAAGGAAGGTAGACGATGAATAAGTATCTACAAAAGGCTAAAGCTATATGGGCAAACTTTTTGGCAGTGCTTGCGGTTCTTTTGACACCTGCTTTAGCTGTGGCCAGTGAAGCTAATTTAAAAATACCGGAGCTTGCAGCAGACCAGAACAGGCTGCTCATGATGGGGCTTGTCGTATGCGTTCTGGGGATGCTTTTTGGTTTGTACCAGTACAGCAAGGTCAAGAAGTATCCTGCTCATCAGGCTATGCTGGATGTAGCGGAAACTATTTATGAAACATGCAAGACTTACCTCATCCAGCAGGGCAAGTTCCTGTTAATCCTGTTTATATTTATAGGGCTGTGTATCGCTTTCTATTTTGGCTATCTGCAGCATACCGGCGTAAGCGGTGTTCTCTTTATCCTGATGTGGACCATCATAGGCATGATGGGGTCCTACCTGGTTGCCTGGTACGGAATTCGCATGAATACGGTGGCCAACAGCCGGACAGCTTTTGCCGGGCTGGAAGTTAAGCCCACCAAGGTCTTCAATATTGCTATCGATGCCGGTATGAGCATCGGGGTGCTTCTGGTATCGGTTGAGCTTATCATAATGCTAATAATACTGCTTTTTGTTCCCCGGGAACTGGCAGGAGCCAGCTTTATAGGATTTGCTATCGGGGAATCCCTGGGTGCCAGCGCCCTTCGTATAGCCGGGGGTATTTTTACCAAGATTGCAGATATCGGTTCTGACCTGATGAAGATTGTTTTCGGCATTAAGGAAGACGATCCGCGCAATCCTGGGGTTATTGCTGACTGCACCGGCGACAACGCGGGTGACAGCATAGGGCCTACTGCTGATGGTTTTGAAACCTATGGGGTTACCGGGGTTGCTCTGGTCACTTTCATAGTGCTGGCAGTAGCTCCTGCTCTGCAGACTACGCTTTTGACCTGGATTTTCACCATGCGCATACTCATGATAATAACTTCGGTAGTTGCCTTCTATATAAATAAGGGGCTTACCCAGGCGAAGTACGGAAACAGCCAGGATATGGATTTTGAAAAGCCTTTGACCAACCTGGTATGGATAACTTCTATCCTTTCCATAATCGTTACCTATGTAGTAAGCTACTATATGCTGGGACCGGTTTCCAATGCTGCTCCTGAGCTGCAGTCCATGTGGCTGGTACTGGCTACGATTATAAGCTGTGGAACTCTGGGTGCCGCGCTTATTCCTGAATTCACCAAGATATTTACCAGCCCCAAGTCTGCTCATACAGAAGAAGTAGTTAAGGCTTCCCGGGAAGGCGGAGCATCCCTTAACATCCTTTCCGGACTGGTAGCAGGCAATTTCAGCGGCTTCTGGATTGGCATGGTATTTTTGGCCCTGATGTTTATTGCTTATATAGCCAGCGGCTATGGGCTGGAGTCTATCATGATTTATCCTTCTATTTTTGCCTTTGGTCTGGTGGCTTTTGGAATGCTGGGAATGGGTCCGGTTACTATTGCGGTTGACAGTTACGGGCCGGTTACTGACAATGCTCAGTCTATCTATGAACTTTCACTGATTGAAACTATTCCTAAAGTAGATAAACAGATTGAAAAGGAATTTGGCTTTAAGCCTAATTTTGACAAGGCTAAACACTTCCTGGAAGCTAATGACGGCGCAGGTAATACCTTTAAGGCTACTGCCAAGCCGGTGCTTATTGGTACGGCAGTTGTAGGAGCTACCACCATGATTTTCTCCCTCATTCTGGTTATCCAGAATGTGCTGGGAGTTCAGCCGGAAAGCATTTTGACCCTGCTTAATCCTTACACCCTGTTTGGATTTATCTGTGGCGGTGCTGTAATCTACTGGTTTGCCGGCGCTTCCACCCAGGCGGTTACGACTGGTGCCTACCGGGCAGTTGAGTATATCAAGCGCAATATCAAGCTTGATACTACCAGCCAGAAGGCAGCCACCGAAAATTCCAAGGAAGTAGTTAAGATCTGCACCCAGTATGCCCAGGCTGGTATGTTTAATATCTTTATCGGCATATTCTCATTTGCTCTGGCTTTTGCCTGTCTGTCAGCTCCTATAAGTGGAGCAACACCGGTGGCCTTATTTGTGTCCTATCTTATATCTATTGCAGTATTCGGGCTTTTCCAGGCAGTATTTATGGCTAATGCCGGTGGAGCATGGGATAATGGCAAGAAGATAGTAGAGGTAGACCTTAAGGAAAAAGGTACTGAACTGCATGATGCTACTGTAGTAGGAGATACGGTAGGGGATCCTTTCAAAGATACGACAGCGGTAGCCTTGAACCCGATTATCAAGTTTACTACCCTGTTTGGGCTTCTGGCTATGGAGATAGCCATATCCCCTGCTTTCAGCAGTATGGCTCCTTATGCCGGTGTAATATTCCTGGTAATTGCTCTGGTATTCGTATGGCGCACATTCTACCGGATGCGGATAGAAAAGGCTGTGTAAGAACAAAAGTATAAAAAAAATAGAAGAGGGAATACCTTTTTAAGGGTATTCCCTCTTTTTATGCTTATTTTATGCGGTTTACCGGCACCCCCAGGGCATTTTTAACCGGGCATATCTTTATACCCTGTTCAATCAGTTTTTCTATTTCCTCTTCACTGTAGGGAGCCTCTACATTTACCCTGTAATTTATTTCTTTAACATTTCCGCCTTCGATTACTGCCTCCACATTTACCTTTATATCTTTTATATCCATTCTTTTTTTCCTGGCTACAATGGCGATCATGGCTATTATACATCCTCCCAGGGAAGCGGGAAGCATCTGCAGGGGAGTAGGGCCTTCGCCAGTTCCTCCCTCTTCAGCGGGGGAGTCCATGGTTACACTGTAGCTGCCTATCTGGGCTATGCTCTTGATACCCACATGCTGCCAGTTGACTTCAGTGGAGATAATTTTGTCTGCCGCCAAGGGCTGTCCCTCCTTTAAATTTTTTTATTTTAAAAATTGATGTATGTCTATATTATAAATCCCGCTGGAAAATTTACAACTTTACTGAATTTTTTCACAACAACTTTTGCGTTTTTGTTCACGGAGTCTTCACATAAACTGGCTACAATATAATTGCCGGAAGGCAAAAATAATGAAAGAAAGGAGATGGCTAGCGGTGAAGCGAAATTTTTGGCGCAAAATTTTAAGTGTATTTTTAATCGGTGGGCTTCTTCTGGGTACTGGAAGTATAGCGCTGGCTGCCGGTAACGGAGTAATGGCAGGCGGGCAGGGTAAGATGATAAGAGGAGGAATGGGAAAAGGAGTAGACCTGGCTGCCAAATGGGAAACCCTTCTGAACAAGCTTACTGAGAATTCGCTTATTACTTCGGAACAGGCAGAAGCTTTGAAGAACCTGGCCCAGCAAAGGGTAAAGGAAAGGGAAGAATTTAGGCAGGAAATTAAAAAGATGACTCCTGAGGAAAGGCAGCAGGCCAGGGAAGAAAGAAGACAGTTGCAGGATCCCTTTTTAAGCGAAGCAGTTGAGAAAGGCATAATCACTTCCGAACAGGCAGAAGCTATAATGAAGGCTATGCATGAAGAAAGGGCGGCAGAAAGACAGCAGGAAATTAAAAACAAGCTTGATGAGCTGGTAGCTGCCGGAACCATAACCCAGGAGCAGGCAGATAAGCTGCTTGCCAGGATGCGGGAAGAAATGGAAAAAAGAGAAGCTGATATGGCTAAAAGGCTGGAGATAACACCTGAAGAATGGAGAGAATATGTTAAAAATCGTGAAAAACCAAATATTATAAGGGATTTAGTGGCTGAAGGGACTATAACTTCTGAACAGGCAAGTGCAATAGCTAAAGCCATTCACCCGTCCAAAGGCAACGGAATGGGCCAGGGAAAAGGAATGATGGGAAGAGGCAATGCCGGCAATTGCCCTTTCGCCTCCAGCCAGAATCAATAAGTGAATGAAACAAGGGGACGGTTCTCTGTTTCAAAATGAAACAGAGAACCGTCCCTGCTTTTCATTTTTTGTCGTAAATATATCTTTTATAGAAAATTTGCGGCAGGATTTTTGATAAAAAGGAAGAATAAATTGTTATTATGTTGTGCGCAAAAGCACATATATATTATGGGAAGAGCTAAAATAATCAGGAAAAGGAGGGGGAAGAGGGATATAACCTGAGTAGCTGTTCTGGTTAACAGGGGATTTACGAGTGAAATTAAATCTTGAGGGGGTTGAAATCTTGGAAAATAAGGCAGGAAACCGCTGGCTGGTAGTATTAGGGGCACTGATGATTCAGCTCTGTCTGGGTGCTGTTTATATCTGGAGCCTTTTTAACCAGCCGCTGATTGACAAATACGGCTGGGATCCGGCTGGAGTAGTAATGACCTTTTCCATAACTATCTTTGTTTTTGCCTTTTTCACGATTATTGCTGGCAGAATTCAGGACAAGATTGGGCCGCGCTGGGTGGCGACTGCCGGCGGCATTCTTCTCTTTATCGGCATGTTCCTGGCCAGCAAGGCTACCACTTTAACTCAGCTTTACATTTTCTATGGCGTAATCGGTGGGGCTGGCATAGGTACTGCCTATGTATGCCCTCTGGCTACCTGTGTCAAGTGGTTCCCGGATAAGAGGGGGCTTATAAGCGGTATTGCGGTAGCAGGATTTGGCCTGGGAGGTATGCTCTTCAAGCCTATAGCTACCAATTTCCTGAATGCTTATGGAGTAAGCCAGACGTTTATGTACCTGGGTCTTATTTATCTGGTTTTCGTAGTCCTGGGCGCTCAGCTCCTCAAGAATCCTCCGGCAGGGTACTGCCCGCCTGGCTGGACACCTCCCCAGGATGCCGGCAAGGGAGGAAGCGGAGCTGACTTTACTCCCGGCCAGATGCTCAAAACCTACCAATTCTATTTGCTGTGGATTATGTATCTTTTTGGCTGTACAGCTGGACTTATGGTAATAGGTTTTGCCAAGGATATAGGGACTAAACTGGTAGGGCTGGATGCTCTTATGGCTGCCAATGCGGTGGTAATCATTGCTTTATTTAATGCTGCAGGACGTATTGTATGGGGAACCTTATCTGACAAGATTGGGCGCACCACGGCTCTGATTGCTATGTATATTCTGGCAGCCTGCGCTATGTTCTATATGAGCAGATTCAGCATGAATTATACTACTTTCCTGGCTTCCTGCTCGCTTATCGGCTTCTGTTTTGGCGGATTTTTAGGCTTGTTCCCGTCTATTACGGCTGATTATTATGGAACTGCCAATCTGGGAATGAACTACGGAATAGTGTTTATGGCTTATGGAACAGCTGCCATAGTAGGTCCGAGGATTGGTGCTTCCATGCCTTTTACCCAGGCTTTTATGATCGCAGCCGTTCTTTGTGTAATAGCTCTGGTTTTGACCTTCCTGGTAAAACCGCCGCAGCTTAAAAATGCCTAAAAGCAGATAACAAATAAGGAGAGGTGGTGTCCTCTCCTTAATTTTTTTATTTTTTATACCCGTGGGCCAGTTCGATGTTGGTTTTGACTACTTCTTCCATAAATTCTTTTTCTGCGTGGCCGACTTCTTTCAGTTTGCCCAAATCGGCTTCCCCGGTTATAACTTCGCCGGTAGGAACAAGTTTGCCCGAAGGTATGTCTACTCCTTCCACGATAGCTCCGTGTTTTACCATGCTGCCGCTTCCGATTGCGGTTTTAAAAACCACAGCCCTGAATCCTATAAAACAGCCTTCTTCTATTTTGCAGGGGCCGTGCACTACACAGCCGTGGGCTAAAGAAGTATTGGCCCCCACTTCTACGCTGGTACCAGCCAGGGCATGGATGATTACTCCATCCTGGATGTTGACATTGTCACCGATGACAACCGGAGCTACCTTGCCGGTTTTTTCATCTACCTCATCAGCTCTGATTACTGTATGGGGACCGATGTAGCAGTTTTTGCCGATAGTAACCGGACCGATGATGACCGCGGAAGGGTCAACATAGCTGGAAGGGTCAATTACCGGCTTATCCCCTTCAGGATTTGCGCGCAGGTTTTCGCTCACCTTCACCCCGTCCTTTCTTATGAACTATGTTATTAAAATATGTTTATAAATTCGACTGAAAAATGTTTTTTCCTTTTGCAATGATAATTTTATGGCAGACTATTTTTCTGGATGCAGTAATCCACTATGTCTTCCAGGCCGATTATGCCAACTACCTTATTTTCATCGTCAATAACCGGGACTGCTGATATATCGTTTTCCCTTAGCAGGCGGGAAGCTTTGAGTATATCATCTTCCGGTTTTACAGTTATTACTGATTTGGTCATGGCCAGTTCTACCGGATAATCTTCGTAATGTCCGGGCTGCCGCAGGAATTTTAAAAGGTCGGTTTTAACCACAATCCCCAGCAGGTGTTCGTTTTCATCTATGACTACGGCTACGCTTTTTTTGCGGTTTTCCATTTCTTTGAGGGAAAATCCGACGGTTTTATCCGGGGTAAGGCGGATACAGCCTTTTTGGATAATCTCTTTTACCATTTTTACTCCCCCTTTTTTAAATAAAACTTTTATTATATTATAGGTGATTTTTTTTATTTTTGCCCAGTATGTGCTAAAATTTTGCCTGAATAGTATCTGCTTCACAGAAAAAACACAAAAAGTGGTTAAAATGAGATTAGCAAAATGGTCAGCATCGGGAGGATTAAGCAGCATGAAAAAAGTGCTGGTGGTTGATGATGAAGAGCGCATCCGCAAGCTGGTAGGCGATTTTTTGAAAAGGGAAGGCTTCAAGGTAAGGGAGGCAGCAGATGGAAAAAGGGCTCTTGAAATTTTGGAAGAGGATAGTGAAATAAGCCTGGTGATACTGGATGTTATGATGCCGGAATATGATGGCTGGGCAGTTCTGCGGGAGATAAGGAAAAGGTCTAAACTTCCGGTAGTTATGCTTACAGCCCGGGATGGGGAAGAGGACGAGGTTTTTGGTTTTGAGCTGGGGGCAGATGAATATGTAAGCAAGCCTTTCAGTCCCCAGGTTTTGGTAGCCAGGATAAAAGCGGTAATGCGCAGGATGGGAGAAGGGGATGAGGAGGTTAAGGTTTTTAAAGGCCTTAAAATTGATACCAAAGGGCGCTGGGTGGAAGTAGATGGAGAGAGGATAGACCTTACTCTAAAGGAATTTGAACTGCTGAACTTCCTGGTCAAGAATGAAGGCCGGGCTTTAAGCCGGGAACAGATTCTGGATGCGGTCTGGGATATTAACTATTATGGAGATATGCGCACTGTAGATACCCATATAAAGAATTTGCGGCTTAAGCTTAGGGATAAAGGAAGCTATATCCAGACGGTCAGGGGAATAGGCTATAGATTTGAGGGAGCAAGATGAGAAAGTCGATAAGTTTTAAGCTTTTCAGCGGTTTTGTGCTGGGCAGCCTGATTTTTATGATGTTTTTTATTTTTTTAAATACCAGCTACATGGGAGAGTTTTATCTAAAACAAAAGCAAAAGCTGCTCAAAAAGGCAGCTGAAGATATTAACCGGGTTTATGATGGCGATGTGGAAGAAATAGATATTAAGCTGGAAAATCTGGAACGCGACAAGGGACTGAGTATAGTTATCCTTGATGCCTACGGACAGGTTAAATATATAACCCGGGGAAAGATGCGCAGTTTTGGAGGAAGAAGGGAAATTCCGTTCTGGATCAGGTTTTACGGGATGCTGGGAGAAAGGAGCCAGCTGGAGCTGATAATTGATCCGGTCTTGAATACCAGGTTTCTTAATATGCTGTACCGGCTGGATAATGGAGAATTCCTGATTTTAAGCACCCCTCTGGCTGCGGTGGAGGAAAGTGTAGGGATAGCCAGGAGGTTTTTTGTGCTGGCAGCGATTCCGAGTCTGGCTTTGGGCAGCCTGGTGGTGTTTTTTTGGTCCCGGCGTTTTACCCAGCCTATAAGAGAGATGAACAGTATTGCGCAGAAGATGGCCAATCTTGATTTCAGCCAGCGCTGTGAAATAAGAAGCGATGACGAGCTGGGGGAGCTTGCGCAGAGCCTCAATTCTCTTTCTTATCAGCTGGATAAGGCGATAAGAGAGCTTAAGGAAGCCAACCTGAAGCTGGAAGAGGACATAGAAAAAGAAAGAAAGATTGACCAGATGAGAAAAGAATTTGTATATAATGTTTCTCATGAGTTAAAGACGCCGCTGGCTTTGATACGCGGATATGCGGAAGGGCTGAAGCTTAATGTGGCTGAGAGTGAAGAAGATAAGGATTTTTACTGTGAGGTAATAATAGACGAGGCAGAAAAGATGAATAAACTGGTGCGGGAGCTTCTGGATCTGGCCCAGATGGAGTCAGGCTATATGAAGCTGGAAAAAGAGCATTTTGATTTGTCATCTTTTATCGACCAGGTACTGCAGAAGTATGAGCCGATTTTTGAGGGCAAGGGGATAAGCCTGGAGGTTAAAAAACCGGAAAATATTCCGGTTTATGCCGATATTTTAAGGGTTGAGGAGGTTTTGACCAATTATATAAACAATGCTGTCAATTATGTGGATGGGGAAAGGAAGATAAGGATTATAGCTGAAGAGGATGAAGAGAGGAATAAGGTAAGGGTTAGGGTTTATAATTCGGGAAATCATATACCGGATGAAGCTCTGGACAAGATTTTTATAAGCTTTTATAAGGTGGATAAGGCCAGGACCAGGAGTTATGGGGGGACGGGCCTGGGTTTGGCTATCGTGAAGGCGATTCAGGAGCTGGACAATAATGCTTATGGGGCAGCTAATGTAGAGGGGGGAGTAGAGTTTTATTTTGAACTGGACCGGGGATAAATGAATTTGTTCTTTTTTTAGATGTCTGAAAATATATTCAGGAATAACTGGGCAGGGATAACGGCTTTGTACCGTGAAAAAACAAAGCTGTAATGGGGGTTAAAAGGATTAGCTTTTGTTAAAAATCTCGTAGAAATTTGTGCTGAAAAAGGACAGTTTTTTTTTCAGTGGCGTCCTGGCACTGGTTATTGAAAAAGCAAGATTGCAAGTTGATTAAATTCCCTGTAAGATATAGGTAAGGTTGATATCGAAGGGCGGGTGCATGAACTAAGCATTTTGCAAAATTGAAAAGGCATATGCCCTTTAAATTAGAGTTCCATCAATTATTCCAGGGAAAATGACATTTGCTGAAGAATATACAGGTGACTTCACTCCTTTCTGGAATTTTTGTTTTGCTCACTTGCGTCTTTCTCTGATGGTGGGGTGAAGTCTTTTTTTATTTCCAAATAAACCTTTAATAATTCTGGTTTTGTTAATTACGCAGAATACTTGATTAGATGAGACCGTATAAGAAAAAGAGGAATGGGAGAGAAAACGACTGCCTGGGGAGGATAAGGTTGTATGAAAGCAAAGCGCTTGCTTGCGGGGTTGTTTTTGCTGGTTGTGATTGTATTGGGGACAGGTTGCGGCAGCAGCCGGGAAGTAGTTGTATATACGTCGGTAGACCAAGTGTATGCTGAGCCTGTTCTAAAAGATTTTGAAAAGAAGAGCGGCATCAAGGTGAAGGCGGTATATGATGTGGAAGCTACCAAGACAACGGGGCTGGTTAACCGGCTGGTGGCTGAAAAGGAGCGTCCCCAGGCCGATGTTTTCTGGAACTCTGAATTTATGCAGACACTTTTTTTAAAGGAGCAAGGGGTTTTAGCGTCTTATAAGTCCAGGAACGCCGGGGATATTCCGGAAATGTTCCGTGATCCGGATGGAATGTGGACAGCTTTTGGCGGCAGAGCTCGTGTAATTATCGTGAATACCGATAAGGTTGCCTCCAATCAGTATCCGCGTTCAGTTAGGGAGCTTATTGATCCAAGGTGGCCGGCAGACAAGATTGGTATTGCCTATCCGATGTTTGGCACGACGGCGACTCATGTTGCGGCTTTATATGCGCTGTGGGGTGAGGAAAATGGCCGTCAGTTTTTCCAAAAGGTAAAGGAACGTGGCGTACAGGTAGTGGATGGCAACTCTGTAGTAAAGGATATGGTGGCAAGCGGCAAGCTTTGGTGGGGACTAACTGATACTGACGACGCGCTGAGCGCGATTCGTGGCGGTGCACCTGTGGCGTTTGTTTTCCCGGATAACGAAGGAATGGGGACTTTAATAATCCCGAACACGGTGGCCTTGATAAAAAATGCCCCGCATAGCTGCGAAGGGCAGGCCTTTATTGATTATCTTCTTTCCAGACCTGTAGAGGCACGTCTTTTAAAAGATGGGGCTATCCAGATTCCCTGTCGAAAGTTAAGCAAGCAATTTGATGCGGGCATCCCGCAGAATATTAAAGAAATGCCGGTAAATTTTGAAGAAATATATCGGGAAAGAGAACGCTCGAAAGCAGATATGGCTGAAATCTTTGTGCGTTAGGAGAGCAGCATATGCCTTCACAGGTAGATAATGTGTTGCCGCGGATGCCTGCCTTTGCTGAAAGACTGCTTCTTTTTTGTTATATTCTTATTGCCCTGGGACCTTTTTTTGTCCTGGTGATAGCGGGAATGGAATCGGGCAGCTTAAGCCATAAGGCGGTATTGCTGGCGACTTCCCGCCGGCTGGAGCTGTTTTTCAATACCCTGGTTTTATCGGCGGCAGTGGCTATTTTTTCTTTAATACTGGGTGCCGGGATAGGCAGTATATTATGGCTTAAACCTCGTTTGGCTGCACTTATAGTGCCTGCCTTCCTGATTGTTTTGCCGATGCCAGGCTATATACATGTATCCGGGTGGTCTTTACTGGCGTATAGGATTGGATTAAGCTGGCATAACCCGCTGGCCGCCTGGTGGACGATGGTGATGTGGCTTATGCCTCTGTCATCGCTGGCCGTGTACATAGGACTAAGGGCAATCGACCGGGAACTGCTGGAGGTGGCGAGCCTGGCTGCTGGGGGAGAAAAGGTCTGGTTTTCGGTGGCTTTGCCCCTGCTGGTTCCAGTCATGGCGGCAGCAGGAGGATTTAATTTTGTTTTGGCTTTGCTTGATTACACAATTCCTTCATTGTGCCAGGTAAACGTCTATGCCTTTGATATTTTTGCGGACTTTTCATTGCATGCTGATCCCGGGAGAGCTTTTGTCTTATCGCTGCCGATTCTTATATTAAGTGCAGCCGTCATAGCCTTAAGCATATTGCCTTTGCAGCATGTAAGTTCATTTCTTATCCCCCAAAATTCCAATGATTATTTTCCCTTGAACTGGAAGGCTGGTTATCGCGGAATTGGCATGCTGTTTGTGATTATAGCTTTGGTCCAGCCTACTTTGCCCTTATTAAGTTTAGGCTTGGAGGCATTGTCTGGCCCGGAGTTTAATATACTTAAAGGAAGTATAAGCTCGCTGATTTATTCATGCGCAATATCAATCGCGGCGGCCTTTGTATGCATTGTGCTGGGATATGTGGTGGCACGCAGGCTGGCCTTTCACAGTCGACAGCGATATTGCTGGTGGTTAGTTGTATTGCTGCCGTGGGCGCTTCCTTCACCTCTGGTGGGAATTGCCTGGATTGAAATTGGCAGCTGGCTTTACCCTTTGCACGGCTCTAATTTGTTAATCATTTTAGGCGAGGTTACGCGTTTTGCACCATTAGCTGTTTTGTTAAGCTGGGCTTTTCTAAAGCGGGTTGACCATGATTTGCTGGCGGCGGCTTTAATCCATGCGAAAAGAGAGTATCAAGCCTTCTTAAAGGTAGAACTGCCGCTGGTTAAGATGGCTTTTCTGGGAGCGACAGCTTTTATTCTGGCTTTTGTGATAGGAGAGCTGGGGACTGCGGTTATGCTGACTCCGCCAGGGCAGGAGACGATAACAGTACGTATTTACAATTACCTGCACTATGGGGCCAGGGGAGCAGTAGCGCTGCTTTGTTTGAGTATGGGTTTAGTGACTGTTGTGGCAGGTGTGTTAGCGAGAAGCATGTTTATGAATGGAGAGAGGGGGTAGAAAGTAAGCTTTGTGCCCGGACAGAGAAGAAATACTTATTGTTGACCAAATCGGCAAATCTTTGGCTGGAAAACAGGTTTTAAGCGAGATAAGTTTTACTCTCGCAAGAGGGACGTGTGCTGCCATTTTGGGTGAGTCAGGAAGCGGCAAGACTACGCTGCTTAAGATAATTGCCGGGTTTATACTTCCGGATAGAGGGGATATACGGACTGATATGCGCATATTAAGCCGGCCGACAGGGGCAGTAATCCCGGAACAAAGGCTAATGTCCATGGTTTTTCAGGGGTCAGCTTTATGGCCACATCTTAATGTTTATGAAAATATTACCTTCGGTGTGCGCAGGGGATTGAATAAAAAGAAAATAGCCTATGAAAATGCTGAGGCTCTAGGTATAGGCCCTTTACTGAAGCGCATGCCGAGCCAGATTTCGGGTGGTGAGGCAAGAAGGGTAGCCTTGGCCCGCGCTTTGGCTGCACAGCCTAACTGGCTGCTAATGGATGAACCGTTTACTAACCTGGACGAGGAGTTAAAGGACAGAGCTATTTCCTGGGTTAAACACAGGATGGAATCCGAGAGGATCGGAATTATTCTGGTTACGCATGAAATAAGGGAAGCAGAACAGCTGGCAGATAAGACATATGAGGTGAAGGGTGGGAGGCTGGCGGAGGTTGATTGTAAATGGCCTGTTTAAACTGGCAAAGGATATTCTTCCCGCTGGTTTTGACTGCGGGGGTGGTTTTGGCCGTTATTTATGGGGTGGGGCAGTATATTGCGCATGAACAGATGGAAAAAAATCTGGCTGTTATGCGCCCTCCGCATGAGATATCAGCACTTGTACAAAGCGGCCCCATCATCTATGCGGGGGGAAGAGATGGTGTCTTTGTGATTGATGCGCATTCCTTCAGGCTAAAAGGAAAACTTCCCGGCAGCGAACAGGTTGAAAATGTGCGGGCCCTGCTTCTTGATAAGGCGGGAAATCTGTGGATTGGCACCCAGAATGGATTGTTTTTGTATGAGGATGATAAGGTGCTGATGATTAAAGGACTGCCTGATAAGCGCATTAATTGCCTGGCATGTGATAATAAAGGCAGGATTTGGGTAGGGACCTGGAATGGCGCAGCGGTGCTGGAGGGGAGCAGATGGAGGGTTTATGGAGAAAAAGATGGCCTGGCTTCTTCAATGGTAAATGTAATATTTGAGGACTCCAGAGGTTTTATGTGGTTTGGCTCTTATGCAGTGCCCGGGGGCGGAGTTTCCTGCCTGGCGGGAAATGAGTGGTTTAACTTTAATTCAGATGATGGGCTCCCTGATGATAATGTTTGTGACATAATGGAGGATCTGGATGGCAACATATGGGCGGCAACAGGTTTCTATAATCGAGGTGGGGCAGTTTTGTTCAAGGTCGTTGACGGCAGGCCCCAGATTGCTCGCAGGCTTACCCAAAAGGATGGGCTGGCTGGGGAAAAGGTGCGGTCTATATATCAGGATGCCGCTGGCAGGATGTGGTTTGGATCGGAGTATGATGGAGTTGCGTGGTACGACGGCAAAAGGTGGGGATACCTTGATCGACGAAAGGGGCTGGCGGGCAATGAGGTTAAAGATATGCTGGAAGATGACAACGGTTTTTTGTGGATGGCCACTGAAGATGGCTTGACCCGCATGAGGAGGGGAGAAAAATAGCATGCGTTGTCTTCAATGCGGAAACCAACTGGCCGATCAGGCAAAATTTTGCCCCCGCTGCGGAACGCCAGCTGTGATAAAAGCTTCTGGCGTATGTGCAAACTGTGGCTGGGCGCTGAAAGAAGGAGCGGAATTTTGCGCGAACTGCGGAAGCGCGGTAACCTGCTTTTCATCTCAAGATTTAGGAAATAATGTAAGTAACGATTTTAAAAGGATGGAGGGTGAAAGTTATATACAGGATAAACCTCCTTTAAACTGGAGGACATTCTTCAACCTGGTACTGAGACAGACGGTTAGGAATCTGGTAAAAAACATTCCTATGATGATTATTGTTTTTTTGGTTACCATGCTCCTGCACACCTATCTTCTGGTGGTGCGCAATGAGGGGTTTGGCGCAGGTACCTGGATAGGCCGCGAGCTGCTGGCTACTCAGGGACGGGTGATATCAGCTACTCTTTTATGGATGTTATTATCTGGTTTTATTTTTACTTCCCTCCCTCAGATACGAAAAAAAGGCTGGGGTGTATGGATATCTGATATGGCGCGCATACCTGGCCTGATGGCAGATTATGTGCGCGAAGCCGGTAAGGATGGCTTTGTCCTTTTGCTGTCTGGAATGGGGATATCGCTGGTTATATCAGGGATAATGAGCAATATGACGAGCCTGGTACTCGCCATGGGGCTGGCGGTTATTTTCGCAAGTCCTGCAGGAAGAGTAGTTGCGATCCTTATTCAGTCAACGTGGATTGCGCTGGTTACTGTGATTAATCCAAAGCAGGCGGAGGCTGCTGCCCAATTTGGAGTGGTTCCCGCTTATGTGGGACTTATCGGGACTTCGCTGGGGTTTGCCCTGGCCTTCATTCTCCCGTGGCCATCTTATGCTGGGATTATAATGCTGTGCGCAGCTGCCTATCTCCTGTATTCGGATGGAGGGCAGGGCGGCCATTTTATGTCGCTTTTGTTTTTTCTCTTAACACTTGCTGTGGTGTTCTTAAAAGCCAAACAGGTTTTGGCGGATGATGGAGGATGGGCTGAATGTGGGGGAACATTTGATTCCTGGGTACGCAGCCCGGGTTCCGTGCGGGCGGTGCTGCATGGAGTGGGTCCCTCGGTTGGAGCGGCAGCAGGTCCTGCCTTAATTAATGCCTTGAATAACGTTAGCCTGAATGATTTCACGGTCCCGAACCAAAATGAGCCTCAGGATGGCAGCGAGGGCGGAGAAGGTGATGATGAAAGAAAGTTTGACGAGGACGGATATGATCAGGATGGTTACGACCGTGACGGTTATGATCGTGATGGATACGACAGGAATGGATACGACCGGAATGGCTTTGACCGGGATGGATATGACCGCAATGGGTATGATGCGGAGGGCTATGATCGAAATGGCAAGGATCGGGATGGCTTTTACCGCAGTGGATATAATGACGAGGGTTATGACCGAAATGGCCGCGATGCGGAAGGCTACGACCGGGAGGGCTTTGATGTCAACGGATTTGATCGCGAAGGATTTGACCGGGAAGGGTTCAATCGCGAAGGTTATGACCGGGAAGGGTTTGACCGGGAAGGATTTAATCGGGAAGGTTACGACCGGGAAGGGTTTAACCGTGAGGGATTTGATCGCGAAGGTTATGACCGGGAAGGGTTTGACCGGGAAGGGTTCGATCGCGAAGGCTATGATAGAAATGGATATAATAGCGAAGGATTTGACCGGGATGGTATAGGAAAAGACGGCTATGACAGGGAAGGCTACGATCGAAATGGCTATGATAGAGATGGTTATGACCGAAACGGCTATGACAGGAATGGCTATGATCGCGAAGGTTATGACAAAGATGGATTTAACCGCAAGGGCTATGACCGGGAGGGTTATGACCGGGACGGTTTTAATGTGATGGGCTATGACCGGGAAGGTTTTGATCGGGACGGGTATGACAGGCGCGGCTTTAACCGCGACGGTATAAACAGGCAGGGAAAAACATTTAATGAGGTACTTGAAGATCTAAAGGCCAGGCAGGAAAAGCTGCAACAAGATTCGGCGGCAGCTAACAGCTCTGTCTGGTGGTGGGATAAGGCGGTTTCAGCAGGTGAGTGGGTGCAGTGGGGAGCTGACAAGTCGATAGATGTCTTATCTAATGTAACTGGCCCTGTTGGAGGCAGAATCAAGGATATCTACACGGTGGCCAAGGGAACTGCTGAGGGATTGGGTGAGGCGATCGCTGAAGGCAAGGATTATACCAGCCACATTGCCAGAGGGACGCTAAAAGGAGTTGTAGATCTTGGTTTAGGCAAGATCATGGATGCGGGAGCAGGCAAAATCACAGATATGACCGGCGGCAAGCTGCCCGGATTTAAGGAATATACCGCATTTAATCCGGAAGATGCGGCCTGGGGAGAAGCGCGAGCTGGATTTATCAAAGACGCTCTAATGGGCAAGGAAAACATTCATGAATCAGTATCGGGTATGGTGCGCGATAAATTTGCCACAGCGGGGAAGAATGTCCTGCAGGGCAGCATTCGCGATAAGCTGAGCAAGGATCCCATCATGGACGCGATGTTTGGAAAGGGGGATCAGTAGAGGATGAAACGTGAAAGCTTTGATGTCAGCAGGGGAGCCTTAAGGTTTTTAGGTGAAAAAACAGCTGCCACCTTCGGGGTTTTGTCTCCATTTGCCAGTCTGCCTTTAATGTCTTCCAATGAGGAGGAAATAAGTGCTTTAAAGAAGGCAGGCTTGATAGATGATAGGGATAATCTAACGCCTAAAGCTATGTATGCGATGCAAATATTAGCTGATCCTGCTGCGGTCTTTCGCTGCCGTTTTACGAGCGGCCTGGGAAGGATGGAAGATACTTTTTACTTTGCCCCGGGGCAAAAGGAGGTAATACGGCTCAAAAGCCGGGAAGAAGGATGGCGCATAAGTTATCCGGTCAAGGTAGGCGAAGTTCTTCAGACGCTGCGCGCATTATGGGGGGATTCTCCTTTTTTGTCGCTGAATGTGGAAACAGATTTGTCATTAAGCGGGGCTCTGGCCTATGCAGCAGGCATAGATATTATGCGGCGCCGTATGCTGGCGGCGCTGGGCCTTGGAACTTCGTATGATATAGCTTTAACCGGTGAACATATTATTGATGAGGTAAAGAGTGCGAAAGACGATGCCCAGTGGCTTACGACTGTTGTTTACGGGATAATTAATCGTAAACTGACTGATGATGAAATAAGGCAGGGTTTAAAAGAACTAACTGACAGAGGCCTTCTCATTGTAAGCGGAGAACAGTTCAATGCTGGTCCCGAAATGGTAGAGGTAGCGAGCCGGCTGCTTCTTATTGAGAGCCTGCTTTCTGTGCGCGCTGCCTACAAGGAAAAAGGAGAGGTAAGGCAGCTGGGTTATGTGGCGGTAATGGGCGGTATTCATGATGTGCTGATGCTGGAGCCTGTGGGAGATAAGTTATCCTTTACGGGCATTGCTCCGGAAACGGTTCTGGAATATGTGGAAGTGCTTTTTAACAGGCTTTTGCTTTTAGGAGATGCGAATACCAGTAAAGCAGAGGATGCCCTCTTATCGCGAAAATGTTCGGTTTGCCTGTCAGAAATCCCTGCTCATGCCAGGTTTTGCCCGGTGTGTGGTGAAAAGACAGGCAAAGAGATAAGGTGTCCCAGGTGCGATAATCCAGCTCCAGCAGGCGCCAAGTTTTGTGTTGTGTGTGGGAGCCGCATTTGATCAGCTCATGAAATTAGGTTCGATTTCGGTAGCTGGAGCAGCAGGTATTTAGAAGAATACCTGCTGCTTTTTTACGAAAAGCAATGCGATAGGCTGGTTCTAAATCCTGCAATATGTTTTCCTGGTTGAAGTACCTCAGCTGAAGCAGTGGTGGGGGATCAAAGGCTGAGAAATAAAATATTGCCCACGCGGATATCTTTAAATAGGGGTAGATTTTTGGTAAACTGATAATGCATTTATAAGAGCATCTTAAAGGCTTGTTCCAGGGGGTGAAAGCAGGGGAAAGGAGTATTGCAGCAGGATTTTCACGAAAAGAAAAATTTTTACAAGGAGAGGGTGTACAGGATGGAGAAGTATGAATACAGGATTGAAGATAATATTATTATTTTTAATTTTTGCTACGGCAGGGTAAAGGCTATACACCAGGATACCTTGAGGGGCCTCGAAGAGGCTATTGACAGGGTAAACAGTGAAGAAGAACTTAAAGGGATTATTATTACCGGGCAGGACAGGTATTTTTCCGGGGGCTTTGATTTAGAGACTTTTACCACTTTTGCTGGTCCGGAAGCTATTGTGGACTGGTTTAGATATGAAGAAGAAGTCCTGTACAAGCTATTTACCTGTTCTAAACCGGTTGTAGCTGCCATAAATGGGCATGCGACTGCTGCCGGGATGATAGTGGCTATGGCCTGTGACTACAAGATTGCCAAAAACCATCCGAAAATCAAGATTGGCATGACGGAAATAAAAATAGGTTTGTCACTGACTCCTGCGGAAGGGGAAATCATGCGTTTCGGTTTGGGAACGGAAAAAAATTTCCGGGATATAATATTTAAGGGGGAACTGGTAAGTCCGGCTTACTGCTTTGAAAAAGGGATTTTTGACGAACTGGTGGAAGATGACGAAACCCTGATAAAGAGAGCCAAGGAGGTAATTACAAGTTATATCGATACCCCGGGACGTCCGTTTATACTGCTTAAATACCTGGAAAGGAAGCCTTATGCAGAATATATGAGAAAATTTATAGACAGCTATGATTTCGATCTCCTTATAAAGGTTTTCACTGATGAAAATATAATTAATACCTTAAAAGCGGTAAAAGCAGCTATAAGCTAAAACATATCAGTTATATCAAAAGAATTTAAGAGAGCTTCACCTGAGGAAGCTCTTTTTCTTTTTTTGTGCATTTAAAGGGGAGTATCAGGAAAAGATAAATAATAGTTTACAAGGGATAAAAGGGGTGGGAATTTGCTTAAGAAAAGATGGCTCATAATGTTGGCTGTTGTTTTTTTGAGTTCAGGGTTAATAGCCGGGTGCAGCGGCCAGAAAAAGGAGGCAGCCCAAAAACCAGCAGGAGAAGAAAAGATGAAGGCTCCACCTGCCTTGAAGAAAATAAAAGACGATATTGACAAAATAAATGAAGAACTGGCTAAAAAAATGGTAAAAGAGGATTCTAACAAACAGAAAAGCAAGGATACAGGTGCGGGATCAGAAGGGCAAAATGACAGCAGTAAAGGAAAGATATCAGGTGAAGAAAAGAAGTTGAAAGAAAACGACTACCGCAAGGAAAAAGAGATTTTGCAGAAAATGTATAAGGAATGGAATGCTCTGGAGCCGGATTTGGTGAAAGCGGGGGTAGGAAGCAAAAAGAGGGATAGTTTCCGTAAAGGGCTGGATGAACTGGCCAGGGCAGTGGAAAAGAAGAAAAAAGAAGAAGCCGTGATGGCAGGGATTTCTATGTATAAATATTATGCCGGGATAAGCAGGGATTTTGGCGGAGTGGTGCCAGCCAATTTTTACCTGGTAAAATATGAAGCCTTGATGTCGGCTGCTTTGGCAGGCAAAGGTGATTTTGCAGAGGCGCAAAAACATATGCCTTCTTTGTCTGAATACTGGAATATGCTTAAAATGCAGAAAAAGAAGGGTGAAGACGACAAACTGTTTGACCGTACCGAACTCTCCCTTAATGATTTACAGGAAGCCATAGAGGAGAAGGAGTCTTTGCTTATATCTATGAAGATTAAGGTCGTGGATGATAACTTAAAAGCGGTGGAAGAAAGCCTGTCCAAAATGTAGGGTTTTTATGAGAACAGCCGGGGGATGGGCCCGGCTGTTTTGAAGGTTAAAGATTAATCTTAAGGATTATTTTACCAGAACCACGTTTATAGCTTTGACCAGAGCAGTTACCTCATCACCCTGGGCAAAGCCGCTTTCTTCCAGAGATTCTCGCGTCATCACGGACGTGATTTCAAGGTCGCCCATTCACATAGTAACCTGGGCCATGACCTCATCCTTCTTGATTTCTCATACCTTTCCGGTAAGCCTGTTGCGTACTCCTGCTTTCATTTCTTTTCTCACCTCCTTTATCACGCTGTTATTATGATGGGTGCAAAATTTATGCTTTATACCCCGAATATCCATATATAACCAGCAATGTATTTTGAATATAACTTTAAGTTATGCATGAGGCAAATATTTTTTGCTTTGCTCATTATTTATTTTTGTGTAAAATTTATCAGGTTGGCTTCCGGCTTAAAATGTATATAATAAAATAGGGGGTTTGTAGGATATATGCCAGACATTTTATTACCGGCTTAATAATAAATTGATCTGGCAAAAATTCCTGCATATTGTTGAGGAATATTTTGTTTAAGGAGGAAAAAACGATCTATGGCTATTTCCTGGCAGGAGATAATTTTTTCTTTTCTGGGCGGGTTGGGGCTGCTGTTATTCGGCCTCAAGTTTATGTCGGACGGGCTGCAGTCGGTAGCCGGCAACCGGATGCGGACTATCCTGGAACATGGAACTAAAAGTCCGATACGCGGTGTTTTTACCGGCATACTGGTTACCGGACTTATCCAGAGCAGCAGCGCCACTACGGTTCTAACTGTAGGGCTGGTTAATGCCGAGCTTTTAACTTTGAGACAGGCTATTGGCGTAATTATGGGTGCCAATATAGGTACTACCGTTACCGCTTATCTTATCGGGTTTAACCTTAAGGATTATGCTTATCCCATAATCGGCATAGGGGTATTTTTGTATTTGCTTTCCAAAAATAAAAAGCTGCAGCTCATAGGACAGGCATTATTTGGCTTTGGACTTCTTTTTGCAGGCTTGACGATTATGGGGCATGGAATGAAAGAGCTTAAAGACCTGCCGTTTTTCATAAAGCTGATGACAGATATAGGCAACAATGCCCTTCTGGGAGTGCTGGTGGGAACAGGGTTTACAGCTATTGTACAGAGCAGCAGCGCCACTATCGGGGTTTTGCAGGAGTTGGCCTATCAGGGGGCAGTGACTTACAGGCAGGCAGTTCCCATCCTGTTTGGAGATAATATTGGAACTACCGTTACGGCTATTTTGGCCGCGATTGGGGCCAGTGTGGCAGCTAGGCGGACAGCTCTTACCCATTTCCTTTTCAATGTGGTGGGAACGATTATTTTTCTGCCTCTGTTCATTATGGGCGTTTTTGAAAAGATGGTGGTGTGGGTTACCAATTCATTTTTTACCCTTATTCCTGGCTTTGCCGGCACCTGGGATACGATAGGGGTAAAGCTGCAGATTGCGCAGACCCATGCGGTTTTCAATATAAGCAATACCTTGATTCATCTGCCGCTGGTAGGGGTTTTGGCCTGGATAGTAACTAAACTGGTGCCTGAAGAAAAAGCGGAAAAAGAAGTTATTGAATTTAAACCTAAATATATTGATAAAAGGTTCCTTAATAACCCAGCAGTGGCTCTGGCCCAGGCTAACCGGGAAACCCTGCGCATGGGAAATCTGGCGGTAGAGGCGTTTAATAATGCCATAGAATATTTTAATACCCGGGATATGCAGCTTTATCAAAAAGGGATGTCCCTGGAAGAAGTTATTGATAACCTGGAGCGGGAAATAACCGACTATGTGGTTTTGGCCTCTGAAAAAAGGCTTTCCCCTGAAGATTCTAACCGGGCTTATGTGATACTGCAGTCTTTAAATGATATTGAAAGGATTGCTGACCACAGTGAAAATATAATAGAACAGGCAGATTATGCTACCAAGTATAATGTCAATTTTTCCGGGGAAGCCCAGAAAGAACTGGCCAATATTATTGATATGACCAAGGAGACTTTGCGTTTGGCTTTCAGGGCTCTGGAAAAAGAAGACAAGGATCTGGCGCGCAAGGTTATGCAGAATGAGCGCATGGTAGAAAAACTGCAGGCTGAGTACCGCAAAAACCATATCCGAAGGCTTAATGAGAGGATTTGCAACGGCAATAACGGGGCAGTATTCCTGGATCTCTTGAGCAATATAAAGCGGATTAACGAACACTGCCGCAATATTGCAGGTTATGTTCTGGATAATGCTTAATTAAAGATGAATTTTATAAACAGGCAGCACATCGAAAATGATGTGCTGTATTTTTATAATCTGAGATGTATAAATTTTTTGTATGGCTTAAATGGCAGAAATTTATTATCATTTTTTGTAATATGATCTAATTAAGAATTACTAGCTTTTTTATTTGATACTGGCAGGTGTAAAAAATGCTTGAAAAACCGCGCTTTTACCGGGTAGTGATTATAAGCAACCTTCTGGTATTTGGGATAATATGCTTTTTATCTTACAAGGGCTTTAAGAATGTGGAAAAGATACTGTATGCAGAAGATATGGCCCGCCGGGAGATGACTGAAAACGCTGTTTATCATGCAGTGAAAAATGTTGAGGATACCTCGCGGGTCATTGACGCTTATTTTTCAGAACAGATGATGAGATTTTCAGAGCGTCTGGCAGCTGAATACGAAAAAAACCCCGATGTCATGTCCTGGAATCTTGATGAGCTGAAAAAAGAGGGGGGAGATTTTGATATTTATATAATTGATGAAAATCTGGTGGTAGTCAGGACTACCTTCCCGCCTGATAAGGGGCTTGATTTCAAGAGGTTCAAAAATTTCCGGGCTTTGCTTGAGGAAAGGCTTCAGGGAGATAGTTTTGTTACCGATTTTATAGAGCCTTCTTATAAGACAGGAAGGCTTATGAAATACAGCTATATGCCGTCTCCCGACCACCGCTACATATTTGAACTGAGTATTGATGTGGGGAAAAAATTCCCCGGGCTTAACATACTTGATTTTAAAACGGTGGTAGAAGGCCTTTTGAAAAAACATCCGGAAGTCAGGGATATAAATATTTATAAGTTCAACCGGGAAGGCAAACCGGTAATGGAGATAAGCCAGAACCGGAGAAGCAAAGGTTTTGTTATCCCTCCGGAGAATATGAAAGCAGTAACGGATGCCGTTTTGTATAATGAGCTGCGGGAGGTAAAAGACCAAAAGAGCATTCTTACCTACCGCTATATACCTTATAATACTTATCTGGCAAGCGGGGAAATAGACAGCTGGAATTCTTATCTCATTGAAATAATTTATGATGATAAAAGCCTTGTTAAGAAAATAAAAAAGCAGAGAGCACTTCTTTTTTCCAACCTGTTTTTGATAACGCTTGTCTTTTCTGTGCTGGTTTTTATACTGGCCTATTATCTTGGCAGGCTGGAAAAAGTGCGCCATCACCTGGCCACAGTGATTGAAAGGACCAGTGAAGGCTACTGCATGATAGACCTTGCTTACCATATAAAAGAGGTGAATACGGCTCTTTGCCGGATGCTTGGTTATGAAAGGGATGAGCTTTTAGATTACAACATAAGAGCCCTTTTACAGGATGAAGGTTTAAATTACGATTATTTCCTCAAGGGAAGCGACAACAACCTCCACTACACGCATGAGGCGGTTTTGCCGGCCAAAAACGGGGAAAAGGTAAATGTGCTGGTAAAGGCTACTCTGGTAAGGAATGAAAAAGGAAAGCCTCTTTATGCGTTTGCTTTTATTTCAGATATAACAGAACGCAAGCGGATGGAAGAAAGGTTAAAATTTATGAGCCTGCATGATGGGCTGACCGGCCTCTATAACCGAACCTTTTTTGAACAGAATATGAATTCTGTAACTCATGGGCATTATCCGCTGGGAATAATAGTTTGTGATGTGGATGGCCTTAAAATTATTAATGACACTTTAGGCCACAAGAAAGGGGATGAGCTGCTTCAAGCAGCTGCTGAAGCCATAAAGAGGGCCTGCGGGCAAAGAGACAATATAGTAATATCCCGCATCGGGGGAGATGAATTTGCACTGCTTGCCTTTAAGGTTTCCCGCGAAGAACTGGTGGAAATAGCAGGCAGGATTAAGATGGAAGCTGATGTTTATAACCGGCATTCTGAAGATCTGGTTTTAAGCGTTTCCACAGGTATGGCCTGGGAAGACAGGCCGGGTAAGAAGGTGGAAGATATTTTTAAAGAGGCGGACAATAATATGTACCGGGAAAAGCTTTACCAGCGGCAGAGTGTGCGCAGTGCCATTATCAGCACATTGAAGAAAGCCATGGAAGAGAGGGATTTGGTTACTGAAGGCCATTCAGAAAGGCTGCAGGAGCTGGCAGCTGATTTCGCGCGCTACCTTGGGCTGCCGGAAGAAAAGGTAAATGAGATACGGCTTCTGGCCCAGTTTCATGATATAGGAAAGGTAGGGATTCCTGACCGCATCCTTTTTAAGCAGGGGGATTTGACTCCGGAGGAAAAATGGGAAATGGAGAGGCACTGTGAAATAGGATACCGTATAGCCAGCGCTTCTCCTGACCTTTTGCCGGTTGCAGACTTTATTCTAAAACATCATGAATGGTGGGATGGCAAAGGGTATCCGTTAGGCTTGAAAGGGGAGGAGATACCCCTGGAGTGCAGGATACTTGCGATATGTGATGCCTATGACGCTATGACCAGCAGCCGTCCCTACAGGGAAGGGATGACGAAAGAGAAGGCTCTTGAGGTTATAGAAAAAGAAGCCGGGAAGCAGTTTGATCCGGAGCTGGTAAAAAGATTCAGGGAGTATTTGATGAAAAGAAAAGCTGGCTAGTATCGGAGCCAGCCTTATGTTTTTACAGGGAAAAACTTAAAAAACATGGCCGGGGAAAGTTCTTTTTTTGGCTTATAAAAAGTGCTATGTTTATTATAATAATATGGTTGGAAAACTGGAGGTATTTTTATGCTGGAAAATATATATGCCCGCCTGCGGGGCAGGAAAGCGGAAATATTGGGGCATGAGGAGATGTTTAAATCAGCTGTTTTGCTTCCGCTTTTGTATGATGCTAATGGGGAGCTGGGGATTCTTTTTGAAAAAAGGGCTTTTGCGCTTAACCACCAGCCGGGAGAGATATCGTTTCCCGGAGGGAGGATAGAAGAAAGCGATACAAGCCCTGAAAAAGCAGCAGTGAGGGAAACCTGTGAAGAGCTGGGCCTTAAGCTAGATGATATAGAGGTTATTTGCCCTCTTGATATAATGGTGAGCCCGTTTAATGTTATCGTATATCCTTACTGTGCATTTATAAGGGATAGTAAAAATATAAAGCCTAATCCTGATGAGGTGGAAGAGATTTTTACAGTTCCTTTAAGCTATCTTTTAAATTATAAGCCGTTAAGGAGCCGTATAGAGCTTAATCCTTGCCTGCCTGACGATTACCCAGCTGAGCTTATTCCCAACGGCAAGAAATATGCTTTTAAGAAAGGAAGCCTTCCCCAGCTTTTTTACATATGGAATGACCATGTCATATGGGGGATGACTGCCCGCATACTGTATAATTTTTTGCATTTGATCAAAAAATGATAAAAGTTTAAAAAGGCATGAGGAGGGAGTATTGATGGACCTGGAGAACATAACCCTTCTTAGCCGCCAGGCTCTGGAAGAACTATGGCAGCAAGCAGGTTTAAAACCGGGACATATTCTGGTGGTGGGCTGCAGCACGAGTGAGATAAAAGGGGAAAGGATAGGAAAAGCTTCCAGTCTGGAAGTGGCGGAGGCAGTTTTTGATGGAATTTATCCTTTTTTAAAAGAAAAAGGGATTTATCTAGCAGCCCAGTGCTGTGAACATTTAAACCGGGCACTGGTAGTAGAAGAGGAATGTGCGGAAAAATATAACCTGGAAGTTGTAACTGTAGTTCCCCATCCTGATGCGGGCGGGAGCTTTGCTTCGGTTGCCTACCGGCGTTTTGAAAAACCGGTGGTGGTGGAAGCGATTAAAGCTCATGCCGGTATGGACATAGGGGATACTTTTATAGGCATGCACTTAAAAAGGGTAGCCGTTCCGGTAAGATCCAGCATAAAGGAAATAGGCATGGCTCATCTTACCATGGCCAGAACCCGTCCACCGCTTATAGGGGGAGAAAGGGCCAGATACTGTTTATAAGCCTGCCTGTTTTTTTATTGTGGGCATATCCTTCTTGATTCAGGCAAAAACTACATTTGTAAGAACATTAAATCAAGGAGGATGGCCAGGTGAAAGCGGAAGAAAAAGGTTTATCAACAGGCAGTCTGGTGATGCTGGCTCTGGGAACCGTAATAGGAGGATCTTTCTTTTTGGGGTCGGCTATTGCCATAAATGCAGCCGGGCCGGGAGTAATACTGGCTTTTTTACTGGGAGGGCTGCTTGTTTATGTTATCCTTTTTGCCCTGTCGGAAATGACGGTAGCTTACCCGGCCGCCGGGTCTTTCAGGACTTTTAGTGAACATGTATATGGGCCCATGGCAGGTTTTGTCGTGGGCTGGGTTTACTGGACGGGCCTGGTTCTGGCTATGTCCAGTGAAGCAATTGCTGTATCCGTATTTATAAGATCTTATGTTCCCTATTTATCTTTGCCTTTACTGGGCACTGCTGTCATTGTACTTGTAACCCTGGTAAATTTGCTGGGAGTAGATAAGCTTTCCAAGCTGGAGAGCAGTTTGGCGGCTGTAAAGGTGCTGGCTATTATAGGGTTTATTTTGCTGGCGGTCTGGATTGTAACCGGATGGGCTGGAAGGGCTCCTTTGGGCTTTGGCCAGCTGTTTGGAGAACCTTTTTTTGCTAATGGCATAAAAGGTATTGCCGGCAGTATGCTTATAGTGATGTTTACTTATGCCGGCTTTGAGATTGTGGGGCTGGCCGCTTCGGAAACCCATAATGCCAGGGAAAATGTGCCCAAAGCTATAGCCCTTACGGTTTTAAGCCTGGCTGGTTTATATATAGTTGCTGTCAGCCTTCTGGTTTTGCTGGTACCTACTTCTGTTTTAAGCGAAAAAACCAGCCCTCTGGTAACTGCGTTGAGCCGTAATGGACTGGGGTTTGTTTCTAACCTGATAAATATAGTATTGATAACGGCTATTCTTTCTACCATGCTGGCTGCTGTTTTTGGCATTGCCCGCATGTTAAGGTCGCTGGCTGATGAAGGGCATGCTCCGTCCTGGCTGAAGGATAAGGGGGATATTCCCTACCGGGGGATTATTTTTTCAGGGGGAGCCATGCTGTTAGGTTTGGCCATGGGATTTATTCTGCCCCAGAAGATTTATTTGTTTCTGGTAAGCTCAGGGGGGTTTGCTTTCCTGTTTGTCTATTTTGCTATTGTGGCTACCCATTTCAAGTTTCGGAAAGTTTACGGCTGTCCTCCGGAGGGCAGGTGCCAGCTGCCGGGCTATCCTTATACCAGCCTGGCTGCTGTTGTTTTGCTTATAGGGATTATGGCCAGCATGCCCTTTATAAAAGGGCAGGGGTCAGGATTAGTTGCAGGGCTTACTCTGGTTCTTCTGTATGCGATAATTTACCTGGTTAAGAAATATGTAGAGAGTAAAAAAGATATTGCCGGTATCCTGATACAGGAGTTAAACTATTTTAAACTGGGAACAGTTATGGAAGCAGGAAGAGAAATCTCTTTTTCCTCTAAATGCCCTTCCTGTGACGATAAAGGAACGGATGCGAATAAAGAAAAATGAATTTGTATGCATGTATACTTTGTAAAAAATATACGAAAAAAGATATTTTGTAATATAATAAAAAAATATATAATACTCTAGCGAGGGGAGAAATTAAGGTATGTCCACGAAAATCAGCATTGAAAAGACTAATATGCCAAAACCGAAGCCGGATATGAATAAGCTGGGGTTTGGCAATTATTTTACTGATCATATGTTTATAATGGATTATACCGAAGGCAAGGGCTGGCATGATCCCAGAATAGTACCTTATCAGAACTTGAGTTTGGATCCGGCTACCATGGTATTTCACTATGGACAGGCTATTTTTGAGGGTTTAAAGGCTTACAAGGCAGTAGATGGCAGGATTTTGCTTTTCAGGCCGGAACAGAATATGAGAAGGATTAACATTTCCAATGAGAGGATGTGTATCCCAAAAATTGATGAGGAATTTGCGGTAGAAGCAGTCAAGGAACTGGTAAAGGTTGATAAGGACTGGATACCGGAGGCGGAAGGAACTTCACTTTACATAAGGCCTTTTATTATTGCTACTGACCCTTATCTGGGAGTAAGGCCTTCCCATACCTATCAGTTTATTATAATTTTATCCCCGGTAGGGGCTTATTATCCTGAAGGAATAAATCCGGTCAAGATTTATGTGGAGAGCAATTATGTGCGTGCAGTACGGGGGGGGACCGGCTATGCCAAAACCCCGGGCAATTATGCGGCCAGCCTGAAGGCTCAGGTGGAAGCGCATGAAAAAGGATATACCCAGGTATTATGGCTGGATGGTATTGAAAGAAAGTATGTAGAAGAAGTAGGCACCATGAATGTCTTCTTTAAAATAGGCGGCAAAGTAGTTACTCCAGCTCTGCAGGGAAGCATTTTGCCGGGAATAACCCGCGATTCTACCATTCAGCTTTTAAGGAGCTGGGGGATAGAAGTGGAAGAAAGAAGCATAAGTATTGAAGAAGTATATGAAGCTCACAGCCGGGGGATTCTGGAAGAGGTATTTGGCACAGGAACGGCAGCTGTAATATCACCGGTGGGAGAACTTAACTGGAATGGGAATATAATAACTATAAATGAAGGTAAAACAGGTGAACTGTCAGCCAGGATTTATGAAACTATAACCGGCATACAATATGGAAAAATAGAAGATAAATTTGGCTGGATTCAGGAAGTAAAATAAAAGGCTCAGGCTTTAAGCCTGAGTTTTTTAGCGAAAAAAGGGAGATATTTTTTGGCTGCCTTGACAAATTATGAGCTTATACTACAAAATATAAATTAGTTACAATTGAATAAGAAGAATAGAGGCGCGGCATTTAAGAGTACTTGAGTCGAGGTAAGCACGATGAAGCTTAAGGAAAGGAAATGCTGCCGAAGTCTAAAGCTGATGCTTTAAGGCTTTAGGCTGGGGCTGCACAGAATATGTGCAGCACTGTCACAAATAGTAACTATTTGTGGAGAGCTATTCTTAAGTTATAAGAGTAACTGTACTTTTATACCTTGAGAAAAACTCCTCAAGGTTTTTTTATGCCTAACTATATTTTGGATACTGGATTATATAAAAACATGAGGGAGAGGATGTAATTGAAAAAGCGAGGTATTGGCCAACTTTTTTGGCTCTCTTTGCTGCTGGCGGTTATTTTTAATTTAGGACATGCTTCTCTGGTTATGGCAGCGGGAGTAGAGGTAGCTCCGGAAGTAGCAGCCATGGTGGAAAAGTATGGGGCCTTTACTCTTTTGCCACCCCTTCTGGCGATAGTTTTGGCCTTTATAACTAAAAATGTTGTTTTTTCATTGTTTTTAGGAGTTTTGTCCGGAACTTTCATGCTGGAGCTTAATGGCGGAAATGTTTTGGCAGCTCTGGGAAAAGGTTTTTTGCTCCTTATCGGAAAAGCTTTGGCTTCCCTGGCTGATCCCTGGGATGCCGGCATTATTCTGCAGGTTATGGCTATTGGAGGAGTAATTGCCCTTATAACCAGGATGGGAGGAGCCAGAGCCATAGCCGAGGCTTTAGCCAGGAAGGCTAAAGGGCCGCGAAGTGCCCAGATTGTAACCTGGCTTATGGGTTTAATCATATTTTTTGACGATTATGCCAATTCTTTGATAGTAGGGCCTATTATGCGCCCGGTTAGTGATGCCTTGAGAATATCCCGGGAAAAGCTGGCTTTCATTATAGATGCTACGGCGGCACCTATAGCAGGGATTGCCCTTATATCGACCTGGGTTGGTTATGAGATCGGAGTTATCAAGGATGCTTTTGATTCCGTAGGCATGGCTGTTAATGCTTATGCTGTATTTGTACAGACTATTCCGTACAGGTTTTATAATATCCTGCTTTTGGCTTTTATAGTTTTTAATGCCTTGATGTTAAGGGATTTCGGGCCTATGCTTAAGGCAGAAAGAAGAGCCCGGGAAACAGGAAAAGTTATGGCTGACAATGCCAAGCCTATGATTTCTGTAGAAACAACTGCCCTGGAACCTGCGCCAGGAGCCAGGCTTAATATATGGAATGCGCTTATTCCGCTTCTGGTACTTATTTTGGGAGCAATAGGCGGCTTTTACTACAATGGATATAATGCCATTATGGGGGGAGAAGACAAGGCCTTGATAGAGCTTTTAAATAATGCTCCCTTATCCTTCAGGGCTATTCAGGAGGCTTTTGGCAGTGCGGATGCCAGTGTAGTTCTTTTCCAGGCGGCTATACTGGCGGGAATTGTTGCTATAATCATGGGCATATGGCAGAGGATATTTTCTTTAAGTGAAGCTATAGATACCTGGGTACAGGGAATAAAATCCATGGTTATAACCGGGGTGATTTTGCTTCTGGCCTGGTCCATAAGCAGTGTAATAAAAGATCTGGGAACTGCTTACTGGCTTACCAATGCCCTTAGAGGCTCTATACCAGCCTTTTTGCTGCCGACCATGATTTTTGTTCTGGGTTCGATAATATCTTTTGCTACCGGTACCTCTTATGGCACGATGGGGATATTGATGCCCCTCGCGGTTCCTCTGGCTTTTGCTATTTCACCTGATATGGGATATATGCTGGTATGTACATCAGCTGTTTTAACTGGAGCCATATTTGGAGATCACTGTTCACCTATCTCGGATACGACGATTCTTTCCTCTATGGGAGCAGCGTGTGACCACATTGATCACGTAAATACCCAGCTCTGGTATGCGATAGCAGTAGCTTTAGTTACCATATTCTTCGGCTATCTGCCGATAGGTTTGGGATTGTCTATATGGATTGTCTTGCCGGTTTCCATTGCTGTTATAGCCCTGATGATAAGATTGGTGGGCGAGCCGGTAGAGGTGGCAAAATAGATAAGATAAAAAATCCTGTCTGGATAAAACCAGACAGGATTTTTTTACGGTTTCTTAAGATGAAATAACCGGAATAGTGAGTTTTTCTTCGGCCAGAGCAGGTTCTGCCAGCACCCTTATATATTCCACATTAGGATCGGAAGTACCCTGCAGCTCGCAGTTTTCGTTCTTGAGTACCTTGAGGTATTCCACAATGTCTCTGGTTATGCGTTCACCCATGCATACTACCGGAATTCCAGGCGGGTAAGCCATGATATTTTCCCCGGCAATTTCGCCTGCGGCATCTTCCAGCCTTATAACTTTTTTGGGGCTGTAAAAGGCCTCCCGCGGAGATACTACCATTTCCGGATGATAAGGAATCCGGGTCGAATTTTTAAGGCCCTTGCGGCTGCACTTATGCGCAATTTTGGTAAGCGCTTTTACAAGTGCTTTTAGATCTTCTTCTCTGTCTGCGATGCTCATTATAGCCAGTATATTATAGAGGTCGGCCAGTTCAATCTGGATATTATATTCACGGCGCAGCTTGGTTTCCATCTGGTAGCCGGTATAGCCTAACGCGGCTATATTTATTCCCAGTTTAGTTTCGTCAAAATCAAAACATCCGGGAGTTCCTTTCAGTTCCTTGCCGAAAGCGTATATTCCCTCTATGCGGTTAAGCTGATGCCTGGTTTCCCTGGCCAGTTCCAGGGTGCGGCTTAAAAGTTCCCTGCCTCTGGTTGCCAGCTGTTTGCGGGCTACATCCAGCGAACACATCAAAAGATAAGAGCCGCTTGATGTATAGGTCAGGTTCAGCACCTGCCTTACGGTTGACGGCATTATAGTTTTGCTGTTCAGCAGCAAGACTGAACTCTGGGTCATGGAACCGGCTGTTTTGTGCATGGAGGCAGCGCTCATGTCTGCACCTGCTTCCATGGCGGTAAGAGGAAAATCATCATGAAAATACATATGGGCTCCATGGGCTTCGTCTACCAGAACTGCCATGCCGTAAGCATGAGCGATATTTACTATGCTTTTCAGGTCAGATACCGCTCCATAATAGGTAGGGTTGATTACAAATACGGCTTTGGCGTCCGGATGTTCTTTTATGGCCGCTTTAACCTTTTCTGCACTTACCCCCATGGCTATTCCCAGCTCGGTGTTTATTTCCGGCTGGATATATACCGGTACAGCGCCGCTTAATATTATTCCCCCGATGACTGACTTATGAGCATTGCGAGGTATTATTATCTTATCCCCGGGGGAACATACGCTCATAATCATGGCCTGTACGCCGGAGGTAGTTCCGTTTACCAGAAAATAGGCATATTCGGCTCCAAAGGCTTCTGCACAGAGCTTTTCGGCTTCGGCGATTACCCCGGTAGGATTATTGATGTAATCCAGGTCTTCCATCCCGTTGGCATCCATTTGCAAAGCCCGGTAACCTATATATTCAGCCAGCTCCGGCAGCCCCCTTCCCTGTTTGTGGCCGGGGACGTGGAACTGGATAACTTTGTCTTCCACATATTTTTTTACTGCATCAAAAAGCGGTGTCCTGTTTTGGTCTAGTCTGAACACTTCCCCTTGCTCCTTTCTTAAGTTACCGAAAACATATTATAGCAGAAAATAATTATTTTCTGTAGATAATTTATGAAAAAAAATAAAATTTTTTGCTATTAATGTTTTACGGCGGTTTATAAGGCCTAAGAAGGGAATAATGCGGCTTACTTGAGGCAGAATATAGAAAGAAGCCTATTCATGCATTGAGGTGAGGGATATTAAATTTGTCTACTTTGACTATGGCGGAAGCCATTCTTCAGTCCTGGCAGCCAATATTCATGCCGGCAATCTGAAAGCGGAAAAAATACCTTCTTCAGATGAACTCATGAAACTGCCTTTTTTTGACAAAACTACCCCGGATGATTTTGGAAAGCTTTATTTTATTGGCAGGGATGAAAAGGGGAATGATATCTACATACTGGGGAGCCAGAATTCAAATTTTGAGCCGGTTTTGAGGAATCTGGCCGCTCTTTTGGAGCTGGATAAAGATTTTGTTTTTGTGTGTACCATGCCTTATGTAAATCCTGTTTTGCGCATAGGGGGCTTTTTGTCCCGCAGGTTATCGATGCCGCTTGTGGGAAGGCCTCTGGTGCTGTTAGGTGCCAGGTGGGCTTTTCCTTATCTGGCAGGTTTGGTAGAAAAAACCAGAATAAATATGCTTTAAGGAGGAAGTATGATTTATCTTTTTACTGGCCGTAGAGGGAGTTTGTCACCTTTACTGGCTGCCTGTATTTATTTGCAAAAAGATATAGATGAATATATAACGGCAGAAAATATTTGTTATGGTCAGGAAGGATTTCCAAATTTTATAGGCTTTGATGAAAAAGGAAACCGGGTGTATGTTATGGAAGCCAGAAATTATCAGCTGTTACCTGTTATATGCAGGGAACTGGAAAAAGTTGCGGGAAGGGATGAAGAAACGGTAAAAGTGGTTCCGGTAGAGATAAAAGGGGAAAAAATGATGGGGTTTATATACAGGATAGGAAGGAAAACAGGCTTTTCTGGTTTTTGCCGTTTTTTACTTAAAAAGTGGGCAGGAGGGAAAGAAGAAGAGGTAAAGGGGCAGATTTGAAAATAGAGCAGCATGATGGATGTTATTGATTGAATTGCCTGGTATTTTTTCCATATAATAAAAAGGTAAAATATGAGGAGGTGTATCGGTTTTGCAGGCACTGGTTATATATGCTCATCCTAACCCGCTAAGTTTTAATGCGGCCATTGCAGCGGCAGTCAAGGAAGAACTTCAGAAAAAAGGGGTGGAAGTAAAGGTAAAAGACCTGTATGCCATGAATTTTAATCCGGTGCTTTCCCGGGAAGATTTTGAAGGTTTCCATACCGGGAATATTCCTGCTGATGTAAAAAAGGAACAGCAAGATGTAAAAAACGCTGATGTTATAATCCTGGTAGCTCCCATCTGGTGGTATTCAGTGCCGGCTATTATGCGCGGCTATATGGATCGGGTTTTCAGTATAGGGTTTGCTTATGAATATACTGAAAATGGCCCCCGGGGATTGCTGACAGGCAAGAAAGGGCTGGTTATTACGACAGCAGGTGCGGATGAAAATACCGCTAAGGCCACCGGGCTTGACAAGGTTATAGATTGGGGGATAGCAGAGGCTCTGTTTGGGTTCTGCGGTTTTTCAGAGTACAGGAGCAAGATTTTCTATGCGGTACCTACGGTGAGTGATGAAGAACGCAAAAATATGTTGAGTGAAGTAAGAAAGCTTATTCAGGAGTTTGTGTAAAAAATTAAGGATAGAAATTTTTACTCCGGTCCGGGGAACAAAGGCCGGAGTATTTTTTATTTCTGAAGTGGAATGTATAAAGTAACATTTTTCAGATTATTTGCTTATCATAAAATGTCAGAACCTATATTTACGGGAGTATAAAAGGGAATAAAGGAGGCCTTTACAGGATGAGGCTTTCACAGCTTAAAAATGGTGAAAGCGGGATAATAAGGGAAGTTGGTTTGGATGGATTTATGAGAAGAAGGCTTTTGGATTTAGGATTTGTTCCCGGGACAGAGATTAAGTATGTGCGCAATGGCCCAGGGGGAAGCCCGATTATTTTTGAAGTGCGCGACACTTTGATTGCTTTGCGGGAAAAGGAGGCCAGCAGGATATTTATCAATAAATAGTGGGGCTGGAGGGTAAATATATGGATTTTGATTATCTGCTGCAGGTGAGGAAAAAGTTTGATGTTCACCTATCTTCACCAGGAGAAGCAGTGATAGCCCTGGCAGGCAATCCTAATACAGGAAAAAGCACTATATTTAATAGCTTAACCGGCTTAAGGCAGCATACAGGTAATTGGCCGGGGAAAACAGTTATAAGGGCACAGGGGGAGTATGTATTCGAAGGACGTATTTATAAGCTTATCGATTTGCCGGGTACGTATTCGCTTTTTGCCAGATCTGCTGATGAACTGGTAGCCCGTGACTTTATCTGTTTTGCCTGCCCTGATGCTACTGTGGTGGTTGCCGATGCGACTTCGCTGGAGAGGAATCTCAATCTGGTTTTGCAGATACTGGAGATAACGGATAAGGTTATAGTTTGTGTAAACTTGATTGATGAAGCGGAGAGAAAATCGGTGTATATAAATACAGAGCTTCTGGCAGAGGAACTGGGGGTACCGGTAGTGGCGACAGCTGCCAGAAAAGGTACGGGGTTAAAGGAGCTCAAGTTATTGATAAGGGATATGGTAGAGGGCAAAATAAAGACTTCTCCCCGGATAGTAAAGTATGATGAGGAACTGGAAGCTTTGATAGATAGAATAAAAAGCGAGATAAGCAGTTTGCCGGTAAGTAAGTTTATAAACCCGCGCTGGATCGCCCTGCGCATTCTGGACGGGGATAAAAGCCTCTGGGAAGGAATGCAGAGGTACTGGGAAGGAGAAAGTGGGGCTATAGATCTATGAACAACACGTTTTTTGATTTTGATAAATGGACCAGTGAAGAAAAAATGGATGGAAAGTCAGGAGAATACAGCGAAATTATTTTAGCCACTATTTATCGCCAGGCAGAAGAAATAGCCCGCAGGGTAGTAATAAAAGGTGAGAGAAAACGAAATATAGATATGGTTATTGATGATATAGTAACTTCCCGGTATTTAGGCATTCCCATCATGATCCTCCTGCTGGCATTTATATTTTTCATAACCATAAAAGGAGCCAATTATCCTTCTTCGCTGCTAGCTTCTTTTTTTGCCTTTTTGGAGGATAAGATTGCCTGGCTTTTGATACAGGCGGGGTGTCCTGATTCTGTCTACGGATTCCTGGTTCTGGGGGTTTACCGCTGTACTGCCTGGGTAGTTGCAGTAATGCTGCCGCCAATGGCTATTTTTTTCCCTTTATTTACCCTGCTGGAAGATGCAGGATATTTGCCGCGGGTAGCTTTTAATCTGGATAATATATTCCACCGGGTAGGGACCTGCGGAAAACAGGCGCTCACTATGTGTATGGGGTTTGGCTGCAATGCGGCCGGGGTAACTTCATGCCGTATCATAGATTCTCCGCGGGAACGCATGATAGCCATAATTACCAACAGCTTTGTTCCCTGTAATGGCCGTTTTCCTTTGCTGATAGCCCTATCCCTCATTTTTATAGGGGGAGCTACTGCTTATAAAGGCATTTTGGCAGCTCTTTTTGTAGCCGGGTTGGTGCTAACAGGTATCATGATAACTTTTCTGGTATCTTTCCTTTTATCCAGGACTTTGCTTAGAGGGATCCCCTCCAGTTTTGCCCTGGAACTTCCCCCTTACCGCAAGCCTTTCTGGGGGCAGGTTATAGTAAGGTCTATATTTGATCGCACCGTATTTATATTGATGAGGGCAGTGACTGTTTCTGCCCCTGCTGGTGCCATAATTTGGCTTTTAGCCAATATCAAGGCAGGGGATACAAGCATGTTTGGCTATATTACAGGTTTTCTTGATCCGATCGCCAAAGTTATAGGTTTGGATGGAGTTATTTTAACTGCTTTTATTTTAGGGCTGCCGGCCAATGAATTGGTTCTGCCTCTGATACTTATGGGGTATACATCAGGGGTAAGCATGGTTGAGGTAGGAGGCCTGGATGCTTTAAAGGAAATGCTGGTTGTTCAGCACGGCTGGACTGTTTGGACAGCGGTCTGTGTAATGCTTTTTTCCCTTCTGCACTATCCGTGTGCCACCACTTTGCTGACGGTGAAGAAGGAGGCGGGAAGCTGGAAATGGGTTTTGCTGGCTTTTATAATCCCTCTTCTGGTCGCGACAGGTGTTTGCTTTATAGTGGCACAGTCGGCAAGGCTGGTGGGGTTTTAAAATGCGGTTAAACATTAAATAATGTTTAACCGCGCTAAATTTTCCTGAGGCACATAACGGCTTATACAGATGGTGTCCTCTTCCAGATAGGCTATTTCCGGATAATCTTTGGGGACATAGTCGCCGGGGGAGCGTGAAAATTTATCGGCGATGCGGATTTGTCCGGGAGCCATTTGCAGAGCGAAAATGATGCTGTTTTTATCCCCGTAAAAGCCAGCATGCACTATTCCTTCCAGTTTGCCCAGGATGATTATGTCGCGGGCGGCAATTATTTCCGCACTCTCATGCACATTTCCCCACACTATAACTGAGCCTTCGGAATGTATTTTTTGTCCGCTTCTTATGTTGCGGTATATTATTACATCCTGGCCGCCAGTTTTTTCCTGGAGGCTGGAGGTGTTGTTAAGCATCATTCCGTAATCCAGGCAGAGGCGCTGCAGCTTTATCAACTCTTCATGGGAAAGAAAGTTCAGGCCTTCCCCGCGAAAGATTACCTTGGAACCGGCAAACAGACGGGGATTGGCGGAAAATTTCTGGGTCAAGAAATTAAAATAATCTTCGAATTTACCTTTTTCAAAGTTGAAAACCAGATTGCCGTTAATTCCTTTTATGCTAACCATATACTGTCTTTTACCTGCCTTTTAAAGGAATATTTATGTCCAGGGCAGACTGTCTGCCTTCGTGTACGATGGTTACTTCAGGAGTACCGTCTATTTCCACATGTTTGGCTATTACCTGTATTATTTCTTCCTTGAGCACTTCAATAAGATGGGTAGAAGTTCCGGTTCGGTCATGAGCCAGGACTATACGGAGCCTTTCATTGGCCTGCGCGCGGCTGGAGTTGTTTTCCCGGGAGTAAATTTTTTTAAGGAAGTCTATCATGGGCAGTTCCTCCTTTATTTACCTTGAAAAAATAGTCTTTATTTTATTCCAGAAGGAAGCGTTTTCGGTAAAATCAGGAATTTCTACCTTTTCTCCAGCTATGCGGCGGGCTATGTTGTTAAAGGCAGCAGCGGCAGCTGACTTTTCGTTTAATATAATAGGTTCCCCTTTATTGGTAGAGATGACTACATTTTTATCCTCCGGCACTACGCCTAAAAGTTCGATGCATAAGTGTTCCAGGAGGTCTTCAATACTGAGCATGTTGCCTGCCTTTACCATATCCATGCGCAGACGGTTTATGATAAGTTTAATATCTTTAAACTGGGCAGATTCCAGCATCCCTATTATGCGGTCAGCATCCCTTACTGCCGATACTTCGGGGTTGGTAACTACTATAGCCTTATCCGCAGCCGCGATGGCATTGCGGAATCCCTGTTCGATACCAGCGGGACAATCTATAAAGATAAAATCAAAATCTTTTCTCATTTCATTACACAAGGCTTTTACCTGTTCTGGCGTTATATCATCTTTATTGCGGGTTTGTGCAGCTGGCAGCATGTAAAGGTGGTTGAAACGCTTGTCTTTTACCAGAGCCTGTTTTAAGGTGCATTCTCCTTCAATAACCTGAACTATGTCATATATAACCCGATTTTCCAGTCCCAGAATGAGGTCAAGTTTTTTAAGGCCGATATCAAGGTCCATAACTGCTACTTTGTATCCCATGCGAGCAAGGGCGCAGCTTACATTGGCAACGGTAGTAGTTTTGCCTACTCCACCTTTGCCTGAAGTTACTACTATAACTTGACTTCCGGCATTTTCGTTATTCATAGCAAATGGCCCTCCCTGAGTGTTTGTGCTTTAAATGATTAAGTTTCTACACTTATTAATTTTAAATGATATTTACCTCAGAATAAACTGCTATTTATGGAAAATGGATGTACAAAATCCTTCTGGATCAAAAAAGGCAGAAAACAAACATGAGCCCTTTTAAGGGCTCATGTGGAGAGGGAATGTGATGGAATTTATGTTTATACTTGGGGGGTGAAGGTACTTTTATTATTACATGATTACATGTGAAAGACAATTTTGCAATACTTTTTACAATAATCTAAATATTACAAATAATTATCTGAAGATATTAAGCAAATTTATGAGCAGCTGGGTAAAACTTTTCCCGGTTTTCTTTTGGGAAGAACCGAGAATAGATTTTTGAGCAAAGGCTTCATCGATCCCTTTTACGATTTCATCGACAGCGAGGGCAAAATGCTTGTCTCTTTCTCTCATGCTATCTGCCTCCTTTTTTAACCATATAGAATGATAAACCGGAAATTGAAATCTGGCTAATAAACTTTTTTAATGGCTCCTATCAATTTAGCTTAATAAATTCTGGTTGCTCTCTTCCAAAATGTCAGCCATTTCGTTAAAGGCATTTCTTATGCTTCCTTCCGGATAAAGCTTGGCCAAACGCCTGTAAAGCTCTATAATGTTATTTCTTGCCTTCAGGCAGGTGGCAAAGACATCTTCTTTGGTTTTGGTATTAAAATATTTGCTGATGTCAGGAGCCGGGAAGGCAGAAAAGCTCCTTTCAATTTCCTGCATCCAGTCGAAAAAGTTTTCCAGATTTCTGGTTATAAGCAGTTTGGTCTCCTGCATGAGCTCCCTGGAAAGGTCATTATTTATAACTTCCCCTCTTAACTGATAAAATTTGGCGATTTCACAATTAAGGGCAAATTTAAAGTTGAAAGATAGATCTTTTAAATCTTTTTCTTCCTGCTTTATAAACAGGTCCAGAATTTTACGGCCACTTTCACTGTGGCACTGAGTTTTTAAGATAACTAAAACATTAAGGAACAGTTCTGACATGGTGATTCCCAGCCTATATGCTTCGCTGGCAGTTGCCGGGATTTTGAATTTGATCTTTTCCTCGTTTTTAGTTATCTGGTTGGGGATTAAGAGAGCAGCGTTCATAGTTTTTCCTCCTTTTTATTTTTCCCGGATGGGAGATTAGTTTTTCTATTGTGATTGTACTATCTTTCACAAGCGAATGCAAGCTTTTTTGTTATATTTTTCACATGACAAAAATTATGTGATACATAAAAGAAACTTATGGAAAAAGCTTTTTATGTGGGAAAGGGGTTAAACTGCGCATCATGCCGATTACAAACAGGTTTGGCCCTGCCTTTTGGCAGGTGAATTTCATGCCGAAATCGTCAACGGCTTCAGATTTTGGTTTGCATTAATGGATCCTGACAATGTTTCTTAAAAAAATTTTTTAAATAAAAATTTTAACAATTTTGTAATATGTGTTATTTGGAATCTTGTTTTATTTGACTGCAAAAAATTAATATGACATAATATTTTAAAAAGTAATATTATAGTGAGCGGGAGGGGAAAATATGTTTTTACTTAACCCTAAAAACTACCACCGGCCGTTTAAGGATGAGAAGACTAATGACATTTATCAGAAAACTATCGACTTTTTCGAAAATAAGGGTTTGGCAAGCATAAAGGAAGATGATCAGGATATAAGGTGGTATGATGATTATCTCAATATGCTGAAGGAAACTCAGGCTTATGCCACCCTTTTGACTCCGGCTGGCTATGGCGATCCTGATTCCCGTTTTGATATGTACAGGATTGCCCAGTATAATGAGCTGCTTGGCTTTTACGGACTTTCTTACCAGTATTGTTACCAGGTAAGTATATTAGGCCTGGGGCCTATCTGGCTGGGTGATAATGAAGAGGTCAAGAAAAAGACTGCCCAGCTTTTGAAAGAAGGCGGCATTTTTGCTTTTGGGCTTTCTGAAAAAGAACATGGCGCTGACCTGTATGCCACGGAGATGAAGCTTTATCCCAAAGGAGACGGGACTTATTCTGCCAGAGGAGAAAAATATTATATAGGAAATGGCAATAAGGCGGCTTTAGTTTCTACTTTTGCCAAATATGCAGATACCGGTGAATTTGTATTTTTTGCGGTAGAATCCAGCCATCCTAATTATGAATGTGTAAAGAAAATAAACACTTCTGGCAATCGCCCGGCTTATGTCGCTGAATACCATCTGCATGATTATCCTATAACCCGCAGTGAAATTTTGTCGAGCGGGCAGAAAGCCTGGGATTCGGCGCTCAATACTATTAATATAGGGAAATTCCAGCTCGGATTTTGCTCGGTAGGCATTTGTACCCATGCGCTTTATGAGGCAATAAATCATGCTTATAACCGCTGGCTTTATGGCCATCGAGTAACAGATTTTCCGCATATTAAAAAGCTTTTTACGGAGTCTTTTGTGCGGCTGGTTGCCATGCGCCTTTTTGCTATGCGGGCTATTGACTATTTCCGTTCAGCTAATGACAATGACCGGCGTTATCTACTGTATAACCCGATTCAGAAGATGAAGGTAACTACGGAAGGCATGAAGATTATAGATATGCTTTTAGATGCCATTGCGGCCAAAGGTTTTGAGCAGGACACCTATTTTGAAATGGCCATAAGGGATATCGGCATGATTCCGCGCCTGGAAGGAACTACCCATGTTAATATGGGACTGGTAGTAAGGTTTATGGAAAATTATCTTTTCAACAATATAGATCTGCCTGAGCTTCCCGTCCGTGATGATATAGCCAATGATGACTACATTTTGAACCAGAAAGCAGGAAGCCTTAAAACAGTAAGATTCCCGGATTATAAACGTCCTTACAGCGGCATATCCACTCCTAATATAGAAGTATTTAAGGAGCAGATTGAACTGCTGCGCGCATTCCTGGCCGATACTCCTCCAGATAAAGAACAGGCCGAGAACAAAGATTATATGCTGGCTCTGGGCGAAATATTCACTATGATTCCTTATGCTCAGCTTATTCTGGAAAATGCCAAGATTTACAAGGTGCCGCATGAAATAGTTGATGAAATATTCAACTTTATTGTACGCGATACTTCCCAGTATGCACTGCGGATGGTTTCCAGCCATCGCAACAGTGAGGCGCAGATAGCTAACCTTATGAAAATAATCAAACTGCCGGTAAACAGTGATAATACAGACAAGGTATGGAAAGAACATGTTTTATCACTGGTAGGAACTTATAAAATGAATCCGTAATTAAATACAAAAAGGGAGGCTAAAGGCCTCCCTTTTTTATGGCTTAAAATAATGAGAGCTGAACGGCTGTTGTCCTGGAATGTAATGAAAAAGAAGAATTATTTAAGGTGTTTTCTGGCTCCTTCGGAGTAGCCCTTATTTTTACCATTTCCTCATGCCAGCTGGCCAAACGCCGCAGTGCCTGCAGGGATTCATGCTGGCCAGCCTTGGCTTTTTTTAATGCCCTTTTTAAAGTTTGATAAGAATTTTCCAGGTCTTTTTCATTTACCGGAAAAGGAAACCCATCTTTGCCTCCATGAGCAAATGCGTAGCGCACAGGATCTTCGAAACTGGCTTTAACTCCGTAGGTTACTTCTGCTACCAGGCATAATGCCCTTATGGTACCAGGACCTGCACCAGGAATGGCAAGCAGTTCTTCAAAACTGGCGGGATTTTTTTCATATACCGCCTGCAGTGATTTATTAAGGTATCCTGTATTGGGGATGTAGTGGCAAAAGGGGAGTTTTAGCCTTATAAGGTCCTTTTCGATGAGTTTAAGTTCGGTCAGGGTTTTTTCCGGCTTTATCCTTGCTATTTCGGTGCTGGCAGTGCGCAAGGAAGAATTTTTTTTGGATACCAGGTTTAAGGCTTTGTCTTTGTGATTGCAGCATATGGCGGTATGAGGTTCTTCAGTAAAATTTTTTAAGCTTAAACTGAGCCAGTGATAACGGCGGGCCTGTTTTGCTTCTTCATTCATTCCCTGCTGGATTACTGCCCACTGGCCATCTTCGGTAAAAACGAAGAAATGGTGATATATCTGGTAGCCGTCCTGGACGGCGGCATTGTCAACTTTGGCTGCCATCTTGCTTGCATAGATAAGATTTTCGGGATTTGTTTTTAAAGGCTTTTTTTCAGCTATCAGTTTTATTTCCCTAGGGGTATTTACAGCTGTTTTGCCTTTACCTCCGGTAAAGAATATGCCAGTTTGTGAAGATAAGGGAGAAAGTCCTTCTTTTATGGCTCCGCACAGGGTGGTAGTGAGTCCGGAGGAATGCCAGTCAAAACCTGCTACACATCCTAAAGCCTGAAACCAGTAGGGATGGGAAAGACGGTATAGGACTTCTTCTCTTCCTTCTTCTTCTAAAATCACTTCGATGACAGCAGTGCTTAATTTTTTCATATGTTCAAACAGCCAGGCTGGACATTTGCCGTTATGCAGAGGCAGATCAGCAGTACCGGTTTTCATCCTGTTATCTTCCTTTAGCCACAAATTTATAGCTTATTATAACATAAAAATGATTTTGGGAACATAAGTTCCGGGTTTAAAAAAGGTTTTTCCAGAAATCCCGATCGCTGAAAATGAAGAAACAGGCCAGGGCAGCCAGGATTCCGCCTCCCAGCAACAGGAGCAAGATTATTAGAGCGACGGACTCAGTGCTGGTCATGGTGCTTCTCACCTCAAAAAAGCTGTTCTTAAATATATATGATAGCACTTAATAGAGAAAAAAAGAGCATAGGTGAAAATAAAAAACTTATTAGAAAATTCAGGCAGTAACCCTCCGGGATGGCAGGATTAAAATATTAGGGGAGGGGTTTTATATGCGCATGATTAAATCTGATATCAAAGGAATATATGAAAGGACATTGAGCGATAAGCCCTGGATGCCGCCGGGAGTGGCTCTTATTGCCTCTCAGCGCATGTGGCCGGTAACCAGAGGGCAAGGGGTAGTGGTGGCAGTTATAGATACCGGAATTGATTATACTCATCCGGATTTGAAAGCCAATGTTATCGATGGGGTAAGTTTGGTAGCGGGCGAAAAAGGTTTTATGGATGAGAATGGGCACGGAACTCATGTAGCAGGCATTATAGGGGCTAATGGAAAAATTCTGGGGGTGGCTCCCGAAGTTAAGCTTCTGGCAGTAAAGGTTCTAAATAAATATGGGCTGGGAAGCTTAAAGTCTGTAGTCCAGGGATTAGCCTGGTGCCGCAAGTGGAAGGGAAAGAAAGGGGAAAAGGTTAATGTGGTTAATATGAGCCTGGGCAGCCTGCTGCCTGATGCAGCTCTGCACAAGGAGGTAATAGCTGCGGTTAATTCAGGTATCACAGTAGTTTGTGCTGCTGGAAATGAAGGGGATAAAAAAGAAGATACTACTGAAATATCCTATCCTGCCTGTTATCCGGAAACCCTGGCGGTAGGGGCGGTAGATTTATATTCAGGTATAGCAAGTTTCAGCAATTCCAATCCTTATATTGATATTGTAGCTCCCGGGGTTGATACTTACTCTACTTATCCGCAGGGCAAATATGTAAAACTGTCGGGAACCTCGATGGCAGCTCCTCATATTGCAGGGGCGGTAGCCTTGATTTACTCCCGCTATTTTTTAAAACTTGGACACTATCCGACAGTCCAGTATGTAAGGGAACTTTTACACTATCAGGCTATAGATTTGGGCAAGGCTGGTTTTGATAACCTTTATGGATATGGGCTTTTCAGTTTTAATATCGCTGGAGGAAAAGCTATAAAGCTTAAAATAGGGAGCAGGGATTATTATGTGAATGGGAAGAAGGCTAGTTTGACGCTGGCTCCTTTTATGAAGGAGGGGAAACCGGCAGCTTCTATCGAAGAGATAGGGGATTTACTTTCTGCTCATACCGTTTTTATCCCCCGGAAAGATGAAGAAGAAGGAACCGTCGAAATTTGGATTTAAACTGGTTTATAAGCGAAAAAATGTTGAGGAGAAAAAGGAAAACCTGCCAGTATACAGAATAATTATATATAGAGGCTTGCATAAGCAAGAGAGGGGGATGGTTATATGAGTAAGAAACTGCATATTTTTGCGGTTTCGGATTCAGTAGGGGAAACCGCGGAAAAGATTGCGGTAGCTTCGTCTTTGCAATTTCCCATGGAGAGAAGCGTCACCCGGTTTTCCAGGGTTATCAAGGAGGAGCAGGTTTTAAAGATACTGGATGAAGCTGAAAAGGAAGATGCTATAATTGTTTTTACCATAGTAAAACCCAGTCTGGCAAAATTTATGGAGGAAAAGGCCAGGGAAAGAAATATTGCTGCCATAAATGTAATGGATCCTATTTTGCAGGTTATTGAGCAGAAAACAGGGGTTCAGCCTATGTATGTAACCGGACTCAGGCATAAGATGGATGAACAGTATTTTAACCGCATGCAGGCGATAGAATTTGCGATTGAGCATGATAACGGACAAAACCTGGACACCATAAAAGAAGCCGACCTCATAATACTGGGCCTGCCGCAGACTTCCAAAACCCCGCTTTCCATGCATCTGGCCAATCTGGGCATCAAGGTAGCCAATTATCCTATAACCTTGAATACTGAGATACCGAAGGAGATTATAGAACTGAAGGGCAAAGTGCCTATGGTAGGGCTTACTATCGATATGGAAACCCTTATCAGGCTGCGCAAGGAAAGGATGCGGAGCTTTGATCTGCCGCAGAATGTGAGCAGCATCGACGAGATGGTGGCAGAGGAGCTGGACAATGCTTACCGGATTTATGCCAAACTGAAGTGTCTGGTAATAGATGTGACTTCCAATGACATAGAAGAAATAGGTAATACCATAACCCACAAGTTCAAGCTTCCCTTGCGGGTAACCCACCACCGGTTTTAGTTAAAGATATTTTAAAAAGAGGAGCCGTCTAGGCTTCTCTTTTTGTTTGCAGCCATTCTGCACATTCTTTATTTTCCTTTAGGGCTTCGATGAACAATTTTACCATTATAGGGTCAAACTGACTCCCGCTGCATTTGTCCAGTTCTGCCAGCGCTTCATCGAAGCTGAGACGCGGTTTATAGGGACGGTTACCAGTCATGGCTTCAAAACTGTCAGCCACTGCCAGGATACGGGAAAAAGCCGGAATATCTTCACCTTTTAAGCCTTCCGGGTAACCGCTGCCGTCAAATTTTTCATGGTGATGTTTTACTATATCGGCAATATCACCATATATGCCGAGGCTTTTTATTATGCGGGTGCTGTACAGGGGGTGTTTTTTGACTGTTTTCCATTCCGCAGGGGTTAAAGGAGTTTTTTTAAGAATAATTTCTTTGCCTACTATGATTTTGCCTGTATCATGGAGCAGGCTGGCAAAATAAAGTCTTTCCCTGTCAGCTGGAGAAAGAGCAAGTTTTTCTGCGGTTATGTGGCAGTAAGCGGTTGTAAATATAGAGTGAATAAAGGTAGATTTGTCTGTCATTTTGATTATTCTGAGCAGGGTTTTAGTTATAGCCAGAAGATGGGGGTTTTTATTTTTCAGGAAGTGGAATATCTGTTCAAGTATCTTGTGCATAAAAATCTCTCCTTCCTCTACCAGTGTATGAAGGAATATTCAATAAAGTTTCCTTTATTTCAAAAAAATGGAAAAGCATGTGTAGTTATGTTGGACAATTTGGTTATTTTTTGCACAAGGATATTTCATAAATGAATCGAATATGTTTGCGTGGAGAGGAAGGGATAAGTAATGAAGGCAATAGCGGGGCAGGATTTTGAAGCCAGGGCGGAACAGATAATAGAGGTTTGGATTAGAGGGGATGAGTATAAAAGGCGGCGTCTTCTGGAATTTTTGGGACTGCCGGTAATTGTATACGATACAGGCGGCAATATCCTGGATATAAATACCAGGGCACATATGCTGCTTGGTTATAAAAAAAGGCAGGATGTGGTGGGAAAAAATTTTTTGGATATTGTGGTGTGGGGACAGGATTTGGATAAAGAAGCTTTTTGGACGAGTATGGATGGGCTTGTAGATAAAGCTGTATATCTTAAAAATGCAGAAGGGGAAAAAGTTCCCTTTTTTATTGAATGGTATCAGCATAGAGGTATTTATCTGGGTTTTTTGCTGGAAGCAGAAGGATATCACAATATTAAAGAGGCGCTTCTGGTTGTTGAACAGCGTTATAAGAGTGTTCTAGAACATGCCCTGGAAGGGATTTGCATAATAGGAAGCCACGGTTTTTTGGCTGCTAATGAAACATTTGCCTCTATTTTTGGCTACCGTTTGCAGGAGGTATATGACCTGCATCCCCTTGATTTTATAAGAGAGGAAGATAAAAAAGGTTTTGGACACTACTTGAAGGCCATCCTTGACAACCAGATTTTGGTGAGAGAGAGGCTGCGGTACAGTTTTGTGGATAAGTTTAAAGCGCCGGTTGACTGTGAGGTCAGCTATTTTTCAACCATGTATGAAGGACAGTTTGCTCTGCAGCTACATGTGCGCAGCACACAGGAAGTGGAATATTATAAACAGAAGATGCGCTATATTGAAGAAAAATACAGGAAGATGCTGGATCTAGCCAGTGAGCCTGTTATCATAGCATCTGACAGTGCAGTTATTTTTGCCAATCAGAGCTTTTACCAGCTTACCGGCTATACGGAAGAAGAGCTCAAAAATTTTGCGGTTTTCGAATGGATAGCTCCTGAATACCGGAGCCGGTTTGTTTCCCTGGTTAACAGATGCCAGCAAGGGGAACAGGAATTGGCAAAGCTTAAAATAGATATATTTACTAAAAGAGGAAAGAAAATAGCAGGGATTTGGCAGCTGGCTTCAATTTTTTATAATGACAGGCCAGCGGTTATTATTTCGCTGTCCTCTATAGAAGATGGGGAAGAAAAAGCTTTAAGTTATTCTGAAGAGAGCTTAAAAGACAGGCTGGAAAAGAGGATATTCAGGATAATTGCCGAAAGCTCTTCGGTAAAGGAAGCTTTTATTGATATTTTAAAGTGCATGGAGGAAGAACTGCCAGGCTGTGGTTTTTCATTTTACATATATAATGGCAATGTGGTGGATGTTTACAGTTTACTGGATGGCAGAAGCTTTTTTTCGGTTTTGCACCGGAGTGAAGTGGAGCCTCTGGAAAAAATGGATATAGATTGCGGACTTTTTGTTGAGTATGATCTCCTCAACAGCAGCTGTTTGGGTGATAAGCAGCTGCTGGTCTGCGGGTATAAATATGCAGCCAGGATGCCGCTTTACAGCAATACAAAAAATATAGGCGTTTTTAAGTGGGCTTATCGCCAGAAAAACCTGCCTTTCAGCAACCATATGGTAGCCAGGGTGGTAAGCAATATCACTCTGGCTCTGGAAAGGATGCTTTCCAGGAACAAACTGGACTTTGTGGAAACAGGAAAGGAAAAAGGAAGAGATGACCTTTTTCGGCGTTTTACCTTAATCGGAGATATAGCCTTAAATATTGCTCATGAGATGAGAAATCCCATGACTACTATAAAGGGTTTGGCTCAGATGCTGGCTCTGGATAATCCGCAAAATGCAGATTACTGCAATATGATAGTGGAAGAGATAGATAAGGCTGATAGCATAATAAGAAATTTTTTGCGCCTTTCACGGGATATCATGACTGATCTGCAGGAAACCGAGGTAAATTATTTGCTGGACAGGATTTTGGTTTCTTTATGGGATGAGTTTTTGACCAGGCATGTGAACTTTACCAGAATTTGTAGCCTGGGCGGCCTTAAGGTGTACGTTGACCGTAATCAGATGGAACAGGCTCTGGCTAATATCCTCTATAATGCGCTGGAAGCTTCCTCGCCTGGAGATTCTATAACGATAGAAATCGGAAAAAAAGATGGTTTTGCCTGTATTGTTTTTGCTGATGAAGGGGAAGGGATAGAGGAAGCTTATCTGGAAAAGGTGATGGAGCCTTTTTTTACTACCAAGGATAATAATACAGGCCTGGGGCTTTCTATAAGCTATAAAATAATAAAAGAGCATGGAGGAGACATAAAAATATACAGCAAATGGGGAGAGGGAACCAGGGTGGAGGTTTATCTGCCTCTGGTCCATCCATAAAATTGTGCATAATGCCTGGCTTTTAAGGAAAACTACCTTTAAAAAGGTTATTAAGGAGGAAATGCATGAGTTATAGTGAAGGACAAATAATGAGCAAGGAAGAGTTTTTAAAAAACAGGAGTTATGTAAAGGAAGAGTATGAGGGGCTGCTGGTAAGCGCTGATCCAGCAAGCGGTATGTATAATATAGGGCTGGAACTTGAAGGGGATAAGGTTTTGCTGCTGGCTCAGGTTGATGAAGCAGGTGTTCACCAGAAGTATCATGAATTAGTGCCGCAAATAGCAGAAATCCAGAGCAGGTATATGGATTAAAATAAGTTAAGGCTGATAGATTGCCTGTTCTATCAGCCTTAATTTATTTTAACCTTAATGCAAAAATTGCAGTAATATGTAGAATAAAATAAGACAATAGCCATAAAATCTGCTAAACTTAGATTAAGTTCTAACGGGGTAACATGTTAAAACAGGTGGGGTTGGGTAATGAAAAAAAGTATTTCTCTTCATGATTTGCCTATGGGGGAAAGCCTGGCACAGGATGTATTTGATGACCGGGGAAGGCTGCTTTTAAAAAAAGGGACGGTTTTGATTGCTGAACTTAAGGAAGGCCTTTTAAAAAAGGGAATTGAGACAGTATACATAGAAGCACAGATTCCTGTTAAAAGAGAGAATATAAATATAAGAGGAAATGGAATAGAAGAGCTGAAAGAAAAAGCGGACAGTTTTGCTAATTTTATGAAGCTTTATAATACTCTGCTTTATGAAGTGCGAAGGACAGCCTTAAGGGGAAGATATAACAAACCTATGCAGGCCAATCTGAAAGATGACATGATGCTGCTTACCCGCTATTTAATAGAAGATGACCAGGTGAGCCTTCATCATTATTTACAGGTTAAGAATTCCCAAAAAGAGTATGAATATGAATATCATGCCCTGAATACTTCCATTTTAAGTATTCTTCTGGGAAAATGGCTTAATCTTTCCCAGCATGAAATATGGGAAGTAGGGCTAACTGGCATATTGCATGATGTGGGAGAGCTGCAGCTTCCGGAAGGGATGCTTAAGAAAAAGGGGCCTCTTAATACTGAGGAGTGGGCACTGGTAAAAAAGCACCCGATTTTGGGGGCCAAAACCCTTATGAAAACGGAATGGATGCCTTCCCGGGTTATAATAGGTGTTTTAATGCACCATGAAAGGCTGGATGGTACAGGGTATCCGCAGGGAATCCTGGGGAGTGATATACCTTTATATCCGCGTATAGTAGCTGTAGCCAGCATATTCAATGCCATGACTACTGACCGTTCTTATGCCCAAGCAGTTGATATTTTTTCTTCCCTTAATGAACTTAGAAACCGGTCTTTTGGCCAGCTGGATGCTAAAGTGACCCGCATTTTATATGAAAAAATCCAGGCCTTTATGTCGCGTTAGCCGCCTGTGTTGTTTAAAAATTTTACTTGCAATAATCCCTTTTTTAGGGTAAAATAATTTTTGCGTTGAAATGGATAAGGGCGGGATGTGGCTCAGTTTGGTAGAGCGTCTGGTTCGGGACCAGAAGGTCGCAGGTTCAAATCCTGTCATCCCGACCATGAAAAAGAGTAAAAACCTCTCTATAAAGAGGGGTTTTATTTTTTCTGAAACAGTTTAATGAATATTTGTTTTAATGATATAATATTCACGAAAGTATTTTCCAGTTATATCAAGGACAAAAATTAGAGGGAAAGGCGGGAATCTTGATGGGTTATACTTGGGAAACAGTAAAACTGGAAGTGAAGGAAAACGGAATAGCGGTTATGACTTTTAACCGGCCGGAAACTTTAAACTCTTTTAACTATCAGCTTACTATGGATGTACCTGAGGCTTGCAGGGTAGTGAGGGAAAACGACGATATCCAGGTTTTGATTATAACCGGTGCTGGAGCTGGCTGGTCAGCTGGAGGAGATATTTCGGTCCTGGCGGCCATGGATAGCCCACGTAAAGCCAAGGCTACTTATGATGCTTCCACTGGATTGGTACAGGCTATTTATGAGATCGAGAAACCGGTTATTGCTGCTGTAAATGGAGCAGTAGCTGGAGCGGCAGTGGCAGCCATGTTTTCCTGTGATCTTATTATTGCGGCCGATACTGCCAAATTCGGTTTCAATTTTATCAATATAGGTTTTACTCCGGATAGTGGGGCATCTTATTTCCTGGTCCAGAAGGTAGGTTATCACAAGGCCCTGGAAATTTTATGGTATGGAAAGGTGCTGGATAGTGCGGAAGCTGAAAGGTTAGGGCTGGTAAATGCTGTGGTGCCTGCGGATCAGGTGCTGGCAGAAGCTGAAAAATGGGCAGAAAGGCTTATCAAAAAACCTCTTTATACAGTATGGATGGATAAGAAGCTCTTGAGAGCAGCCCTTAAGAATGATTTCTATGCTCAGGCGGAGCTGGAAAGCCTGAATCAGGTTCTGGCATGGGCTTCGGATGACTTTAAAGAAGGAACCAGGGCATTTGCTGAAAAAAGAAAACCTAATTTTACCGGCAAGGTTTTATGGAGAAAATAAAAAAAAGCCTGCCTTTCGGGCAGGCTTTTTAATCTTAAAGTTCATGGCGAAAAGGCTTAAGCACTCTTTCCAGGATGCCGCTTGCATAAGCCAGAAACAGGCCGTAGTTGGTTATAGGAACTCCTGCTTCTAGTGCCTTGTTTATGCGGCTTAACATCTGCCTGCGGTTTAGCATACAGGCACCGCAGTGAATGACCAGTTTAAAAGAGCTCAAGTTTTCTGGGTAACCTGTTCCGCTGCTCCAGCTTAAGTCAGGTTTCCCGCCTATTATTTTTTCCAGCAGGCGGGGGATTTTTACTGTCCCGATATCATCCTGCTGGCGGTGGTGGGTACAGGCTTCAGCTATCAAAACCTTGTCTCCCGGTTTTAATTCTTTTAGCCTTTCTATCCCCTTAAGCAGTATTTTTAAGTCTCCTTTATAGCGGGCATAAAGGATGGAGAAAGATGTTAAGGGTACTGAATCATCTACTATAGCTGCGACTTCCTTAAATGCCTGCGAATCGGTAACTACTATGCGGGGCGGGTTTTTAAGGCTTTCCAGGGCTTTTGCAAGTTCGGTTTCTTTAACTACCAGGGCCTGAGCGTTGTGGTCCAGTATATCGCGGATAGTCTGCACCTGGGGAAGGATGAGCCTCCCTTTGGGGGCTGCGCTGTCTATAGGGGTTACCAGTATGCACATATCTCCCGGATTTAATATATCCCCGATTATAGCTGGTTCCTGATAGTCCTGGGGAGCCTTGCTGGCTATCATTTCTTTAAGCTCGTTTATGCCTTCCCCGGTAGCAGCACTTACTTTATGCACCTTTTCGTTTATCTGTTTTTCAATTTCCGCAACTGGAGGATTAGCCTGGTCGATTTTATTAACTACTGGAAGGAAAGGGATATTTCTTTTATTGAATTCATTTACCAGATCTAGTTCGAAGGCGCTTATTCCCTGTGAAGGATCTATTACCAGGATAGCCAGGTCGGTTTTATCCAAAACTTCCCTTGTTTTTTTGATGCGCAAAACCCCCAGTTCCCCTTCATCATCTATGCCTGCTGTATCAATGAGCACACAGGGGCCTAAAGGGAGTATTTCCATGGCTTTGTAAACCGGATCAGTGGTGGTGCCGGCTTTTTCGGAAACCAGGGCAATATCCTGTCCGGTAATGGCATTTATGAGGCTTGATTTTCCGGCATTGCGCCGGCCAAAAATAGCTATATGCAGACGGTTGGCACGTGGAGTTTCCTGCATAGTTTGTCCTCCCTTAATTTTAATCTTTATTTTTTCTTTCGTGAAAAATAATGGAGGGAGTCTCCATACTTCCATAAACCTACTTCAAAACCATGTTCTCTTATAGTGTCAAGGAGTTCCGAAAAGGGAGTATATTTTTTGTCTTTATATATTGAATAATAAAGGCGGTTTTCTTCCGGGGTTAAAACCGGCATCACGATATTGGCACCTGCTCTAAGCCCGTTTTTCAAACCTTCCTTATGAATTGTCTGTAAGGCGGTGGAAGCGACTATATTAATGTCAGGCATCAGGATGCGGGCCAGACTTATCATTTTTAAGGTGGCAATATATGGGTCTACTTCTATCTTGTCCTGCTCTGAAGCCAGCGGAGTATCCGGATGAGGTATATAAGGCCCCATGCCCAGCATGTCGATGTCCATCCGGGTGAAAAAAACAAGATCGGCTAACAGGTCTTCATAAGTCTGGAAAGGGAGCCCTATCATAACCCCGGTACCTACCTGATAGCCGATTTCCTTGAGATAATGCAGGGCTTCCAGCCGTTTGGCAAAACTTTGCCCGGCAGGATGAATCTGGGCAAAAAGATGGGGATTGGAAGTCTCTATGCGCAGGAGATAGCGGTGCGCACCTGCTTCATAGAGCTTTTTATACTGGTAATAATCAAGCTCGCCTACGCTTAAGGTAATGCCAAGTCCGGGATTTTGACTGTCGCTGGTCAGTTTTTTTATCTTATAAACTATTTCTGCCAGCCAGTTAATGTGCTCATCACTTCTTATCTCTCCTGACTGCAGGGCCAGTGATTGAAAGCCTTGTTCATAAGCAAATAGAGCAAGAGAAATGATTTCTTCTCCCGTAAGCTTGTAGCGGACAAGCTGGCGGTTGCTCCTGCGCAGCCCGCAGTAAAAGCAGTCCAAACTGCAGATGTTGGAAAATTCGATAAGCCCCCGCAAATAAACAATGTTGCCTACCGTTTTTTGACGTACAGAGGCGGCTTTGTCTATCAGGTTTTCCAGTTCTTCCTTTTCTTTGCTTTTTAAAAGGTAGAGAATTTTGTCCTGGTTAATCATTGAAACACTCCTTAAGTGCAGTTAAGAGTTCTTTTTTATCTTCTAAGCTTATAGCATCAGGATTATCAAGGATGATGCCGGTTCTTGGGCTTAGCTGGTATCTTTCCGAATAAAGGCTCAAGTCTTCCCCGTTTCCTTTGAGGAAAGACCAGCGTTTGCCATATATTTTAGCCCATCTGAATTTAAGGGACGGGTACAGCCTGTTTATTATCTGCTGGCATTCTTCGATGAGAACTTCCTCATCCTTAAGCTCTCTTTTATTTTTTAAATCAGCAAAATTCATGGCTTCACCATCCTTTACAGGAAAAGGTCCCTTTCTCCTTTTTCTATGCGGGACAGCATTTCTTTTACGGTATTGCGCAGAGCTTCACTGGGCAGAGCTTCAAGTTCCTGCTCAATAAGCTTTTCTCCCACTTTTTTGGTTTCTTCACTGGCATAATCCAGAAGATATTCTTTAAAGGTCAGTATGGCATTAGGCATACACAGATGATGAATTTTTCCTTTTTTGGCGATATCCATGAAATAGTTGCCGGTGCGTCCGCAGCGGTAGTCGGCGGTGCAGAAGGAAGTTATGCGGCCGTTTTCTGCCATTTCCCTTATAACTTCATCCAGGCTGCGGTTGTCTCCCAGTATAAACTGCTGCCGGTCGTAGTCAACCGTATCGGTACTGTAAGCTCCTATGCCGATGTTGGAACCTGCGTCTATCTGGGTTACTCCTACCGGTATTACATCTCTCCTTACTTCCGGGGTTTCCCGGGCGGTCAAGATCATGCCGGTATAGGGAACAGAAAGCCGGATTACGGTTACCAGTTTCTTGAAGGTCTTGTCATCGACCAGGTACTTGCTCTGTCTGGTAAACGGGGTGTTGGATGCCGGTTCCAGACGGGGGAAAGATATGGTATGCGGTCCTACCCCGCCGAATCTCTTTTCCAGGTCAATAGTATGCATCAAAAGCCCCATTACTTCAAATTTCGGGTCATAAAGGCCAAAAAGGGCGCCAATGCCTACATCATCTACGCCGGCCTCCATGGCACGGTGCAGGGCATAAAGCCTCCAGCCGTAATTTGCTTTGATTCCCCGGGGATGCAGCCGGCGATAAGTTTCATGATGATAAGTTTCCTGGAATACCTGGAAGGTTCCGATCCCTACATCGCGCAGGATTTCCAGGTCTTCAATAGACATGGGGGCTGCATTTACATTGCAGCGGCGGATTTCTCCCCTGCCTTCCTTGGTGCTGTATACGGTTTTTAAGGTTTGGGCGATGAAATGGACATCAGACAGCGGATGTTCGCCGAATACTACAATCAGACGCTTGTGCCCTTTGGATACCAGGGCTTTTACTTCTGCAGCTACTTCTTCCATGGTAAGCTGTTTGCGGATGGATTTGTCATTTTCCGAACGGAATCCGCAGTAGACACAGCTGTTTACACAGTAGTTGCTTACATAAAGCGGCGCAAAAAATACTATCCGGCGTCCATATACCTTTTCCTTAATCTGCCCGCCTGCTTTATACATTTCTTCCCACAGTTCTTCATCCTCACAGTTCAAAAGGGCTGCCGTTTCGTCAGGTTCCAGACGATTAAGCTCCAAGGACTTGGCAATTATTTCCCGAATTCTTGATTTATCCGGATTTTTATTCTTCATGAGAGTTTCCTGGATAAACACATCGTCGATAAAATCGTGTCCATTTACCAGATATTTTTCTATCTGTTCCGGCTTTATAACCTGACTTACCCATTTTTCAACTTCCGCTTTGCTCATAATCATAAAAGATAACCTCCTTTGGTTTTTGTTTTAAGGGGTTCTTAAAAAGAAACTGCCTGCCCTGATAGAGCAAGCAGCTTAAATCTATTTAAGCTCCCCTTTAACTCAGAGATACCTTGCTATCAGGGATGATAATTTTCTTTTTTGTTTTCAGGCTTTAACTTTTGTTTTTGGTCAAGGCACTTTTAACATTGACTCCCGGGATATTTCCCAGTTTGCCGGTTAAGGCTCCGATTTGATCCGTAGTTCCATCTACGATAAGGGATATTACGGAAACTTCTTTTTCTTTGTAAGGGACACCCATGCGCCCGATTATTATATCTGCATATTCGCTTATTATTTTATTTACTTCATGGGCAAAATGGCGATCTTCAACTACTATGCCTACTACTCCCAGCCTTTTATCCATAAAAGACTCCTTTCCTAAAAAAACTCCTGCTCCCGGGAAAAGGAGCAGGAGTTTTTAAAATCTTGCCTGCTCTTCCCTCTAAATCAGCTTATTGCCTTTTTATCAGGAAGAAGTTTTAATTATGGCTTATATTATAAGTACTTTTTGTTTTTGGGATGGTAATGAGTATGCAGGAGCTCATGAGATTTATGTCCTAACGGCTCATGCAGGAACTCATCATACAGTATCTTGACTTCCGGATTTTCATGAGATTTTCTGAGTTCGCAGTTTTCATCTTCAACATAGATGGCATCGATACGTACCTGGCGCTGAGCATTAGATTTGGTTATAGGCTGTCCGCCGCCGCCGATACATCCGCCAGGACATGCCATGATTTCGATGAAGTGGTAAGGAGATTTGCCTTCTCTTACCTGATCCATAAGTTTTCTGGCATTGCTTAAGCCGTGAGCAACTGCTACCTTCACTACCGTGCCGTTAAGGTCAACTTCAGCTTCCTTGATGCCTTCCATACCGCGTACAGCAGTAAAGTTGACATCTTTAAGCTCCTGTTTGGTTACTACTTCGTAAACGGTACGGAGAGCTGCTTCCATAACACCGCCGGTAGCGCCAAATATTACGGCAGCGCCTGTGTATTTGCCCATCCAGGAATCGAAGCTGGAGCCTTCCAGTTTGGTAAAGTCGATTCCGCTCATTCTAAAGAGCCTTCCAATTTCGCGGGTAGTGAGAACCAAGTCTACATCACGATATCCGCTGTCCTGCATTTCGGGACGGGATGCTTCATATTTCTTGGCTGTACACGGCATTATGGATACTGAATAAATTTTAGCCGGATCAATGCCCATTTTTTCTGCCCAGTAGGTTTTTACCAGGGCTCCGAACATCTGCTGCGGAGATTTGCAGGTGGAAAGATGGTCTAACAGATCCGGATAAAATGTTTCACAGAAGTTAATCCATCCCGGGCTGCAGGAGGTAAACATGGGCAGAACTCCGCCTTCATTGAGACGTTTTAAGAGCTCATGGCCTTCTTCAATAATGGTAAGGTCAGCAGTGAAGTTGGTGTGCAGCACATAGTCAAAACCAATCTGCCTTAATCCGGCTACAAAAACATCCATCGGCATTTCGCCAGGCTTCATGCCGACTTCTTCTGCTATAGCCAGACGAACAGCAGGTGCTATCTGGGTTACGACTATCTTGTCCGGGTCAGCAACTGCAGCCAGGAATTCGTCAATCTGTTCATTTTCAGTTATAGCTCCTACCGGACATGCATGGATGCACTGACCGCACATTACGCATGGGCTGTCCAACAGGCTCTTACCCATGGAGGGAACTACCATAGCATGATGTCCGCGGTTTTCCAGTCCCAGTGCATATACCGACTGGGTTACACTGCAGGCATCAATGCAGCGGCGGCAGAGTATGCATTTGTCAGGATCTCTGACGATAGAAGGTGTGGAAGTATCTTTGCCAAGACCTCTGACCTTATGTTCAAACGGAATATCACGGATAGCGTATTCTTCAGCCAGTTCCTGCAGTTCGCAGTTCTGGTTTCTGGGGCAGGTTAAACATTCCTGCGGATGATTGGAAAGTATAAGTTCTAATATAGTTTTTCTGGCTTCAATGACTTTAGGGGATCTCGTCTTAACTACCATTCCTTCGGTAACCGGAGTCGAACAGGCTGCCTGAAGAAGTCTATTCCCTTCAACTTCACATACACATACCCTACAGTTTGCTTTAACAGACTGATCGGGATGATAACAGAGAGTAGGAATTTTGATACCGACTTCTTTAGCTGCCTGCAGGATGGTTGAGCCTTTAGGAACGGAGACTTTAATTCCGTCTATAGTAAGATTAACCATTCATTTCACTCCTTTTTGCTCTTCTTTCCTACACTAATTTAGCATTATAGTCGGCCTTAAAGTGTTTAATAGTAGTAAGTACTGGTGCGGGGGCAGCCTGACCCAGCCCACACAGGCATGAACATGACATAACCCGACCAAGTCTGGATAGAGTTTCGATGTCCTTTATAGATCCTTTACCACTGTTGAGTTTGCTCATTATTTCATACATTCTGGCGGTACCTTCACGGCAGGGGGCACATTTGCCGCAGGATTCATGTTCAAAGAACTTGGCGATTCTGGTGACTACATCCACGATGTCCCGGGTTTCATCCAGTACGAAAACAGCTCCGGAACCCAGAGTAGCGCCAATGGCAGCCATATTGTCGAAAGCTACCGGGGTATCAAGAAGTTCTTCCGGGATAAAGGCGCCGGATGTTCCGCCGATCTGGACAGCTTTGAATTTCTTGCCGCCCGGGATGCCGCCGCCGTATTTGTAGATGAGTTCGCGAATAGTTGTATTGGTGGGAACTTCAAAGAAGGTCTTGTTGTTTATATCCCCGGTTAATGTAAATACCTTGGTGCCAGGATAAGAAGGCACTCCGATAGATGCGTACCAGTCAGCGCCTTTTTCTACGATAACCGGTATGTTGGCAAAAGTTTCGACGTTGTTTACGATAGTGGGTTTACCCCATAAACCTTCAGAAGGCGGATAAGGTGGCTTAAAGCGGGGCTCTCCTCTGTGCCCTTCAATAGATTCTATGAGAGCAGTTTCTTCTCCGCATACATAAGCTCCAGCACCGCTTCTTACTTCTATATCGAAGTCTTTGAGGAATCCTTTTTCTTTAGCCTGGCTTATGGCCGTATTGAGGATGCCAACCAGATGAGGATATTCACCGCGGCAGTAGATATAACCTTTGGTTGCTCCTATGGCATAAGCACAGATAGCCATACCTTCAATCAAGGTATGCGGATCATTTTCCATTATGAGGCGGTCCTTATAGGTACCAGGCTCACCTTCATCGGCATTACATACTACATATTTCTGATCAGCCTGTGCCTGGTAAGCAAAAGACCATTTTTGGCCGCAGTTGAACCCAGCTCCTCCGCGTCCTCTAAGCTTGGATTTCTTAACTTCTTCTATTAATGCTTCCCTATCCATACTACGGGCTTTTTCCAAAGCTTTATACCCGCCCTGGGCAATATAGTCATCTATTTTAAGCGGGTCGATTTTGCCGTAGTTGCGCAGAACAATGCGCATTTCTTCGGCCATGTTTTGCCCTCCTTTCACGGTATTAGCATCGTGTCATTTTGGTAGGTTTTTATTTGTATTCAGCAAGGATTTCTGGTATCTTGGCAGGACTTACATTAAGGTAAGGCTTGCCGTTGATAGTGATTACCGGAGTAGCCTGACACTGTCCAACACACTCAGTAAATTCAAGGGCAAAAAGACCGTCCTGAGTGCTTTCTCCCATGCAGATGCCCAATTCCCTCTCCAGTGCTGCTACTACTTCGGCTGCGCCTGCTACGTGACAGGGTGCACTTTCACATATCCGGATGACATTTTTTCCTCTGGGCTTTACTGAGAACATGGAATAGAATGTTGCAACTCCGTAGGCTTCGGATACAGGCATGTTAAATACTTTGGCAGCTTCCAGAATTGCTTCTTCAGGCAGGTAGCTGAATTCTTTCTGAATGGCGTGATATGCTTCGATTATGCCCCCTGGAACGTTAGCATAGCTGGCTATAATTTCCTTGTAGCCCTTCATCAACTTTCCCCCCCTCGTTGGATTTTTACAGGTTAAAAAGATGCCACATCATGCTGTGCATAAGATAATACGATGAAGCAGATTAAAAAAGTTTATTGCTTCATAACAAAATTATAAACCATAATCTTCAGGTTTTGAATAAATATTTTTGTTTTATATTGTTTTTAAAATTTGCCTTATTTGAATTTTTATGAATTATCAGTTTATTTGACTCATGGGGGATTACATAATAAGGGGATAATTTACATGATTTAACAGATTTCAATGAAAGCAAATCAAATTTGGCGCATGAAATAAAAAGGGCAGTTAAAAATAAATATGATGAATTTTTTGTATTAAGGGAGGCAAAGGATGAACTTGCAGAGATGGGAAATTTTTTATCCAGAAATAAAAGATATACCGGATAGTTTTAAGGTTAAAGATTATCCCTTAAGCCGCAGATATCTTGTTAATGGCCAGATTTTAAAAGGTGATAGGGGGAGTGAAGTGTATTCCCCAATTAAGATAAAGGAAGGCTCCCATATAAAACAGGTGAAAGTGGGAGAATATCCCCAGCTGACTGAGAAGGAAGCTTTGACTTCTCTTAAGGCAGCTGCCGACGCTTATAAGGGGGGAACGGGAGAATGGGCCTATATGAAGGTAGAAGAACGTATAAAATGTTTTGAGGATTTTGTTGCCAGGATAAAGGATTTAAGAGAAGATTTTGCTCTGCTGGAGATGTGGGAGATAGCCAAACCTTATTCTGCCTGCCTTGATGAGTTTGACCGGACTATAAAATATATTGAAGATACTATGGAAACCCTTTATGAGCTTGATAAAGAAAGCGGCAGAATAATAAGTATTGAAAACTTTATGGCCCAGATAAGGAGGACTCCTCTGGGAATAGTTTTATGTATGGGACCTTTTAATTATCCTCTGAATGAAACTTTTGCCATGCTTATTCCTGCTCTCATTATGGGAAATTCGGTTATAGTAAAACCCCCCCGTTATGGAGCTCTGGCTTTATGCCTTTTTATGCCGGCATTTGCTGACTGTTTTCCCAAAGGGGTTATAAATTTTATAAATGGAGAAGGGGAGGAAGTTATTGGGCCTATAATAAAATCGGGAGAAATATCGGTTTTAGGGTTTATCGGTTCAACACAGGTAGCCAGGCTTCTCATAAATCAACATCCTCATCCTAACCGGCTCAGGACTATACTGGGGCTGGAGGCTAAAAATCCTGCTTTTGTGCTTAAAGACGCTGCTCTGCCTGAAGCAGCCAAAGAATGTGTAAAAGGGGCTTTAGAGTTTAACGGCCAGAGGTGTACTGCTTTAAAGCATATCTGGGTTGAGGAAGAAATAGCTGAGGAATTTTTAGATCTTTTATGCAGGGAAGTAGATAAGCTGAAATGCGGTATGCCCTGGGAAGAAGGAGTTACTGTAACTCCGCTGCCGGAAAGGAATAAAATAGAATGGCTGGGGGAACTGGTGGAAGATGCAGTGCAAAAAGGGGCCAGGATAGTAAATAAGCAGGGTGGGAAAAGCTTTGCCCAGCTGTATTATCCTACTGTACTTTACCCGGTTACCCGGGAGATGAAGCTTTACCATGTAGAGCAGTTTGGCCCGGTAATACCAGTTTCTCCTTTCAAGGATATAAACCAGTTAAAAGATTACCTTTTTACCTCTGATTATGGACAGCAGGCCAGCATATTTGGCAGCCGGGCGGAAAATGTGATACCTCTTATTGACATTCTCGTACATCAGGTATCCAGGGTGAACCTTAACAGCCAGTGCCGGCGGGGGCCTGATGAACTGCCCTTTACCGGCCGCAAGGATTCAGCGGAAGGGACTTTGTCTGTATATGATGCTTTAAGGGCTTTTTCTATCCGCTCTCTGGTAGTGGCGAATGAGAAAGGGCGGAGCCTGTTTTTTGACTGCCTTAAAGAGAACACTTCTAACTTTCTGCGTATATAAGGGGATTAAAATTTTTGTAACTTTTCCTCTCCGATTTTATTATAATCTTAATATAAAAACTTATCTTTCCGGCCTTGATAGTGCCGGAAATATTTTTTGGATAGGGATGGAAAGGCATGGATGTGATAATAGTTTTGTTGCTGGGGATTTTAGCTGGTATTATAGGGGCTGTTTTAGGATTGGGCGGAGGGGTAATCATACTGCCTGCCTCCGAGATATTTTTGGGGCTTTCTACTCCGATGGCGATAGGAACTACCCTTTTTGCCATTATTTTTACTTCGGTTTCCGGGGCTTTAGGACATTACCGGGAAGGCAATGTAAATGTAAAAAGCGGTTTGTATGTGGCAGCGGGAGGAATAGCCGGAGTTTTGGCCGGTTCTTATGTTTTCAAACAGTATCTGGCCTCAAAGGTTGCCGTACTGGAAAGCCTTCTGGGCGTTATTTTTCTTATCATGGCAGTAAAGATGGCCTGTGAAGCATACCAGGCTTTTAAAAACGGAGATGAAACTGATAACAGGACAGAAAAAGAAATTCCTTTTTATTACCTGATTTTTTTGGGGCTTTTTACCGGCAGCCTTACTGGCCTTCTGGGGCTGGGAGGGGGGTTTATTATGGTGCCGGCCATGATGTGGATGCTGGGACTGCAGCCCAAAAAAGCAGCTGCCACTACCCTGCTGGCCATGCTGCCTGTTGCCTTTACAGGAGGATTTATAAAGCTCTGGCATGGATTTGTAGATTTAAAAGGGGCTCTTCTGCTGGGAACAGGTACTGTACTGGGAGCCCAGATAGGAGTAAAGGTTTCCAGGCATGTAAAAACAGAAGTTTTTAAGACCTGCTTTGCGGTAATATTTATTTTTTTGGCTGTTGATTATCTTTCGCCCCTTGTTGGCGTGCTTTTTCAGGGTAAAGTATTTCCTTAAGTTTTTTAGCTGGCTGTGCGATATATATCTTGAGGTGATATTTGCGTGGATTTCTGGGCAAAGATTAGAAAAAGCATGTACCACAGCAGCAGTCTGTGGATTCTCCTGTGGCTGCTGGTTCTGGTAAATATACTGGCTTTTCTGGCTCTGGCAGATATGTTTTCTTATCCGCTGTTTTTTGTGTGGCTGGGATTGGCTTTTATAGGAATTGTATTTATAAAAGCGCTGGCCTATTCAGAAGAAGTGCAGTATGTTTCCCGGGAGATAGAGGGCAAGGTGCAGAGCCTTATGCAGGAGATAAAGCCTTTATGTGAAGATGTTTTTGAGCGGGAAGTAAATGCATTTATAAAGCCCCTGCTGGATGAGATATATGAGGATTTTGAGGAAAATCTGCGCTGGTTCTGGCAGGCGGGAGAAGATTTTTCCCGGGAAGTGGCCAAACATATAAATGAAATGAGGCCGGTTTTGAAAATAGTGCGCTCCGGGAATGAGGAAAGATATAAGCTGATAAATAAACTGGGGGATAATATCGAGCTGCTTGCCAATATAAATGGTGAACTGGATGTTTTGCCGGTAAGGAATATTGATGATCTGGACCGGTTTCTCACGAATAAGTCCAGGAGCTTAAAAGAGGCTTTAAATAATGAGAAAGAGATTTTTTATGAATACATTTATAAACTGCTGATGGAGCAGGTCAAGGGGCAGACAGCAGATGAAGATATTACCCAGTATTTTGATGTCTACAAACTGGTAGAGCAGTTTACCGGCATTTTGCAGAAATCCCTGGAAAGCCGCATAAAAATGTTCAGGGAAGAGATGGCAGGCGACCTTGCCAATTATTCTGCCGATCTGGTGGGAAAAATGCAGAAACTTACTTTGCGCATAATGAATATCCTGGAGGAGATAAATGACAATTTGCTGCGGCTTATCGAAAGCGGCAAAAATGAAAGCGCCCTGGTTTTAAAAAAATTAAATGAATTGTATGCCGCATCAACTGCGCTGAAGGAAAGAGCGGGAGAAATCATGCTTACTTTGGCCTGGCATGATGTCCTTTTAGAGCGGAGATGGCAGAAGATGAAGGAAGAATTGTATCTTTTGAAAGATAAGATAAAGGCGGATGTAGATGAAGGATTAATGTCCGGCATAAAACAGATTGTAGAGCAGGAAGTGCCTGGGATTTCTTACCGGGTAAATACTCCCAAACAGGCAGTGTGGTTTAAAAATATGCTGGAAGCGGAGCTTTTTTACCAGCTGTTTAAGGAAAAGAGGCTGGCAGGGGTGGTGGATAATGGCGCCTATCCTCTGCTTTTGCTGGTGGCGGTACTGGAAGACCTGGTGCTGGGAAGTATAAGGATAGGGGAAGAAGGGCTTAGAATTAAAAGGGATCTCAAAAGAGAAGTGAAAAACGAAGCTTATGCCGGGATTTATGAGCAGATAAAAGAGCTCATAAGAAGCCACAGGGAAGGTCTGGAAATTTATCTGGAAGATGTTTTCCCCCGGCTGTTTTATGCTTTCTGCAATAATCCGTATGTAAAAATGAATCCCGATAATATATCTTTAACCCCCTGGTATCTGTTTATGGGATTAATTGCCGGCAGTACAAAGAATGAAAATATTTCTTTTTTGACCGGCTGTTTGTTAATAGCCATCAGGCTGAGGAACAAATACATAGATCCCCTGAAAAATGAGCCGCAGTACCTGGAAAATGAAGAGGAACTGGATTATATGCGGGATATACTTTACCGGGCAGTGGCAGTAGTTGCTTTTGAAGAACTGGAAGGGATAGTAAGGATGAAGTTTATGCAGTTTTAAAATAAGGAAGGCAGGATAAAATCCTGCCTATATTTATCCCTGGCTTAATTCATTTTCAGTCTTGTTTTCAAAGGGACGCAGTTTTTTAAGGATTTCTTCTTCTATATGTTCTCCCAGGTTCAGGCTTTGCAAAAAGTATATGGTGTTTTCAATACGGTACTGGCTATCCCTTATTTCCTGCCAGTATTTTTCTTCTTCATAGATGTTCATGCAGGCCTGCAGGTTGTCAGCCCGGCCGGTTTCCAGGTAGTGCCGGAAAGACTCCAGGGTTTTTACTTCCTGATAGTCGCTGTGGATATAGGATCTTTCGATGATGGTGTTGTAAATATCTAAGGCGCGGTGGGCCTGTTTAAGCCTGAGTTCAGTTTCCCGGATTTCGCTAAGACACCTGTCTATGAAATCCTTCCTTACATTTTCCCATTCTTTCAGGACTTCTTTATAGCGGTCACAGGCTTTTTCATATTCGCGGTACCTTATGAAATATATTTTGCGTTCCTGGTGATAGATTTCAGAACTTTTGGCTTTGGCCTTTTTACTGAAGTTGAAGAAAATAAGGTTTTCTTTATTAGGACCAGATTTTTCCGGTTTCTGGGGTTTGGGGGGTATATTATCAGGCTTAAAAGGCATTATTTCTTCCTGTTCCAGTATTTGCGACCTGTTTTCCAGCAATTTATTAAGGAAGTTTATATGCCGGTTCAAGGTTTCCGTTTCTTTAAGGCTTAATATGCACATGTTTATGTCTTTCAGGAGCTCTTCTTTGGTTTTATATGGTTTTTTGCTGTTTTTGCGCGCCTTGTAGTAGTCGTGTATATCTTTATCCATATCAGGGCTTTGTCTGAGATTTTCCAGTATGCTTAAGTCATAAGCGGTAATAATTTCTTCCGGTTTACCTTTGGTAAAATAGAAACAGGTATTGGTAGGCGGGTAATAGTAGGGTCCTATGCTTTCCAGGTATTCATTTTCTACAAATGTTTCTATGTCTTCGATTATTTTAAGGTTGTCTTCCAGGAAAGAGAGCCATTCTTTCTGGGCGGGGGTAGATTCATCCTCCCTGCTCAATTGTAGATAATATTCTACTGGTATTTTTATAGATGAATTGTAATAGTAAAATAATACTTTTTCTGGAGTGTAGCTTTTGAAAATCGAAAAATCTAAATAACAGGGGTTTTCCTTATTTAAAAAAGTAAAAAACATCATGCATCCTCCTCAATAATATAAGATAATAACAACTATTTTCTATATTTTCCTTAAAATTCCTTTTTAAAATTTAAAAATTTTTGTATTTTTAAAAGAGAAAGGAGATGAGCGTTTATGCCGGATAGATTGCCATGGTTTGTAGAAAAGTTTGGCGAATATGACGGGGAATTTTATGGCTATCTTAAGGAAGTCCTGGATAAGGCGATGGCTACTTCCGTTCTGGATGAAAAAACCAGGTATCTTATTGTTCTAGCCCTGGATATAAGTAAAGGGGCAAGTGAAGGGGTAAGGGTACTGGCCAAAAAAGCCAGGGAAAAGGGAGCTACCGAAGAGGAGATTAAAGAAGTAATCCGCCTGGCTTATTATGTGAGCGGCATGGAAGTCATAAAGACTTCTTTAGCAGCTTTTGAATAGCTTTACTTAAATTGGCAAGCAAAAAGCCTCTGCTTAAAGGGAATATATATATTAAAGAGACTTTAAGCGGAGGTGTTATTATTAAAAATAAAAAAAAGGAAAAGGTTTTAAGCGAAAAAGATTTGCTTAAGATAGAGATAGCCAAAGAACTGGGATTGTGGGAGCAGATAGAGAGGGAAGGCTGGGATTCTTTAAGCAATGCAGCCTGTGGAAGGATAGGAGGCATTATGAGCAAGCGGCTGAGAGGAAAAAAGGATGAGAAAGGGGGCAATTAAAAAGAGAGTCCGCTTACGGCTCTCTTTTTTTGTTATAATAAAATAATATATATTTTTTTCTTACAGGGTAGGAGAGGTTATGAGGACAGGTTTTGTACACTTACATAATCATACTGAATACAGCCTTTTAGATGGAGCCTGTCGCATCAAGGAAATGGTAAAAAGAGCCTGTGAGCTTGAGATGCCGGCTTTGGCCATTACCGATCATGGAGTGCTTTACGGTGTTATTGATTTTTATCGGGAGGCTAAAAAACAGGGGATAAAACCTCTTATTGGCTGTGAGGTTTATGTAGCTTTACGCAGCCGTTTTGACCGGGAGGTTAAGGTAGATGATGACCAGTATCATCTGGTCCTGCTTTGTGAAAATGAAAAAGGGTATAAAAATCTTATTGAACTGGTAAGCAGAGCTTATCTGGAAGGTTTTTATTACAAACCCAGGGTAGATCGCGAACTTCTGGAAAAATACCATGAGGGGCTTATTGCGCTTTCTGGCTGTGTAGCAGGAGAAATTCCCCAGCTCCTTTTACAGGGAAAATATGATAAAGCAGCTAAAACCGCGCTTTTTTTTGATGAACTGTTTGGACGGGGCAATTTTTACCTTGAACTGCAGGATCACGGTTTAAGGAAAGAAAAATATGTATGTGAGCAGTTAAAAAAGATAAGCGGGCAAACGGGGATACCGCTGGTAGCTACCAATGATGTGCATTATATCGACAAAAAAGATGCCTCGGTACATGATGTCCTTTTGTGCATCCAAACTGCTTCAACTGTAGATGACGAAAACCGCTTGCGTTTTCCCGGCAGTGAATTTTATTTGAAGTCACAGGAGGAGATGCAGGAACTGTTTGCTGATTGCCCGCAGGCTCTGGAAAATACCTGTTTGATAGCAGAAAGGTGCAGGCTGGATTTTAGCTTCGGGCAGTTCCATCTCCCGTATTTTTCCATTCCTGAAGGTTATACCGAAGAGTCTTATTTGACAGAACTGGTGTTAAAGAAATTTAAAAAAAGATTTCCCCATCCTTCCCGGGAACTGGAGGAGCGGCTTTTTTACGAGCTAAAAATAATAAATGACATGGGATTTGCAGCTTACTTTTTAATTGTGCAGGACCTGGTCAACTGGGCTAAAGCTAACCGTATTCCGGTAGGACCGGGCAGGGGATCAGCAGCGGGAAGCCTGGTTTCTTATGTTTTAGGCATTACTACTATAGATCCCATAAAATATGACCTGCTTTTTGAACGCTTCCTGAATCCGGAAAGGGTGAGCATGCCGGATATCGATATTGATTTTTGCTTTGAAAAACGGGATAAGGTTATTGACTATATTATTAACAAGTATGGCGCCGATAAGGTAGCCCAGATTATAACTTTTGGGACTATGGCAGCCAGAGCTGCCATACGCGATGTGGGAAGGGCATTAAATGTACCCTACAGTGAAGTGGATAAGATAGCCAAAATGGTCCCGGCCGAACTGGGGGTAACTATCGACCGGGCGCTTCAGATATCCCCTGAGCTTATGAATGCTTATGCCAGTGATTACACTACCCGGCGTATAGTTGATATTGCAAGGGCACTGGAAGGGATGCCCCGTCATGCTTCCATTCATGCTGCCGGGGTAGTGATAGGGAGGGAGAAGCTTACTTCTATTCTCCCCCTGCAGAAGACTCCGGAAGGACATGTGGTTACCCAGTTTGCCAAAGAAACTGTTGAAGATATAGGACTCCTCAAGATGGATATTCTGGGGCTTAGAACCCTTACCGTTATCGACCGGGCCATTAATATTATAGAAAAGGTGCATGGGACAAGGATTGATATAGAAAATATACCACTTGATGACCCGGAGGTTTATAAGCTTTTATCCCGCGGGGATACTATAGGTGTATTTCAGCTGGAAAGTGATGGTTTAAGGCGCATACTTTCTGAACTTAAGCCCAGCTGTTTTGAAGATATAATCGCGGTTATTGCCCTTTACCGACCCGGACCTCTGGGCAGCGGCATGGTGGAAGATTTTATAAACCGCAAGCATGGAAAACAGGAAATAGAGTATCTGCATCCTGCTCTGGAGAATATCTTAAAGGAAACTTACGGAGTTATGCTATATCAGGAGCAGGTAATGCGGGTAGCGGAAGAACTGGCCGGTTTTACTCTGGGAGAAGCTGATGTGCTGCGACGGGCGATGGGCAAGAAAAAGCCGGAAGAACTTAAAGCCCAGAGGGATAAATTTGTAAGTGGAGCAGCCAGGAATGGAGTAGATGCTGAGATAGCCGGACATATATTTGATCTGATGGAAAGCTTTGCCGGGTACGGTTTTAATAAAAGCCATTCAGCTGCTTATGCCATGATTTCTTACCAGACCGCCTACCTTAAGGCTCATTACCCGACTGAATACATGTGTGCTTTTCTGTCGAGTGTGATAGATAACCAGGACAAGGTGGTTTTTTATATCAAGGAATGCCGCCGGCTGGGCATAAATATCCTGCCGCCGGATATAAATGAGAGTTTTGAAAACTTTACTGTGGTAAAGGAAGGCATAAGGTTTGGGCTGGGAGCGATAAAAAATGTAGGGCTGGCGGCCGTGAAAAATATTGTGGAAGTGCGCAAGGAAAAGCCTTTTCGTTCGTTTTTTGATTTCTGCAGGCGGGTAGATTTGGGAGTTATAAACAAGAGAATGCTGGAAAACCTTATTGCTGCTGGCTGTTTTGATTCCCTGGGCATAACCCGCAGGCAGGCCCTCATGGTGATGGAAGAATATATGGAGCTGGCAGCCAGCATAAGGGAAAGCCAGCAAAGTGACCAGCTTTCCCTGTTTGGAGCAGCGGAAGCCATGGTGGAAGAGCCTGCTTTGCCTGAGGTGGGAGAATTCAGTGCTGACGAGTTCCTGCGCCGGGAAAAAGAGGCACTGGGATTTTATGTTTCCCGCAATCCTTTAGAAGAGTACCGGGAAATTTTGCCCCTTATTACAACTCATAACCTGGAAGAGCTCAGGCTGAAAGATGAAGAAGTCCATGTACAGGTAGCCGGCATGGTGGTGGACCTGCGGCGCCTGACCAGCCGCAAAGGGGAAAGTTATGCCAGGTTTCATGTAGAGGACTTTACCGGGCGTATGGAAGCGTTTTTGTTCCCTTCTGCTTATCGCAGCAATATAAACAGCATCAAGACTGACTATCCTTTGGTTATTGAAGGATATTACAACAACCAGGATGAGGAGCCCAAACTGGTGGTTAACCGGGTAAAGAGATTATCTTCTGATATAAGTGAACTGCATATAAAGCTGCCGGAAGGAGTGGAGGACGAAAACAGCCTGAAGAAGGAGCTCACCACTTTATTAAGCAAAAACAGGGGAAGGATCAGGGTGATTTTGTACCGCCGCCAGGGAAAGCCTCTGGTATTAAAAGATGATTATAATGTAAGGCCAAGCCTTGAACTAAAGCAGGAACTGGAGAGAATATGTGGAAAGGGAAATGTATGGTTTGCTTGAAGATTGATTAAGGAGGGATTTGCATGAATCAAAACTATCTGGGAGAAGAATATGTAGTAGTGAAGGCTTTAGAGAATGGGGTTACCATTATTGGATTGACCAGGGGAAAAGATACCAAGTTTCATCATACAGAAAAGCTTGACAAAGGGGAAGTTATGCTTCTCCAGTTTACTGAACACACTTCAGCCATGAAGATACGCGGACATGCCGAAATCTATACCAAACATGGAGTTATAACCAGTGAAAGCGCGCAGAGCGGGAGTAAGAGCGGATGATTTTTAAGGAGGCCTGTTAAATGAAAAGAATAGCTGTTTTGACCAGCGGTGGAGATGCTTCCGGCATGAATGCCGCTATCCGTGCGGTGGTAAGGACTGCCTTATATTATGGCATGGAGGTATATGGGGTAAAAAAAGGTTATGAGGGGTTAATTGATGGGCAGCTGGTGAAAATGGAAGCTGGATCAGTTGCGGATATAATCCATCGGGGAGGAACCATCCTGCAGACTTCGCGTTCTTCCAGGTTCATGACTGATGAAGGACGAAAAAAGGCTTATGAAAACCTTAAGGGATTGGGGATTGAAGACCTGGTGGTTGTTGGTGGGAATGGGAGTTTGCAGGGAGGCCATGTTTTTTCCGCAACCGGGATAAATGTTGTAGGCATACCAGCTACTATCGATAATGATGTTCCTTATACCAGGTCTATTGGTTTTGATACAGCGGTAAATACAGTTTTGGAGGCGATAAACCGGATAAGGGATACTGCTAGCAGCCATGGGAGAATTTTTATAATTGAAGTTATGGGAAGAGAATGCGGAGAACTGGCAGTAGCGGCAGGATTGGCCGGAGGGGCGGAAGCGCTGGTTATCCCTGAGGTAGAGATAGATATAGAAAAGATAGCCTGGAAGATAAATAAAGGGGCGAAAAGAGGAAAACTGCACAGTATAGTGGTGGCCGTGGAAGGGGTTTACCCCCTGGAAAAGCTGCAAAAAGAGCTGGCAGCAAGGACAGGTAAAGAAGTAAGGGTTACCATTCTGGGACATATTCAAAGGGGAGGCATTCCCACCGCCGGGGACAGGATATTAGCTTCTCTTATGGGTAAAAAAGCGGTAGATTTAATAAGAGAAGGGAAAAGGGATGTGATGGTAGGGGCCAGAGGGGATGGAGAATTGTATGAAGTGCCTCTGGCAGAAGTGGCAGGGGGGATTAAGAAGGCAGATTTGGAATATGCGAAGATAGCAGATATATTATCTATTTAAAAAGAGGTGACGGTATGCGCAAGACCAAGATAATTTGCACTATTGGACCTGCCAGTGAAAGTGTGGAAGTGCTGGAAGAAATGTTTAAGAAAGGCATGAATATAGCCAGGCTTAATTTTTCCCATGGCACCCATGAAGAACACAAGAAAAGGATTGATAATCTCCGTTTGGTGGCCAGGGGGAAGAAGGAACCTCTGGCTATAATGCTGGATACCAAAGGGCCGGAAATACGAACCGGAAAGCTGGAAAAAGGCAAAATAAAGCTTGAAAGCGGACAGAAGTTTGTCCTTACTACCCGGGATATTATAGGCAATGAAAATGAGGTGCATGTAAATTATCCACATTTGCCTGAAGAAATAGAGATAGGAACTTCTATACTGCTGGCAGATGGACTCATAAGCCTTCTGGTAGAAGAGATCAAAGATACTGACATAATCTGCCGGGTAATAAACGGCGGGGAATTAGGGGAGAAGAAAGGGGTAAATATTCCGGGAGTACCTCTTAACCTGCCTTTTATAAGCGAAAAAGACCGGGAAGATATAATCTTTGGCATTGAAAACGGAGTAGATTATATTGCTGCCTCTTTTGTCCGTACTGCTGATGATGTGCTGGAGATAAGGCGCATTTTGGAAAGCAGGAATGCGGATATCGATATAATCGCCAAAATAGAGAGCCAGGAAGCAGTAAATAACCTGGATGATATAATAAAGGTGGCTGACGGCATTATGGTGGCCCGCGGGGATTTGGGAGTGGAGATACCAGCGGAAGAAGTGCCCCTGGTGCAGAGAAAGATAGTGGAAAAATGCAACCAGGCTGGAAAAATGGTGATTATAGCTACCCAGATGCTGGAGTCTATGATCAATAACCCGCGACCTACCAGAGCGGAAGTTTCGGATGTGGCCAATGCCATATTCGGCGGGGCTGATGCGATAATGCTTTCAGGCGAAACAGCTGCCGGCAAGTACCCGGTTATAGTAGTGGAAACGATGGCCCGCATTGCCAAAAGGGCGGAAGAAGACCTGGCTTATGATGAAATACTGCGCAAAAAAGCCCTCAACCGTACCAATTCAGTAACTGATGCCATAAGTTATGCTACCTGTGCCACAGCTGCCAATCTGGATGCGGCAGCTATAATTACTGCTACCCGTACAGGCTATACGGCAAAGATGGTAGCCAAATATCGCCCGGAAGCCAAAATCATTGCTGCTACCCCGGATGCCAGGGTATTCAATAAGCTGGCTCTGGTATGGGGAGTATATCCGGTAGTTATTGATGAAACGGAAGGAACCGATGCCCTTTTTGAAGAATCAATAAGAAAAGCTTTGGAAAAAGGATATATCAAACATGGTGACCTGGTAGTGTTAACTGCTGGCACCAGAGCAAGTGTTTCGGGAGGGACTAATCTTTTGAAAGTACATGTGGTAGGCGATGTTTTGCTTGAAGGTATGGGGATAGGAAGCACAGTAAGCGGCAAGGTTAAAATTGTCGTTAATCCGGAAGATTTGGCTAAAATACAGATGGGAGACATAGTTGTCACCACCAGTGCTGATGAAATGCTGTCTCCCTTCCTGGAGAAGATAGGGGGGCTTATTGCCGAAGAAGGGGGGCTTACTTCCAATGCGGCTATCATGGGCTTGACCTATCATATTCCGGTTATTGTAGGCGCCAGGGATGCTACCAGCATATTGAAAGATGATATGCTGATAACCATGGATACTCCGCGGGGAAAGGTTTATCAGGGATTGGCCAAGGTAAAATAAGAAGTTTACTTTACGAAATAAAAAGGCTGCCTTTTAGGCAGCCTTTTTGTATGCCGTCAGGTTTGCTGTCTAAACCTTTATAGAGTGCAGACCTTTTTAATATAGAGTGGTTTTGGGTTTAAACAGGCAACCCCTTTCCCTTCATGAATTATTTACCTTTGAATTCAGCTTTTCTGTTTTCCAGGAATGCAGACATGCCTTCTTTCTGGTCTTCAGAAGAGAAGAGCATGGACCAGCCGAGCTGTTCTAAGCGGCTTCCGGTTTTGATATCGGTATTCATGGACATATTGATAGCGTTCTTGGCTTCTCTTAAAGCCAGCGGTGATTTCTTGCACAGCTTCTTGGCAAACTTGATAGCCTCGTTCATAACTTCAGCTGCAGGAACTACCATATTCACCAGGCCTATTTTTTCAGCTATTTGAGCATTGAAGAATTCGCCGGTGAATATGTACTGCTTGGCTATGCAGATGGAAGAAGAACGCGGGAATCTCTGAGTTCCGCCAGCTCCCGGGAATATGCCCAGGTTGATTTCGGGAAGTCCCAGAGTAGCATTATCAGCAACTATTCTTATATCAGAAGCAAGCACCATTTCCAGTCCGCCGCCCAGAGCGAGGCCGTTTACAGCGGCGATTACCGGTTTATGGTTGTCTTCGATAGCAAATATGGTGCGGTGTACCTTGTCCAGGAAGTCTCTGGCCTGGAAAGCATTGTAATCTTTAACTGCCTTAAGGTCAGCACCGGCAGCAAAGGCATTTTCGTTACCGGTTATGATTATGACCTTTACTTCAGGATCGTCATTGGCTCCGGTCAAAGCTTCATATGCTTCATCCAGCATGGTAACATTTACTGCGTTAAATGCTTTGGGACGATTGAGCTGCATTATACAAATACCCGGCTCTTCGAATTTAACTATTATGGTTTCGAATTGCTTTTCACGATAAGACATGAATTAACCTCCTTCTAATTCCCCCGACTAAAAACTATTTCTGCTGGCTGTAGTCATAGAAGCCTCTGCCAGTCTTTCTGCCCAGCCATCCAGCGCGTACATACTGTTTGATGATGGGAGCAGGACGATATTTGGGATCTCCGGTTTCTCTGAAGAGGACATTGGCAACTTCGAGAGCTATGTCAAGACCAACCATGTCAGCAAGGGTGAACGGACCCATCGGCCATCCAGCACCGAGCCTCATAGCTTTGTCTATGTCTTCGATGGTTGCCAGGCCTTCCATAAGGATGAAAGCAGCTTCGTTCATGCCGGGGATGAGGATGCGGTTTACAACAAAGCCAGGACCTTCTTTTACTTTGATGGGCTTCTTGCCGATTTCTTTGGAGAGAGCTATTACGGTTTCTACAGTTTCTTCAGAAGTCTGCAGAGCAGGGATAACTTCTATTAACTGCATAACCATAGCAGGATTGAAGAAGTGCATACCTACAACCTTGTCAGGTCTTGCGAAGCAAGCAGCAATTTCAGTTATGGGCAGGGAAGAAGTGTTGGTAGCCACGATTACTTCGGGTTTTACTATGTCAGAGAGTTTCTTGTAGAGTTCTTTCTTAATATCGATATTTTCGACTACAGTTTCGATAACGAAATCAGCTTCTGCGATATCCTGCAGATTGACGGTTCCGGTGATATTGCCTAATACGAAATCTTTGGCACCAGCAGGAGCCTGGCCTTTTTCTTCTGCTTTGGCCAAACCTTTGCCTATTTTAGCAATACAGCCGTCTACTATTTCCTGCTTGATATCATAAACAATGACCTTTTTACCTGCGCTAGCAACTGCCCAGGTAATACCCATTCCCATTGTTCCAGCACCTAAAACAGCAATTTTTTCAATAGCCATCATATTACCCCCTCATAATTTTTAAAAATTTTAAAACCCTGGTTTGGTAAACTTATACCCCTGTTTTTTAATATCACCCCCCGTAGAATTACCAGAAGTAATAGCGAGCATGTATGCTTAAAGAGAAAACCTATTTCCAAATTAGATTTAAATAAGCATGTCCAATATATTATATTTTTGGAACACCAAATTATTACTGATAATTGGGGAAGGGAAATTAAAGGGGGGAAAAATTCCTCTCCACATAAATAATAATAACATATTTAAGAAGAAAGTTTTATACCATTTTTGTCGTTTTTATAAAAAATAAAAATAAAAAATATTCAAAAAATAATTTTGGGGCAACTATCTGCGGTGGGCTGCTCTGATTTGTGCCATAGCGCGTTCAATCTGGACCTGATTGACTATAAGTTCCAGGGTAAGGGAATCTAATTGGCCGGTAGGGGGTAAATTATGTTCTTCCTGAAATTTAAGCAGAAAATGGCTGTATTCTTCTTCGCTCTTCATGCCCAGTTCTTTTAGCATAGCCATAACCTGGGCTTTTTGTTCTTCTGTAAGGCTTACAGGCTTATTTTCATCGGCGATATAGATGTAGCTTGTTTTTTGGGCATCCTGGGGGTTTAACTTAAGCGCTGAAGAAGGATCAGCATATGTTTTCTCGCTTCTTTTTTCTTCAGAAGCGCTTTGATTTTTTTCATTATCTACAGGTTTCTGGTTTTCTTTTTGCTGGGCGGTGCTGTATTTGACCAGAGCCTGGGCGTTATCAGCAAGGCTTAAAGTAGAGCCGGCAGTTATAGCAGCTGCCAGTATAAGAGAGAAAAATACTATATATTCTTTCCTCATGGTTAGCGCCTCCCAAGGTTAAAAAGCGAAGATACAGTTTAAATTTTAGAATATTAGAAATAATTTAGCAATATCTGCTTGCGGGAATAAAAAATAAAAAGCAGTTATGAACTGCTTTTTAGCTTCTTATATGGTGCCAGAGGTGGGATTCGAACCCACACGCCAAAGGCACACGATTTTGAGTCGCGCTCGTCTGCCAATTCCGACACTCTGGCCTTTCTATTTAACTTAAACGCAAATACTATTATAAAGACTGACAGGTTGGTTGTCAAGATAGATGAAAAAGACATAGAATATAAAATGTATTATAATTATGGTTGGGATGATGAGGATTATTCCATAAGGAGGAAAAAGGATTTTCATCTATTTTGTTGAAAAATTTTGAGAAAGGGGTTTTAGCAAAAGAGAGGCGAGAAAATAACTGCCAAAAGGGGAAATTGTACATGAATACGGATGATCAACTGGTAAAGAAAAGCCTGCAGGGAGATGTGGCAGCTTTTGAAGAACTGGTTTTGAGATATCAGAATAAGGTATATGCTCTGGCTTATAGATATATGGGGAATGAAGAAGATGCTTATGATATGACCCAGGAAACTTTTTTGAAAGCCTTTCGCTCTCTCAGGACTTTCAAGGGGGATTCCAGCTTTGGCACCTGGCTTTACCGGGTAGCTACCAATGTATGCCTGGATGAGTTAAGGAGGCGAAAGCGCAAGATTATCCCCTTATCCCTGGATGAACCGCTGGCTACGGAAGATGGGGATGAACTGGAAAAAGATATAATGGACCCTTCACCTTCTGCTGACATAATATATGAAAGACGGGAATTTTCCGAATACATATTAGCTTTTCTCAATCAGATGAAACCTGAACATAAGATGATTATTGTTTTAAGAGATATGATGGATTTGAGCTATGAAGAAATTGCCAAAATCCTCAACTGCTCGGTGGGAACGGTGAAGTCCAGGCTTAACCGGGCCAGAAATATTTTGCGAAAAAAAATTGAAGATAAGGAACTTTTGCTTTAAACCTCGCGTCTAAAAAAGCGAGGAGGAAAGAGATTATGAGGTGTGATCAGATAAGGGACTTATTGTCCCCTTATATGGATGGAATGACCAGTGAAAAAGAGAATAGGTTGGTGGAAGCGCATCTGGCAGGCTGTATTTTCTGCCGTCAGGAACTGGAGAAAATGCAGTTTATATCTGCCTGCCTTAATAAAATAGAGGTTCCTCCTTGTCCGGAAGGCCTGGCTCTTGATGTGCGAAGACGCATACTGGAAGAAAAGAACAAGGTATTTTCTCTGCGTGAGGCCTCCAAACCTAAAAGACAGGGATGGCTGGCGGCAGGAATTGCTGGTATTGCACTCCTTGTTGGCATATATATAAACAGTATTTTGCCAGTAGAAAATATCGCTTCCCTGTGGCGGGACAAAGAAAGTGAAGGGGATAAAAATGTGGCGGTAGTTGAAAAAGGCCCCTGGAGCCGGTTAATGAATGTGGCAGGAGGATCTAAAGATGAAAAGAGGGTAGCTGGTGTTGATGAAAAGCAGGTGGTTATTGATAACCGTAAAAATATGACGGTGGCTGATAAGGGTAATGGATTAACACCTGCCAAACCTGGCAGTACCGAGAAAAAAGGGGTTTTAACGACTTATCTGGCAGAACAGATGGCTGCCCAGATTAAGGTAGGCGATGTTGATAAATCAGCAGAAGAGGTTATAAAACTGGCGCAGGCTAACCAGGCTGAATATAAAGTAATCGATGGGATGCAGCCTCTTTCTGGTGGTGTGGCTAAAGCCATAGAGTTATCGGTGGAAAAGGATAAAGCTGATGTGATAATGGAACAGCTGAGCTATATAGGAGAAGTCAGCAGCACTTCCCGCAGCCAGGTTGAGCTGACGGAAAAATATAATAAAATACAGGAAGAGATAAATATTTTAAATGAAAAAATGGCTCAGGCCGATAGGGAAGGAAACACTGCAGCCAGGGCTGATCTGGAGAAAAAGGTTAAAGAATTAAATCAGGCCAAAAGTGATATAGAAGAACAGATGGCGAAAATTACTTTAAAGGTATATCTGGTAGAAAATATTAAGCCGTAAAAAATATAAAATATTTAGGTAGCAGTTAAACAGGACGAGAAGTCCTGTTTTTTTATGGGATTTTTTATTTATTTTTGGCCTAATCAGACAGGAGAACGGTTATAATAAACAAGAGTAATCTTGCGGAGAGTGGGGACTATGAGTAAAGAAAAACTTATGCTGGTTGATGGAAACAGCCTGCTTTTCAAGGCTTTTTACGCTTTGCCCCTTTTACATAACCGGGAGGGGGTTTTTACCAATGCGGTGTATGGTTTTTTGACTATGTTTAACCGGGTTCTGGAAGAGGAGAATCCTACCCATGTAGTAGTTGCTTTTGATAAAGACAAAAAAACTTTTCGCAAGGAAATGTATGAAGATTATAAGGCTAACCGGGCTGCTGCACCGGAGGAGCTTTTAGGACAGTTTGAGCTTATACGGCAGGTTTTGGCAGCTCTTAATGTAACTTATCTGGAGCTGGAAGGGTATGAAGCAGATGATATAATAGGCACTTTAAGCTATCAGGCAGAACAGGCGGGCATGGAGACGGTTATTGTTACCGGTGATGGGGATGCTCTGCAGCTGGTATCAGAAAAAGTAAAGGTACTGATGAGCAGAAAAGGCATAACTGACATTGTGGTGTATGATGAAGAAGAAGTGAAAAAGAAATGGGAAGTAGAACCTCATAAACTGGTTGAAATAAAAGCCTTGATGGGGGATAGTTCTGATAATATTCCCGGAGTTGCCGGCATAGGGCCTAAAACTGCTGTAAAGCTGATTAAAGAATATGGAAATCTGGAAAACCTGTATCTTCATATCGATGAGGTAAAAGGCGGCAAGATAGCTGAGAAATTAAAGGAGCAAAAAGAGGTAGCGTTTTTAAGCCGGGAGCTGGCTACTATCAAAAGAGATATAGAGATAGCATGTGATTTTGAAAAATTTAAAAGGCGGGAACCAGATTTTGAGGCTTTAAGAGATCTGTACAGAAGGCTTGAGTTCAACAGCTTTTTACAGGCTTTAGAAAAGAAGGGAGATAAAGAGACAGGAGAAGTAGCTCTGCTTTCGGATTTGGAGATGGAAGAGATAGAATGTGAAGAAGAAGCTTTAAATCTTCTGCAAAAGGCCTCTGAAGGGGGAGAGATCTCTTTAGTTTTTAAGGCAGATTATCACCATCCCATGTGGGCTAATCTTAAGGAGATTTTTTGTGCCCTGGGAGAAAAGGTGTATCATCTCTCTCTGGAGCGGGAAGCCAGGATATTCTGGCTTAAGCCGCTTATGGAAGACAGCGGGATAAAGAAAATTGTGCATAATGCCAAGTTCATGCAGGTTATACTGAGCCGCTTCGGCATAAGCCTGGAAGGGATTAAAGGAGATACCCTTTTGCTGGCTTATGTTAATGATCCTTCCCTTAATGCTGAAGAGGTCTGCGATCTTTTTTTAAAGTTCCTGGGGATCAGAATAGAAAAAGATAATTTTTCCTTAAAAGCTTTAAAGCTTAATGAGCTTTACCATGCAATTTATAAGGCTACTCCTGAAGAGCTCATAGAGCTCCTGGATAAGGTGGAAATGCCGCTTTCGTCTATACTGGCTGCTATGGAGATGGCGGGAATCAAGGTAGATGCCTCTGTTTTGAGGGAATTGTCAGAAGAATTTTCCGTAAGAATAAAGGAATATGAGGAAAAGATTTATGCCCTGGCGGGAGGAGAGTTTAATATTAATTCTCCCAAGCAGCTGGGAAAAGTGCTTTTTGAAGATTTGGGGCTTAGAGTGGTGAAAAAGACTAAAACCGGCTACGCTACCGGGGTGGAAGTGCTGGAAGAGTTGTATGGCGAGCATGAGATAATCCCTTATATATTAGGCTACCGCCAGCTTGCCAAACTGAAATCCACCTATACTGATGCGCTGGCTAACCTTATCCATCCCCGGACGGGAAAAGTGCATACTATTTTCAAGCAGGCGCAGACCGTAACCGGCAGGCTGTCCAGTGTAGAGCCTAACCTGCAGAATATTCCGGTGAAGATGGAGGAAGGAAGAAGGATAAGAAAAGCCTTTGTAGCTGATAAGGATTGTGTCCTGGTATCAGCAGATTATTCCCAGATAGATTTGAGGTCGCTTGCCCACATAAGCGGAGATGAGGTACTTATTGATACTTTTATTAAAGGGATAGATATACACAGGCGGACAGCCAGCGAAATATTCAAGGTGCCTCTGGATAAAGTGGATGAGGAATTGAGAAGGCGGGCTAAAGCAGTTAATTTTGGCATTATTTACGGTATAAGCGATTTTGGGCTGGCCAGGGATACAGGGGTAAGCCGCAAAGAGGCCAGAGAATATATCGAAAGCTATCTTGACAGCTATCCGGGAGTTAAAAAATACATGGAAGAAGTAGTAGAAATGGGTAAAAAATATGGGTATGTGGAAACTATATTAAAGAGGCGCAGGTACCTGCCGGAACTTAATTCCGGGAATAAGACCCTGCAGGCTTTAGCAAGGCGCATGGCGCTCAATACTCCGGTACAGGGGACTTCAGCTGATATAATTAAACTGGCTATGATAAAGATTGATAGGGAATTGAAAGACCGGGGATTAAGAGGGAAGATGCTCCTGCAGGTACATGATGACCTTATTTTTGAAGTGCCGCGAAAAGAACTGGAAGAGACAGTCCAGGTCATAAGATCCTGCATGGAAAATGCCATAAAGCTGAAAGTGCCCCTTGAGGTATCGATTAAGGCGGGGATGAACTGGTATGACATGCAGCCTTTAGTATAGAGAAGTTGGGGAGGTATAGATTTGCCTGAGCTGCCGGAAGTGGAAACAATAAGACAGTCGCTTCTCTTTTTGTGTGGAGCCAGAGTTAAACATATTGATATCAAAAGGGAAGATATTTTAAGGCTTAAGGATTACCGTTTAAAGGAGCTTTATGGAAGAAAGATAGAAGATATAAGGCGTAGAGGCAAGTTCCTTATTTTAAAGCTGGAAGATAATTTTAATATAGTCCTGCATATGGGAATGAGCGGACGCTTTTTTGTGGCTGCGGAAGAGATTTTGATAGATGAGCCCCATATACACAGCATAATCTATCTGGACAATTCTTATAAGCTTATCTATCAGGATCCCCGGCGTTTTGGCGGAATATGGCTGGTGCATGACCTTAATGCGTTTTTCAGCCGTATGGGCAGGGAGCCTTTGGAAGATGACTTTAACTGTGAATATTTAAGGCAGGTGGCGGGCAAAAGGAAAGCAACCATTAAAAGCCTTCTGCTTGAACAGAATGTTATAGCAGGAATAGGAAACATATATGCAGATGAAGCTCTTTTTAGAGCAGGGATAAGGCCGGATAGGAAGGCCTTGTCCCTTACTTACAGCGAAATAGATGCTCTATGTAAGGCGATAAAGGAAGTCCTGACAAAAAGCATAAAGGAAAGAGGGACTACTTTCAGGGATTACCGGGACGGATATGGAAAGAGCGGCAATTTTCAAAACTTCCTTGCCGTATATGGCCGGGAGGGAGAAGAATGCAGGCTCTGTGGCACCAGGATTAACCGGGAGAAAATAGGGGGGAGAAGCAGTTATTTTTGCCCTAACTGCCAGAAGTAGGGTTATCACACTTTACAGCTCTTATCCATATATATATAGTGCTTACAAAATTACCAGGTGGATAGGAGTGGGATTTAGCATGGAGCTTTTATCTGTTCTGCTGTTTTCGCTGGCGGTTAGTGCAGATGGTTTTATGGCAGGTATAGCATATGGAATAAGAAAAATAAAGATCCCTATTTTTTCTCTGATAGTTATATCTTTAGCTTCTGCCTGTGCGGTAACCTTTTCTATGCTGTGCGGCAAGGGATTAAGCATTCTTTTGCCTCCTCTGTGGGCCAAAATGACGGGAGGGGCTCTGCTTATACTGGTAGGTTTTTATTTTTTGTCTTGTGCCTGCCGGGAAAGGATATCGTCAATAGCTGAAGATGGTGAACCTCTGCTGACTTTTAGCATAAAATCGCTGGGAATAATTATTCAGATATTAAAGGAACCTGTAAAGGCAGATTTTGATTCTTCGGGTGAAATAAGCAGCCGGGAAGCGTTCTTTTTGGGCCTTGCCCTGGCTATGGACGCTTTTGGGGCAGGAATAGGCATGGCTATGGCTGGTTTTAATATTTTACTTACTGCAGGGCTGGTAGGTATGATAAAATTTATTTTAGTAGAAGCCGGGCTTTTTACAGGAAATCTGGTTAAGAGCCAGGAATATAAGCATTGGTCAGCATTAGTCTCCGGCTTGATTTTTATAGCTATCGGCATGATAGAATTTTTCTAAAAAGTGATGGTGATAGAGGGTGAAGATAATAGGCTTAACGGGCGGCATTGCCAGCGGAAAAAGCACGGTTGCCAAAAAGCTGAGGGAATTAGGGGCTTATGTTGTTGATGCCGATAAGGTAGCCCATATGATAATAGAGCCTTATAAGCCAGCCTGGCATGATATTGTTGAAGAATTTGGGGAAGAGGTATTGAATCCTGACCAGACTGTAAATCGTGAAAAATTAGGGAAAATAGTATTTGACAATCCTCTTCTCCTGCAGAAACTAAACAGGATAACCCATCCCAGGATTATGGAGTTTTTTAAGGAAGAGATACAAAGGCTTAAGGCAGAAAAAACTGACTCGATAGTAGTCCTGGAGGTGCCTTTATTATATGAGACCCATATGGATCGCATATGTGATGAAGTGTGGGTGGTGTGGGTAGACCGTGAAACGCAAATAGAAAGGTTATGCCGGAGAGATAATATAAGCCTCGAAGATGCGGTAAAGAGAATAGAAGCCCAGATGCCGCTTGATGAAAAGGCTAAAAGAGCGAAGGTGGTAATAGATAACCGCCATAGCATGGAGGAAACAATAGCTAAAACCGTTAAATATTTTAATGAAATAAGACAAGGTTCCTAAAATAAATTTATAGTAAGAATATATATATTGATCCTGGAGGTTTTGTTTTGAGAAAGAATAAGTCTTCCCGCCTGGCGGTCGCGATATGGATTTTTATACTGGTTTTTATGGCTGTAGTTTTGACTTTCCCTAAATGGATTACTGTTTTTTATCCCAAGCCGCACAGTGAAATAGTTTTTGCCCATGCCCATCAAAATAATATAGATCCTTATCTGGTTTTTGCCATCATTCGTACCGAAAGCAAGTATCAGACCTCAGCTGAATCTTCAGTAGGAGCCAAAGGGCTTATGCAGATCATGCCGGATACGGCCTTTTGGATAGCCAAACAGAAAGGGATGGATAATTTCCATGCCGACTTGCTGCATGACCCGGAGGTTAATATAGAGTTTGGCTGCTGGTATATTGCAGATCTTGCCAGGGAGTATGACAACAATTTGCCTTTGGTCATAGCTGCTTATAATGCAGGGCGTGGCAATGTAAGGGAATGGCTGAATGAAGGAAGATGGGATGGAGATCTTAAAAAGCTTGATAATATACCTTTCCCGGAAACCAGAGAGTATGTGCGCAATGTGCTCAAGGCCTATGAAGCCTACAAAGCTATATATGAAGAATAGATAAAGCGGAAAGCCGGATGTATCCGGTTATTTTTTTGCCTTTGCAGGAATATATTTACTTGTAAGGAAATATATTGTTGATAGCCTGGCTGGGCGGCGGTGACAGGGGGGATATTTATGTATATAAGATTCAGGAAAGCAGCAGTAGTTACATCTTTTTTGGGCCTGTTTATTTTAATAATAGGCATTATATGGGCTCAGAACCGGATAATGTCGGTGTCCAACCTTGATGTAAGGCCTTTTAATTTGGGAGTGGTGGGGAATATTTATAATATTTCTCCTCCGCTATTTACCAGTAATGAAGAAAAGCTGATTGCTTCTGCTATGTATGAAGGATTGGTGTGTTATGATGAAGAAAGCCGCAGCATAAGGCCTAACCTGGCAGTTAACTGGAAATATTCCGGTGATGGGAAAAGTTTGCTTTTATGCTTGAAGCCTGATGTAAAGTTTCATAATGGCAAAATTTTTACGGCCTATGATGTAAAAAAGTCCTGGGAAAATAGTTTTGTTAATACTAAAGAGATATCAGACATGAGCATGTTTTTATCTATTGCCGGCAGTGAGGAAAGGCTTAAAGGCAAAAGTCCGGAGGTTTCAGGAATAGAGGTGATAAATAAGTATACGGTAAGGGTCAGGTTTAAGGAACCTAATTCTGCTTTTATTTATATGCTGGCCAATCCTGTTTTTTATATATATGATCTGGATGATAAGGTAAAAGTTCCTCCCGGAACCGGGCCGTTTGTTTTTAAAGAATCTAAAGACGGCAATATAATCCTTTTGAAGAATGAAAATTACCATGGGAAAGGGCCTAAAGTTTCTGCCCTGAATATAAAGATATTTAGAGATCCTTATTCGGCTCTTGGTGAATATAAAGCCCACAAGCTGGATTATCTGGATAAAGTGCCTTTAAAAGAAATAAAAAACCTGCAGGGTAGTGATGAGTACAAAGATCTTATGATTCAGAAAAACCTTTTTGCCACCTACTGTATAGGGTTTAATCTGGAAAGAGAGCCCCTGGCAGGCAATTATCAGCTTAGAAGGGCGATAAATTATGCGATTGACCGCCAGGCTATTATTGATAATGTGCTGGGGGGAGCTTATATCCCGCTTAAAGGAGTGGTGCCGGAAGGATTGGGAAGCTATCGGAATGAGATGTGGGGATATACCCATGATGAGGACAAAGCGAAAAAACTTTTGGAAGAGGCAGGTTATCCCGAGGGTAAGGGGCTTTCTCCCCTGGTGCTGGCTTATAATATGGATGAAGGGCACAGCATGATAGCTGAGTCCATAGCCCATCAGTTAGGGAAGATAGGTATTCCGGTTAAGATAAGGCCTTTAGATTGGGGGGAATTTAAGAAGAAACTAAAGGAAAGGGATCTGGTCCTCTTTCGCCTGGGCTGGTATGCAGATTATCCAGATGCAGACAGCTTTTTATACAGTATGTTTCACAGCAGGATGATAGGGATTACCAATTATTCGGGATATTATAATCCCCAGGTGGATAGATTGCTTAATGCAGCCAGGGCTGAAGTGAAGAGCAATCAAGAAAGGATTAAGCTTTTAAGGAGGGCAGAAGATATAATTACCGATGATGCAGCATGCCTGTTCCTGTTCCAGCACAGGGCTTTTGCTCTTAAAGGCAAAGAGGTAAATAACCTTGAATTGGATTCCATGGGCATGCTCAACTGGAATGAAATTGAACTATTAAAACCAGCAGGGGAAGAAAAAGTCTAACAGGTTAGATTTAAATTTATGATATGTTGACAAATATCAAGGGTCTGGTATATAATAACTCTTGCCGGTTAATGTTAAAAAAGTATGCGGTGATGGTGGAATAGGCAGACACGCTTGTTTGAGGGGCAAGTTCCCACTAGGGAGTGAGGGTTCAAATCCCTCTCACCGCACCATAAAGATAAGAAAAGCTGCAGAAAAATCTGCAGCTTTTTTGTTTTTTGAGCAGGGATTTTTCGGTTATTTCTTGAATTAAGTAATAATTCAAAAAAGAGGAGGTTATAGATGTGATAAAATGGAAAGAAGAATATACTATGGGAGTGGAACATATTGATGAGCAGCACCGCAAGCTCTTTGAAATTGCAGGTCGGGCTTATGAAGTTATGCGCAACAGCTTGAGTGTGGATAAATATGACCAGATTGTGGCTATTTTGAACGAACTTAAGGAGTATACGGTTTATCATTTTCATTCAGAAGAGGAATATATGCAGAGCATAGGTTACAAAAAGCTTTTATCCCATAAAGTCGAGCATAATGATTTCATAGAAAAGGTGAACAGTATAGACCTGGACAAAATAGACGAGGAACAGGATAAGTTTATACTGGAACTTTTGGATTTTATAGTCAACTGGATTGATAAACATATATTGGGAATGGATAAAATGATAAAATAGGGTGTTTTTTAAGGCATATATCCTGTGTGATATGTGCCTTTTTATTATGGATAGGGGTAGAGGTACGGGATAGGTAAAATGTGCATAGTATATTTAAACGGGATTTTTGGGGGATAAAAGGTGGTTAATATAATTGTTGACATTGACCGCAGGATTTTGGTTTTTCTGGCAGATAATTTTAAAAAAACTTATCCGGTAGCTGTAGGGAAAAAAACTACTCCCAGCCCGCTGGGAGATTGGACTATTGTGGAAAAGACGGTTGATCCGGGAGGACCTTTTGGCGTGAGATGGATGCGCTTAAGTGTACCCTGGGGAGGATATGGGATTCATGGTACCAATAACCCCAAATCTATAGGGAAGGCGGTTAGCAATGGGTGTATAAGAATGTATAATGAGGATGTGGTTGAAGTATATGACCTAACCCCTGTGGGAAGCAGGGTTTATATAATAGGCAGGGCATACAACGGCAGGCCGCTCAAAAAAGGAGATACAGGTACAGATGTTATGGAAGTTCAGATAATGCTCAAAAAACTGGGGTATTATAAAGCCAGGATAGATAAAATTTACGGGGATTTTATGGAAAAGGCAGTAATGGATTTTCAAAAAGGCAAAGGTTTGGCAGTGGACGGTATAGTAGGTGTATTTACTCTGGATGCCCTGCGCAGGGAATATGCGAAAGCAAAATAAGGATTAAACTTTGTGGGAGGCCTTTTTTTCTTTCCATATTTCAGGTGAATATATGGAGAGCAGGTGTACTCTTCTTTCAAAGCTGCTGGGTGGCTTGGAAAGAAGTTTTTGCATATGGGAAAAAAGATAGGGGTGCTTTTCCATTTCTATAAAACTGCCATGGGCAGGCAAGAGCAGAGAAGCTCCGGTTTGTGCTATTTTTTCAAGAGAAGAAGACATTTTATCCCGGAACAGTACGGGCAGAGGTAAAAGGAATTTGTCCTTTACATTGACTATCACATCAGCTATATACATTATATTTTCTTTTTTATTGAATAATACTATGTCATGCAGGGTGTGTCCCGGGACATAAAGCACCTGCCAGTCCGGAAAAAAAGGGAGCAAATCCCCGTCATAGAGAGGATATTCCGGGTTTATTACGGGATTAAAGAAAGTCCTTTCCAGACGTCTTTTTTGGCCTCTGGCCACAGATTGGGCCATTATGCAGTCCAGCTTGTGCTGCAGCCTTCCTCCTATACCGCTGTACCAGTTGTCTATGGTATGATAGGCAGCAATGGGAATGCCGTATTTCTCCCTTAAAGTGTTGGCTCCCCCGGAATGGTCAGGGTGCATGTGGGAGACGATAGCCAGCTTGATGTGGGAAGGAGAACAGCCAAGATGTTCGTTACAGTATTTTTCGATACGTTTTATATCATTTATAGATCCTGAATCAAGCAGTAGAAGTCCATGAGCGTATTCGAGCAGGAAAATGTTGCATATGTATCCCTGCAGTACATGAAGGTTAAAGTCGGAAAATTTAAAATAACACTTTTCCACTTTTATAGGCCTCCTGTTTTTTATTTGATAGGTTGTGATGATAAATTCTAGAAGAAAAATGTAATTCCTTTTATTTTTTTTTATTTTATTCTTCTGGAACAGGATAATTTACTCATCGAGAATAATTATTATGATAAAATATTTCATAAAGTATTATATTTAATTGTAAATTAAAGGAGGTAAAATAATGAGCAAATATGAATTTTATGATCTAACCATCGAGGGGCCTATTGCAACGGTTACCTTGAATCGACCTGACCGGTTAAATACCATGGGTTATGCTCCCTGGAAGGAAATGGCGCTTTTGCAGGACGAGATTGATGCGCACCGGGAAGTAAGGGCGGTTATCATCAGGGCAGAAGGAGAACATTTTTGTGCCGGCATTGATTTAAAAGATTTAGAAAAGGTTGATTCTTACTGGGTGGCAGATAATATAGCCTGGCTGCAGAGGCTTTACAGCAGATGGCAGGAGATGAATGCAGTAAGCATTGCGGCTGTACACGGTTTATGTTATGGTTCGGGTTTTGAGCTTATTACCTGTATGGATATAAGGATAGCCTCTGAAGATGCGAGATTTGCCATACCGGAAGTAAGGTTTGGGTTGTCTCCTGATATGGGAGGAAGCCAGAGACTGCCGCGCCTTGTTGGGCCGGGACAGGCTAAAAGGCTTATTCTGGCCTGTGAAGAAATAGATGCCAGAGAAGCGAGAGAAATAGGTTTTGTAGAAGTAGTGGTCCCCAGGGAACAGCTTTATGAGAGGGCTTTAAAAATGGCCAAAAGGATTGTAAATAATCCTCCCTGGGCGGTTCGCTTCGGCAAAAAAGCTATAAATGCTTCCCTTGACAGCAGTATAGCCGGGGGAATGCTTTTAGAGCAGATTCAGTCCATATTCTGCTGTGGAACGGAAGACCAGAATGAAGCTATTCGGGCCTTTTTTGAAAAGCGCAAGCCGGAATTTAAAGAAAGATAGCTGTTATCTGGGGCATTTCGTATATTTATTTATGGGAGGTATATACTAACTAAGGGAAGAGCAGTGGCAGCAGATTTTATATCAGACAGGTGAATAATTTTCTTAAGGGGGAAAATTATTCTGAGTAATTTTTTCTGTTTATTGGTCTATAAATATTGTTTATTGCCCCTTTGACGGCTGGCATAGTTATTGCAAAAAAAATAGGTGGGTTCCGGAACCCCGCAGTTTAAAGCACAAATAATTTGCAGGAGGGATTGCATTGGAAAACGCACATGCCCTGGACAAGTTTTTTAAAATCAGTGAAAGAGGTTCAAGTGTAAAAACCGAGATTCTGGCTGGACTTACCACTTTTGTAACCCTGGGTTATATTATCTTTGTTAACCCTGCTATCCTGGCGGATGCGGGAATACCCAAGGAAGCAGCAATTGCTGCCACTATTGCTGCTACGGTTATAGCAACGGTCTTGATGGCCTTGCTTGCCAACTATCCGATCGCTGTTGCACCTGGCATGGGGCTTAACGCTTTCTTTACCTATACGGTTGTTCTGGGTTTTGGTCTGCACTGGACAGTTGCTCTGGGAGCGGTATTCTTCTCCGGGGTTCTGTTCTTTATCCTGACCGTAACCAAGGTGCGGGCCTGGATTATTGATGCGGTGCCGCCTTCCTTGCGGGCAGCTATCCCGGTTGGTATAGGTCTGTTTATCGCATTTATAGGGCTTAAGAGTGCAGGCATAGTTGTATCAAATGAAGCTACTTTTGTGGGGCTGGGAAATCTGGCTGCTCCCCAGACACTGCTGGCTATATTTGGTATAATTGTGTCTGTTGTGCTTATGGCACTTAATGTAAAAGGAGCTCTTATTATAGGCATTTTGGCTACCACGGTTGCCGGTATGGTAGTAGGAGCAGTTCCTGCCCCGAAAGGCATAAGCGATATCATGAGCTTTAATCTGCCGAGCCTGGCTCCTACCTTTGGCAAGCTTGATCTTAAAGGGGCTTTAGGTTTTGGATTATTCAACATTATATTCACATTTACCATTGTTGAATTGTTCGACAACATGGGTACCCTGATGGGGCTCCTGCGCAAAGCTGGCCTTATGGGCGATGAAGGACAGCCGCCGGAATTGGGAAAAGCTTTTATAAGTGACTCTATTGGTACTATGGCCAGCGCTGTCTGCGGAACCTGTACCGTAACTTCCTATATTGAAAGTGCGGCTGGTATTGCTGAAGGAGGCAAAACCGGACTTACTGCCATTACAGTTGCCGTACTCTTTGTTCTGGCTCTTATTTTTGCTCCCCTGGTTGGGCTTGTTCCAGGGTTTGCTACAGCTCCTGCTCTCATTATAGTTGGAGCATTGATGCTCTCTGAAATTGTACATGTAAACTTTGAAGATTTTACCGAAGCTTTCCCGGTATTCTTGACTGTTATAGGGATGCCCCTGACTTACAGTATTGCTACCGGTTTAGGCTTAGGGTTTATCGCTTATACTGCTGTTAAAATCTTGACTGGACGCTATAAAGAACTGCACTGGATGATGTATATAATTGCTCTTCTGTTTGTTATCAACTTTGCTATGCGCTTGCACTAAATGTCTAAAGTCAAAAAAAGAGGGGGCTCCCCTCTTTTTTTGTATCAGCTTAAGGCAGGTACTTAAAAGCAAAAGGGGGAAAATAAGGTGGATATGCGCCGGGTTCTGGAAGTGGCGAGAGGAGAGAAACCCGCTGATCTTCTGCTTAAAAATGGAAAAGTAGTTTTTTTGCCTACCGGTGAAATTTTGGAAAAAGATATAGCAATATGTGAAGGGGTAATTGCAGGTTTAGGAGATTATGAAGCTTATGAAGAGATAGATCTTGAAGGGGCTTATGTTACGCCAGGTTTTATCGAAAGCCATGTGCATATTGAAAGCTCTTTAATTACCCCATCTGAGTTTTTAAAGGCGGTAGCCCTTTATGGTACCACCACGGTGGTGGCTGATCCCCATGAAATAGCTAATGTTATGGGGCTTGAGGGGATAAAATTTATGCTGGAAGACAGCAAAAATGCTATAATAGACCTCTTTTTAGAAGTTCCTTCCTGTGTTCCGGCTACCTCTCTGGAAACAGCGGGGGCCAGGCTGGATGAAAAGGCCGTGCAGGATGCTTTAAAATATCCGCGTATAGTAGGCCTGGGAGAAGTTATGGACTTTCCCGGGGTAGTTTTTGGCGATGATGACCTGTTGACCAAGATTGAGAAAACGCGGGCCATGGGACTGGAAGTAGCAGGCCATGCCCCCATGATAGGTGATAAATGGCTCAATGCCTATCTGGCTTCCGGGGTACAGTCTGACCATGAGGTAGCAACGGTGGAAGAAGGCCTGGAAAAGCTGCGCTACGGCATGTATATACTCCTGCGCTATGGTTCTGCGGCCAAGGATATTTTTAATCTTTATTCCCTGGTAAATGAAAAGACCGCCGAGTTTTTGCTCCTGTGTGCCGATGACAGGCATCCGGAAGACCTTCTGCAGGAAGGGCATCTTAACAAGCATTTGGCATTTTTGGTGGCAAAAGGAATTGAACCGGTTATTGCTTTGCGTCTGGCTACTATTAACCCGGCACGTTATTTTGGTTTTAGAGACCGGGGAATTATCGCGCCTGGCAAACTGGCAGACCTTAATATATTTGAAGATCTTGAAAAGTTTGTTCCCAAAATGGTTTTTAAGAGGGGAAGGCTTATTGTAAAAGATGGCGAAATTGCCGATGGCTTGAAGCGCAATTTGTATGAAAACTTCCCCAACAGTGTACATGTAGATATAAATAAAATAGATCTCGCAGTTCCTGCCAGGAGCAGCCGGGTAAAGGCGATTAAGCTTTTGCCCCACCAGATTATAACAGAATGCCAGATTGTGGAGCCCAAACAGGAAGGCGGCTTTTTGAAAGCAGATCCGGAAAGGGATATATTGAAAGTGGCGGTTATTGAAAGGCATGGTAAAAATGGCGGCATGTCAGTTGGCTTTTTGACCGGATACGGACTTAAGAAGGGGGCAATTGCCCAGACTATATCTCATGATTCTCATAATATAGTGGCGGTGGGGGTTACTGATGAAGCCATTTTAAAAGCGGTGGCAAGGCTGAGAGAAATAAAAGGCGGGATAGTTCTCTGGGATGAAGAAGAATTTTATGAGCTTCCGTTGCCGATTGGAGGACTTATGAGCACCCTTTCCCTGGATGAAGTAAAGGACCGTTTGAAGATAATACTTAAGAGAGCAGAAAATCTTGGAGTAAAAGAAGAAATCGATGCTGTCCTGAGCCTGGGCTTTATTGCCCTGCCAGTTATACCTAATCTTCGTCTTTCTGACCGGGGGCTTATTGACAGCAGCAAAATAGAGTTTACTTCATTGTGGGCATGAAAAAGGCCAGAGCCCTGCCTTTTTAACAGGGCAGGGCTCTGGTGGTATAGCTACAGGGGGCTTATTTGAAATATCTTTCCAGAAGTCCCTTGAAGGCTGCTCCATGCCGGGCTTCATCCTTGGCCATTTCATGGACTGTATCATGGATAGCGTCATAGCCGAGTTCTTTGGCCCTTGCTGCCAGGTCTTTTTTGCCTTTGCAGGCTCCGTGTTCGGCTTCCACCCGCATTTTAAGGTTGGTTCTGGTATCAGCAGTTACAACTTCGCCCAGAAGTTCAGCAAATTTGGCGGCATGCTCTGCCTCTTCAAAAGCTATGCGGCGGTAGGCTTCGGCGATTTCTGGATAACCTTCCCGGTCGGCCTGTCTGCTCATGGCCAGATACATGCCTACTTCCGTGCATTCGCCTATAAAATTGGCTTTTAAGCCTTCTATTACCTGGGGGTCCAGGCCTTTGGCAATGCCTATTCTGTGTTCATCAGCCCAGACTAGATTTTCGCTTTCGCTTACTTCGCTGAATTTTTCGGATGGGGCATTGCATTGAGGACAATTAAGGGGGGCTTTTTCCCCTTCATGGACATAACCGCAGATTCCGCAAACAAATTTTTTCATTATGATTCCTCCTTTATTTGTAGTGTTATGATAAAGCCTTGTTAAGGCATGAGGGACAGGTTCCTTTAAAATAGATATGGCTTTCGTTTACCTTGAAACTGCCTAATTCTGCTGGAATAATCTCCGATGCCTTGAGCCTTATGTCGTAAATTTTCCCGCATAAGCTGCATTTGAAATGTCCGTGCAGGGAAATATCCGCGTCATAGCGGGCTTCATTTTCATCAATGGTTATGATTATGGCTACATTTTTTTCTACAAACAGGTTTAAGGTGTTGTAAACCGTAGTTTTGGAAAGGGTGGGGATTTCTTTTACCAGTTCCTGATAAATCATATCTGCAGTCGGATGGTTTTTTTTCTCCGCCAGATAAGAAAGTATTTTTATCCGGTGATAAGAAGGCTTTATATCGTGTTGCTTCAAAAATTCTTCTATAGTTTTGTAATCCATATTCGTTACCCCTTTTGAAAACAATATAAAATTAAATATAAATTAAATTTGTAATGATTACAATTTAATTATCATCTAAATTTTGTTTTATGTCAATAGTTTATCCAAAATAATTTATAAATACTTGGGGAGAGAAGGTATAGCAGACAATTAGCAGGTTTAAGGAGGAGGATTTTTATGTTTTTGAAAACTGATGCTATACCTTATCTTAGGATGATTGCTCCTTTTATAATTGAAGCCGGGGAAGATGGAGCCTGTGTGGTAATAGCCGAAGGGGATAAGATTGTATATAAGGCATGTTCGGGTGGTTTTGACATACCGGGGATAACAGAAGGGGGAAGTATAAGAGGGGAAGAAATTTTTGACCGGGTTATGCAGCAAAAAGAAATGGTTAAATTTTCTACCGCGGGGAAAAAATATGGATTAAAACAGGCGGGCATGAACCTTAACATTACAGGAGCCCCTGTTTTAGATGATGAGGGAAAGGCGGTCGGAGCTTTTGTAATTTTTACCGCCAGCCCGCATCCAGTTTACAAGTCTTTTGAAGTGCTGGCGGAAGTTATTGACTGTGCACTTGATAAAAGGATAAATTTTGTATTGACTGATACGGAAGAAATAGTAGCTGCCACCAGGGCTTTATCCACCAATTATGCTCATGTTTCGGGTTTGAAGCCGGGAACCAGGCTTTTTCCCGATGGTTCCATCAAACAGTCTATTGTCCAGAACCGGATGGTAAAAGAGGATGCCAGCTATACCCGGGATAAGCTGGGGGTAGCCTTTGAGTTTACTTCTTTTCCTATTCGCTCAGAAAAAGGCGAGGTAATAGGCGCTTTTTGCAGCATCATCGACCGCACGATAAATGAGGATGTAAAAAACCATGTGAAGTCGCTGGAAGAATCTATAAGCCAGATTACAGTAGCTATTGAAAGTGTGGTAAAGGCGATAACGGAAGTAGTGGAACAGCAGAACCGGCTTAATGAAAAAGTGCAGGAAATTGGCCAGGCATCTGATAAGATAGAAGGCATACTCAAATTTATAAAGGAAGTGGCGGAAGAGACCAAGATGCTGGGATTAAATGCGGCTATTGAAGCAGCCAGGGCTGGCGAAGTAGGCAAAGGCTTTAGTGTGGTAGCCAATGAGATTCGCAAACTGTCTGAACAGTCAAAAGAGACAGTAAACCAGATTAGAGGCTTTATAAGCTATATAAATAATCAGATAAAAGAAGCGGCAGCCGCAGCTGACTATACGGTAAGCACCGCTGAATCACAGGCAGCGGCTATGGAAGAGATAAATGCCAGCATTCAGGAGATTAATGCTCTGGCAGAGGTTTTGGTTAAGGAAGCTCAAAATCTGTAAGAACCAAAAGGAGGCTGGCTTATGGTAGAGGTAAAGATATATGCCGGGTTTAATTATGCATCCGGATGATGTACCAGGCCGGGCTGGAGTCCGGAAGCGACGGAAAAGGTTTATGCCAAACTGAAGGAAGAATTTGAGGCAGAATATGGTGATAAGGTAAACCTTGTTTTTGAAGATACTTCGCGTTATGTCCTGGATCCTGATTCAGAAATAGGCAGGCTTAAAGAGCAGGGGAAATCTTTTCCGCTGGTTTTTATAGGGGGAAAGCTGGTTATGGATGGAGGTATTGACAGGAAGCTGCTTACGGAATTGATCCGAAAAGAATTAGGCTATTAAAGGGAAAGCCCGCTTTCAGGCGGGCTTTTTTAAATGTATTTATTACCGGAGGCTTTTTTAAGAGAATTGATTTTCTGTGCTCTCTGCATTTTCCAAAGCAGGTTCGGAAGTATTTTCTGTACCGGTTGTTTCGCTTGTTTGATTCAAGGATGAAGAACTGTTTTCTTCTGTTATCCCGCTATTTTCACTTCCTTCATCCGCAGAGGATTTTTGGAGAAGGCGCTCGATAATGGCTGCTATTTCAGCTCTGGTTATATGGCTGTTGGGGTTGAATTTGCCGTCCGGAGTGCCTTTTATGATGCCCATATTATAGAGTGCGATTATGTATCCCAGGTCTTCTTTAGATATCAGAATGCCGTCTTTAAAAGGAATATTGGTGGTATCAGCAGGCTCAATGCCCAGGGCTTTGGCTATCCATACTGCTGTCTGCAGACGGGTGGCCTGCATCTTAGAGTGGAAGCGGGCAATGTTTATAATCCTGTTTCTGGCAGCGGTGCGGACAGCCTTTTTGGCCCAATCGGGAACGGATTTAAGTGTTTCAGCTTCTGATGTATTTTCATCTATTTTGCTTTCGTCTGCTTCTGAATCAGCTACCCGCATAATAAGAGATAAAGCTTCGGCCTGGGTTATTTCCCCTTCCGGCTTAAAGGAGCCGTCAGGATAACCGTTTATGATTCCTAAAGCAGCCAGCCTTTTGATTGATCTGGCTCCCCAGTGGTTATTTATGTCTGAAAATTCAGGAAGTGCCTGGTTTGCCTGCTCCCTGTTTTGGGAGAGGAGCATTTCCTTTATTTCCTGCCTTATTCTAACCTGGTTTTTTGCCTTTACGGCCGGGGTTGAAGATTTGCTTTGCAGTTTTTCTTCCAGGCGGGTAGTTTGTTCAGTCCGGTTTTTTATTACTTCAGAGAAAGCGTTTTTGTCTGCCTGGCTGCTGGCAGAGTTTGCTCCTGCTTTGCCAGGGGAAAGAGAGCTTTTGCCATTACCAGGCTTGCCCAGAGCAGGTGAACAGGCCAGGGAAAATAAAAGCAGGGCAGTTAAAAAACAGGCGGTTATTTTTTTCATAACTTACCTCCCCTATTTTTTGATTGTTATGATAATTACATTATAGCATTTAAAGTCAGGCAACGACAATTGGCTATAAAAAATAGGACTAAAATACTAAATATAAACAATGTCCGGCATATGAACCGAAAGGAAGCGGATTAAATATTATACATAAGAAGAAAAAAATGTAAACGAGGTGAAATAAATTTGTTTAAAAAAAGCAGTATTTCGGTTCAGATTTTGCTGGCGTTCGTTTTAATGGGAATGGTGACAGCTGCAGCCGGGGTGGTCAGCATATGGGGGATAGTTTTTTTAACCCGGAATTTGTACAGTTTTAATAATGAATATCTCTACCGCGTTGAAAACCTGTTAGCGATAAGTGAGGCTCAGCATAAAATTTTGGTGGGGGAAAGAGGGCTTATAAATGGGAAGATGCTTAGGGAGGATATTAGAAAAGCCCAGTATAACTACATTGAGAATGCGATGAAAGAAGCGGATAAGGCTTTCGTTTCTTATTCTTCTCTCTCCTTAACTGAAAAAGAGAGAGGAGAGCTGAGGGAACTTGAAGCTGCCTGGCAGAAGTGGAAGGAGAAACATGAAAAGGTGGTAGATTTATCCCGCAAGAAAGATGAACTTTTAGCTTCCGGGATTAGTTCGGGTGATCCTTTGATTGCTTCCCTGGATGAGGAAACCTTTGCGGCTTCCCTTGAAGCCAGGGAAGAGTTTTTGGCCGCCCAGAAGATACTTAAAGATATTACAGCATCTGATAAGCTGTGGGTTGAGGGGATGGCAAAAAAGGCTTTGCAGAAGAGCAGTATGGCAAAGAATACAGTTCTTATACTTGTAATCTTTAATATATTTTTGGGCATTTTGCTTACTATATATATAAATGGAATACGCAGGAAGAGGATGATTGATCCATTAAATAATCTGACTGCTGTAATGGAAAAGGTGGCAGGGGGGGATTTGACAGGAGATATTACTGAACATAGCAGTGATGAGATAGGCAGATTATCACACTCGATAGCCAGCATGATAAAACAGGTGAGAACGATGATAAAAGATATAGCGGAAAAAGCAGAAACAGTTGCAGCCTCCGCTGAAGAACTGGGGACCAGTTCCGAACAGGTCACCGAAGGGATAGTGCAGAAGACAAAAGATGTAAATGACATAACTGGCATGGTGAAAGAAGTAGGAGACAATATATTAAATATTGCCCAAAAAGCAAAAGAAGCAGAAACAGTTGCCCGTAAGGGGGCTTCTTCTACGGAAAATTTAAGTCGAAGGATACAGGAGGGGATTAAGGTGGCAGAGAAGATTCCCCCAACCATGCATGACCTCCTGCAAAATTCCCGTGAAATCAGCAAGATTGTAAGCCTTATTACCAGTATTGCTGACCAGACTAACCTGCTGGCTCTCAATGCAGCCATTGAAGCAGCCAGGGCCGGGGAAGCGGGCAAAGGTTTCGCGGTAGTTGCCGAAGAAGTGCGCAAACTTGCCGAACAAGCAGCCAATGCGGCCAAGGATATATTCAGGCTTATAAGCATAAACAGTGAAAGTGCCGAGAAAGTCCAGAATATAATGGAAGAAGTATATAGAGCCTTTGCTTATTTTGCCGAAAATGCTGAAGATACAGAAAAGAGCTTTCAGATCATAGACCAAAATATCTTTTCTCTGGCTGCCAGTTTTGCTGAGATTGAGTCAGCTATCAGGAAGATGAATGAAGGGGTAGACAGTGTAGCGGCGGTTTTTGAGGAAGAAAGTGCTCTGATGGAAGAGGTAAGCGCTTCTGCCCAGACTTTGGCTGGGATATCGGAAGAAATGAACAGGCTGGTAGGGAGGTTCAGGTGGAATTAATACAAGGAGGGGTAAACTTAAAAGTTTACCCCTTATCAGGAGGTTATTAAAATCGTATTTTATGGGTGATTATATCCTGGTACAGCTCGGCGGTAAGCGGTACATAGGTATTTAATTCCGGATGCAGGAAATAGAGAGGGTCGGAAATAGTTTCTGGATTGAATCCTTCAGCCTGCAGATGTTTTTTTACCTGTTTGAAGCTTTCGGTGGCATCTATCCGGTCCCGTATGCGCACAAAATAGGGTCTAGCATAAGAAGGCAGTTTTTCTATTACATAACGGGCAAAATCATCCCAGTCGATAGATTCACCTTCCAGCAGCTTCAGTGCTACCATGCCGCAGCGACCTTCGGTATTAGGGATTTTTACCCCGTATACATTGGCATCTTCTATGTGGCCATATTTATTTATTACATCGGAAACCTGGTTGGTAGAAACATTTTCGCTTTTCCAGCGGAAGGTATCGCCCAGACGGTCAACAAAAGAGAAATAATCATTTTCATGCAGTTTTACCAGATCTCCACTGTTAAAATATTCGTCTCCCGGGCGAAACAGATTGCGCAGTATTTTGGCTTCTGTAGCTTCCGGGTTGTTTACATAACCGGCAAAACGGTTGAGTTCGTTAATTTCACATACCAGGAGCCCGATTTCTCCTACTTCACATTTTACAGCATAGCCGTTTTCATCTCTTACTATCTCATCGTTTTCCAGGTCATATTTTATGATTTCTCCCTGCCTCATTCCATTTAATACCAAATTGCCGCACATACCCGGAATTTCTTCCATATTTAAAAATGAGCCTACTCCTTCAGTTGCTCCGTAGATTTCATATATATGTTTTATATTAAATCTCTTGCGGAAAGGTTCCATCAAATCTCCGCGCATCCCATTGCCTACTACCAGAACTAATGGATTATCAGCGTCATCGGGACGAGGCGGCTGGTTGTAGATGTAACGGCAGAGTTCACCTACATATATAAACATCTGGGCATTGTATTTGCGGACATCATCCCAGAAGGCGCGGGCAGAGAATTTGCGCTTCAGAGCCATGGTGCTTCCGGATACCAGCATAGATGAATATCCTATATCAAACCCGCTGTTGTGGTAAAGGGGCAGGACCATGTACTGCACAGTTTGGGGAGTCATCTGGCCATATAAGGCAAACAGGTGGCCGAGTATAAGCCAGCGTTTTTGGGTCACGGCAGTTGCCTTGGGGAAGCCAGTAGTACCGGAGGTGTATATGTAAACGATAATATCTTCGCTGGATACTGTGCTGGTGGTAGGGGGGTTTTCGCTGCTCATGGCAGAAAGCAGGTTATTCAGGTTTTGAATGCCTGATGGGATATTGTCTGCAGTGTTCTTTTCGCATTCTACAAAAATTTCAGCTGGAGGCAGGAAAGAAACCTTATCTTTTACTTCAAGAAATGCTTCTAAAAGTTCATGGCCTACGATTAACGCCCTGGCGCCGCAGATGCTTAGAGCATGAGCCAGTACTTCGCCTCTCACTCCGCTGTTTATAAGGGAAACAATTACCCCCAGCTTGCTCAGGCCGCTGGCAGCGATTAAAAATTCAGGCCTGTTTTGCATGAGGAGCGCTACTACATCACCTTTTTTAAATCCTTTTTTGAGAAAGAAATTAGCATAAAGATTGGCTCTAGTATTTAATTCCTGATAGGTTATTACCTCATCTTCCCATAAAATAGCAGGATGGGAGGGTCTTATGGCTGCTTGCGATTCCAGTTCAGAGCCCAGGGACATAAATTGTGGCTCTCTAAGGCTCAAAACTGTTTTAAGGTGCCTTTGAGCATCAAACTCACATGACATCAATCTTCACCCCTTCAAATAATATTTTCCTGAGACGGTATTTTTGTTTTGTACCACCTCCTCTAAATTTCCTTATGTAATAATTATAACGCTATATATTTTGTTTTTGTAATAAAAATAGCCATAAAAAATAGCAGGCCTTAAACCTGCTATTTTTGTTATAGTTTATTCAGCTTTCTTAAGCTCTGCAAACCATTTGGCATTATGGTGAGAAGTATATTCAGCATCTACATAGCCGTCAATCATCATGGAGGCAAATTCTACCCTGGACTTGGGATGGATAGCAGCCAGGAAGAAGTGCCCCAGAACAGCCAGTATCAGTATAACAGCTGTCCAGAAGTGGATTTTCCAGGTAAGCCAAACCAGTACAGCCGGCATGGAGTGTTTGAGGAGCCACATGGGAAAACCGGTTACAATCATGAGAATGCAGCCGGCAATTACCAGGAGGCCCAGCATTTTCTGGCCGGCATTATACTTGTCCTGAGGAGGAATATGTTCAGCCTTTATGAAAGGAATATATCCTCCCATGGTTTTGAGCCAGCCGAAATCATCTTTGGTAAAGGTAGTTATGGTATCAATAAATTTGGAGAAACGTTCAAAGTTGAAAAGGACATAAACCAGGGGCCCTAGAGTGAAAATCACCCCGGTCCAGTGATGAACATCGGAAGCGCTGGCTTCGCCGCCGAAGAGGTTCACGATGCCTGCAATATCGAAATAGAAAGCAATGCCCGTCAAACCAAGGATAATAAAACATATAAGGTGGACCCAGTGCATGGTGCGGGTCTGTTCACTGTGTTTTAAGACTTTGCCTTTGATTTCACTCATCACAATCCCTCCTGTTCAATTTTTAGGCCGCATGATGCCCGCTGTGAGCAGTGAGCTCTTCTATCAGTTTGGGGATGTCGTTGCCGTATCTGGTATGCAGGAGATGATGAGCTTTTTCGCTTAAAGGCTTAACTTCCCCGGGAGAAAGGAATTCTTTATATATTTGGATTATTTCTGGATTTTCATGGGACTTTCTTATGGTCATTCTTTCATCAAGGGTGTAAAGGCCAGCAATACGTTTTTCTATATATTTGTCACTGGCTTTGGTTATGTCGATGCCGATTTTGGCCAGGACTCCAGCAAAAACTGCAGTTGCTGCCAGTATACCGGCTCCTTTGAAGAACTGGCGTCTGGTTATTCCGCTTTTTTCAACAAAGATATTCATTTACCCCACCTCGCTTTTTAGTAAGTATCTCTTCTTATAGGCTGTCCGCCGCCGTTTATGCAGCCGCCGGGACAGTTCATTACTTCGATAAAGTGATACTTGCTGCGGCCAGCCAATACATCTTCAATTACTCCGTCAACATATTTAAGCCCAGTTACTATACATACATTTACAGGTACTGTTTTGCCAAGTTCTTTTACAGGTATGTTGACTGTAGCTTCGCGCACAGGCTTTCTGCCTCTTACTGCTTTGAATTCGACTACCCCCAAAGATTGTCCGCTCAAGATTTCATAAGCGGTACGCAGAGCAGCCTCCATTACCCCGCCGGTAACCCCGAATATGGTAGCTGCACCGGTGGAGGAACCTATGAGCCTGTCGGCCTGTTCATCATTGGAAAGGCTGTTAAAGTCAATACCGGCTTCTTTTATCATCTGAGCCAGCTCACGGGTAGTTATTACAGCATCAACATCCGTAAATCCGCTGGCGATCATTTCTTCCCGCTGGCACTCAAACTTTTTGGCTGTGCAGGGCATTACAGAGACTACAAACATATTGGCAGGATTTACGTTGAGTTTTTCAGCAGCATAGGTTTTAGCTACTGCCCCAAACATCTGCTGGGGTGATTTGGCAGAAGAAAGATGGGGAAGTATTTTCGGATATTTATCTTCAGCATACTTAATCCATGCCGGACAGCAGGAAGTAAACTGGGGCAGCGGTCCTGCGCCTTCATAACCCGGCAGTCCTACATGGGCAAAAATACGGTGGATGAGCTCGGTGCCTTCTTCCATTATGGTCAGGTCAGCAGTAAACTCGGTATCGTATACTTTGTCAAATCCCAGTTTTCTAAGAGCGGCAAACATCTTGCCCTTGACATTGGTTCCGGGTTCGAGGCCGAATTCTTCTCCCAGGGCCACCCTTACAGCTGGTGCGGTTTGTACCACCACAAATTTTTGTGGGTCATCTAAAGCCTTTTTAACCTGTTCTACCATGCTCATGTCAGTTATGGCGCCAAATGGGCAGTTGATGAGACATTGTCCGCAGTTTACACACTTTTTGTGGTCGATGTGGTGCTTTACACCGATACGTCCTGTAATAGCTCCGGTTGGGCATACAGATGTGCAATGGTCGCATGACTTACATTTTTCATCAATTACATTAATAATTTCTTTAGTTGCAACTGTACTCACAAAACCTTCCCTCCCCTTTACTTGTAAATTTTTCGAAAAGTAGAGATTTTATAAAGTGCTTTCACCTCCACCCGAAAGATAAGATTTTATCCCTCTTTAAGGGAGTATTACCTGTATCTTTATAAAAATTTTGCTATATAAATTGTTATGTTGATGTCAAATTTTAATGATTATATTTTATGTGATTTATTTAACAAACTTGTTTACGAAAAGAAACCCGCTTTAGAAAAGCGGGAAGAAAAAGAATGGGATTGGTATTAAGCTTATAATAAACACAATTTATAACTTAAATAAATAATATAAATAAAAAACAAGAATAAAAATCCCGCAAGCTTGTGTCGTGAATTTGCCTTCTATTGGGGAATTATTTATTGTATGTTAATATAACAGGCTAAATGTGGAAAATAGAACAAATATTTTAAAAAATTATAGAACAGATACTTATGAAAGTAAAGTCGCAGAACTATTTGCTTGAAGACTTTTTAGGGCGTGAAGTGTGTAGTTCAGGTAATGAAAATGTAAAAGGCAACTTCATGGAAGTTCTTTTTAAGTTCTGAATAAATTAAGGATTTAAGGATATCAGAAAATGACTAAAATGTTTCAGGTATTAGACAGGAAGATTTTACGCCCAATCAGGAAGTCAAAAATACATTTTATTCCCGGGCTCTAAATACTAACTGTCAAATTAAGAAGAGCTGCCCAAAATAAAAATGTCAATGACAAAATATATAAGCGCCTTGCAATTGAATAAAGCTTAAATTTTAATAAAAGTAACCTCTGCACAAATTAAATATTGAATTATTGGATATTCATTTTTTGTTTCAGGTACTGTGCTGCACATTATGGATTTATAAAAAATAGTCTGTTTTAAAGGGAATATAAGAAGGGATGGAAATTTTTTTATTGAACTAATATTTAGTTATACAGCCAGCTGATCTTCGTATCTGCATGCCGTTTTTTCCAGCCGGGGTTTATAAAACCTTCCTTGCAGATATTCCCTGGATTTTGGATGCGAAAGGTTAGCTTGCTGTTTAATGCATGCAGTTATAAGGTACAGCCTGAAAGCAGGCGTTAGCTTTTTGATCTGGATAAGGGCAATAGTTTACCTGGGGGTGGGAAACAGCAGTTTAAAGATAGATGCCAAAAGGGAAGGCGGATATTTTTGAGAGGAGGTATATGATGGAAAAGAGAGAGATAATAAATCGGATAATCCAGGAGTTTAACAGGCTGGGAATCTCTTTCAAGCTGGGAGGAGAGACTGATATTTCGGTTTGGAAGGAGTTTCTGGATGCTGGCTGGAGTACCGGTGAAAAGAGGATAGTTTATGAAGCTTCCATATTTGTTGATGAAAGGAACCGCACAGTTTTTATGTGGGAGATGACGAAAGAAACCGGGCGCGGGTTTTCCTTCGGCATGGAAGGGGGAACTTTTTTCCAGAGCGGGAAAACCCTTTTTAGAAAGGTAAAAAGCGTGCAGTATGGCCCGGAAGGAAAAGTTTATGAGTACAGCCTTGATTTAGGTGCCATTCCCAAAGCGGTAAAAGAAGCGGCCAGGTTTTATGGCTGGGATTTTAAAACGGTAATCAGGAAAAATAAGGCGATGTATCCAGCCGGTTATGTTTCTCCGCTGGAAGGGGAGTTTAGCCAGCTGGCTGGTCAGAATTCCGGGGAAGTGAAAGGCAATACCTGTCCGCAGTGCGGTACGGTTGTAGAAGAAGGATACAGATTTTGCACCGGATGTGGGAAAGAATTAAGCCCTGGAGGGTATGCCGGCATGTCTGGATTTGCTGGTTCTTCGAGCTACAGCAACCAGCAAGGGGCCTTTTATTCGGAAGCTCAGCAGAAAGGCGGCAAGGGTGGAAAGTGGCTGTTTATAGGCTGGGGCATTGTTGCCCTGCTGGTTATCGGCATACTGGCAGGTGCAAAAGCAAGCCCGGCAGGATGGATAATATCGCTGGGGGTACTGGGGGCTGCTTTTTTCCTGCAGAGCAAACTGGCAGGGAAAGGATGCCTGTTAAATCTTATTTTATGGGGAGCAACTTTACTCATACTCCTGGTAACTTTAAGCCTTACTACCACTGATGATATAAACTTTACCACGGCTAACCTTAAAAATGCCCATATGACGACAGCTATTGACGAAGGAAAACCGGTTGACCGGGTGGACACTTATTTTACCACTGATCCGGAATTTATCGCAGCCGCCGAACTCCGCAACGCCCCGGTTAATACGAAGATAAGGTTTGTGTGGAAATACATGACGGAAAACAAGCTTATCGGGGAATATGAGCTGGATAGCGGCAATAATGACGCCAATGTATATGTGTTTGGCAATCTTACCAACGACAGGCCCTGGCCGGCAGGGGATTACCGGGTGGAGATGTATGTGGAAGACCGGGAAGAACCAGATGCGGTAGTTGATTTCAAGGTAGTGGAAAAGAATGCGGCTGGAGGAATAAGCGAGGGGGCTGCCAGCCTTAAGAACGCGCACATGACGACAGCGGTTGATGGAAGTGGAAAACCGGTAGACCAGGTGGATGTTTATTTGAACACTGACCCGCAGTTTGTAGCAGCTGCTGAACTGCATAATGCCCCTGCTCATACCCGGGTAAAGTTTGTTTGGAAATATATGACCCAGAATATGGTTATTGGGGAAAATGTCCTGAATACAGAAGACAGGGCAGGCAGTATGTATGTATTTGGTAATCTTACCAACAATGGCCCCTGGCCGCTGGGAGAATACCGGGTGGAGATGTATATTGATGACCGGCAGCAGCCTGATGCGGCAGTTAATTTCATGGTAACGGATGAAACCGGAGATGCCCAGTAGCAGGCAGCGTGCAATTAGGGAAAGGTAAAAATGCCAGTAAGGGAAAGGGGAGTTTTTATGCGCATAAAAAAGGTAATAGCCTGGGTGCTTATTTTAAGCTTCAGCCTGGCTCTTATGCCCGGATGCGGCAAAAAGGGGCCTGAAGTAACTAATCCTTTTACTGTCGATTATGAGATAACCGAAGAAAATATAGGCTTTTTTACAGATGGAGACACCCTGGAAACCATAGCTTCTGCTACCCCCTTTTATTCCGGGGCCTATCCCCTGCCGGGGCAGAAGCTGGAAGAGTATGAAAACTTAAGGCAGGCCAAAATAGAAGAGATTATAAAAGAGGCCGAAACCCTTATAAAAGCAGTGGAAGATGCCGAAGATGAAGTAGGGGATGTCCGCAAAGAGCTTCTTGCTTTTCTTGATGAAGCCGGGAAAAAAGAAGCCAAACTGGAGGGGTTCAACCGGGAAACCTTGGTAACTCTTGGCAGCTTAAGCTCGGGGAGAGCCATTGCTCTTGCCCAGTACCGGAGTTTGGAAGTGGATGAAAACTCCCTTCCTTACAGCAGGGCATGGGTTCAGTATTTCAAAGTTTACAAGGCCATGGAAAGTGCTGGCTATATACTTAAAGAAGCAGATGAGATACTGGGAAGGGGAGCCATAGCTTATGCCTTCCTGTCCGGACATCCTGACTACCAGGTAAAAGACGCTGCCCTTAAATTTGACAGGGCTATGGAAGGCTATGATGGAAAACTAAAAGACCTGCAAAAAGTGCAGGAAAGCCTTATAAAAGTAGACTGCGGCTTAAGGCAGCTTATCACTGCTGACAACTACCTGGCCATAGCGGCAGTAGCCTACATGAAAAGCGAAATGCCTGCTGTAAAAAAAGCGGCAGCGGAGATAAGGGCAAATGAAGTCATAAGCGAAAAACAGATAGAAGATTTAAAAACCTATATAGATTTTTATGAAAAATGGATAGCTGAATGCGAAAAGAGCGTAAACAGCATAGACAAAAGATTCCTGATCCAGATAGCAGAAAGAGAGGAAACAGGCTATGCCTGGGCAACCGAAGAAGTGGCCACCAACTACAAAAATGCATTTGATGTGCTGAATATAGACATAGAAAAAGCAGCAGCAAGCCAGAAGAAAGCTGCTGAAGAACAGGAAGGGTACTTCAGCAAAGGCTGGAAACTTGTAAAGGGCGCAGCGCAGGAAGCAAAGAATGTAGTTGGCGGTGCTGTAGACCTTATGGGAACAGGGTTAAGGAACATGACGGCAGCTGGTTATGGAATGTATTACGGAATGAGCTATACAGATATAGTAGAGATGTGCCGGGAAAACAACCAGGAGCTGATAGACAACTTCAAAAAAGGGATAGCCGGTTCCCAGACCTTCAAAACTGCCAGAGACTATATAGAGGGCATAGAGCAGGGAGTAGGTGAAATAGCGGGAAGCGGGGTAGAAAAAGTTATAGGCAAAGGGGTAACCAGCTGGACAGCTAACTTTGTAGCCAAGACTACAGTAGGGTTTTTTACCGACCTGGCCAAGGGGGTATACAAGATAGCAGATACAGGAGCCAGTGCTGGTGAAATGGCTGAAGGGGTTCTGGATATAACCCTGGCTATGGTAGGAGGCAGCAAGAGTGTGGTCAGGGCAAGCCAGGTAGGAGGGTTACTGGCTGAGGAAGGAAAGCTGGCAGCCAGGGCTGCCGGGAGTTTTATAGGAGAAGCCCAGTTTAATCAGCAGGTAAAGAAGCTTATGCAGGAAAAGGCGGATATTCTGGCCAAGAAGAGCTTGTCCTGGGGAGATTGGCAGGCTTTAAGCACCAATGAAATGCTTATGGATATAAATAAGAATTTAATCCAGGATATGCAAAAATGCCGGGAAACCCTGCTAAAAGAAATGGTTAACCTGCTACCGGGCAAAAAAGAGGCAGTAGAGAGCATCAAAAAAGCGGGGAAGGAAAGCCTGGAAGAGATGTTTAGGAAAACTTTTGAAAATTCACTGTCCGGTTATAAGGAGGCTCTGCAGTCGGTAGTCGGGAGTTCAGGCAAGGAATATATAGATAACCTCTTTGCCAATGTAGTTGATGGGTATGTGAAAGAGATGGCCGGCGAAATCGTGGACAGCTTTTTTGCTCCTTCCCTGGAAGAGTTGAACGGAAAATGGCAGGTTACGACTACTATAGAGGGGATAGAAGCTAACACGGGAGATGCTTTTGCTGATAAAGCGATAAGAGAACAGTATGAGAAATTGAGCAAATCAAGCCAGGGCTGGGTTGATGTAACATGCAGTGCGGATGGAACACTTACCGTGCATGTTTCAGGGGCCAATTTAAATGTTCCGCCTTCATATTTAACATATAATTATAAGTATGAGGATGGAAATATAATATGCAGCCGGGACTACAGATTCAATGACAGCAGTGGTGGAACGGAAAGGTATGTTTTTGAAGGGAAGCTGGCCGTAGAAGGGGAACAGATGGTGATAAGGGGAAATTATGTACAAACTTTTTATCATCCGTCCTATAAGAATGGTGGATATATAAGAACCAGGGGTACCGAAGTTTGGCGCAAAAATATAGAACAAAATAATTAAAAATTATAAAAAGGCGGGCAAACCATAATACCCGCCTTTGCTTTTGCTGCCAGGAGGGCTAGTTTGGCTTTCTTAAAAACCGGTATTTTTTAAGCTTCAATCACTGCCATCGTACAGCGGGAGATGCAGATAAGGTTTTCTTTATCATCGTATATTTTTATATCCCATACGATGGTCCGTTTGCCTATGTGCAGGGGATAGCCGACAGCCTTTACCAGGCCTTTGCTTACACTGCGGACGTGGTTGGCGTTTATTTCCAAACCTACGGCGCGATGGGTTTTGCCGTCGATAAACTGGTAGCTGCCGGCGGAAGCTACTGTTTCAGCAAGCACCAGTGAAACTCCGCCGTGCATTATGCCGAAAGGCTGGTATACCTTGGGGCCTACCGGCATGACTGCGACTACCCGCTCCGGTGTAAATTCAGTTATCCTTATATCCAGGGTTTCCAGCACCGTACCCTTAACATCAAACGGGGTTTTATCTTCCATACCCTCTCCTCCTTCACCTCATCTTGATAATATTTTACAGAATTTTCCCGCAAAGTTAAAGTTTTTTAGATAAAAACCGGCCTGGCACATATAGAGGTTATTAGTTCCTTGATTTTTTGCAAAAGAGCAGGAGAGGGGGGAGATACTTTTTCCAGATCATATGTCATCCCCAGCATAGACCATTTATGCCGTCCCAGGTTATGGTAGGGCAAAAGTTCAAGCCTTTCCACGGTGTCCAGGGTTTTTATAAAATAGGCCATATTTTCTATATCTCTAAAATCATCAGTATAGCCGGGCAAAACGACATATCTTATCCATATCGGTATCCCCCTGGCACTTATCATTTTAAGATTGTCAAGGTTCAGCAGATTGTAAAAACCGGTTAGGAGCCGGCTTTTTTCCGGATTCATATGCTTGATGTCAGCCAGAAAAAGGTCGGTATAAGGGAGGACTTTTAGTATTAAATCCTGCCTTACATAAAGCGAGGTGTCCAGGGCAGTATGAATATTTTCTTCCTTACAGGAAAACAGGATTTCTTGCAAAAAATCAGCCTGCAGGAGAGGTTCGCCTCCCGAAAAAGTGACTCCGCCTCCGGAAGCTTTAAAATAAGGCTTGCCCCGCCTTATTATGTGCATAAGTTCTTCTTTTTCATAGCGGCGCGCAGAAGGGGAATTAATTTTCCATGTGTCCGGATTCTGGCAGTATTTGCAGCGCAGGTGGCATCCCTGCATAAAGATTACTGTCCTTATGCCTGGCCCGTCCACGGTGCTGAATGAGTCTATGGAGTGGATAATCCCGTACATAGTTTTTCCTTCCTTATAAGTTTACATGGTTTTATAAAAGGTGCGCATGATGATTTCTTCCTGCTGTTCACGGCTGAGCTTTATAAAATGGACAGCATAGCCGGAAACCCGGATAGTAAGGTCGGGATATTTTTCAGGGTGTTCCATAGCTTCTTTCAGGGTTTCGATATTAAGCACATTTACATTGATGTGGTGCGCTTCTTGGATAAAATAGCCGTAGAGCAGCCCTTTAAGGTTATTTATCCTTTCTTCTCTGTCTTTGCCCAGAGCGGAAGGTACAATAGAGAAGGTGAAGGAAATGCCGTCTTTGGCATATTTATAGGGAATTTTGGCTACAGAATTTAATGCTGCCAGGGCTCCCTTTTCTTCCCGGCTGTGTAAGGGGTTGGCACCAGGAGCCAGGGGTTCCCCCTTTTTTCTCCCATCCGGCGTCGTGCCGGTATGTTTCCCATACATTACATTGGAGGTAATGGTAAGGATAGAGAGGGTATGTTCAGCTTCCCGGTAGGTCCTGTATTTTTTAAGCTTGGTTATAAACATTTTTACCAGCTCTACAGCTATTTTATCTACCCGATCATCATCATTTCCGTATTTGGGAAAGTCTCCTTCGGTTATAAAGTCTACCGCGATACCTCTTTCATCAAATACCGGTTTTACCCGGGCATATTTTACCGCACTCAAAGAATCAGCTGCCACTGAAAGTCCTGCTATGCCGAATGCCATATAACGGTGGACTTCAGCATCATGCAGAGCCATCTGTAGACTTTCATAGGCATATTTATCGTGCATATAGTGGATAACATTCATGGTGTTTACATAAAGTTTAGCCAGCCAGTCCATTTGTATATCAAGACGGTTTATTATTTCTTCATATTCCAGGTATTCTTTATTATATAAAGGAAGAGAAGGACCTACCTGCTCACCGGTTATCTCATCCCGGCCGCCGTTTATGGCATAAAGCAGGAGTTTGGCCAGATTGCAGCGAGCTCCAAAAAACTGCATTTCTTTACCTATTCTCATTCCGGATACACAGCAGGCGATAGCATAGTCGTCTCCGTAAAACTGGCGCATCACATCATCATTTTCATACTGCAGGGCACTGGTTTCGATAGATAGTTCGCAGCAAAAGCGCATAAAGTTATCGGGAAGATTTTTGGACCACAACACTGTCATGTTAGGTTCAGGGGCGGGGCCCAGATTGCGCAGGGTTTGCAGAAAACGGTAGCTGGTTTTGGTAACCATATGCCGGCCGTCTATTCCTGCACCTCCTATAGATTCGGTAACCCAGTTAGGATCTCCGGCAAAAAGTTCGTTATATTCCGGGGTGCGCAGATGTCTTACCAGGCGAAGCTTTATTACGAACTGGTCGATAAGCTCCTGGGCTTCTTCTTCGGTCAAGGTACCTTCTTTAATATCCCTTTCCAGATAGATATCAAGAAAAGTGGAGACTCTCCCCAGGCTCATGGCAGCGCCATTCTGTTCTTTTATAGCAGCCAGATAGGCAAAATAGAGCCACTGTACTGCTTCCCGGGCATTGACAGCAGGCTTTGATATGTCAAATCCATAGCTTAAAGCCATTTTTTTGAGATCTTCCAGCGCTTTTATCTGCCTGGATATTTCTTCTCTTAGCTGTATCATTTCGTGATTCATAAGGGGATTAAGGTATCTGAGTTCATTTTTCTTCTGTTCAATGAGGGAGTCTACTCCATATAAAGGTACCCGGCGGTAATCCCCTATAATCCGGCCGCGTCCGTAAGAGTCAGGCAGGCCGGTAATAATTCCTACCCGCCTGGCTAAACGCATTTCGGGAGTATAAACGGAGAATACCCCATCATTGTGGGTGGGACGGTGACGGGCAAAAAAATCTACTATATCAGGGTCGGGTTCATAGCCATATGCCTTACATGCCTTTACAGCCATGCGCAAGCCTCCGTAAAGGTTCATAGCTCTTTTTAAAGGTTCATCAGTCTGAAGTCCTACTATTACCTCTAAATCTTTATCGATGTAGCCGGGACGGTGGCTGGTGATGGTAATAGGATTTTGTGGGTCTACTTTCAGGACGCCGCCCTTTTTAAATTCAGCCTTTAAAAGCTCCTGGCATTTAGCCCATAGGCGGGCTGTCCTTTCTGTTTTATTTTTCAGGAAAGAGCTGTCTCCGTCATAAGGAATGTAGTTTTTTTGTATAAAGTCGCGTACATCTATTTCTTCCATCCATCTTCCATGGTTGAAACTGCGCCATGCCTGCATATTTATTCCTCCATATTATAAAATTTATTATTTATAATTATAAAACATAAAACATGCTGCTGCTTATTTATCCTGTTTATAGGGGGATTGTTTATTTTTATCCCTGTTTTATCTTTTCCGATTTTATTTTTGTTATCCGCTTTTAGACAGAATGTTATTGATTTTGCTTTAAACATGGATTAAAATCTAATTAGATATTTAGATAATTTTCTAAATATAAAAATATGTGGGAGCGATGAGTGTGCCCTTGAACCATGTTTTTAAAGCTTTATCTGATCCTAACCGGCGGGAGATCTTAAAGCTTCTGCAGAAAGGCGACCTTACTGCCGGGGAAATAGCTGAACATTTTGACATGACCAAGCCTAGTATTTCCCACCACCTGAATGTTTTAAAACAGGCCAACCTGGTGCAGGATGTGAGAAAGGGGCAGAATATTTATTATTCCCTCAACACTACGGTTTTCCAGGAAGTTATAGGCTGGTTTTATGATTTTATCGAACGCAAGTAAGATTAAGGAAAGGAGAAGGGTTATGAGAAAAGGGGAAGAAAACCGGGGTTTTTCAGTTCGGGAAGCGATTAAAAAAGACTGGCCTTTATGGCTTTTACTGGGGGGGCTTATAATAGGCAGCTTGCTTGTTTATCCCCATCTGCCGGAGGAAATTCCCAGGCACTGGAATTTTAAAGGGGAAGTTGATGCTTACTGGGCAAAGCCTTACGGGGTTTTTGTTCCTCTGCTTATAATGGCTGGCGTATATCTTCTAATGTTATTTTTGCCATATTTAGATCCCAAAAGGGAAAATTATCAGCGTTTTGCCGGGGCCTATACTTTTATTCGCCAGCTATTAGTTATTTTTCTAGGCTTGATTTATGTTATAAGTATTTTGGCCGGCATGGGCTATAATTTAAATGTAGGCTTTCTGGTAAAAGCTATGGTAGCGGTACTGTTTATATTAATTGGCAATTTTATGGGACAGCTGAGGCACAATTATTTTGTGGGGATCAGGACTCCCTGGACGCTGGCCAGTGAGGAAGTATGGCAGAAGACTCACCGTCTGGGGGCCAGGGTATGGGTACTGGGAGGAATAGTTTGCCTGCTGGCTTCTTTTATGGACAGCGTCTGGGGAACAGGTTTGTTTTTTGCTTCCTTGATGGTTATGGTTTTGGTGCCGGTTGTTTATTCGTATACCATTTATGAAAAATTACAGGATTAAAGAGGAGATGTAGCCTTGGACCGAATAGAAAAAGCTATTGTGGTAGGAATGAGAAGACGGGGCGAAGATGACAGGGCATTTGCTTATCGCCTGGATGAACTAAAGGGGCTGGTCAAGGCAGCTGGAGGGGAGGTAACTGCTGTTTTGACCCAGGCCCGGGAAAAACCAAGCCCTTCCATATATATAGGCAAAGGGAAACTGGAAGAATTGAAACACTTGGCAGAAGAGACAGAACCTGACCTTATAGTATTTGACCAGGAGCTTTCTCCCGTACAGCTTCGAAATCTTGAGGAAGCGCTTGGAGAGATAAAAATTGTGGATAGGACTTTGCTTATCCTTGATATTTTCAGCCAGCGGGCGCGTTCCCGGGAAGGAATGCTGCAGGTGGAGCTGGCACAGCTTAGCTACAGGCTGCCGCGCTTAACCGGCAAAGGGAAGGAGATGAGCCGGCTGGGCGGCGGTATTGGTACCAGAGGAGCCGGGGAACAGAAGCTGGAGCTTGATAAAAGACATATAAGAAGAAGGATACAGGAGCTTAAAAAGCAGCTGGAAAAGGTGAAGAAAACCCGGGAACTGCACAGGAAGAAGAGACAGCGTTCGGGGATCAAGGAAATTGCCCTGGTCGGCTATACCAATGCGGGAAAATCTACTTTATTTAACCTGCTCTGCCGGGCTCTGCATGAAAGGAAAAGTGAAGAGGTGGAAGCTGATGACCGGCTTTTTCAGACTCTGGATACTACAACCCGGCGGATAAAGCTGAAAGGGGGGCAGGAAGTCTTAATAACCGATACGGTAGGATTTATTCAGGATCTGCCCCATCACCTGGTGGCGGCTTTTCGTTCCACCCTGGAAGAAACTGTTTATGCCGACCTTCTTTTGCATGTAGTTGATATTTCTGATCCCGAATACCTTAATAAGATAGAAACAGTAGAAAAGGTGCTTAAGGATTTGGGTGCGGATAACCGGGAGATATTGCTGGTATATAACAAGATTGACCTGGCAGGGGAAGTTCCGCATGAAAATGGCAGCGGAGTCTACATCTCAGCCAGAACCGGAGAGGGTCTTGAGGATTTGCTTAAAAGGATTTCACGGCTGCTTTGATAAGGGGGCACCCCTTATTTTTTTATGGACATTTTTTGTTTTATCCTGCTAAAATAGTTTCGGTGTAGAAAAAATGAGAAAGCTGGTGAAGGACATAAGGTACAAAGTAAGATTTTTGATATCAATCATAGTTGTTTTTGCCTTTACCTTTGGCACCGGTTGTTTGATAGGCAAACAGCTTGAGCTTCACTTTTTCAGCCCTGATGATATTAAGGATTTGGTCGGCAAGGGCCGGGTTAATGTGCTTATAATGGGGATTGATGCTAGAAAGACTGAGCTTAATTCGCGCAGTGATACCATGATTTTAGCCAGTATTGACAAAAAGAATAACAGGGCAGCTCTGGTATGGATACCCAGAGATACTAGGATAGAAGTAAAGCCCGGGGTTTCTGCCAAGATAAACAGCGTAAACCTTTTCAGGGGGCCGGAAGCAGCCTGTGCGACGGTAGGAGAACTTTTAGGCTGTGAAGTAAAATATTATGTAATTGTCAATTTTGCCGGCTTTGCCAGGATAATCGACGCTCTGGGCGGGGTCAAAATTGATGTGGAAACTGATATGTACCATTATGACCCAGACCCAACTTTGAATATAAATTTATCCAGGGGGGAACAGGTGTTAAGCGGGGAAGATGCCCTGCGCTATGTACGCTACCGGGGTGGACCCACTGCTGATATAGGGCGTACAGCCAGGCAGCAGAAGTTCATCAAAGCCCTGGCGGAACAGATGTTCAAAAGCGGCAATATTTTAAAACTTCCCAAACTGGTTCCGGAGCTTATGGAGAATGTGCGTACCAATATCCCCCTCACGGAAGCGGTGCGCATGGCGAAAATGGCCAGAAAATTTGATCCAGCCAATATCGTTACCCAGACTCTTCCCGGCTATTCTTTTACCGATCCCAGGACAGGAGCCAGCTACTGGGAGGCAGACCGGGAAATTGCCAGAGGAATAATTGATGACCTGTTTAATGGCAAAACTTATGAAGTAGCCAAAGATCCTCCTTCCTGGCAAGGAGGCAACCGAACGCGTTATGCCGGAAGTGAGAAAAGCAAAACCAGTGTTTCCGCAAATACCGGGGAAAACACTAATACCACGATACAGCAGAATACCGTTTTGCCTTCTGAAAGTGATAAAGGTGAGGATACGGGAGCTGCAAACGGTATAGATAGTGATACTGGCAGCAGTACCAGCAGTATTGACAATAGCTATACCGGGGAGGAAGGGAATAATTCTATTTCCCCCTGAAAATACTGCCTTTTTAGATTTTTTTGCCGAAGGGCAGGCAAATAGGAGAGCCGGCAAGGCTCTTTTTTGTTTCAGGCAGGAGTTATTTAAGAGCAGCTTTACGCATATTAATTAAAGCATAGAAAGCTGCTTATCAGGGATGATGCCTGTGAAAAAGTTCAAAAAGCCTCCTTTTCTGATTGCCCTTTTAATAAGCCTGACCTTGCTTGGTGTTAAGCTGGAAGAAGCCTTTTTCCCTTCCCTGCAGAAACAGCTGGCGGAGGGGGAAAGTGTAAATATCCTGCTTTTAGGTATAGATGCCCGTCCTGGAGAAGATATGGCCAGAAGTGATGCCATAATCCTGGTGAGCATGAATAAAAAGATAGGCAGGATAATTTTACTGTCCATACCCCGGGATACCAGGGTAAATTACCAGGGGAGAACGCGAAAAATAAACATGCTGTCCCAGCTTTACGGGCCGGAAGCCACCTGCAGACAGGTAAGCAAGCTTTTGGGGGCAAAGGTTAACCACTATGTTTTAACTAACCTGCAGGGTTTTGAGGAGATAATTGACAGGCTGGGAGGAGTCTATATCGATGTAGATGTTGATATAAAATGGTACAGGCAGGGACTTATAATAAAAAAGGGGCCGCAGTGGCTTAATGGAAGGGAAGCTCTGGCATATGTACGGTTCAGGGGTGGGCCTGATGCTGACATAGGAAGGACCATAAGGCAGCAGAAGCTGATGGTAGCCCTGTTTAACCAGCTGAAACAGAGGGAAAATATAGATAAAATTCCAGGAATAGTAGATGAGCTCAGCAAGAGTATAGATACAAATTTATCTTTTGATGAAATTATTTATCTAGCGGGAGTAGCCTATCAAATAGGGGAAGAAAATGTAATTACCCAGACTTTGCCTGGTTATCACTACTGGTGCCCTTACTCCGGAGCCAGCTACTGGATAGTTGATGAAAAGGTGGCCAGGAGTATTTTGCCTTCGCTTTATGAAGGCAGCCGGTTTGAAGTGATACAGGAACCTGGCTATTAAATTTTCTGGGTACTTATTTTATCCTCACCATTTACCATACCCGCAGATATAACCATCTCTATTCCCCGGTCAATGCTTATGTCCAGAATTTTGACCTGTTCTTTGGGCATCATTACAAACCAGCCAGAAGTAGGATTGGGGGTAGTGGGGATAAAAAGGGTGTAAACCTCTTCTTCCAGGAAAGGGACCCCTTCATTGGTGACAAAAGCCAGGGAATATATGCCGGGGCGGGGAAACTCAACCAGGGCTACTTTGCTGAAAGAGCTTTTTTCTTTGGAAAAAAAGGAGCTGGTTATTCTTTTGGTTGTGCCGTATATTTTGCCTAAAAGAGGGATTTTTATCAGAATGTCTTCCCACCAGGCGATTATTTTTTTACCTGCGATATTGGTAGAAATAAGGCCTATAAAGGTTACCAGGGCAATAGTTAGAACAAAACCTAGCCCGGGGATGGGGCGGCCCAGGTAATGCATGATTACGGGGGCCAGTATGCTGTCAACGGCGGAAAAAATCCAGTATATAAAGTAAAGGGATATTACTATGGGAAGAAGGGTGGCTAACCCAGCTAAAAAAAGCGAAGCCAGCTTTCTCATTCTGATTCCTCCTGCCTGCTTTAGGATGGTTTAGGAAAAATATTTCTGTTTAAAAAGCGCAAAAGCCTTATTGAAAGAGGGAAAACCCAGGTCTTTAATTTCATTGATAGCTACCAGCTTGACCCCGTCAGCGTCATCACCTGGCTCAGGATTTCCCGGACAGAGCTTTATATAATAGACGATGCTTATTATATCACCATACATGGGGGTTATGCTGTGAAATACCCCGATGAGGCCTTCTATATTCCCTTCCATGCTGGTTTCTTCTTTGAGCTCCCTTAAACAGGCTTGCTCCGGGGTTTCCCCGGTTTCCATAAAGCCGGAGGGCAGAGTCCAGACTCCCTTTAATGGTTCAATGCCTCTTTTTATAAGGAGTATTTTGCCGTCCCTCTCAGCCAGGGCTACGGTAGTGGGGAGGGGGTTTACATAATTTATAAAGCCGCAGCTGGGGCAGTACTGGCGGTTGCGCCCGTAGAAAAACCCCCATTCCAGGATACCGGTACATAAAGGGCAGTATTTGTAATCCATTTTTTCACTTCCTGTTAAAAATTTAGCTTTTTCTTCCAAAAAAATCGCAACTGGCTTAAATATATATTATAATTTAAGTATATCCAATAGGAAAGGGGATAGAGGGCATGGCTGATGTTATTGACTATACCATATACGGGGATGATATGCAGATCGTGGAGATTGAACTGGATCCGGGAGAAGGGGTAAGGGCGGAAGCAGGAGCCATGATGTATATGGACCAGGATATAAGGATGCAGACTGGTGTGGAAGGCGGTATTTTTAAAGGGTTTAAGCGGATGCTTACCGGGGAAAGCTTTTTTATTACCACCTTTTTAAATGAAGGAAGGACCAGGCAGAAAGTAGCCTTTGGCGCTCCTTATCCGGGCAAGATTATTCCAGTTGACCTTAAAGAATTTGGCGGGGAAATCATCTGCCAGAAAGATGCTTTTTTGTGCGCAGCCAAAGGGGTAGATATAGACATAGCTTTTACCAAAAGGCTGGGAGCAGGCCTCTTCGGAGGGGAAGGCTTTATTCTGCAGCGGATAAGAGGGGACGGAATGGCTTTTATACATGCTGGTGGCACTTTGATTAAACGCGAACTGAAGCGGGGGGAAGTTTTAAAGCTGGATACCGGATGCCTGGCGGCCTTTACGCCTGGCATTGACTATGACATTCAATTTATAGGCGGCTTTAAAAACGCTTTGTTTGGCGGAGAAGGGCTGTTCCTGGTGCGGCTGGAAGGGCCGGGGATTGTTTACATGCAGAGCTTGCCTTTATCGAGGCTGGCTGACCGCATTGCCGCCGCTGCCAAATGGCAGAACAGGGATGAGAATAGAGGGATAAGCATAAATATTGATTAATATAAAATAAGGCTAGAAAGGTTCTGTTTTAGGCTATTAAAACAGGACCTTTTTGTGTTTTCCGATTTTTTATTTCTTACTGGTTTTTTCTCTACTTTTCTATATTAGAATAACTGCTGTTTTTATTTTTAGGTAGTATAGCTGAGGATAAAAAATAAGGATTAAGCAGATATTATTTTATACAGGTAATGGTTTAGATGGAAATTATGCTATAATTTTTGTCGATTTGGCAAGAAAAATAGATTTTATAGGAGAGCAAAATAGGCTATAATTATAAAGTATGTGCCTGAACGGAGCAGGTTTATAAATATTAAAAAGGAGGGTGTTTTACATTGAAAAACCTGGGAAAGAAAGGTTTGGTTTTGCTGCTGGTTTTAACCATGCTGGCAGCTTTGGCAGGCTGTGGCGGAAAAAATGACACGGCTGCGCCGAAAAAATTTTTGACGATTGCTACCGGCGGAACGGCAGGAACCTATTATCCTTTAGGGGGAGCTATTGCCGAAATACTTAACAGCAATATTGAAGGCATGAATGCTACCGCTGCTTCAACGGGGGCTTCAGTAGCCAATACCAATCAGTTAAAGAGCGGGGATGCTGACCTGGCTTTTATTCAGAATGATATTGCCTATTATGCTGCCAATGGGATAGAGATGTTTGAAGGCAACAAGGTGGAAGGGCTTAAGGCTATAGCCAGCCTGTATCCGGAAACCTGCCAGATTGTTACATTGAAGAAAACCGGCATTAAGAGTATAGCTGACTTGAAAGGCAAGACGGTTGCGGTTGGAGCTGCGGGAAGCGGAGTGGAAGCCAATGCCCGGCAGATACTTAAGGCTTATGGCATAACATATGATGATATCAATGTTAAGTATCTTTCTTTTGCCGAAGCTGCCAACAGCTTGAAAGACGGGAACATTGATGCCGCTTTTCTTACAGCAGGTTTCCCGACTGCTGCTGTACAGGATATTGCGGCTCAGCATGATATAGTGCTGCTTCCGGTAGAAGGAAATGCACAGGCCAGTCTTTTAAAGGAATATCCTTTTTATACCCGGGTAGTTATTCCGGCAGGAACATATCCTAAACAGGATAAAGATGTGGAAACGGTAGCAGTTATGGCTATGCTGGTAGCTACGGACAGAATGGATGAAGGAATGGCTTATGAAATTACCAGGGCTATCTTTAACAACCTGGACCGTCTGGGGGCTGCTCATCCGATAGGCAAGGTTATAAGCAAGGAGACGGCAAAGGAAGGGCTGTCTATACCTATGCATAAAGGTGCCGAAAAGTTTTTTAATGAATAAGTAAGTGGGGTTATATGAGAAGCAAATTAAAGATGCTTATTTTGGCAGCTTTCCTTATTTTGATTATAGTTTTATTTTATCCGCTGCCTTCTCTGGTTTTGTCCCGGCAGGACGGGAGGGAGATTTTAATCATCCCGCTTGTTTATGAAAAAACTTTTACTTACGAGTATTTACATTCGGTACAGAAGACCCCGGTGCAGGAACATTTTGTTCCCGCACCGGGAAATGTAATTTTATTGACTTCTACAACTTATAGTTCTTTAGGAGTAGGGCTTCCTTTTTTGCCGGAAGAGGGAAAGTTTGTTGAAGAAAATGGTGTTTTTAAAATCGAGAATATGAACCGCCGATATGAGAAAATTACTTGGGGTTTTATGCCCATAGCCAGGCAGGCCCTGATTTATGGAGATAAAAAGTATCTGTTTGCTGACTATTGTGAACCAGGAGAACTTATAGAACTGAAGATCACCAATAAATGCTTGGCTGCCATTTGGTATCAAAACTGGCAAGCAGGAAAGGAGGCAGGGAAATGACAGCAAAAAATGAAACAGGTTTTAATATGTATGAGTTTCTGGCTAAATATGACCGGGAGTCAGACTACCGTCGTTATGATGGCTTTTTTCGGCTGGTAATAGCGATTATTGCGATAAGTTTTTCGCTGTTTCATATATATACCGGAATATTTGGCACTCTGGATGCTATACTGCAGAGGGCTGTGCACCTTTCTTTTGCCATGGCTTTAGTTTTTTTACTTTATCCTGCCCGCAAATCATGGTCTCGGGAACATCTGCACCTTGTTGACGGGATTCTGGCTGTAGTTGCTGCTCTGGTTCCACTTTATATAGTGTTTTTCTATCAAGACCTGGTAGCCAGGGCTGGTATGGCTACAGCATTGGATATAGCTGTGGGAACTTTAGGTATTCTGCTGGTTCTGGAAGCTGCCCGCCGGGTAGTGGGCTGGCCTATCGTAGTTATAGCGGTTATATTTGTGGCTTATGCTTATGCTGGACCTTACATGCCGGGAGCTTTTGCCCATAGAGGGGTAAACCTGCCCCAGCTGGTTGAACATCTTTATTTTACGACCGAAGGAGTTTTTGGGATTCCTCTGGGAGTTTCTTCCACTTTTATTTTCCTGTTCATACTTTTTGCTGCCTATCTTGAAAAAACTGGACTGGGTCAATTTTTTATCGATCTGGCCAATGCAGTAGCAGGCTGGGCCAGAGGCGGACCGGCCAAGGTGGCAGTAATATCAAGCGGCCTTATGGGGACTATTTCTGGAAGCTCGGTAGCCAATGTAGCAGGTACCGGAAGCCTTACTATCCCCATGATGAAAAAGCTCGGCTATAAGCCAGAATTTGCAGGGGCAGTTGAGGCGGCTGCCTCTACCGGAGGACAGCTTATGCCTCCTATTATGGGAGCAGCTGCATTTCTTATGGCAGAATTTGTAGGGGTGCCCTATATAGAGGTGGTAAAAGCAGCTATCATACCTGCCCTGCTTTATTTTGCCGGTATAATGCTGGGCGTTCATCTGGAAGCCAGAAAAAACGGCATGGAAGGGATACCCAGAGAAGAACTGCCAAGGATTGGTGAGGTTTTAAAAGAACGGGGACATTTAGCCCTTCCTCTTATAGCTATTGTATATCTGCTGGTAAAAGGTTTTTCCCCTATGAAAGCGGCCTTGTGGGCTATAGCCCTCACTATCGCAACTGCCATGCTTAAAAGATCTACCCGCATATCAGTGCGGGATATCTTAAAGGGGATGGAAGATGGGGCAAGGAGCGCTTTAGGGGTAATAATAGCCTGCGCCACAGCTGGCATAATAATTGGGGTAGTTACCAAAACAGGATTAGGCCTGAAGCTTGGCTCAACACTTATCAGCCTGGCTGATGGCAATTTGCTGCTAACCCTGTTTTTCACCATGATAACCTCAATTATCCTGGGCATGGGGGTTCCCACTACGGCTAACTATGTTATTACCTCCACTATTGCAGCTCCAGCCGTTGTCGGGCTGGGAGTGCCCCTTCTGGCTGCCCATATGTTCGCTTTTTATTTCGGGATTATTGCTGATGTTACTCCGCCGGTAGCTCTGGCGGCTTTTGCCGGTTCCGGCATTGCCCGCAGCAATCCATTGAAGACAGGGATAAATGCGGCCAAGCTGGCAATAGCAGCCTTCATCGTTCCTTATATATTTGTAATGTCACCGGTTTTGCTTATGATAGACGCTCACTTATCGCAGGTGCTGCTGGCAGTATTTACCGCTGTGGTAGGGATGATTGGCGTAGCGGCAGCTGTTTCGGGTTATTTTATTACCCATGGGCGTTTTTATGACCGGATTATGTTTTTTGTAGGCGGCCTTTTGATGATCAGTCCAGGTTTGTATACTGACCTGATAGGACTTATGGTTATGGCAGCAGCCTATTTGCTGCAAAGGATCAGGATATCCAGAACCAATGCGTAAAAGCCGGGAAGTGATTCCCGGCTTTATCTTTTATCCTGGATTTTAAGGAATGCTTATGTATCAGGGATTGTTTTTTGGTAGATACTAGCATGAGAGGTATTTTATAATGTTAGGGAAATGGTTTGGCAAGGAGGAGAAAGGATGTCCAAGAAGAGACAGGAGATAAGTGAAGAGTATAAATGGAAGCTCTCTGATATGTATCCGGATGAAAAATCCTGGTATGATGATTATGCCAGGGTAGAAAAACTTTTAGGGGAAATAGAAAAGTATAAAGGGAAATTGGGGGGCTCTGCTCAGGAACTTTTGACGGCCATCAAGCTCAGTGAAGAAATAGAAAGGCTGGGGGAAAAGCTTTATGTTTATGCCCGCATGAAGAGGGATGAGGATAATACTCTGTCATCATCCCAGGTCCTGTGTGATAAGGCAGAAATGCTGGGGGTTAAGGTAAATAGCAGTCTTTCTTTCATGATTCCTGAAATGATGAATATTCCTGACCAAACCCTGGACAGTTTTCTTGAGGAGCCGGAATTAGCTCTTTACCGGCATTATTTTGATGAACTGAGGCGCAAGAAAGAACACATTCTTTCGGAAAATGAAGAGAAAATCCTGGCTATGACGGCTGATATCTCTGCAGCCCCTTCCCAGATATTTTCCATGCTCAATAATGCAGACATAAAGTTTCCCGTGATAAAGGATGAAGAAGGGCGGGAAGTAGAGCTTACCAAGGGTAATTTTGGCCGGTTTATGGAAAGCTATGACCGGGAAGTAAGAAAGGCTGCCTTTAAAGGCCTTTACAGTTCTTATGAAAAACTGAAAAATACCCTGGCCGCCTCTTTAAGTTTTTCCATAAAGCGGGATATTTTTTATGCCAGGGTGCGCAGGTACAATTCAGCTCTGGAAGCTTCCCTGGACCAGGACAATGTCAGGGTAGAGGTATATGAAAACCTGATTAATGCTGTTCATAAACATATAGATGCATTGCATAGGTATATCGCCCTGCGTAAAAAGGTTTTAGGCGTAGATGAACTTCACATGTACGACCTTTATGTGCCTCTGGTTAAGGAATACAAAAAGGAATATGACTACAGCCAGGCCAGGGAACTGGTGCTGGAAGGCTTAAAGGTTCTGGGGGATGATTATATTAACCAGCTTAAGAAAGGTCTGGAAAGCGGCTGGATAGATGTTTATGAAAATGAAGGGAAAACAGGCGGGGCTTATTCCTGGGGCTGTTATGACAGCCATCCTTATGTGCTTCTTAATTATGATAACCGGCTGGATGATGTTTTTACTCTGGCGCATGAGATGGGACATGCCCTGCACAGCTATTATTCAAATACCAGCCAGCCTTATGTTTACAGCCAGTATCCCATACTGCTGGCAGAAGTAGCCTCGACTGTAAATGAATCGCTCCTGCTCGACTATATGCTTCAGAATACTAATGATGAAAAGGAAAAGCTGTACCTTATCAATCATTACCTGGAAGAATTCAGGGGCACCGTTTACCGGCAGACTATGTTCGCTGAATTTGAAAAGATAGTGCATGAAAAGGTAGAGAAGGGAGAGCCGGTAACGGTTGATGAATTCTGCAGCATCTATAAAGAGCTTAATCGCTTTTATTACGGAAACGAGGTGGTGCTGGATGATGAGATAGCCCTGGAATGGGCGAGAATCCCCCATTTCTATTCTGCGTTTTATGTGTATAAATACGCTACCGGCTTTTCAGCTGCTACGGCCATAAAACAGCATATAAAGGAAGAAGGGAAAGCGGCGGTGGAAAGATACATGAACTTTTTGAAAGCTGGAGGCTCTGACTATCCGCTCAATATACTTAAAAAGGCCGGGGTAGACCTTGCTACCCCCCAGCCGGTAGAGGAAGCCTTAAGCTACTTTGCTTCTCTGGTAAAGGAGATGGAAAAGCTGGTTAAGTAGTAGAAAGAAAGGCTGTTCTGGTAGTTTGAATAAAGCCAGAACAGCCTGATTTGTTTTTGTAAGACTAATATAATCCGCCTTAACGGAGCATAATTATACTATGAGTTGCTGTGAAGGAGGTTTAGGCTTTGGCGCATTTAATGCGGGAGGCAGAGTTTGAACAGAGTTTGCGTGAGTTTTACCGGGATTTAGAAGGGTTTAAAAACTATGACCTGGTAGTGGGTATTCTCTTTGAGAAGGAAGACCACAACCTGCTGGAAATACTGAAAAAGGTAGATAAGCTTCTTTTTAAATGGATGGGGAAAAGGCAGCTTATTGTCTGTATAGGCGATAGCCAGGAAAGGGATAAAAAAAGCTGGGGAGAAGATATTGCCATACATCATCCCTGCCTTAAGTGGTGCCTGCCGGAAGGCATGCAGGGGAGAGGTATGAAAGTAAGAGCCTTGCTTGAAATGTGCAAGTTTATTGATGCTGATCTTATATTCTTTTCTACTGATGCTCTGGATCTTTTTGCCGATAAGGATTATTTGTGGATGGATGGATTTATATTTCCAATCCAGGGCAATTATGATATGGTGATAGGCGATTTTAATGCTGATATGGATAAAAGCCTTTTACACCTCCTTTTAATATCCCCGGTTTTGGAAGTTTTTTATGGGTCCCTCATAGAGAATTCCTGGGGAGGAGTTTATGCTATTTGTCATGATTTTATCGAAGAGCTGGCACATGAAGCTCGTTTTTGGGGAGATTTGATAAGCGGGGAAGGGATAGATTTCTGGCTTATAAGCAGAGCATTGTGCTGGAATAAGAATATTTGCCTGTTTGATTTAAAAAGAGAAAAAGGTTTTAGTTTTACTGTGGATAGGAAAAGGGTGGAAGAAACTTTAAAAACCTTGCTCACGGCAATAAAGAGGGACAGTGCAGTATGGCTCAAGGATCGTTTGGTTACCAGAAAGATAGATACCGGCAGGAACAGTCTGCATGGCGCGGGAAATCTGTTTTATGCCCATTTGCTGCCGCGCATGCAGGAAGCGTTTAAAGGGGTGTATCAGGAAGAAAAGAACGGGGTAACCTCGGTAAAACCTTTATATCCCACGGAAGTCAAGAGGTTATTAAGACACGGAGAAGAGATGGAAGAGTTGAGATGGGCATATGTGCTTACTGAGCTTATGCTTTTGTATTCATTTGCCGACGACGGAGAGACAGATGAGATAATAAAAATTTTAACTGCCTGTTATGCAGCGTATGCCGCCAATTTTGCAAAAAAACTGGAGTTTTTCGCAGAAGAGCTGAAAAACCTGGAAAAAGAGGAGAGCAGAAAGCTTTTAGGGTATAAAGCGGATGAAATAAGAGGATACCTGGTTGAAAGATTAAAAGGGATAAAACCTGACTTTAACCGCCGCTGGCTGGAATTGAAGGAACAGCACAAACCTCCCATTATACCGCTTGGGTATATGGAATATGTGCCTAATAAGCCTGTGGTGGTACCCAAAACTATAACCGGCAAGGATGAAAGGATAGTAAATACGGATGCTATTTTCAGGCATTTGCGCAAGGTGTATGAAGAAAGGTTTGACCGGTTTTTGAGTGATGGTTTGGGAATAGAAAAAGACGCTCCTCCTTTTCTGGTTGTTGGTGCCGTGGAAAGTTTCATGCTGAGGCTGGAAAAGGCTTTGGAAGAGCTGTTCCCTGGCCGGCTTGATACAGAAGAAGGGCTGAGCTGTTTTGCAGGCAAGATTATGGATTTATTCCCCGTTGAAATGTTTACCATAAATGATGAAATCTTAAGGGAGATGCTTATGCGCTTCCCGCCTTTAAACCTTATGATTCCCCTGGGGTTTTATAAACCGCAGGATTTGATGGAGAGTATGGATGTGCGGGATGCGGTAACTTATGCCAATCTTATTGAAAGCTGGAGTTATACGGATAGGGACCTTCTGTGGCTGGTTGAGAATATAAGGCCAGAGAGTTTCAGCAAGATAAAGCTTAAGCCTCTGGTTTTGAAAGATGAGATTGTACAGGGAGGAGGGCTTAGCGGGCATAAAATAAGCTATCTTAACCGCATAACCGCCAGGATAGCAGTGAGGAAGCTGCCGGAAGAAAGGGGAGGCAAATATCCGCGTTTAAGATATTTTACCAGTATTCTGCGCCGGATTTCCCTGGCAGAAAGTTATGGAGAACTGTTTGAGCTTACTGTAAGGCAGAGAAAAAATATCGGCGAGAAGATAAAAAATTCCCTCCTATCTATGGCTAAAGGAGAAGATTTTTCCGCTTACCATATTTTTGAAAATTATCAGCACCGCCGGTTAGTAGATAAGATAAGGAAGCTGGCTGAGAAACTGCAGGAAGAGGGAGAGGGGGAAAAAGCCCGCCTTTTCCAGCTTATGGCTGACAGCTATGGCTTGAGCCAGGTTCTGGAGGATGGAACCTTTTTAAGCTGTACGGCCTGGAGCTGGGCAGGGTACAGTTTTAAAGGAGGGCTTAAAATTCCTACCCCTTTTACTACCAGTGTAGAAAGCCGCTGGTTTAATCATGAATTTCTGGAAGTTTTATATCGGGAGCTGGGGTATGAACCAGAAGAGATAAAGGATATAGTTTACCGGTTAATCCAGCAGGGCAAAAGCAGCCACAACCTTCTGGATACGCTGCTTCCGACCCGCCCGCGGGATGTAGCGGTAGTAGTACAGGAGATTACCAATGAACCGAGCAGGTATCTCAAGAGATATGAAAAAAATCCGATTCTGGAGCCTATAAAGGAACACAGCTGGGAATCGAAGTATGTTTTAAATCCGGGAGCCTTGCGCATAAAAGATAAAGTATATCTTTTCTACCGTGCAGTAGGGGAGTATAATGTTTCTCATATAGGATTGGCTATTACTGATGGTTTTAATGTTATTGAAAGGCTTCCCCGCCCTATATTTTCGCCTGCTATTCCGGAAGAGAAAATGGGATGTGAAGATCCGCGGGTGATTATAATGGGGGATAAGATTTTTATGCTGTATACGGCCTATGATGGCAATATAGCCCAGGTGGCCTGTGCATCTATCAAGCTGAGCGATTTTGAAAAAGGGAATTATACGGCATGGAAGCGGGAAGGGCTGGCTTTTACCAATATATGGGACAAAGATGCTATTATCTGGCCGGAAAAGATAAAAGGCAAGTATGTTATTTATCACCGCATTGAACCGAGTATATGGGTAACTTATACAGATGAGCTGAAGTTTCCGATAAAAGAAAAACATGCCATAATTGCTGGTCCCCGACCGGGACGCATGTGGGATTCTTTGAAAATTGGGGCTGGAGCCCAGCCTTTAAAGACCAGATACGGATGGCTGCTCATTTATCACGGAGTTGACCATAATTATATATACCGGCTGGGAGTTTTGCTGGTGGACATGGAAAATCCGGGCAAAATTCTGTACCGTTCACTAAATCCCATCCTGGAGCCGGAAAAGGATTATGAGGTAGGATTGGATGGAGCCTGGGTGCCCAATGTAGTTTTTACCTGTGGTGCGGTGCCGGCTGAAGACAAGGAAATACTGGAAGATGATGATGAAATCCTGGTTTATTATGGGGCAGCTGATACCAGCATAGGAGTGGCTACCGGAAAACTGGCCGATCTTATTCCAGAGGCTTTTAGGAAATAAGGCAGGCGGTGCTCAAGGCACCGCCTTTTTTACTTTAGTCATATTTAAGAAGCCTCATTCCATTAAGGGTTACGGCCAGAGCAGTTCCTACATCAGCCAGCACTGCCAGCCACATGGTGAGCATGCCGGGTATTATTAGAAGAAAGATTAATAATTTTATAAGTACTGATGCCAATATATTTTGTTTTATGATTTTTACTGTCCGGCGGCTCAAATTTATTATTTCGGGCAGGGCAGACAGGTTGTTGGACATAAGGACCATGTCGGCAGTTTCCATAGCTATGTCCGTATTCTTATGCCGCATGGCTATGCCTATATCAGATGCTGCCAGGGCCGGGGCATCGTTTATGCCGTCTCCTACCATAGCCAGTTTATATTTTTTCTTTATTTCTTTTACTATCTTTGTTTTGTCTTCGGGCAGAAGCTCTGCTTTAAAAGATTTTATCCCCAGTTTTTCTGCTGTACTTAAAGCTACTTTTTCATTATCTCCGGTAAGCATGATTATTTCCTCTATACCGGTTTCCTTAAGTTTTTTTATTGCGTCTTTGGCTTCTTCCCGCAGGGTATCGGAAATACCTATAAGACCTAGGATTTCTGAGGAAGAAGCGATGATTACAACCGTTTGGCCTTCATTTTCGAGATTATCTATATCTTTTTTGATGCAGTCAGTTTTAATCCCGTTTTGCTCAATGAAAAGGGGGTTTCCTATATAATATCTTTTCCCTTCGACAACTGCTGCAGCACCCCGGCCAGGCACATTTGCAAAATGGGATACTGAAAAGGGAAAGATTCCTTTTTCCATGCTGTATTCGGTTATGGCCAGGGCCAGAGGGTGTTCGGAATTTTTTTCTATGGCACACGCAATAGATAAAAGGGTTTTTTCATCCCCTTTCCTGGTAATAACTCTGCTAACCTGCGGCTTTCCCCTGGTTAAAGTTCCTGTTTTATCAAAAGCTACTGCTTTGATATTCCCCAATTCTTCCAGATAGCTTCCTCCTTTTATGAGTACTCCCTTGCGGGAAGCGCTGCCCAGGGCAGATACTATAGCTACCGGGGTGGAGATTACCAGGGCACAGGGACAGGCTACCAGAAGCAGGGCTAAACCCTGGTAAACCCATTTGTGTGCTTCTTCCCCCCACAGTAGAGGAGGAATGGCGGCTACCAGTAGAGCTATCATGATAACTGCCGGGGTATAGTAGCCGGCAAACCTGTCTACTGTCTGCTGAGCAGGGGAGCGTTCTGCCTGGGACTCTTCCAGAAGGTAGATTATTTTCTGCAGGGCAGTGTCTTTATATAATCTGGTGGCTTTTATTTTTAAAATCCCGTTGGTATTTAAGGTGCCGGCAAAAACTTCATCCCCTTTTTCTTTGTAAACCGGTACAGATTCTCCGGTAATGGAAGACTGGTCAACCGCAGAATTTCCGCTTACTACTATGCCATCAACCGGGATAGACTGGCCGGGACGCACCAGAACTATATCCCCAATCATAATCTGATTTAAGGGTTTTATTATCTCACCTTTGTCGGTTATAACCAGTGCTTCTTTGGGAGTTAAGGACATAAGGCTTCTTATGGAGTTTCGGGTTTTGTCAAAGGTATAAGCCTGCAGGAAATTGCCCAGGGAATAAAGGAATACGACCATTACGCCTTCTGCTGTTTCCCCTATGAAGATAGCACCGGTAACCGCTATTATCATAAGTGCGTTTATGTCGAGCTTTCTAAGCCTTAACAGGGTATTAAAGGCACTGCGGCCGGGCATGATGATACCCCCGATTATGCCAGCTATAAAGAAAAAATCCATCAGACGAGCATTTCCTCCTATAAGCCAGATAATTCCGCCTGCCAGAAGGCAGATCCCTGATATTATGGAGGAAACGCCGAAGGGGTTGGATAAGAGCAGGGCATAAAAGCTGTTTTTTTCCTCCTCGTAAACTTTGTTCCCTTCAGCTTCTCTGGCTTCATAGCCTAAGAAGTGGGCAAGGTTTATGATTTCCTGTTTGCTTGCTTTCCCTTCCACGAATTCTACCTTGAGCTTACCGCTGGCAAAATTTAAGGAGGCACTTACAACTCCCGGCAGCTCCTGTACCGCTTTTTCCAGTTTGGCGGCACAATTCGGGCAGTCAAGGCCTGTTACATAAAAGTCGGCCTGCAATGTTTCAGCAGGGCTTGCTTTCAGAACTGATGCTTCCATTTTGATCCTCTCCCGCATTTTTATTCATATACGTGTTCCAGTCCTTCTTTAAAAAGCTTTTCTACATGGTGGTCATCAAGCGAATAAAACAGGTTTTTCCCTTCCCGGCGGTATTTAACCAGCTTCTGGGTGCGCAGAAGCCGCAAATGATGGGATACGGCTGATTCTGAAGAGCTGGTTATTTCAGCCAGGTCGCATACGCAGAGTTCCCCCTGCATGAGGGCAAAAATGATGCGTATACGGGTAGGGTCTCCCAGAGTTTTAAATATCTGGGCCAGGGCCTGGGCTTTTTCTTCCGGCAGCATTATATCTTTTACCCGGGCAACCTTTTCTTCATGTACCTCATGAACCTCACAAAGTTCTTCTCTTAATCTGTTTTTTTTCATTCTGCACCCCCTATATAAACAATTGAACAACTATTCATATGTTTATGATAAATAAAATATCCCCCTTATGTAAAGAGGGATATTTTTTAAGAGGTTTTTTCCATATTGGCTTTTTCGCGAATGAAATTAAGCATCAGGGTATCAGCAAGGAGAAGGGAAATGACTGCTTCTGCTCCCTGGTTGAGGTTGACCCCTTCCGGGGTAAGGGCGTCAAAACAGCCTCCTGTTTTTTTGTCATAAAGGGGAAGGTTATTTATATTGTGCCCCCGGTACCATTTGTGAGCGAGTACAGCCAGTTCCAGATATTCGCTTTCCCCGCTTATGTTATACGCTTCAAAACAGGCAAAGGCAGTGGAAGCTGCATCTACTGGCTGCTGATCATAAAAAGGGATTTTTTTGCCTTTGTGGTACCAGCCCTGATTGCCGATAATGTTTAAATAACCTTTTTTAAACAGGACGCTGTTTAAAAAATTAAGGGAATCATGGGCAATTTTCAGGGCTTTTTTATTTCCGCTTACTTCATAGTAGGCCCAGAGAGCCTGGGGAAGGATGCCGTTGCAGTAAGTAAGGTAAGGCTCAAACCAGCGAAAACTTCTGGTATGGTGGTTTTGGTAAAGGGAGATAAGGAAATGTGCCAATTTATCTCCATAATTTTTTATATATTTTGCTTTAAGTTTTTTATCTTCTATTTTGCATAAACCGAGCAGGGTATAGGCGACTGCCCGGGGAGACTTAAATTTGAGGGAAGAAGGCAGGAAAAGGGCATGCATTTTTTGACACATGGCTTTTATATCGGCAAAAGGGCTGTTCATGCCTGCACTGCAGGCGAGAAGAGCTCTGCCTATGCTGTCTTCCGAATCAAAAGTATGGTAATAGGTACCGTTAAGCTGGAAGTTGGACCAGCTTCCGTCAGGCTGTATAGCGTTTGAGAGCCAGGAGGCATATTTATAAGCCAGTTCATAACCTTCTTCCATCTGGAGAGCTATAATCAGTGCCCGGGCATTGTCATCCAGTGTATATCCGCTTAAAGGGTCAGGAGAACTCAATTTGGCAAACTGCAGGATGCCGTTTTCGTCCGTAAGGCGCATAAAATGCCTGTAATCAAGCATAGCTTAAGTTTTGCTCTCCTTTGCTGTTTTGAATAATTTTTCTTATGAAATGGGCATATTCCTGGCCTATATTGGGCCACAGCCATTTTTGCCCTAACTCACAGGCATTAGACTGCAATCTTTCTTTAAGTTCCTTGTCCCCTAAAATCATTTTGATTAATCTGGCCAGTTCATCAGGATCTGCCTGGCTGGCTAAAAGCCCCCGCCCATTTTTAAGCACTTCCAGGGCATAGGTGTAGCTGGTAGATACGATAGCCCGTCCACAGCCTATGGCAAAGGTTAAGGTTCCGCTTACTGCCTGGTCTTTATTAGGGTAAGGACTCAGGTAGATGTCAGTAAGATAAAGGTATTCTCCCAGTTCTTCATCAGATAAAAACCTGTTTACAAACCGGACATGGTTTTCAAGATGCAGTTCTGAAATTAACCGGATTAACATTTCCCGGTATTTTTCCCCTTCTGTTTTTTTAAGTACCGGATGGGTTTGTCCCAGAATAAGGTATATAGTGTCAGGATATTCTTTTACTACTTCGGCCATAGCCTTGATGCCCAGCTCCAGCCCTTTGCCGGGGCCAATAAGGCCGAAAGTGCTTATTATCTGGTATCCGGTTAAATTATATTTGGCTTTGAGAACTTCGGAAGCCTCCTTTTTAAAGGGAGGGACACCGTGACTGATAACCTTTATCTTGTCCGGGTTTACCTTATATAATCCTGTCAGGAGCTGAGCAGAGTTCTCTGTCATGCATACTACGCCGCCTGCTCCGGTACAAAGGTTTTTCAATATTTTAAGCTGATTTTTTTGAGGTTCAGGCAAAACAGTATGGGTTACCACCACATATGGTTTATTCAGTTTTTCAGTAAAGCTCAGGATATAGCTTCCGCTTTCGCCGCCAAATATGCCGTATTCATGCTGAACTATCACTATTTCAATATCCGGGGTATTGTTAACCAGTATCGCTGCTTCCAGGTAATCAGTTTTCTTCTGCTGTCTTATATTGAAAATGACTTCTTCCCCATAATGGTAATCATAACCCGCGTCAGAGACAGCTATAATTTTTACTTTTTCCCCGTTTACTTCCAGACTGTTTTTCAAGTCCTGGGAGAAGGTAGCTATCCCGCATTGTTTGGGGGGGAAAGTGCCTAAATTTAAGATGGCCAAAACAGGTTCCTCCTTGCTAAAGTTTTTAAATATTTTTCCATATATTTCTATAAAATATACCTGTATTTTGAATAAATCAGGATATCTTTTCCAGAAAGGAAAATATTTCATTTTTTATTTTTTCCAGATTTTCCGGAGAATCTGCTTCGCAGCGCACGATGATTTCTGGTCCGGTATTGGAAGCTCGCACTAGTCCCCAGCCGTGCGGGAATATTATACGTGCTCCATCGATATCGATGATTTTATATTTGTTCTTAAAATGGCTTATCACTTTTTCTACTATCCTGAATTTTGTCTCATCACTGCTTTTTATCCTTAATTCAGGAGTGGCGTGGTATTTGGGGATATCGGCAAGCATCCTGCTCAGCTTTTCCCCTTTATGGGCAACCAGTGAAATAAGGCGTGCCCCTGCATAAATCGCATCATCAAAACCGTAATATTCATCTGCAAAAAACATGTGGCCTGACATTTCACCGGTAAATACAGCTCCGATTTCTTTCATTTTGGCTTTTATGAGTGAATGCCCGGTTTTATACATAATCGGCTTTCCCCCCAGGCGTTCTATTTCGTCAATGAGGCTCTGTGAACATTTTACTTCTACTATAGCCGGGGTGCCAGGATAGCGGGGAAGTATGTCCCGCCAGAAAAGTATCATCAGCATATCCCCCCATATAAGGTTTCCCAGGTCATCTACTACCCCGATGCGGTCCCCATCTCCGTCAATGCCGATACCGAAATCGGCTCCGGTTTCTTTTACTTTCCTGGCTAAATCCTGCATGTTTTTTGGATCAACCGGATCAGGATGATGATTGGGAAAACGGGGGTCTGATTCGCAGTATAGTTCAATTACTTCACAACCCAGGTTTCTGTATATTTGGGGAGCAAAAAAAGAAGCCGTGCCATTACCGCAGTCGACTACTATTTTTAATTTGCGGGGCAGGGAACCTATCTTGCTTTTTATCATGGCAGCATAGTCCGGGAAAATATTTATTTTTTGGATAGAACCCCCATCTCTTTTTATGGAAGCTTTCTTTTCCGTAAGCTCTCTTATATGCTGAATTTCGTCTCCGTAAATGGTAGAATCCCCCAGAAGCAGTTTCATGCCGTTATATTCTTTGGGGTTATGGCTGGCAGTGATCATTATGCCGGATTTAATATGGAGGTGTTTGGAAGCGAAATAGAACATAGGGGTTATTACCGTATCCAGATCAACTACCTGACAGCCAGATTCCAGAAGAGCATTAACAGCTATGCGGTGCAGATCGGGGGAAGATTCCCGGTTATCCATGCCTATAAGCATGGTATTTTCACCTTTTTTGTGAGCATAAAACGCAAAAGAGCGTACAATATTGTCCATATTTTCGTAAGTAAGTTCTTTTTCCACTATGCCGCGGATGTCGTACTGTCTAAAGATATTTTTAATGGTCATCTCCTCCTTATCGGCTACCCTTCTTATCTTTTTACAGCAAATCATAGCGGCCGATTTTTTGAAGCATGTCAGTAATTTCCCGCATATCCTGGCATTTGTTCTGGTTGCATATAAAAACTATATCTTCCGTTTCTACTACCAGCAAATTATCAACTCCGAATAAAATCAGGGTTTTTTCCTTTTGTCTGGCAATGCAGTTGCTGGAGTTTAAAAATACAATATCAGGGCCGAATGCTATATTCCCGGCTTCGTCTCTGGGGTATATTTTTTCAAGTGAACTCCAGCTTCCTAAATCACACCAGCCGAAATCAGAAGGGACTACGGCCAGGCGCGATGATTTTTCAGCTATGCCGTAGTCTATGCTTATATCCGGCAGGTCGGGATATGAACTTATATAAAATTCCGGGCCTTTTTTTATTTTTTCATATATTTCCGGAAGATTGTGGGCGAATTCTTCTAAAAAAGTCTTGACCTGGCCAATATATATACCTGAATTCCACATATGGTTCCCGCTTTTTATGTAGCTAAGCGCTGTTTTAAAGTCAGGTTTTTCATAAAAAGAGTTAACCTTATATACATCAGGTATTTGCCCTATTTCCATTTTAGTTTTTTCTATATAGCCAAAACCGGTTTCCGGACGGTCCGGTTTTATGCCGATAGTAGTCAAATGGCCGGCTCTAGCTGCCAGGCAGGCTTTTTGTATAGTTTCGGCAAATTTTTGCAGATTTAATATATGATGATCGGCCGGGAAAAAACCGATTATGTCATCTATGTTTTCTGCATAATAGGAAAGAATTAAACCTATTGCCGGAGCAGTATTTTTACTCTCTGGTTCACTGATAATTTGAATGTTTTCTCTATCTGGATGTTTGGCAATTATTTCTTCAATCGCCTTTACTAAATGGTTGCTGGTCAGGATTATTATTTTTTGGCTTCCTGCTTCTTTTATTCTGTCAATAGTATGCTCGAGCATGGATTTTTCACCTATCAGCCGGCAGAGCTGTTTGGGACGGAAACTTCTGCTTTCCGGCCAAAGCCTTAACCCCTTTCCCCCGGCCAGGATGACTGACAGCATATTTTTACCTCCCTCTATAACCTGTAGATCAGGTTGGATAAACAAATGTCCTAGATATTACATATGAATTTGTGCCTCTCAATAGTATTAACTGCCGGGAGAAATAATATAACTTATTTTGACAAAAAAACCTCCCGTTTCGGGAGGAATGGGGTTTATTATTTGGCTTCTGTTTCAACAAAACCGTGTTTTTCTAAATGTCTTATATATTTTACGAAAACGGCTGCCGTTATGCTTATAGAAATAAAGTCTGAAAAGGGAAAGGCCAGCCATATACCTTTTATTCCCCAGAATCTGGGGAGTATAAACAAAAGGGGCAAAAGGAGTATTACCTGGCGCAGAAGGGAAAGCCACATGGCAGTAAACCCTTTTCCGACTGCCTGAAAGGTGCTGGACATTATTATAGAAGGCCCTACTAAAGGAAGCAGCCAGGTTATATTGCGCATGGCTATTATTCCCATTTTTATAAGCTCAGGATCGCGATTAAAAATGGAAACCAGCTGGGCCGGAAAAAGCTGAAAACAGAGGAATCCTGTGGTCATTATAATAAAAGCCCCTTGAGCTGCTCTTTTAATAGCCAGTTTCATGCGGTTAAGGTTCCTGGCTCCATAATTAAACCCTACGATGGGGATAAGGCCCTGGTTAAGCCCGAAAAGCGGCATGAATATAAGAGACTGGATCCTGAAATATATGCCCATAGCGGCAATAGCCCGGTAGCCGTAAGGAGCCAGGCTGTGATTTAAAACCAGCAGTATAAGGCTTCCTACCAGCTGCATTATCATGGAAGGGAAGCCTACTTTGTATATTTCTTTAAAGATTAGAGTATTAAATTTAAAACTTCTGAGCCCGGGGGTTAACTGACTCTGCCCGCTGAAGAAGAGATAGTGAAGGTTTATAGCGCTTCCTGCGGCCTGTCCTATAAGGGTTGCGACAGCTGCTCCCTTAACTCCCCAGGCAGGGAAAGGACCGATGCCGAAGATGAATAAGGGATCCAGCACCATGTTGGCTACCGCGCCGGTAACCATTGATTTCATAGGGATGCCAGCATTCCCTTCTGCCTGAATCATGCTTCCTGACATCATGGCAAAATACTTTAGTATACTTCCTATAAAAATAACACTGATATAGTCAAAACTCATAGAATATAGTTCAGGGGTAACTCCGAAAATACTCAGGATTTGTTCTATAAACAGCAGGCCCAGGATCAATGTAATAACGGCATAGATTAATACGATAAGAAGCCCGTGTTCTACAGCATTTATGGCATCACTGGCTTTTTTTTCGCCCAGGCGGCGCGAGATGATGGAAGTTAAACCTATTCCTGTTCCGGAAGCAATAGCAATCATAACCATCTGAATGGGAAAACAGATAGTTAATGCAGCGATAGCTTCTCCGCTGCCGATTTTCCCTACCCAGAAGGTATCGACAATGTTGTATAATGCCTGAATAGTCATGCCAATCATGGCTGGAAGAGACATGGTTATCAGCAGTCTTCCTATGCTGTCTTCGCCCAGATTACCTTTAAATCGCATGATTTATCCCTTCTTTTTGTTTATTAATCACTTACTTAATATACTTAATATTTTGTCATTAAAGCAAGTAAAGTATTTTAAAATGTCTTTATTTTTTTGCTCGCGGTGTTTATAATCTATTCTGGCTTCATAAACAAAAATAAAGTAATTAATTTAATGAATAAAAGTAATATAAAACAGGAAGGGTGGTTAAAAATGCTTACTGGTATCCAAATCAAAAGAGGGATGGATAAATTTAAAGAAAGAATAACTGTTAATGATATGGTAGGGATATTTATAGGAGCTTTTATAACGGTCATAGGAATTCAGTGCGTACTTGCTCCAGTAAAGGTATTAACTGGGGGACTTACAGGAATAGCTATGGTTTTGCGTTTTGTAACAGGAATACCTATTTGGACCTGGTTAATATTGTTGAATATTCCTATTTTTATAGCCGGGTATAAATTTGTAAGCAGGCGCTTTGTGTTTTACAGTTTATTTGCTATTTTGGTTCAATCTTTATTTATTGGTATCATGGAGCCCTTAAGCCTTAAATTGGATAATTTATTGTTAGCTGCTATTTTGGGAGGGATTTTAAATGGCTTGGGGACGGGTATTATTTTGCGATATAAAGGGTCTACCGGGGGTATTGATATAATAGCAGTAATTATCAAGAGATTATGGGGATATGGTTTGGGGCAGACATACTTTTTGGGTAATTTGTTGGTTTTAATTCTTTCTCTGCTTACTTCGAATATTGAAACCATGTTATTTTCGGCTATATCTATTTATGTTTGTTCCAAAGCCATTGATAGTGTGGAATCTGGTCCTAATGTGGCCAGAACAGCCATGATTGTTTCTGAAAAAACAGAAGCTATAGCTGATGAAATTATAAATGGGCTTAATAGAAGCTGTACTTATTTGTCAGGGAAGGGAGCATATACAGGGGAAGAAAAAAGTATGATTCTGGTTACAGTGGGAAAGACGCAGTTGCCCAGGCTAAAGGAAATCGTTTTTGAAATTGATCCCAAAGCGTTTATGATGGTCAATGAAACTATTGAAGTATTAGGAAAAGGCTTTAAAGCAAGCACGGCTGAATTTTGAAGAAATGCCGGGACGGGAAAACAAATTAACCCGTCCTTTTATTTTTTGCACATTTTGACAAGAAGAATTTAAAAATTAATTTACCATCGGTTATTATAATTAATATGGCAGGTTAAATACAGCAAGGCAGATAAAAATTTTACTTTTAAATGGTTGTTTACCCGGGCAGTATGTTTGATGCTGTAATTTATTTGACGTGATTAGTTGTGGAGCACAAATGGGTAATTGATTAAAACTGGAGGTGAAAATATGGTAAGCATGCAGGTTAAAAAGGGTATAAGCAGTTTCACGGAACAGGTTTCCTGGAAAGATATTGTAGGTATAATAGCAGGTTCCATTATTGTAGTTATAGCCATACAGTCCATACTCATACCAGCCAGGGTTTTAACCGGTGGGGTTACAGGTATAGCCATAGTACTGCAGTTTATAACGGGTGTAGATGTATGGGTATGGTTTATACTTCTAAATATCCCAATTTTTTTGGCCGGGTACAAGTTTGTGAGCCGCCGTTTTGTTTTTTACAGTTTGTTTGCTACTTTGCTGCAGACATTCTTGCTGGGCATCATGCCGCCTATTGATCTAAACCTTGATAACCTTCTGCTGGCTGCTATTTTTGGAGGAGCTTTAAATGGTTTGGGATCTGGCATTATTTTGCGTTATAAAGCTTCATCAGGCGGGATGGATATAGTGGCAGTTATAGTGAAAAGGCTGTGGGGATATAGCATAGGACAAACTTTTTTCATAGGCAATTTGGCTGTCTTAGCTCTTTCACTGGCAGTATTTAACCTGGAGCTGGCATTGTTTTCAGCTATATCAATATATGTCTTTTCTAAGACTTTAGATGCGGTGGAAGCTGGACCTAATGTTACACGGACCTCCATGATAATTTCTGAACAGAGTGAAGCTATAGCTTATGCTATTATGAATGAACTGGGACGAGGATGTACTTATATTCCGGCTGAAGGGGCTTATTCCGGAAGACATAGAAAAATTATTCTGGTAACGGTAGGTAAAACACAACTTCCCAGGCTTAAAGAGATTGTATTTCAGATTGATGCGGAAGCTTTTATCATAATAAATGAAACTATTGAAGCTTTTGGCAAAGGTTTCAGCCCCAGCAATGTCGATTTTTAATTTTATATGAAAACCCCTTGACTTTATGATGATAAGAAGGTAAAATAGCTATCGTTGAGCGGTTGAAATGAATAAGGCCCCTTGGTCAAGTGGTTAAGACACCGCCCTTTCACGGCGGTAACAGGGGTTCGAATCCCCTAGGGGTCACCAATTACGGGCGATTAGCTCAGCTGGGAGAGCACCTGCCTTACAAGCAGGGGGTCGTAGGTTCGAGCCCTGCATCGCCCACCATATTTAGATTTAAAAACTGTGGTTAGACAGTTAAAAATAGGGAAAAAGAGGTTAATCTTTTTTAAGATTAACCTCTTTTATTTTGGCCAAAAAACAAAAATCAGCCTGAATTCTGAAGTTCAGGCTGGTGAGTAAGGGTATTTTCATGAAGCTTTATTTTTCTGTTTTTGCTTTCTTTCGCGGGTAGTTTTGTCCAGTATCATTTTTCTTAAGCGCAGCGACTTTGGCGTAACTTCCAGGAGTTCATCATCATTTATAAATTCCAGGCATTTTTCTAACGACATTTCCACAGGAGGCACCAGTCTAAGTGCGTCGTCAGATCCGGAAGCTCTTGTGTTGGTAAGATGCTTTTTCTTACATACATTTACGGTTATATCTCCGGATCGTGAATTTTCCCCTACAATCATGCCTTCGTATACTTCGGTTCCCGGAGAAATAAAAAGATTTCCTCTTTCCTGAGCGTTGTAAAGACCATATGCAACAGCTGTTCCAGTTTCAGAAGCTACCAGTGCTCCCCGGGTACGGGAAGGGATTTCCCCTTTAAATGGTGCATAAGTTTCAAAAACATGGTTCATGATGCCGTTGCCCCTGGTTTCGGTCAGAAATTCTGACCGGTAACCTATGAGGCCGCGGGAAGGTATTAAAAATTCCAATTTTACAATATTACCTGTTTTATTGGTCATATTGATAAGTTCGCCTTTGCGCCTTCCACAGCTTTCGATAACGGTACCTACATACTCTTCAGGTACTTCAATAAACAGCTTTTCTATAGGTTCCTTCAATATACCATTTTCTTCTTTCAGAATTACTTCCGGGCGAGTTACGGCAAACTCATAACCTTCGCGCCTCATAGTTTCAATCAGTATAGAAAGATGAAGCTCTCCCCGTCCGGAGACTTTAAATGTATCGGGAGAAAGTTCTTCTACTCTAAGTGACACATTGGAAAGCAGTTCTTTCATGAGCCGTTCTTTAAGGTGACGGCTGGTCACATAGGTTCCTTCCAATCCGGCAAAAGGGCTGTCGTTTACAACAAAATTCATGGATATGGTAGGTTCTTCAATATGGACGAAATCTACCGGTGCAATCTTTTCAGGAGAACATAAAGTATCTCCGATATTTATGCCTTCTACACCTGATACAGCAACTATTTCTCCTGCGCCAGCGGATTCCAATTCTACCCTTTTTAATCCTTCAAAAGTATACAGGGTATTTACCCTAACCTTTTCTTCTTTCCCTTCCATATTGCATATTACTACTTCCTGGCCTTTAGAGATTTGTCCTTGATAAATTTTACCTATACC
>NZ_AP042437.1:405000-835000 GCF_055381335.1 Thermosyntropha tengcongensis
TGTAAGCGGAGGCAACCGCCGAAGGTGGGGTCGGTGATTGGGGTGAAGTCGTAACAAGGTATCCGTACCGGAAGGTGCGGATGGATCACCTCCTTTCTAAGGAGAGAAGCGCGAGGCCTTGCTGTTCGTTTTATGTATATAATATAGAGAGGATCTTTGAAAACTGCAGATAGCGTAGGGAGATTTCACCGAAGGGTGAATCGCGCGTAGGAATAGGTCAAGATAGTAAGGGCGTACGGTGGATGCCTAGGCGCCAGGAGGCGAAGAAGGACGTGGCAAGCTGCGAAAAGCCACGGGTAGCTGCAAGCGAGCGTAGATCCGTGGATGTCCGAATGGGGGAACCCGGCAGAGGAGAACCTCTGTCACCCATGCCTGAACACATAGGGCATGAGGGGCGAAACCCGGTGAACTGAAACATCTTAGTAACCGGAGGAGAAGAAATCAAGAGAGATTCCCCAAGTAGCGGCGAGCGAACGGGGAGGAGCCCAAACCTGTTAAGTGCAGAAGCCTGCAAGCGTTGCTTAACAGGGGTTGAGGGATGTCGCGGGTATAGGTTGCAGACTATACGTAACTGCGGAGCGAATAGGGGAACGCAGCTGGAAAGCTGGGCCACAGGGAGTGAAAGCCTCGTACCCGAAATTTGCGCAGCAGTTAGGCGGCAATCCCGAGTACCACTGGACACGTGGAATCTGGTGGGAAGCAGGGGGGACCACCCTCCAAGGCTAAATACTACCTGGCGACCGATAGTGGAGAGTACCGTGAGGGAAAGGTGAAAAGCACCCCGGGAGGGGAGTGAAATAGGACCTGAAACCGTATGCCTACAAGCGGTAGGAGCACGATTGAGAGCGTGTGACTGCGTACCTTTTGCAGAATGGGCCAGCGAGTTACGGTAGCAAGCGAGGTTAAGCCTGAGAAGGGCGGAGCCGAAGCGAAAGCGAGTCTGAAGAGGGCGCTAAGTTTGTTGCCGTAGACCCGAAACCGGGTGATCTATCCATGGCCAGGGTGAAGCGATGGTAGCACATCGTGGAGGCCCGAACCAGAGTACGTTGAAAAGTACGTGGATGAGCTGTGGATAGGGGTGAAATGCCAATCGAACTCGGATATAGCTGGTTCTCCCCGAAATAGCTTTAGGGCTAGCGTCAGTTAGGAGCCTTATGGGGGTAGAGCACTGGTTAGGCTAGGGGCCTTACCGGGTTACCGAACCTTCCCAAACTGCGAATACCATAAGGTGGTGACTGGCAGTCAGTCCATGGGTGATAAGGTTCATGGACGAGAGGGAAAGAGCCCAGACCGTCAGCTAAGGTCCCGAAATCTATGCTAAGTGGGAAAGGAGGTAGTGCTACGAAGACAGCCAGGATGTTGGCTTAGAAGCAGCCATCATTTAAAGAGTGCGTAACAGCTCACTGGTCAAGTGGCACTGCGCCGAAAATATAACGGGGCTAAGCATAGTACCGAAGCTACGGAATTACCGTGGAAGGTAATTGGTAGGGGAGCATTCCTGTAGGGCAGAAGCCATACCGAAAGGAGTGGTGGACTTACAGGAAGAGAGAATGCTGGCATGAGTAAGCGAGAAGGCAGGTGAGAATCCTGCCCGCCGGAAGCCTAAGGATTCCTGGGGAAGGCTCGTCCGCCCAGGGTAAGCCGGGACCTAACCCGAGGCCTAAGGGCGTAGGGGATGGACAACTGGTTGAGATTCCAGTGCCACCCGAGCTTCGTTTGAGCGAGGGGGTGACGCAGGAGGATAGGTGAAGCGCACGGATGGAAGAGTGCGTCCAAGCACGTAGGGAGTGAGGTAGGCAAATCCGCCTCACGAAATCCTGAGGTGTGAAGGGGAGGGAAAGTAAGTACCGAAGTCACTGAATCCATACTGCCGAGAAAAGCCTCTAGCGAGAAGCAGGGTGCCCGTACCGCAAACCGACACAGGTAGGCGAGGAGAGAATCCTAAGGCGCGCGAGAGAACCCTCGTTAAGGAACTCGGCAAAATGACCCCGTAACTTCGGGAGAAGGGGTGCTCTGGTAGCGTGAGCTAGCAGACGTTAGCGAGCGTGAGAGAGCCGCAGAGAATAGGCCCAGGCGACTGTTTACCAAAAACACAGGTCTCTGCGAAATCGAAAGATGAAGTATAGAGGCTGACGCCTGCCCGGTGCTGGAAGGTTAAGGGGAAGGGTTAGCTCGAGAGGGCGAAGCTCTGAACCGAAGCCCCAGTGAACGGCGGCCGTAACTATAACGGTCCTAAGGTAGCGAAATTCCTTGTCTGGTAAGTTCAGACCCGCACGAAAGGCGTAACGATCTGGGCACTGTCTCGACGAGGGGCTCGGTGAAATTGTAGTATCGGTGAAGATGCCGATTACCTGCGATAGGACAGAAAGACCCCGTGGAGCTTTACTGCAGCTTGACATTGGATCTTGGTAGTCCATGTACAGGATAGGTGGGAGGCAGAGAAAGCAGGTCGCCAGGTCTGCTGGAGCCGCTGGTGGGATACCACTCTTGGATTACTGGGGTTCTAACCTGGCACCATAATCTGGTGCAGGGACAGTGTCAGGTGGGCAGTTTGACTGGGGCGGTCGCCTCCTAAAGGGTAACGGAGGCGCCCAAAGGTTCCCTCAGCGCGGATGGAAATCGCGCGAAGAGTGTAAAGGCAGAAGGGAGCTTGACTGCGAGAGAGACATTTCGAGCAGGGACGAAAGTCGGGCTTAGTGATCCGGCGGTACCGAGTGGAAGGGCCGTCGCTCATCGGATAAAAGCTACCCCGGGGATAACAGGCTTATCTCCCCCAAGAGTTCACATCGACGGGGAGGTTTGGCACCTCGATGTCGGCTCATCACATCCTGGGGCTGGAGAAGGTCCCAAGGGTTGGGCTGTTCGCCCATTAAAGTGGTACGTGAGCTGGGTTCAGAACGTCGTGAGACAGTTCGGTCCCTATCCATCGCAGGCGCAGGAGAATTGAGGGGAGCTGTCCCTAGTACGAGAGGACCGGGATGGACAGACCGCTGGTGTACCAGTTGTCTCGCCAGGGGCACAGCTGGGTAGCTATGTCTGGAATGGATAAGCGCTGAAAGCATCTAAGCGCGAAGCCAACCCCAAGATGAGTTCTCCCACTCCGGTAAGGAGGTAAGATCCCATCGAGTCTAGGTGGTAGATAGGCCGGGGGTGTAAGTACAGCGATGTATTAAGCCGACCGGTACTAATAGATCGAGGTCTTGACCTAGGAGCCTTGAGGTGATGAAAGCGCTATCTGCAGTTTTGAGGGATTCAGGGAAGAAGAATTCCTGGTGACGATAGCGGAGGGGAAACACCCGTACCCATCCCGAACACGGAAGTTAAGCCCTCCAGCGCCGATGGTACTGCAGCTGAAGCTGTGGGAGAGTAGGTCGTTGCCAGGATTTATTTTTTTCTGAAACATCTCTGAAACAGGGGACGGTTCTCTGTTTCAAAATGAAACAGAGAACCGTCCCCTGTTTCAGGTGAATTTTTTTCTTTGTAGGAAATATTTTCAGGGTATTTTTTTCGCACTTTTCGACAAAATATAAGTATTATTAGGTTTCCTATATTGGCATGGTCATTGCATGGATATAAGACAGGATTATATGTAAATTAAAAATTTTTTAGAAGGAGGGACGGCATAAGGTTGCAGTTGGCTAAAGGAGGTGGCGGAAAAGGTAAAGATTTAGAAAATTTTACTGGCTATTTTCTTGTTTGGTCGTACTAAACAATGCACTGTACTAAACAATAAGGAGGGTTTTGATGTCAGTAGAAACTGTAAGCCGTGAAGTGAATCCGGAAATTCGTTTTCACATCGAGGACAAACCTTCTCTAGCAGTGGCCATTCCTTTAGCTATTCAGCACATCTTGGCTGCTTTTGCTGGTGTTGTTGCTGTTCCTCTGGTAGTTGGCGGTGTTTTAAAAGTTCCTATTCAGGATTTAGCATTTATAGTGAGCTGTGCACTTTTTGCTTCCGGACTGGTTACCTTTATTCAATCCCGCGGAGTAGGGCCTGTGGGAGCTAAAATGCCTTGTGTTATGGGAACTAACTTCGGATTTGTTGGTCCTTCTATTGCTGTGGGAAGTAAATTAGGATTGGGTGGCATATATACTGCTACTATAGTTGCCTCTCTTACTGAGATTATTTTAAGCCGCTTTATTCCTCAGCTTAGAAAATTGTTCCCTCCTATTGTTACTGGTTCTGTAGTATCTTTGATCGGATTAACCCTTATTGCTGTAAGTATTGACTGGGCTGCAGGTGGCGTGGGTGCTCCTGACTACGGAAGCCTTTCCAACCTGGCGTTGGCAATTTTAGTAATGATTGTGGTAATTCTTTTAAACCAGTTTGGGAAAGGTATGATAAGTGCCTCGGCTATTCTTTTGGGAATAATCTTTGGTTATATTGTAGCCTTCTTTATGGGCAAACTTGATTTTACACCGGTTGTCCAGGCTGCCTGGTTTTCCGTTCCGGTTCCTTTGAAGTATGGTTTCCATTTTAGCTGGGCAGCTATTTTACCTTTTGCTGTAGCTTATGTGGTTTCGGCGATTGAAAGTATCGGAGACCTGCTGGCTTTGGGTGAAGCTTCGGGCAAAAAACTAAATGATGATGAGCTGGCAGCTGGTATCCTCTGTGACGGGGTTGGTGCTGGAATTGCTGGAATTTTCAACTCTGGTGCTACTACTACCTTTAGCCAGAATATCGGGGTAGTTTCTCTCACCGGTGTGGCCAGCCGCTATGTAGTTATGCTGGCAGGTATAATCCTTATGCTGATGGGGCTTTTCCCAAAACTGGGAGCTTTAATTGCTATTATGCCCAATCCGGTTTTAGGTGGAGCAGGAATAATCATGTTTGGAATGATTGCCGGTGCTGGTCTTAATATAATGAGACAGGAAAATTTGACCAGAAGAAACCTTATTATCATTGCTGTATCTTTTGGACTCGGTTTAGGAGTAACCTTTAGACCGGATATTTTATCCCATCTGCCGGAAGCACTGCAGATTCTTCTCTCTTCTGGTATTGTTACCGGTGCTATTACGGCTGTGGTACTTAATCTGCTTTTACCAAGAGACAGGGAATATGATGCATAGATTGAATAGAAATTGATTTTAAATCTCCCTTAATGGGGGATTTTTTTTGACAGGGGACGGTTCTTTGTTTCACTTTAGTGAAACAAAGAACCGTCCCCTGTTTCATCTGTTTCATTTGAAAAGGTTTTTGATATCCTTGCTATTAGCATATTTTTGCTTTAAAATATCTTCTAGCTTTAAAAATGAATAGGCTTTGCTGGTAACAGCCGTTTATGCGGCTGTTTTAAAAGGGAAAGCGGTGAGAATCCGCTGCAGTTCCCCCTACTGTGTTAGGGACGAAACCGGCATCAAATCCACTGTATACATGCTTTGGCAGGAGCCGGGGGTGTATATGGGAAGGAGCCGGGAGTAGGATGACCTTAAGCCAGGAGACCTGCCAGCAGGGCGAAAAAATCTGACTTCTGGGGATAAGAAGGGAGGAGAAAAGGATGGTGCGAAAAAAGCCACCTGACCTGCGTCTGACCAGTTAGTCGGGCGTTTTTTTATTTTTGGCAAGCATTAAACAGGGAGGTTAGGAAAAATGAAAAAAAGGTCGGTATGCAGGTTTTATTCGATACTGGTGGTGCTTATTTTATGGCAGCTTATTCTGGGTTTTTCTTATGTCCTGCCGGTAAAGGCAGCAAGCGATGACGATATAAATGAGGCGCTTACGAAGGCCTGCCTTTATGTTAACAGCAATATTGCGGCTTTTGGCGAAGGTGATGGAGACTGGGCGGCTTTGGGGCTTAGAAAAGCGGGAAATCTGGAGATAGCTCTTTTAAGCCCGCAAAATCCGCAAAAGCCTTCGGATTATGCCCGCTTAATCATAGGCGGACTGGCCAGGGGTGAAGATGTGGCAGGCTATGTAGGTACCCTGCAGAGTATGCAGAAAGCAGGCGGATATTTCAGCTCAACTGACAATGAAGATACCCTGAACCAGACTATCTGGGCAGTAATTGCCCTTAATTTGGCAAAGAAAAATGGAATAAGTGTTTCTTTTAATGAAACCGGGGCGGTAAATTATATATGTTCCAAACAGAAGCCGGAGGGTGACCCTTATGCCGGCGGGTTTGACGAAAGCGGCTGGGGGGTAGATATTGACTCGACCGCGCATGCCCTTGTAGCCCTGGCACCGTATAAGAATGACGGAAATGTAAATGAAACGATAAACAGGGCATTGGAGTTTTTAAAGAACAAGCAGAATGATAAAGCTGGTTTTGGGTTTTATATCTGGAATGGAGAAGAAGTCCAGAGCGAATCCCCGGATTCTATTGCGGCAGTCATTGAAGCTCTGGTAGCCCTGGGCATAGATCCGCAGGGAGATGAATGGAAAAAGGATAACAAGACTATGGTGGATGCCCTGCTCAAATATCAGCTGGAAAATGGAGCTTTTTATGCTCCCTGGAAGCCTGGTGAGGCAAACACTATGTCTACCCGCAGTGCGCTTCTTGCCCTGGCTGACTTAAAGAAGGTAAACGGAGGTTATGTTTCCAAGTATAATAATTCTCTTCCCCCATTGGAGAGATTATATATAAGCATTACTGTGCCTTCTTCTCCAAATGCGGGAACTGACTGGAGCTTTTCTATGAGGATAAATAATCCGGAAGGACAGGATAAGGAAACCCTGACGGTGGCAGGGCTTTACAGGGTAGAAAAAGACAAGCCGGAAAAGATGGTGTATTACACCTCTCTGGCCAAAAATGTAGCTGCCGGCCAGAGTGAAAGCATAAGCGGCGGCATGAGCATTATAGAAAACGGAACCTATGAGGCAAGGATTATGGTGTGGGACAACTGGCAGAACAGAACTCCGCTTGCAAAGCCGGTAGTGTTTAAGGTAAACAGCTAAAAGGGGGAGTTGAGGGATGAAAAGAGGCAAATATAAATTTTTAGCTTTTCTTATCTCCCTTTTCCTCTGTTTAAGCCTTGTCCTGCCGGCGTGGGGGGCAGAGGCCAGTGTAAGTGGAAATACGGTTGTCATAAGCGGAAATGACGCTTCCCCTTTGAGCGGGGTAAGCCTGGTGGTAGAAAAGGCGGATGGGAGCAAGAAGGCTTATATAGGGCAAACCTTGAGCGATGCCAGCGGAAGCTACAGTTTCCGCATTATCCTGCCTGCGGGCAGTTACCGGGCTTATCTGGGAGGAGGAACAACGACAGTCATTGCCAGCATAACCGTAACTGACAGCCCTTCTTCCCCTGGCGGGGGAAGCGGGCAGGAGGTAGAAAACCGGGCCTACCTCAGCATAACAGACGATAATGGCAGAACTGTCATAAGCGGGGATTTCCCCCTTATGGATGGGGATACTGTACTGTCATTTTTGAGAAGGGCAGCTATGGCAACCGGTATAAGCCTGGAAGTGGAAGGCGGCTATGTGAAGAGCATTAACGGCCTTGCCCATAAAAAGCCGGGTTATCCGAGGAGCGGATGGAAATACCGGGTTAACGGGGTTTATCCGCTAATATCAGCGGCAGATTATGTTTTGCGAAAAGGGGACCGGGTAGAATGGGTTTATACCCTGGATTATACCAGGGATCCGGATGCAACAGGTTTTGAAAAACCGAAAGATGCTATTCTGGTTTTGCCGGTTAAGGAAGAGCTAAAAAACAGATATGAGGAGAAAATTAGGGAAATAGGGGATAAAAACCTGGTTTTAAATCTGGATAAGCGAATGGATGCCAAGAAGGCTGAAGAGATAAAAAAGGAGCTGGAAGCTAATCTGGTGGAAGCAGAAGGAAGGCTGGACGAGAAAGGAGGCGTCCTGGGGGATAAGGAAGCAGTTCTTATAGTTCCTGCTGACGCGGTAAACCGGAGCCTTAGGTTTACCATAAGAGAAATAAGAAAAGATGCTTATCCCGAAGCTAAAGGGTACCGTCTGGCTTCCGGGGTTTATGATTTTGGGCCGGAGGGCATTAAGTTTTTGAAACCGGTTACCATAATGATAAAAATGCCTGTTTTCCCTGAAGACAGGCTGGATAAACTGGTTTCAGCCTTTTATGATGAAAAGGAGAAAACCTGGAAGACTCTGCCGGGCCTTATCGATGCTGAGGAAGGGGTAGCTTTTTTCAGGACCGAACATTTTACCAAATTTGCGGTAGTGGAGAAAATGGAGGAAGCTAAAAGTGAGGAGAAAAAGGAAGCTGTTTGCCAGTTTGCCGATGTGGACAAAAATCTGGCCTGGGCTGAAGAAGCCATCTACAGCCTGGCTGCTTCCGGAATAATAAAAGGAACCGGGGAAAACAGGTTTGAGCCTTACCGCAGCATTACCAGGGCGGAACTGGCTTCTATGCTGGTAAGGGCCGGGGGAATTGCTGCAGGGGAAGAAAAGGCGGCTTTCACCGATGTGAAAAAAGGAGACTGGTTTTACCGGGATGTAAATGCAGCTTATGCGAACAATATGGTTAAAGGCTATCCGGATGGCACCTTTAAACCAGGAAAAGAGGTGAGCCGGAAAGAAGCGGCAGTTATGCTGGCAGGGCTTTATACCAAAGGCCTGAAGCAAAAAGAGCGGGCAGTATTCAGGGATGAGAAAGCTATCCCTCTCTGGGCCAGGGATAAGGTTTACCTGCTTCAGGAATCCGGCATAATGAGCGGGTATCCGGATGGGACTTTTAAAGGCGACAAGAGCCTTAGCCGGGCAGAAGCGGCAGTTATTATTTACCGCATATTGAAACCTGCTTCCTGAAATATAAAAGGGCAGGGAAGCTTTCCTGCCCTTTTTAAAATATTAAAGACGGGTGATGTGTTTTGAGGAAAAAGGTATTATCCTTATTTTTAGCCCTGGTGCTGGCTTTAGGTCTCTTCGGATGTATTCATGCGGAGAAAGAAAATTCTGGCTTAAAGCCAAAAGTAAAGATAGCCGAAAGGGCTGAATTAGCTGAGAAAAGCGAAGATAAAAAAGAGCCTTTAGCAAGAAAGGAAGATGGGCTAAAGGAAAAAGCCAGTGCTGAGCAGGAAAAGCCAGAAGAGGAGAAAAAGAAAGCTACTTTAAAAGATGAGAAGGCATTAAGGGAAGATACAGGCAAAAACTTAAAGGAAGCCCATCTGGCAGTCACTGCCGGCTTTGGGCGCGATGTTGTCCTGGACAAGAAAATTTCTTTTGTGCCGGGAAGTACGGTAATGGAAGTTTTAAAAGGGAATGCCAGGGTGGATACTGGCTATGGCGGCGGTTTTGTAAACGGGATAAATGGAATAGAAAGCAGCAAGGGCTTTCCTCCCAGAGACTGGTTTTATTATGTAAACGGTATCTGTGCCGCTTCCGGAGCAGGGGAAAAGAAGGTTATGCCGGGGGATGTCATATGGTGGGATTACCATCCCTGGAAGGCGGGAATGGCCAATACGGCGGTAATAGGGGCTTATCCGGAGCCTTTCCTCAATGGGTATAATAAAAAGCCGCTGGCGGTCAAAATCGTTTTTTCCCCATCCTGCCGGGAAGGGGCAGAACAGCTTAAATCCGCTCTGGAAGGCAGCGGGGCAAAAGGGATAGTCCTGGAGGAGCTGGGCAAAGGAGTGCTTTATCCCCGTTCCTGTCCCCTGCTGGTAGTTGGGGAATGGGAAGCGCTTGACAAAATAGATTATTTTAGAGGGCTGAACCAGGCTTATGTAAGACACGGCATGAGCTTTTATTTTGGGGAAGAAGGGCTCTACCTCTTAAATTATGAAGGGAAAAAAGCCAAGCTGTACCGGGAAAAGGCAGCAGTTATCGGGGCTACCGGTGATGGGCTGGGAGATGGAAATCCTCTCTGGCTTATAACCGGAACAGATGCGGAAAGTGTGGCGAAAGCGGTAGAGGTCTTCAAAAATCCGGAAAAAATAAGGTATATGTACAGCGCGGCTTTTGTAAATGGTGAAGTGGTAAGGCTTCCTCTGGAATAAGGAGCGGTGGGGATGTATTTTTACCGAAAGAGGGATAATTTAGTATATACTTTAAACCCGCTGGCAGTAAGCCTTTTTTGCCTGGCAGCGGCTCTGCTATCCCTTACGGCTGCCCATCCTTTTTATCCGGCGGCGGTTTTTCTGGCTGTAGTGCTGGTAACCAGAGCTTCCGGCAATGGGAAAATACTGAGGGAGTATCTTAACTACAGCTTTTTTCTCTTTTTCCTTATCATTCTTATAAATGTAGTTTTTTCCCCGGGCGGACATACGGTGCTGGCAAGCTTTAAAGCCGGGGGAAAAGCGTGGGATTTTACCCTGGAGGCCCTGGTTTACGGCCTTGCTATGGGGATAAGGCTTCTGGCGGTAGTCGCGGTTTTCTGCTTTTTTAACTGTGTGGTAGATCCGGACTGGTTTTTTGATTTTTTTTCTTTTAAAAACGGCAGATTTGCTGTCCTGGGTAACTTGACCCTGCGGCTTTTTCCGCTTACGGTGCATGATTTCAGGCGTACGGCGCAGGTACAGGCTTTAAGGGGACTTAACTTTGAAGAAGGGAGCCTTAAAGAAAAGGTTAAGAAAGGCGGCATGCTCTTAAACAGTGTTTTGCTGTCCAGTCTGGAAAGATCGCTGCAGATGGCGGAAGCCATGTATGTAAAGGGGTATGGAGCGGGAGAAAGGAGCTGTTACTATAATTATCGCTGGCGGATGAGGGATTATATAGTGCTGGGTGCTGTTCTGGCCAGCGTTTTGCTCAACCTTTTTGGGTTCTATAAAGGTTTTATGGGCTACCGCTTTTATCCGGAGCTGGATATGATTGAACCTGGCGATATTTTGCGGGCCGGGCTGGTTTTTTTCCTTTTCAGCCTGCCGGCCTGGCTTAAATGGGGTGCAGACAGATGGAAAAGATTAAGGTGGATAATATAACCTATTTTTATCCGCAGAGGAAAGAAGCCGCTCTTAAGGGGATAAACCTTAGTGTGCGGGAAGGGGAGCTGGTGCTGGTTATCGGGGAAAGCGGGAGCGGAAAATCTACCCTTCTTAAGATTATGAGCGGGATAATCCCGGAGTTTTACCGGGGAGAATACTCGGGAGAAGTCTATATCGATGGAAAAAGGCTGATGGCCATGAAAAGCCGGGAAAGAGCCCAAAAAATAGGTTTTCTTTTTCAAAATCCGGAAAACCAGATTTTTACCAGCCGGGTAGAGAAAGAACTGGTTTTTGCCCTGGAAAACCTGGGATTTTCCAAATATTTTATGCGCAAAAGAATGGCCGAAGCGGCGGATTTTTTTAACCTGTCTTCTTATCTGGACAGCCAGACTGCGGAACTTTCCGGGGGAATGAAGCAGAAGCTGGCTTTAGCCTCGCTTATCGCTTTAAAGCCGGAGATACTGCTTCTGGATGAGCCTTTGGCCCAGCTGGATCCCCAGTCGGCAGAAGAGATAATTAACCTGGTCATGAGGCTTAATGAAGAGTACAATATAACGGTGGTAATGAGCGAACAGAGGCTGGACAGATGCCTGGCGCTGGCTGACCGGATAGTGGTGATGGAAAAAGGAAGGATAATATATGACGGCAACCGGGATTCAGGAGAGGTTTTTAAAGGCGGGAGAGAGACTCTACTTCCTTCCCTTCCCCGGCTTTTTGCAAGGCTGGGGGAAAAAGAGCTTCCTTTTACGGTGAAAGAGGCAAGAAGAAGGCTTTCAGGGTACCGTTTTGATACGATAGGGGAAAAAGAGGTAAAGAGGGGGCGTGAAAAAGGGGAAGGGGAGAATAAGGAGGCTTTGCTGGAGGTCAAGGATTTGTGGTTTTCCTATCCGGAACGGGAAGAAGTTTTGAAAAATATAGATTTTAAAGTCTGTCAGGGAGACATATGGATGGTCATGGGAGAAAACGGAGCAGGCAAGACTACCCTGCTTAAGGTTATGGCCGGGATTTTAAAGCCGGGAAAAGGAAAGGTAATTCTAAAAGGGAAAGATTTGCGAACCATGGCTACCGGGGAGATTGCCCGGCAGGTTTCCCTGCTGCCGCAAAACCCTGATGATTATTTTTTCCTGCCTACGGTAAGGGAAGAGGTGAGGTTTAATTTAAAGCAGGCAGGAAGGGAAAAAGAAGATGCCGATGAAATATTGAGGGAGTTTGGCCTCTTATCCTGTGCCGACTGTAATCCGCGGGATTTGAGCATGGGCGAAAAGCAGAAGCTCCTTCTGGCTGCCGTTTATGCACTGAATCCGGAGGTAATCCTGCTTGATGAGCCTACCCGGGGGCTTGACTACCGGGGGAAAGAAAGACTGGGCTTCTGGATAAGGAAATGGAGCGAGGAAGGGAAAGCGGCGGTTATCGTTTCCCATGATGTGGAATTTGCGGCGGAATATGGAGAATATGTCCTGTTCCTTTTTAATGGGGAGACAGCCGCTTCAGGCAGCAAGTATGAGGTTATGGAGGGGGCCCTTTTTTATTCCCCACCGGTTAACCGGCTTTTTGAGGGGAAGGTACCTGGAGTGCTGACGGTAGAAGAAGGTTATCAGATTTTAAAGAAGGCTAAAGAAAACCGGCAGGATATGACATATACAGAAAAGGAGGCGAATCCAGCATGAGAAGGAGTGGGAAAAAGCTTGTCAGCCTGGTTCTGGTTGTTGCTCTTTTAGGCGCTTTTTTTGCCCGGATGCCGGTTTATGCAAAAGATGCTGGCGCAGGGGAAAAGGAAGCGGTAAAGAAAGCACTCGCTTATTTAAGGAGTGTTCAGAATGGCGATGGAGGTTTTCCTTTTAAGGAAGGGGAAGCCAGTGATGCCGGGACTACCTCCTGGGTGATTATTGCTCTGGGAGCAGCTGGCGAAGATGTGTCAAACAGCTGGAAAAAAGGAGGGAAAAGCCCTCTTGACTACCTTAAGGGGAGCTCTTTTAAGCCGGACAGCACCACCGATTATGCCCGCACCCTGCTTGCACTGGCAGCGGCCGGGGAAAAGCCGGTTTATAAAGGGGAAAATCTGGCCGAAAAGCTTAAAAGCTGGATAGATAAAGAGGGAAAACTGGGACAGAAGGACAAAGGGGAAGATGAGCTCATAAATGCTCATATGTGGGGAATTCTTGCGCTTATATCGGCGGGAGAAAAAATAGCTAATGCCAGTGGGGCAAGAAGCTGGCTTATCAAGAGGCAGAATCCGGATGGGAGCTTTGCCTGGGCAGAAGGGATAGAAGGGGATGCTGATGATACAGCGGCTGCCCTGCAGGCACTTATAGCCCTGGGAGAAGATAAAAATTCCCCGGTGATAAAAAAGGCTCTGGGGTATATAAAATCATGCCAGCTTGATAACGGAGGTTTTAAAAGCGGCTGGAACATAAGCCAGGCCAACAGTTCATCAGATGCCTGGGTTATACAGGCTCTGCTGGCAGCGGGAGAAAATGTCAGGTCTTCCTACTGGCAGAAAAACGGGAAAGATGCTGTATCCCATCTTCTTTCCCTGCAGGATAAAAGCGGAGGTTTCAGATGGACTAAAGAATCTCCCCAGCCTTCGGTGCTCTGTACTGCTTATGCACTGATGGCCCTGGAAGGATGTTATTTCCCTCTGAAAAAAGAAAGGGATGTAAAAGGGGTTTTTAAAGATTTGCCTCCTTCCCACTGGGCTTATGATGCCGTATGTTCCCTAGAGGAAAAAGGGGTGCTGGGAGGTTATCCTGATAATACTTTCCGGCCGGAAAAGAGCCTTAGCCGTTCTGAATTTGCCAGGCTGCTGTGTGCGGCTTTAAACCTGAAACCGGCTGTAAACGAAGGGAGAGCAAAGTTTAAAGATGTGCCTGACGGCTACTGGGCTAAAAGCTATATAGAAACGGTTTCTTCTTATGGATATATGCGGGGATATCCAGATGGAAGCTTTCATCCAGAAGGCAGGATAAAGGGGAGCGAGCTGGCTGCTGTTTTGTGCAGCATGGCAGGGATAAGAAAGGATAAGGATTATCCGGGGGAAAAATGGCATGTTTTTTATGTAGAAAAGGCAAAAGAGAAAGGTTTTCTTTATCCCACCTTTAAGGCAGAAGAAGAGGTAAGCCGGGCAGGGTGCGCTTACAGCATGGAAAAACTGCTCCGCTTCAGACAGGGGGAAAAAGGCTCATGAACCTGGGATTAGCTGCCGGGATAGCTGCGGTATTTGTTATTGGCTTATTTTTCTGGATACTGGAAAAAGAAAAGCTTTCTGCTGCCCGCTTGGCCGTTATTGCTTCAACAGCAGCCGTGGCAGCTGCTTCCCGGGTAGCTTTTGCCCCGCTTCCCAATATTACCCCTTCTACTTTTATAACCCTGCTCGCTGGCTATGTCTGGGGCATAAAAGCCGGCTTTGCGGTAGGGGCATTGAGTGCCCTGGTGTCCAATTTCTTTCTGGGGCAGGGTCCCTGGACTTTGTGGCAGATGGTAGCCTGGGGGTTATGCGGGGCTCTGGGAGGAATGGCGGGAAAGAAAAAGGGGGACTTTAACCGGCTTTTTTTTGCTTTTTTGTGTTTTTTAAGCGGCTATTTTTTTGGGTTCCTTATGAATATGTGGCACTGGCTCACTTTTGTTTACCCGCTTAACTGGAAGACTTTTTTGAGTGTCTATGCGGCCGGGTTCCCTTTTGATACCATGCACGCAGCCGGCAATGCAGCTTTTGCTTTTCTTCTGGGCCCTGGTTTTTATAAGGTTTTGATAAGGTATAAATAAGGAGGAAGGTTCTAATCTTGCTTGTTTTATCTGCAGCGAAAGATATATAATAAAAAATAACCAGTAAAGCTAAAGGGGAGGAAGCAAGATGTTTGGACTCATAGGAAATTTTGGGCCATGGGAAGTGGCATTTATTCTTATAATTGTGCTTATTATCTTTGGACCAGGCAAACTTCCCCAGGTAGGGGAATCGCTGGGCAAGGCTATTCAAGGATTTAAGAAGGCTAAAAATGGGGAGGATGAAGAAACTGCTTCTGTAAAGCAGATTTCTGATGAAGGGGAAAGCAGAGCTTAGGCTTTAAATAATTTTTATAAGGCTTTTTGATGAGCCTGGGGAGGGAATAATGAAGGAAGCAAAAGCCTGGGAACATTATTCGGAAGAGGAAATACTGGAAGCTAACAAACTCAAATATGAAAGTGATGCCATAGTCCAGTTTTATGCGGATTTTGAAGAGCCCAAGTATACTTACCGGGAATATGATGTAGTTTTTTCGGCTGTGCTTGATATGATAAAACCCCACCTTTCAGGGCCGGTGCGGGCGGTAGACATGTGCGGCGGAGCCGGAAAAGGGGCTTTTACTCTGAAAAAGTGCTGTCCGGATGCCAGGGTTACTCTGGTGGACCTGTCGGAAAAGATGCTTGATATAGCAAGAAAAAGGGCAGCCAGGGAAGGCTTTGCCGATGTAGAGATGGTTTTAAGCGATGCGTACAGTTTTCTGGAAGAGGATAGGGAATATGATATTATAATATTTTCCTCTGCCATCCATCACTTTAAAGATCCGGTAAATCTTCTTAAGACAGCTGCCAAAGCCCTTTCACCGCAGGGAGTTATAATAACTATAGCTGACCCCAACCGGTTAAAATCAAGCCGCAGATTTAAGTTTTTTGAGTTTCTGGCTGCGGATAGGGCGAACAAAAAGATGATTCTGGCCAATCTTTTTAAACCTAAAGATAAGCCGGATATTTTTGATATCGCTGAGTATCAGGCCTATTATGGAATAGAGGATGAGCTTTTATGTGCGGAACTTAAAAAGATAGGCTTAAATCCTCTGATTCATTTAAGATACCCGGCAGGGGAGTCGTTTTTTACCAGGATAATGCCTTATTTTGGGCTGTTTTGGGCTTTCAGCCTGGTGCTGGCCAAAGACAGCCGATATGAGAAAGAAGTTAAAAGGCTGAAAAACAGGATCAGAGATAATATGCCTTTTACAGTAAGTTTTGTGAGTTAAAACTTATACATAAAAAAAAGATGACATGAATTTTGGGCACTTTAATTTAAAGTGCTTTTTTTATTTCGGCCTTGATTATATATACTAGGGAAAGAACCAGTTTTATGTGGGAAAGGAGTTTATTAAAATGGGTTTTTGGCCAGTTTATTTTGCGGAAAAGATAATTTATTTTGATAAAGCCTGCCAGCAGATAGCAGAGGGATTAAGAAATCCATCAGGGGTAAGTTTTTTTAAGGCCGTTACTTATCTGGGATCCCCTTATGCCTTCATAGCAATTTCGCTGGTTATATCGGTTTTTATTTTATATAAAAAGATGTTCAGGGAAGTTTTGCTGTTAAATTTAATTTTGTTTGCAGCTGGCAGATTGAATAATTATTTGAAAATTTTTTTTGGCCGGGAAAGGCCAGCTGGGGAAATGTTTACCTATGCAGCCGGTTTCAGCTTTCCCAGCGGTCATGCTATGATATCAACTGCTTTTTATGGTTTTCTGGCTTACCTGGGCTTAAAGCACCTGCCGAAGAAGGCAGGAAAAGCGGTCCTTGTTTTTTTGGTGCTGCTTATCGTTTTGATAGGTTTAAGCCGGGTGTATCTTAATGTGCATTATATGAGTGATGTAATAGCTGGCTTTATAGGCGGGGGGATTTTGCTGGCAGCAGGCATAGCGGCAAATGAAATGCTGGCTAGAAAGCTTTAATTTAAAAATTAAGTTGATAATTAAGTAATTATTCCCCTGTATATGCCATAAAATTTATTGAAGACCATAAAAAAAAGCCGTTCCTGTGAACGGCAGCTCATATATGGGGCAGGAACCAGGCAGTTTATATGAGCTTAAATAATTAAGGAAGGGAAAGTACAGGTTTACAATAAGGTTGATTGTTAACTTAACAATGAGCTTGATAGATGCTGGAGCAGATAATGAAGCTTGATAATTGTTTGTGAAGTTTCTACATCCTTTTTTTCGGGATTTTTACCTTATTGCCTTACCTGATAATAAATTATGAAGTAAGGGGGGAAAAGGTTACAGATGAGGGAAAGATATTATAAAATTGGCGAAGTGTCTGAAATGCTGGGAATAGAACAGTACACACTGCGTTACTTGGAAAACAGCCTTCAGCTCAGGATAAAGCGCAATGAAAAAGGAGAAAGGCTTTACACAGAATCTGATATTGATACCCTGCGGCTGGTTCTCAAGCTAAAAGAAAAAGGTCTTAACACTACGGCTATAAAGATGGCTCTGCAGAATGTGGAGGAGAAAGAGGTTGCCGATCTGGTGCTGGAAGAGACTACTACCTATCAGCTGCCAGCAGAAGTGATTTCTCTGGCCCAGAAGATTATAGAGCAAAATGATGAGCTTATACGGATGAATAAAGAACTGGAAAGAAGGATTGATGAGCTGGAAAAGAAGATTGAAAGGCGTAATGAAGAAAGGGAAAGGAGGATAGATGAGTTTCTGCGCCTGTGGAAAGCGGAACAGGAAGGAAGGAATAAGTCGTGGTTTTCCAGGCTGGTAGGAAAATAACCTGTTTTATATGGCAGGCAGTTTGATATCAAAGATTATCTCGTCTTCCAGACAGAGAAACTGAACGGTGGTATCATCTTCCATCAGCAGAGTTATGCTGGTTTCGGTTAAATGGAGCACTTTTTTTATTTTTTTGCCTTCTATATATTTCGCCAGCATTTGATATCCCTCGTAAAGCATACTATTTTCCCACTTTTTTCTCATTTTTTACCCCTCCTGGTATACAGTATGAATTTTTTGGTGATTGGTTACTGACTGGATTTGGCATTTTTGGTGGCGCGATTTAGTTTAAAAATAATTTTTGGTGGAATTTTTATTAAGAGGGAGTGAATGGGGAAAGATAATAGAGGATTTTATGCTGAACAGCGGGAAGTGTGAAGATGGGAAAGAATTTAGGACATATAAGGTTCTGGTTTTTTCCTTTCCTGAGTATTATTCTGGCACTGCTTATAACAAAACAGAATTTTCATATTTTTTCCAGGGATGATGCAGTTGTATATTGCTATATAGCGAATGCCAGAAAGGGGCATTTTGGCTATGGAGTGCCGGTTAGTGCCGGAAATTATATCTCCTTTGCAGGTTTGAAAACAGGGGATATAATTCTGGGGGGCTATGACAATTGTTCCTACGGGCGTTTTTCTCATGCCGGGGTTTATATCGGAAATAACAAGGTTGTTGAGGCAGCTGCGGATAAAGGAATAACAGTAGTATCAGCCTGTCGTTACTGGGATTATCCCAAAATTTGCCTGCTTAGAGTAAATGCAGATCCTGAAAAGAAACAGGCAGCAGTAAATTATATGCTGTCTTTAAAAGGGGGAATATTTTTTCCCCTGGCTTTTAAACCAGGGGAAAGGATCTGGAACTGCAGCAAACTTATCTGGAAGGCTTATGCTGAACAGGGAATAAATCTTGATCCCGGCAATGATGTGTGGATTGCACCGGAAGTTTTTGCAAGGAGCGAATGGGTTAGCATAGTGGAGGAGAAGGATGCTGGCGATGAGAGCAGAAAAGGCAGCTTTTAGGTTGTATTTTATGCATTTTTTTGCTGTTTTAGCCATCTGGATGAGTACATATTTTCCAGGTTTTGATGTACTGTGTACTGTTTTATATATTTTTTTTATAAGCCTGGAAGTAAGGAGTTTTTCCTGCCTGGAAAGAATAGAAAAATTCAAGCTGGGTTTATGGTGGCTAACTCCAGCTGTAGTATTAGAACTGATAGCTAAAAGCAGTATTGTTTTTTATGATTTAAGCAACCTGGCTTTTTTTATTCTGCAGTTATGGTACACTCCTTTTTTACCGCTGGTTTCCTGGCTGGTTTATCATAAATTTTTGGCAGGCTGGCTTTCTTTTTCCTGGGTATTTGTAATGCCCTGTATAACAGCTTTGCATTATATAGTTTTAAATGTGAGGAGAAAACCTTATCCTGCAGGATTGGCGGCCAAATATGACTGAAAATTTTAAATCCGCCAGAGGTAGCATTGGAATCAGCTGTGCTGATAAGCAATGCTGTTAGTCCTCTGGCGGATTTTTGTTGAAGAAAACAGCAGATGTGCTTTTATAAGTTTACCCTTAAATTGGGACTTATGAAGCTGTTCTGCTGTTTTCTAGTCTTATTATGCCCGGTTAAGAAAAAGATATGCATGAACGATAAAAAATTTTTTAAAAAATTTAAAACTGGTGATCCGCTAAAAAGCTCCCGGTTTAAATAAAGTTTTATACGGGAGAAAAACCGGATCACCAGTTTCGGTTTGTATTATGTACAATTTTACCTTAATTTATACCCGGCTTTACTTCTATGTGCTATATTGGATAATAAAACATGTTACAGGAGAGGGAAAGGCATGGAACTTAAAAAAGATTTTTATATTAAAGGAAAATATTTTAAAAACCGTATAGTTATGCCGCCTATGGGAACAGGGCTGGCCAGTATAACCGGTGAAGTTACGGAAAATATGCTGGCTTATTATGAAAAAAGGGCGCAAGGAGGAGCGGGAACTGTAATAGTGGAAATAGCCTGTGTAGATGAACCGGTCGGGAGGGCCAGTTTAACCCAGCTTTGTATTGATAAGCCGGGCTATATTGCAGGGCTTAAGGAATTGAGCGAACGGATAAAGTCTTACGGCTGCAATGCCTTTATCCAGCTGCATCATGCAGGAAGACAGACTACGCCGGCAGTTACTGGGGGGAGAAAACCGGTGGCCCCTTCCCCGATTCCCTGCAGGTTTATGCGAGCAGAACCGGAAGAGCTTGACCTGGACGGCATAAAAAGGATAAGGGACAAATTTGTCATGGCTGCCCTTTATGCAGCAAAGGCGGGTTTTGATGGAATTGAGCTGCATGCCGCGCACGGCTATTTATTGAGCCAGTTTTTGTCTCCTTATACAAATAAAAGGGAGGATGAATATGGAGGAAGCCTGGAGAACCGGGTCCGGCTTATTGCGGAAATAATTAATGGCATAAAAAATCTGGTTCCTCAACTTATAATTGCGGTAAGGTTTAATGTAGCTGATTTTGTCCCCGGAGGACTGGAAGTTGAAGAAGGGGTAAGGCTGGCAGCTCTTCTGGAAAAGGCAGGGGCTGACCTTCTGGATGTATCGTGCGGCATATATGAGTCAGGCCATACTTCTATCGAAACTGCTTCTTTTGAGCCGGGATGGCGCATGGAAATGGTAAAAAAGGTCAAAGAGAATGTGAATATTCCGGTTTTGGGAGGAGGAAATCTGCGCAAGCCAGAAGAGGCGGAATATTTTTTGCGCAATGGATATGCAGATTTTATCTGGATTGGAAGGGGAATGCTGGCTGATCCCTTTTGGGCTAACAAGGCTCTGGCAGGAAAAGGAGATGATATAAGGCCCTGTATTTCATGCAATACCTGTATAAACAGCATTAATAGCGGACTGCATATACGCTGTGCCGTAAATCCCCGTACTGGAAGAGAAAGCCGTTTTAAAGAAGAGGCAAGGCTTGATGGTGTTAAGGCTGTGGTGGTAGGAGGAGGACCGGCAGGAATGAGTGCTGCCTGTGGACTTAAAAAGGCAGGGTGTGAGGTGGTTTTGCTGGAAGCCGGGGATAAGCTGGGAGGAAAGCTCCATATAGCCTCTAAACCTCCTTATAAAGAAAGGATAAACCTTTTAAATTATTATCTTCAGAAGAGGCTTAAAGAGGCAGGGGTGGAAGTTATGCTCAATACTCCCTGTTCGGATAAGCTGATTAGAGAAATTGGCCCTGCAGTTTTAGTATGGGCAGCGGGAGCTAAGAATTTTATCCCCCCTGTGGAAGGGATAGAAAATGCTTGTTTAATTTCTTTGGAAGAGCTTCTGGACGAAAAGACAAGTATTAGAGGGGAAAAGGTGCTTATAATAGGAGGAGGAAGCAGCGGGTGTGAGGCCGCTGATTATCTGGCAGGAGAAAATGAAGTCATTATAGTCGAAAAAACCCGGGAACTGGCCAGGGATTTAGAAAATATGACCAGGTTGGAGCTTTTGGCGAGGCTAAAGGAGAAAAAGGTACAGGTTTATAAAGGATATGAAGTCGAAAAAATCGAAGGGGATGCTGCTTATTTAAATGGTGAGAAAAAAATAAAGATTGATGGGATAAGCAGGATAGTAGCAGCCTGTGGTTACAGGAAAAACTGGCCTCATGATGAATATGCAAAATACTCTGGAAAGTGTTATATTATTGGTGATGCCAGAGAGCCGAGGGATATAGAAGCTGCACTTTATGAAGCTGAAATGGTGGTTTATGATTTATACAGTTATCTCAATGAAAAAAACTGGGAATAGGAGAGAGAATATGCTGCAGATTTCAATACCAGGACGGGATAAGACTTTAAATCTTAAAAATATTCTTCTGGATTTGAATGGTACCTTGACTGTAAATGGGGTTTTACAGGAGGGGGTAAAAGAGAGAATAAACATACTTAAAAACAAGTTTTCGATTTATCTTTTAACCGCTGATACTTTCGGTACAGGAGGAATGATTGCCAGGGAACTGGGAATTGAAGTCTTCAAGGTGAGCGAAACAAGTGGAGGAATGGATAAGCTGGATTTTCTTAAATCACTGGGCAAAGATGAAACAGTTGCTATCGGCAATGGGTTTAATGATGTTTTAATGCTGGAGGAGGCGGCTCTTTCCATAGTAATTATCGGAGGAGAAGGGTGTGCGGTAGAAGCGCTGCTAAAAGCGGATGTGGCAGTTACTGATATTAATACTGCTCTGGATCTTATTATAAACCCGATGCGGCTTATAGCGACTTTAAGGGCCTAAAAGCGGGCAGGTTTACCTGCCCACCTGTTCTATAACTCCCATATCGTTTAACATGAGGATAAATTCCTCTACCAGCTTTTTGTCAAGTTTGTTCTTGCTGGCTTCTTCAAAAAGTATTTTTGCGGCTTTTTCCGGGCTTAATGCCTGACGGTAGGGGCGGTCAGAGGTTAAGGCATCGAATATGTCAGCAATAGTTACGATCCGTACGGCAAGAGATATGTCTTCCCCTTTCAGCTGGTCAGGATAGCCGCTGCCATCAAGTTTTTCATGGTGGTGTCTTATAATATCCCTTATTTCTTCAAAAGCTTTGAGAGGTTTACATATTTGCTCCCCCAGTTCGGGGTGCTTGTTTATATGGAGACGTTCTTCCGGGCTTAAAGGTCCGGGTTTATTTAATATTTCGGAACAGGTGCCTATTTTACCCAGATCATGTATCAAGGCCCCTATCCGGATTTTATTTAAGGTTTTACTGTCCAGACCTAACCTTTCCCCCAAAAAGACAGCATATTGGCTTACCCTTTCGGTATGTCCTTCTGTGTATCTGTCCCTGGCGTCAATGGTACGGGCCAGGGCTATAACTACATCTTCGATATTTTCTGTTTCCATGGTATCAGGGTGGTATTTTTTCATTATTTTTGACTTTAAGTTTCTATACATAAGAATGGCAATTATAAATTGAATAAACAGCGCTGCTGATACTGCAAAAATAATCTGGGAGGATGACATAGCCGATGCTCCGTTCTGCACAGCTTTCACAAGCTGGGTTTTCTATATAATTTTAGACTATTTTCAAAGTTGATAAACAAAAAGAAAGCTTTATTAACATAAATTTAACATTATGCTCGCACCTTGATATATTATAATGAGTTATACTATATTAGAAAATATAAAAAAATATATTACATATATAGAATTTTATCTGGCAAATTGTGAAATTTTTAATTTATCGGTTAACCTCTACCCTAAAATTTTTAAAAGTTTTAAAATATAAAAAATTATAGAACGCACTAAATTTGGGGAAGGAAGGAGAGCGGTTTATGGAAACTGTGGCAAAGATTGGCCCACCTGTTGAAGAAGACAAGAAACTACTTAAAAAATTAGAAGATGAAGCAGGCACAGATGTGAATCTCTGCTACCAGTGCGGCAAGTGTTCTGCTGGCTGTCCGGTAGGATTTGCCATGGATTATACTCCGCGCCAGGTGATAAGGCTTTTGCAGCTGGGCCTGGTGGAAGAAGCTTTAAGTGCTGAGAGCATCTGGCTGTGTGCTACCTGTGAAACCTGTTCTGAACGTTGCCCGCGTGGTGTAGATATAGCCTCCCTTATGGATGCTCTGCGGCGGGAAGCATTAAGGAGAGGGAAGATTACCGACAGGAAAGTAGCCTTGTTTAACCGGGCTTTTCTGGATACAGTCAAAAAATATGGAAGGTCTTATGAAGCGGGAATCCTTCTTTACCACAACCTGGCTACTCGCCAGTTTTTCAAGGATGCCGAACTTGGGCTGCCTATGATGAAAAGAGGCAAAGCCAGTCCCTTCCCGGAAAAGATAAAAGGACGGGAACAGATGCAGAAAATATTTAAAAGAGCAGAAGAGATGGGGAGGGAATAAAGGATGAGGCTGGCATATTATCCGGGATGTTCTCTGGACGGAAGTGCAGTTGAGTATGGCATTTCAACTAAAAGGACAGCTTCTATACTGGGAGTTGAGCTTAAGGAGATAGAGGACTGGAGCTGCTGTGGAGCAACGGCAGGACATAATACGGACAGGCTGTTATCTTTAGCATTGCCAGCCAGAAACCTGGCTCTGGCAGAGAAAGAAGGGCTTGATGTTTTGGCTCCCTGTGCTGCCTGTTATAACCGTTTTAAGGCTACTGAACATGCAGTAAGGGAAAATGAGGATTTAAAGGCCAGGATAGAGTATATAATTGACATGCCCTATACAGCAAGCAATAACACGGTTTCTGTTCTGGAGTGGCTTACTGCAATAGGGATTGAAAATATTAAGTCCAGGGTAAAGAACTCCCTTAAAGGGATGAAGGCAGCGTGTTATTACGGATGCCTTCTGGTCAGGCCTTCCAGCCATACCGGATTTGATGATCCGGAAGATCCCCAGAGCATGGATGCTATTGTGAAGGCTTTGGGAGCAGAAGCTGTAGACTGGGCTTATAAAACTGAATGCTGTGGTGCGGCTTTGGCTACTTCCCGCCCGGAAATAGGCAGCAAAATGATATATGAAGTCCTTAAAAATGCCAGAGAAGCGGGAGCTGAATGTATAGTTACTGCCTGCCCACTCTGCATGATGAATCTGGATATGCGCCAGGGACAGGTAGAAAAGAGGTTTAAAGAGAAATTTAACCTCCCGGTTTATTATATAACTGAACTGGTAGCTCTGGCTTGCGGGGATAAACCAGAAGAGCTTGGCATAAATAAACATTTTGTGGAAGCAGTTTCTTACCTCAAGGGGCTTCCTGCCAAGGCCCTTCTTATAGAAGAGGAGGAAAAAGCGAAAGAAGCGGCCAAGGGAGCCAAAGCTTCTGAAAAGACCGGGGAAGAAAATGATGAAGAAGCCAGGAAGAAAGTAGATGCCATGCTTAAGGGACTGGAAAAAAATCCGGAGAAGGCAGTTGCCAAACTGTTAGAGGATGAGGAAAAGATCGGGATTTTGGCAGAAATAATAAAAGCTGACGAAAAGAAGAGGGTTAAATTGGCTGAAGCGATGGTTATGGATAAGGAAAAGGCAATAAAAATGGCGGAGGCTCTGGTAGCTGGCGAACTTAAAAAACGCGAAAAGGCTTGATAAACGATAGAGCAAAGGATTTCTTTGAGGAGGGAAAAGGAGAATGAGAAAAAGGGTTGGGGTTTTTGTCTGTGATTGTGGAACCAATATTGCCTCCGTAGTTGATACGGAGGAAGTTGCCAGATATGCAGCCAATTTACCCGGAGTAGTTTTTTCCACTACCTATAAATATATGTGTTCTGATCCGGGGCAGGAAATGATAAGAAAAGCCATAAAGGAACATGACCTGGAGCAGGTAGTGGTTGCTTCCTGTTCTCCCCGCATGCATGAGAAAACTTTCCGCAAGGCAGTGGAGCAGGGAGGCATAAACGGCTATCTGTTTGAAATGGTTAATATACGTGAACAGGATTCCTGGGTACATCATGACCGAAATGAAGCTACCAGGAAAGCCAAAGATTTGGTTAGAATGGCGGTAAGCAAGGTTTTGCGCAATAAACCGCTTTATATTTCCCACATCCCCATTACCAAAAAAGCTCTGGTAATAGGAGGCGGAATTGCCGGTATGCAGGCGGCATTAGATATTGCTGACGCAGGCTATCCGGTAATTCTGGTAGAAAAGCAGGCTACTATTGGGGGAAAAATGGCTCAACTGGATAAGACTTTCCCTACCATGGACTGTGCGGCCTGAATAGCGACTCCCAAGATGGTTGCTGTGGCACAGCACCCTAATATCCAAATTATAACTTATGCAGAAGTTACCAATGTTGCCGGCTATATCGGCAATTTTAAAGTTACCATCAAGAAGAAACCCAAGTATGTTGACTGGGATTTATGTACCGGCTGTGGAACCTGCATTGAAAAATGTCCCACCAAGAAGATTCCCGATCCGTTTGAGCTGGGGTTAGGGATGACTACGGCTATTCGCAAAGTTTATCCCCAGGCAGTACCCGGAAAACCATTTATAGATGACAAGCACTGCCGCAAGCTTACAGAAGGCAAATGCGGGGTGTGTGAAAAGATTTGCCCCACCAAGGCTATAAAATTCGATGACAAAGAAGAATATGTCACGGTTGAAGTAGGGGCCATTGTTATGGCTACTGGTTATGATCTTTTCAAATGGGAAGAAGTTTACGGAGAGTATGGATATGGCAAGTATCCGGATGTCATAACCAGTCTGCATTTTGAAAGGCTGGCCAGTGCTGGCGGACCAACTGGTGGCAAGATAAAGCGCCCATCAGATGGCAAAGAGCCTAAGCGGGTCGCTTTTATAAAATGCGTAGGTTCGCGTGATGATACCAAAGGTAAAAGCTATTGTTCGCGGGCCTGCTGTATGTATACTGCCAAACATGCCTATCAGGTAAAGGACAAGATACCTGACAGTGAAGCCTATGTATTTTATATGGATGTGCGTACTGCAGGCAAGAATTATGAAGAATTTTATCAGCGTTCACTCAATGCCGGGGCTAAATATATAAGAGGCCGGGTAAGCAAGATTTATCCCCGGGGAGAAAGCCTGGTGCTTAAAGCAGAAGATTCCCTGTTAGGAAGGCCGATTGAGGTAGAAGTGGATATGGTGGTTCTGGCAACTGCTATGGTTCCTGCGGAAGGAGCGCAGGATCTGGCCAAAATTATAGGTTTTTCTGTTGACAAGGATGGTTTTTACCAGGAAGCTCATCCTAAACTGCAGCCGGTAGAAACTTTTGCCGCCGGGGTATATCTGGCAGGTGCCTGCCAGGGGCCTAAAGATATACCGGATACGGTAGCCCAGGCCAGCGGTGCCGCAGTGAAGGTATGCGGACTTTTTGCTAAAGATATGCTGGCTACGGAACCTATGGTTTCTGAAGTCGATGCCGCCAAATGTTCCGGCTGTGGTTTCTGTGTACCTATCTGTCCGTACAAGGCTATTTCCCTGGTGGAAATAACCGAGAGAGGACATCATGGACCGGTAATAAGGCAGGTAGCTCAGGTTAACGGAAGCCTCTGTCAGGGATGCGGGGCATGTGTTCCGGCATGTCGCACGGCAGCACTTAACCTTAAAGGATTTACAGATGAGCAATTGGTAGCGGAGGTGGATGCACTGTGTCTATAGCTGGTGAAAAGAACTGGGAACCTAAAATAATTGTTTTTGCCTGCAACTGGTGTACTTATGCTGCAGCCGACCTGGCAGGGCTTAATCATCTGGAATATCCGGCTCAGGTAAGGATCATAAGAACCCCCTGTTCCGGACGTATGGATCCTATGCTGGTTTTAAGGGCTTTTAACCGGGGGGCAGACGGCGTGCTCCTTTCCGGCTGACACCCTGGTGAGTGCCACTATGGTAGTGGCAATTACTACAACCGGCGCCGGCATACGGTAGTAAAAAGCCTTATGCAGTATTTTGGCATAGAGCCGGAAAGATATCAGACGGCATGGATTTCGGGAGCAGAAGGTATTAAATTCAGAGACACCATGGAAAAACTGGTGAATGATGTTTATAAATTAGGACCAAATAGAAAGCTGAGGGATGCAAGATGAAGGAAATAACGGCTAAGATTCAGGAAACTGCAGCCCGGCTCCTTGCTGAAGGTAAGGTGGATATTTTTATAGGCTGGCAAAAAGGGGAGTTTGATTATAATACCAAGCCTTTCTTTGCCCATAGTGCAGAAGAGGCTGAAAAACTGGTTTTTGATGAATATTCTATCCACAACCTGAGCAATTTCCTTTTGAAGTTCCGGGATGGGCACCAAAAAATTGGCATAGTCGTAAAAGGGTGTGATTCACGGGGAATTGTTCGGCTTTTGGAAGATAACCAGTTTAAGAGGGAACGGCTTTATATAGTGGGGGTATGCTGCCCGGGCATGAAGGATCCTCTCAAAAAGATGTACCAGGATTCCGGTTTTGCTGTTAAGGTAAATGGAAGTTCTGAACTGGCTGATAAATGTAAGTACTGCATACAACCTAATCCGGTAATATATGATGAGCTGATAGGGGAAAAGAGGGAACCTCTGGTCAAGGAGGACAGGTTTAAAGAGGTAAAAGAACTGGAAGCCAAATCTTATGATGAGAGATACCGCTTTTTTGAACAGGTTTTATCTACCTGTATTCGCTGTTATGCCTGCCGCCAGGCTTGTGTGGCCTGCAACTGCCGCACCTGCATATTCGATGAGACCAGGCCGCAGTGGGTAGGCAGGGAAACCAGCGTAAGCGATAATATGATGTACCATCTGGTAAGGGCTTTCCATATGGCTGGAAGATGTGTGGAATGTGGAGAATGCGAGAGGGTATGTCCGGTCAATATCCCGCTTATGCTTATAAACCGCAAACTTATTAAGGATGTAGGCGAATTTTTCGGTCCCTATGAAGCAGGCATGGAATATAAAGAAGGGGCTAAACCGCCTCTGAGCGTATATAAAGAAGATGATCCGGATGATTTTATATAAGGAGTGGTTGGGATGAAGGTTTTTAAAAGAGCCAAACTGGAAAAAGTGCTGGATAAGCTGTCTGAGTCATACCAGCTGTATGTTCCCATGAAAAGAGGAGCCCAATCCGGTTTTTATGATTACAGGACTTATAACGCGGATTATGATGAGATAGTACTGGAAGTTTTGAATGTACTAAGGCCTCCCAAAGAAGTTGTTTTTCCCCAGACGGAAAGGATGTACAGCTTTAAGCAGGAAGGCCAGGATGTAATCATAGACAAAGTCTATGAAAATGAAGATATGCAGATTGTTTTTGGGGCAAGGGCGTGTGATATGAAGTCTGTTGCTTGCCTGGATGAAGTATTTTTAACCAGGGGCTATGAGGATACCTTTTACAAAAAGAGAAGGGATAACACGATTTTTGTAGCCAATGCCTGTTATAATCCGGGAAGGCAGTGTTTCTGTGATTCTATGGGAGTAAACCCATCGGAGCCTGAGCTGGCTGATGTTGTCTTGCGGGAATATAATGAAGGTTATGTATGGGAAGTAAAGACTGACAAAGGAGAAAAAATTACCGCTTTGTTGGCTGATATTCTGGAGGAAAAGGATGTATCCCTGCCTGCACCCAAGGCATGCACCCTTAAAGTAGATTATGAAGGAGTAGACAAAAAACTTAAGGGAATGTTTGAACATCCGATGTGGGAAAGATTTTCTGAGCCCTGTCAGACCTGTGGAATATGTACCTATATTTGCCCTACCTGCCACTGTTTTGATATTCAGGTTAAGGCCTGGGGAGAAGAAGGTTACCGCTTCCGCTGCTGGGATTCCTGCATGTATAGAGAATATACCCAGATGGCGGGGGGACATAATCCAAGGGAAACTGCCAAGGAGAGGTTCAGAAACCGCTTTTTGCACAAGCTGGAATTTTTCAATGAAAGATATGGCAAACCTTTATGTACCGGATGTGGAAGATGCGTATTTGCCTGTCCGTCAGGTGTAAGTATTGTCAAGATAATTGAGGAGATTAAGGGGGCATAGAAAGTGCATAAATGTAATTGCGAAAACCCTTTAGTGCCGGAAATAGTTGAGGTAGTTGATATAATTGACGAGACTCCCGATGTCAAAACTTTTAAGGTCAGGAAAATAGGAGGCGGGGTTCCGTTCAATGTAATGCCCGGGCAGCTGGCTATGGTTTCCCTGGTGCCGGTAGGGGAAGGTATGTTTTCTGTTTCCTGGCAGGAAGAAGATGACCACCTCCAGTTTGCCATAAAAAGAGTAGGTCTGATGACTGATGAACTGCACCGCATAGAAGTGGGGCAAAAACTGGGTATAAGGGGTCCTTACGGCAACGGATTTCCTGTGGAAAGCTGCAAAGGCAAAAACATGCTTTTTATTGGCGGCGGAATAGGCCTGGCGCCTTTAAGGTCTTTTATAAAATACTGTTTTAAACACCGGGAAGATTACGGCAAGATAACGATAATCTATGGCAGCCGCAGCTATGCTGACCTGTGCTTTAAGGAAGAGCTTTTTGAAAAATGGCCGCAGGAAAGGGATACCGAAGTTTATGTTACTATTGACAAACCGGAAGAAGGATGGGATGGCCATGTGGGTTTTGTGCCTTCCTATCTGGAAGAATTGAATATAAGTCCGGAAAATACGATAGCAGTTACCTGTGGACCGCCGGTCATGATAAAGTTTGTGCTGGAAGTTTTAGAAAAGATGGGCTATACCGATGAACAGGTAATAACTACCCTGGAGATGCGCATGAAGTGCGGTATAGGCAAATGCGGCAGGTGCAATATAGGAAGCGAGTATATCTGCCTGGACGGGCCGGTATTTACCCTGAAGCAGCTGAAACAGCTTCCGCCGGAGTGGTAAAAATAAAAAGGGACATTCTCTGGTTCCTGGAGAATGTCCCTTTTTTTATGTTTCTAAAAAATAGCCCCTCCAAACACCCAGCCCAGGTAGAAAATGCCCAGTATAGCTATGATGTGCCATATCCACCATCCGGCTCTGAGAAAGTTAAAAGTACCCAGGTCATAACCGGTTTCAGTTTTGTCGAATTTTATCGTGTTGTTATTGTTGTTTTCACCGTTCATCAAGTTTCCTCCTTTCTTTTGCAAAATTTTCTATTTATGGTTTGCCTGTTATTACTATTTCCCGAAAAAAACTGTTTTATGTACCGGCTAAATAATTTGACAATCAGGTTTAAATTCATACAATATAGGTAGCTATCGAACTTGCACAATAATGTGCACATTTAAAAGGAGGAGCACGATGACGGTTAAGTATGATGAACTGCTTAATCCTACAATAGCTAAACTGCTTAAAACTTTCAGGCTGGATAAAGATTATGTATATGGAGAAGGCAATTATCTTACCGATAGTGAAGGTAAAAAACATCTGGATTTTATTGCCCAGTATGGAGCGATACCTTTTGGTTATAATCCTGAATTTATATGGGATGCGCTGGAACGGGTAAGAAGGGAAAAGATACCCAGCCTTACCCAGCCATCTCTGCCGGGAGAAGCTTTGCGGCTGGCCAGAAAACTCATGGAAGTGTCTCCGGGGGATCTTGCTTATTCTACTTTTTGCCAGAGCGGGGCGGAGGCGGTAGAGGCTGCCATTAAGCTTGCCAGGTCAGCTACTGGAAGAAAAATAATCGTATCTACCATAAAAAGCTTCCATGGGAAGACTTTAGGTGCCCTTTCAGCTACCGGCAGGGAAGTTTACCAGACTCCTTTTGGGGCTCCGGTTCCTGGCTTTATACATGTACCCTATAATGATATTGAAGCTCTGGAAAAGGTATTTAAGGATTATGAAGGAGAAATTGCCGGTTTTATTGTAGAGCCGGTGCAGGGAGAAGGAGGCATGATTCCTGCTCTTCCTGGCTATCTTAAAAAGGCAGAAGCCTTATGCCGCCAGCAGGGAGCAGTTTTTATTGTTGATGAAATCCAGACGGGGCTTGGCCGCACCGGTTATCTTTTTGCCTGTGAGGAAGAAGGGGTAGAGCCTGATGTAATGCTCCTTGCCAAAGCTCTGGGGGGAGGTTTGGTTCCTCTGGGTGTATGTTTGAGTTCCCCCCGTGTATATAATGACGATTTCGGAGCTTTGCACAGCTCAACTTTTGCCAATAATAACCTTACCTGTGCGGTAGGGAGTGCAGTTCTGGACTACCTTACCAGAGATGATCGCAGGTTTATTAAAGAGGTTAAGGCTAAAGGCGATTATCTTTTAAAGAAGGCTCATGCTCTGGGGAATAAATATCCTGAGGTTATTAAAGAGGTCCGGGGCAAAGGGCTTATGGTAGGGATAGAGTTTTACGAGTTTAATGACTGCGGTTCTTTTGATATGGCTTATTTGGCAGATGTCAAAGGATTTACCGCTCTTCTGGCTGGCTTTTTGCTGAATGTATACAATATAAGACTGGCTCCTTTCCTTAATAATCCTATGACTTTAAGGCTGGAGCCTCCCCTTACTATAACCTATGAAGAAATAGACTATGTTATGGAAGCCCTGGATAAGGTTTGTGAAATCCTGGATAAGCGGGATTATGCCAAACTTTACAGGTATCTTTTGGGAGATGATGCCAAGCCTGTAAAAATTGATGATTACAGGAGCATGAGCAGAAATATCAAAGGGTCCAAACTGGAGGCAGGAGAAGAAGCCACCGAAAAATTTGCTTTTATTATTCACTATCCTGGGCCAGAGGATGTGGTAATAAATAATCCTTCTTTTGCAGCTTTTAGCCGCGAGGAACTTTACAAGTTTATGGACTGGCAGACTTCCTATGATGAACCTGGCGTGGTATGCCATATGCCGGCTATAAAGTCCAAAACGGGAAGGATTGCTGAGGGATGGCTTATAGGCATTCCCTACGGGGGCAAACAGATAATGAGCCTGCCGCGCGAGATTACCGTGCAGGCGGTGCAAAAGGCAGTTGATCTGGGCAAAGATTTGGGAGCCAAGATTGTAGGATTGGGAGCTTTATCTTCAGTAGTTACCAGAGGCGGAAGATCGGTTCAGGGAAGAGGGGTAGCAGTTACCAGTGGCAACAGTTTTACAACTATAATGGCTCTGGAGGCCTTATTCCTGGGCGCGGAAAAAATGCGCATTGATGTGCCTAAATCGCGGGGAGCGGTGGTAGGAGCCACCGGTTCTATTGGCAGGGCCTGCGCCCTTATTATGTCAGAAGAGGTAAGATATATAACCCTTCTGGGTAATCCTGAACATCCTGTCAGCAGCAAGAATCGGCTTAATTCTTTGCTTAATGAGATGTTTGCCTATGCCTGGCAGAGAAGAAGAGAAGGGAAGATAAGAGGGCTCAGTGCCTGGATGGATGAAGTTTTAAATCTTTTGGAACGCAAAAATGAAGAAAAGGCAGCCTTTTTGAAAAGGGAATGGGAGATAAGGGACTATTTTGATATGGAACTGATGCAGGAAACCTGCAGCTATTTGGGGATAAGCCTGCCGGTATCTCTAAGTTTAGATGTTGAAAATACTTTGCCCAGGTGTGACCTTATAATTGCAGCCAGCAATTCTCCTGAATATATAATTTATTCCCACCACCTTAAGCCGGGAGCTGTAGTTTGTGATGTGGCAAGGCCAGCTGATGTGGCCCCGGAAGTGCTGGAAAAAAGAAATGATGTGCTGGTTCTGGAAGGCGGTTTGGTTCAGTATCCTGAACCGGTAGTTTTTGGGCCTAATTTTGGCTACCGGGACGGCGTAAGTCTGGCCTGTCTTTCGGAAACAGTACTTCTGGCCCTGGAAGGGGATTATAATGATTACAGTATTGGAACCAAGCTTTCCCTGGATACGGTAGCCTATCTAAGGTCGCTGGGGGAAAAACACGGTTTCAAGCTGGCAGGACTGGTAATGGGAGGACGGGAAATAACCGATGAAGATATAGATAAGATCTATAATAACTCACTGCGCATGAAGAAAGCGGAAAGCATTTAGGATGTTATTAATTAAGGTAAAGCGCTTAAACAGGCTTTACCTTTTTTTTTGCCTGATGTAAGCTATAAAGAAATAGACAAATATGAGGGGGAATAAAGGTGGAAGCGCAACCGATAACTATTCGCAAGAATGGAAAGTGGTATTTTGGGCAGGCGGAGATGTTCAGGCGCAATATACTTAATATTTTGGCCAGCCATATCAAAAGGGATGAAAAAGGGAATTATTATATAGAAATGGGGGAAGAGAGAAATCCTCTAATAGTTGAGGATGTACCTTTTTATGCCAATGGTATAACAGAAGAAGATGGGAAGATTAAGCTGGTTTTCCACGACCTGCAGGAGATGCTGCTGGATCGGGAAATGAAGATAATATTTAAGGGGGAAGTCCCATATATTACTTTTAAATGGGAAGGGGATACCCGTTTAAGCCGGGGGGTTTACTGGAAACTGAGTGATTATTTTGATTTCAGGGGTGAAGATGTGTATATAGTGCCTCCGGGTATCAATAAGTGTTAGAAAGTGAGGTAAAAAGGTGGCTTTAAAGGTTATTACAGATACTTCCTGTGATTTGCCCGATGATGAACTGAAAAAATACGGTATAGAGATGGTGCCCTTAAAAGTTACTTTTGATGATGGCAAGACTTATCTGGATCGTTTTGAGCTTAATCCCAGGGTTTTTGTGGAAAAAATGCGCCGTTCCAGGAATTTGCCCAAAACGGCTGCTCCAGATCCCCATACCTTGATAGAGTATTTTGAGCGGGGGCTTAAGGAAGCAGGGGAAGTTATTTTCATAAGCATATCTTCCGGGCTCAGCAGCACCTATCAGGCAGCCTGTCTGGCCAGGGATATGATTAAAAGCAGCAAGATCAGGATTTTTGATACCCTTACCGCTTCTTTAGGGACCGGGATAATGGCTATCAGGGCCTGTGAAATGGGGCAAAAGGGAATGGATTTAGAAATGGTAATGGATGAGCTGGAAAAGGCAAGAAGTGAGCGGGAGGTTATTTTTACCCTGGATACCCTGGAAAATGTAGTCAAAGGCGGCCGCTTGAGCCGCCTGGAAGGATTGGCTGCCGATATTCTGCATATAAAGCCTATTTTGAGAGGAAATGAAAAAGGGGTTCCGGAAATAGTGGAAAAGGTAAGGGGACGCAAAAAGGCGGTAAAAAGAATGGTGGAAATGGTAGAAGAGATAGCAGGGCAGGCGATAAGCAGCAAGATAGTGGGCGTAAGCCATGTGAACTGCCTGGAAGAAGCTAACAGGCTGGCAGAACAAATAAAAAACCGCTTTAACCCGCGTAAAATTATAGTATCAGACATGAGCGCGACGGTTGGTACCTATGCGGGGGAAGGCGGCTTGATGATCAATTTTTAATTTTTTAAAGCCTGCTTATATGTGGAGGGCGGAAATGTTTTTCATCTATTTTTAATGCTTCATCGATTTCCTGAAGCATTTTTTCTTTATCCCGGGGAAGATAGCCGTGTACATTCCAGTAGTTGGAAACATGGTCGCTCAGAACCATGCTCCCTTTGCATTCCAGGTTCTCGATAAGAAGATGGACTTCTCTTAAGGCTTCATGCGGGCTTAAAAGTCTAAAAAGGCCTTTTGTGTATTCTTCATAAAGAGGGGTAAAAGGTACCGGCACATAGGTGCGCAGGCGGATAAATTCAGGGCTGAAAGAGTTAAGAGTCCTGGCGCTGTTTACAGCATGGTCGATGCTGAGCTCTTTGCCGCCGATTCCCACCAGATAGTATTCGCTGACTTCAATGCCGGCGGCTTTCAGTTTAAGCCCAGCCCTTATGATCTGTTCTGAGGAGGTGCCTTTGCATATCCTGGCAAGGACAGCATCATCCCCGCTTTCCATACCGGTGTGAACACGGGTAAGGCCAGCTTCTTTGAGCCTTAAGAGGTCTTTTTCGCTTTTTTTATCGACAAAACGGGCAGAGCCGTAAACGGTTATGCGCTTTAACCTGGAGAATAGTTCATGGGCATAGCTGAATATTTCTACCAGCTGGTCGGTTTTCATGATGATAGTATTGCCGTCAGGGAAGAAGATGGATTCTACTATGTCTCCATAATATTTGCGGGCTTCTAAAAGGTCTTCTTTGATCTCTTCCACCGGTCTTATACGAAACCTGGTATTCTTGTACATGGCACAGAAGGTGCATTTATTGTGAGGACAGCCTATGGTAGCCTGGATTAAAAGGCTGTTGGCTTCGCTGGGTGGACGGTAGATAGTTCCTTCATACCGCATGTAAAAACCTCCTTTCGTTTTTAGATTACCAGATAAATGGTTTTTTTAAAATATAAAGGAAAATTTAGAGGTTGTTTTGTTTTTAAATTAATTATATGATAAAAAAAACTGAAGTTAGTGCTAAAATGCACAAAATAAGCAAGATTATGAATAGTAAGGCAGAGGGCAGAAAGATTATGATAAAAGTGCTTATTGTAGATGACGATCAGAGAGAAAGAATAGTTTTGCGCTATGTTCTGGAACAGTTTAGTGAGGTAGAAATAGTAGGAGAAGCAGTACATGGGCTGGAAGCTCTCCTTTTTTGCCAGGAAAAGAAGATAGACCTGGTTTTTTTGGATATCGGAATGCCGGAGATGGGGGGGCTGGAAACAGCGGCCAAACTTAAGACTTTAAAGGAACCTCCCCTTTTTGCTTTTGTTACTGCCAAGAGGGATATGGCAGTAGAGGCATTTGAGCTGGGGGCTCTGGATTATATAATTAAGCCTATTGAGCAAAATCGCCTTTATAAGACCCTTGAGAGGGCCAAATACCAGATTGCGCATAAAGATATTATCGACCAGATGGTAAGGAATAAATTAAAAGAACGCATAGATTTCATGCTGGAAAGGTATAAAAGCCATGAAGTTTATGCGAACAAGCTTCCTATAAGGGAAAAGGGGAAAATTACCCTGGTTCCCCAGGAAGATATCATTTACTGTGAGAGTCAGGGCAAGAAGGTTTTTATTTGCACCAAAAATGAAACTTATTCCAGCAGTTATACCCTGGGCGAGCTGGAGACCAGGCTGGATGATGTGCATTTTTTCCGGGCTCATCAGGCGTTTATTGTAAATCTCAACTATATAAAGGAAATCATAAATTTTGGAGAAGGATCCTATGTGCTGAAGCTGGACGGGTGCAACAAAAATATAATATTGAGCAGGTCGCGGGCCAAGATTCTAAGACAAAAGATGGGTATTCAATAGTGGATGTGCATCAAGGAATGGTATACAAGCTGCCAATTAAGAAAGAAAAAATGCATTATATTACTTTTTTTCTGCTAGTTATCCTTTTTGTTTAAAATTTTAGAAAAGAAAGTCAAAGGCTATTTTAGAGCTTTTTGATTGCCAAGATATTTTAAAATTTCTTTTTTTTATCTAAAATATAAATTTGTTACAAAAATAACAAGGTAGGACAAAATAATCCTTGTTACCTACCGATTATTACCAAAATAGAGAAAAAAATCACAAAATATTATATAGTTAAAAATGAAGAAATGGGACGAAAAATAAACGGGGATAAGGTTAGAAAAAAATAGGGGGAATGGTCTATGATACCATTTTACCGGCTGGAACGGTACGAGGGAAATGCGGCCCTTTTTGACATGGTACTTATGTCGATAGTTTCCACTTATGCAGGAGAACCTCTCCATATTCATGCTGAAGGATTGCGAGGAACGGGTAAAACTACTATAATGCGGGCAGCTAGAGACATTTTGCCCAATATAACCCGCATCAAGGGATGTATTTATAATTGTGATCCGGAAAATCCCCATTGTCCTCAACACCGGCATATGAGCAAAGAAGAAATTGCGCGGATTGGTACGGAAGAAATTCCCATGCCTTTTTTGGAAATTTCCCATTCTGCCAAGGTAGGTACGGTGGCTGGCAGTATTGATTTGAGCCAGCTTACAGACCGTCTTCATCCCGAAGCCCGCCTTTTGCCAGGCCTCATACCGCAAGCTCATCGGGGTATAATCTTTGTTGACGAAATAAACCGCCTGGCGGACACTTCCCCGGAAATAACAGATATTCTGCTTGATGTTATGGGAAATAAGCCTGGTCATATTCAAATAGAAGAAGCTGGGCTGCCGGTAGTAGATATTCCGGTAAATGTTTCGGTATGGGCTGCTTCCAACCCCGATGAAGAGCCGGGGCCCCTGGAAGAGATAAGAAGGCAGCTTTCTGACCGTTTTGATATGGTCTGCTATATGGGAAGGCCTAATTCGGTTGATATTCTGGCTAATATCTTAAAAGAAAATTCACACTGCGGCAAGTTGAATAAAAATAGCAGGCATGCTGACCCGGAATTTGACCGGCAGCAGAATGATAAATACCGGCAGAATATAATTAAATGGGCCCAAACCTATATGAATACTGATTTGCCGGATTTCCTGCGCAATTTTATTGCCCGGCTTTATATCAAACATAACCTGGAAAGCATAAGGGCTATTGAAGCCATGCAGCAGGGAGCTGTTTTGCATAGTATTATAAAGGGGCGCAACACTCCTATCGTAAATGATGTGACTTACATGATCCCCCTGGTGCTGAAGCATCGTATTGATGGTGATGCTCTGGTACGGCTTATGAATGAGGTTGATTCCCGGGGGGTAAGAGATAGCATACTTAATTTTAAAGGCCGCAAAAAGAAGCAAAATGAAGAAATGGATGCTGATTATTTTAAACAGACGGCCCGCCCTCTTAAAGATATGACCAGGAGTGAGCTTATAAATACAGAGAAAAGTTTAACCCCGTCGGATTTTTAAGGGAGGATAATGTATGGGGGAAAGTGCGCATGTTGATAAGGCGGTTTCGGTTGGCAATTATTTAAACCTTTATCTGGGGCAGAATCAGGGGGTAAGGCTGGGAGAAAGCGTAGTAGTAAGCCGTAAAGCCCACAGCCGTATGCCGGAAAAAAAAATAAAAGGACAGATAAAGATATTGACCAACCGGGATGCCGGCAAGACTTACCTGGATTTTGTGGATGAGGATCAGGTTGTACACATAGATGTATATCATAAACGGGGAGATATTTATGCTGAAGATGTGGCGCGCGGCATCTATCATGCCCTGTACAAATATTTTTTGGAACGGGAGCCCCAGCTTAAATATGCGGAAGATGAGCTTTACCGGATGGTAAGCGCGTATTATCACCGGGTATATATTGTGACTAACCAGGGGAAGGGGCTTTTTTATGATCTTCTGCAGGATAAGGTCGCTCCCATCGCGGCAGGAGAGGAAGGCTATGACCATGTCCACATTCTGGCCAGGCTGAACTGCGAAGAATATTACCTGGTATATGTAATGGCGGAAGCGGTGGAAGAGGTAGTGCTGGCTTCGGAAGTAAAACTGGCCAGAGTCAGGAATATAGTACACGGATTGCAAAAGCAAAAGGAAGACAGTTTTGTCGGTTATATAAAACTGCCGTGGAAAAGGTTTAAAGGGCAGAAGGCAGCTCCTTTGCCTGCCAAAGAAAATGTAAACCAGCTTATTGTAAAGCTGGCTGAAAAGTTTGGCGGCGTGGAAGAAATTGAAGAGTTTATGGAGTCCTATTCTACCAATATTTTCAAGCGCAAGGGAATAGACCAGCAGAAGAAAAAATGGGGCGATGTGGAGCATTATGTTGAGCAGCTGGAAGAGCTGGGGATATTGAAGGATACTCCCGCCGGCAAGATACTAACGCGTAAAGGGCAGGAATTAAAAGAATATATAGTAAACCATAAGTGCGAACTGGAAACGGAGATAAGGCGGAGTATAAGAAAAATGCCGTCTGGCGGCAGCGGGCGCTTTAATAAACTGGGGAGCTGTGATTTTAAAAGCCACCGCATCGAATATATAAACCGTAATAAAACAGTAAATAACCCGAGGAATTGGACGGGAGATCTGGCAGTACCGGAAAGTATTGTGCAGGCTAAAAAGAACAGCTTTTTGCGGGGAGATGCCGATTTTACCATTCAAAAAGAAGATCTTCACTATTACCAGAAAAGGAATTATGTGCCCGTAAATGTATGCATACTTTTAGACAGTTCTGGCAGTATGGCCGGTGAAAAAAGGCAGGCTGCCTGCTATCTGGCCCAGCATCTTTTGCTGTCTGGCAAGGAAAAAGTAGCGGTAGTAGCTTTCCAGGAAAGGAGCAGCCGGATAGTTGTACCATTTACCCGTAAGGAAAGTGAACTTAAAAAAGGGCTGGCGACTATAAATCCAGCCGGCTTGACTCCCATGGCCCATGGAATTATGAAGGCCCTGGAACTTATTAAAGAAAGCCGGATAAAGAATCCCCTGCTGGTTCTGATTACTGATGGGGTGCCTAATGTACCTTTATGGACCCTGGATGCCAAAGCGGATACCTTAAAAGCAGCCTCCTTTATTGCAGAGGAAGATATAAGATTTGTATGCATTGGGGTAGAATCGAACCGAAGCTTTTTGGAAAAGGTTGCCGATAAGGGAGAAGGGGTTTTGTATTTTGTAGATGACCTTAACCGGGATAACCTGATAAATATTGTAAGATATGAGAAAAAAGCGATGTTAAAAGGCAAGCAAATGGCCTGATATCGACAAGTTACTACAAAAAAAGACAGCAAAAATTGTTATTGACATAATCCTGTATAATAGTATACAATACAAAGTAACTAAATACTGTTGCACGTTGGTACAACCTGTAGTTTGCTTTAATAACTCCTCCTTCATGTAGGGCACCGTATGGTGCTCTCTTTTTTACTGCCTGTCTTATTTTTAGAGGCATATTTTGACGTTCTCCCAAGTATTTTATAAAAGAAGTGTATAGGGGGGCGGCAAAATATGCTGAGGAAGTTTGGTTTTATAATAGTTCTGGTTATTTTGGCGGTTTGTCTAATAAGCGGGGGATGTGCTCCGGTTGATGAGGATGCGCCTGTTTTAGAACAGCTTATAAAAATTTCTAAAGAAGACTACGGAAAAAATATTTTAGAAAGGATAAAAGAAAAGACGAGAGAGGATAAAAATGTTGAGAAAAATGATAAAGATCATCCTGAACAAAGTGAAGGAGCAAAAGATACTGTAAGGGTAAAACTTTATTTTGTGAAAAGTGATAAAAGCAGCCTGGGCATGGAAGAACGGGATATAGAACGGGAAGAAGGGATTGCCAGGTTAACTGTAGAAGAGCTTATTAGAGGGCCTGAGAATCCTGGTTTTATCAATATTTTCCCTCCCGGAAGCCAGCTGCTGGATATAAATATAAAGCCGGATGGAGTTTGTATAGTCGATTTGAGTTCAGAGGTAAAAAGGCTTAAAAACAGCAGGGAAGAAAAGCTGCTGGTATATGCACTGGTTAATACTTTATGCCAGTTCCCTACAGTAGACAGGGTGGTTATAAGGATAGAAGGGGAAAAAGCTGATACTATTGCTGGCTATGTTAAATGGCCAGAAGCTATAACTCCTGATTACAATATATAAAATTTTATGTATATAAAAACTCCCTTTTTAAAAGGGAGTTTTTGTATATATCAACGTAAGTTTATGTAGAATATATTTAACAAAAGTGATAAATTATTTATTGAGTTTTTATTTTGGCTTAATTTTACTAAAGAGGTGTTTTTTTTAGTGGATAAATCAAAACCGATAGGGATTTTTGATTCAGGGGTGGGAGGGCTTACCGTAGTAAAGGCGCTTATGGAGGAAATGCCCGGGGAAAGTTTCATTTATTTTGGAGATACTGCACATCTTCCTTATGGAGATAAGACCCGGGAAGAACTTTTTAGCTATGCTTACAGCATCCTTAATTTTATGCAAAAAAGTGAGGTAAAGGCAGTAATAGTAGCCTGTGGGACGCATTCGGCAGTAACCCTGCCCAGGATAGAAAAAGAGTATCCTTTTCCGGTTTTGGGAGTGGTAAGGGCAGGGGCCAGGGCAGCATCCAAAGTGAGCCGTAATGGAAAGATTGGGGTAGTTGCTACCCAGGCTACGGTTAATAGCCTGGCCTATACCAGAAATATCAAAGAGATAAATTACCGCCTGGAGGTATATGAAAAAGCGTGCCCGCGTTTTGTGCCTTTGATCGAAGACGGGAAGCTGGAAGGGGAAGAAACGAGAAAGGCGGTTGAAGAATATATAACTCCGCTTTTAAAAAGGGATATTGATACTTTAATACTGGGATGCACCCATTATCCTTTTTTAAGTTCAGTGATAAAGGATTTTGTAGGCGATGATGTAGTGCTGGTAGATCCAGCCTGGGAAACAGTGGCAGAGGTAAAGGGGATTTTACATGCCAAAAACCTGGTGCAGGATGGATCTTTACCCCCCTCTTACAGGTTTTATGTAAGCGGTGATGATAAATCTTTTTATGAAGTAGGAAGAAGGCTTATAGGAAAGGTAATAGATAAAGTAGAGAGAATAAATTTGGCATGAGGTAGAAAAAAATGGGCAAGATAGGATTTACAACTACCATACCGGTGGAAGTAGTTCTGGCTGCCGGTAAAGAGCCGGTGGATTTAAATAATATATTTATAACTTCAGAAAATGCCGGTAAAATGGTGGAAATGGCGGAAGAAGCCGGTTATCCGCGCAATACCTGCGGATGGATAAAAGGGCTTTATGCAGCAGCTCTGGAAAATGATCTGGAAGCCGTGATAGCTGTTATGCATGGAGACTGCAGCAATACCCTGGCTTTGATGGAAACCCTGGAAATAAAGGGGATAAAAATAATACCGTTTGCTTTCCCTTATGAAAGGGATAGGGAGATGATTGAGCACAATATAAAAAGGCTTATGCGCTATTTTGGCGTTAGTATGGAACAGGTAATGGAGGTTAAGCAGAGGCTGGATAGGATAAGAAGGTTATGCCATAAGGTGGATGAGATGACCTGGAAGGATAACCTGGTATCAGGTTTTGAAAATCATTATTATCTGGTTTCCTCCAGTGATTTTAATGGTGATCCCTGTAAATATGAAGAGGAGATTGAAGCTTTTATTGCCAGGGCTTATGAACGCAAGCCCTATAAGGATAAGGTAAGGCTTGCCTATATAGGGGTTCCCCCGATATTCACAGATTTTTACCAGGTTCTGGAGGATATGGGGGCCAGGGTAGTATACAATGAGGTGCAGAGGCAGTTTTCTATGCCTTTTCCTTCTGATGATATATTCGACCAGTATCTTAAATACACTTATCCTTATGGCGCTTTTGCCAGGCTTGAGGATATAATGCAGGAAATAGATAAAAGAAGGGTGGATGGGGTAATTCACTATACCCAGACCTTCTGTTTCCGGCAGATTGAAGATTTGATCTACCGGGAAAAGATTAAGATCCCTTTTCTGACTCTGGAGGGGGACAAGCCGGGAAAGCTTGATGCCAGAAGCCGCATGAGGCTAGAAGCCTTTATAAATATGCTAAAAGAGTAAGGATAGGGTGATATTTATGCTGGGAATAGATTTAGGCTCCCGCAGTGTGAAAATGGTACAGTTTAAGGAAGGAAAGATGGTAAAGAGCGAGGTTTATGATACCATCTGGTTTTACAGGCGCTATGCTGGCAAGGGAGAAGGAACCCTTAAAGTAGATGCAAAGGAGCTAGGTTTTGGTGATGACAGAATAGTAGCTACCGGCTATGGAAAGATTACCATCCAGGTTGCCGGTGCTCAACATATACCGGAAATTCAGGCTCATGTAAAAGGAGCGATATTTCAGAGCGGACTTAAAGATTTTACCCTCATAGATATTGGAGGCCAGGATACCAAGGTTATACAGGTTAGAGATGGACGGGCGGTAGATTTTATGACCAATGACCGCTGTGCAGCCAGCTCAGGCAGATACATGGAAAATATGGCCTCTATCCTGGGGATAAGCCTGGAGGAACTGTCTTCTTACAGCCAAAACCCGGTGGAATTAAACTCTACCTGTGCTATTTTCGGCGAAACCGAGATAATAGCCAGAATTGTGGAAGGCTATTCTATTCCCGAACTGGCAGCAGGAGTCAATTATGCGCTTTACCGGCGGTTTGCTTCTTATCTGAAGAAAATGAAAAGCGATGTGCTTCTTTTTTCGGGAGGAGGGGCATTTAACTCTGCTCTCCTTAGTATAACGGGAAAGGAAACGGGGGCGGAAGTGATAAGGCTTCCCTATCCCCAGCTTAATGGGGCTATTGGGTGCTGCATATGGGGAGATGAAAAGATATGAGGTTTACCGTAATTGGATGCTGGGCACCTTATCCCAAAAAGGGAGAAGCCTGTTCCGGGTATTTGCTGCAGGAGAAAGATATCTCTCTGCTTTTGGACTGCGGACACGGGGTTTTTTCATGTTTGGGAAACTATATAGACTATAATTTTTTGGATGGGGTTTTTATAAGCCATTTTCACCCTGATCATTATGTCGATTTATATGCTCTAAGACATGCCGTAAGAGGAGCTTTCGTGCTAAAAAGGCGTACCCATAAGCTTAAGGTTTTTATTCCGGAAAAACCGGAAAAAGAGTACGAGTATTTTAAACAGGTTCCGGAATTTGAGGTTATAAAGGTCAGGGATGGATTAAAAGTAAAAGCCGGGGATATCGATTTGAGTTTTTTCAGCACCTGTCATGCTATTCCATCTTATGGGGTGGTGCTGGAAAGCGGGGGAAAAAAGGTTTTGTATACCGGCGATACTTCGCTTTTTCCTGGACTGTATAAAGGAAAATCAGATGTGGATCTTCTGGTAGCTGAGTGCTGCCTTTTCAAATCGGAAACCGAATATGCAAGAAAGATGGGGCATATGACTACTAATGATGTGGCAGCTCTGGCTGACAAGCTGCAGGCGAAAGCTCTGCTGGCTACTCATTTCTGGCCGGAATATGAGGTAGAAAAACTTAAAAAGGAAATAGAAGAGGCATATAAAGGGAAGCTTTTTATGGCTGAGGCTGGTTTAAGAATAGATATATGATGGTGGAGAGGATGTCTATGCGCACGATTGCAGCAGAAGTGATAAAAAACGGGGTATGTCAGGCGGTTATAGATGCTAATATTAGGCTGCCTGATGATATAAGACAGGGGCTTAAAAAAGCATATGAGGAAGAAGAAGGAATTGCCCGCAGAATACTTGAAATACTCCTTGCCAATGCTGATATGGCTGTAAAAGAGAAGATGCCCTTGTGCCAGGATACAGGAATGGTGGTAGTAGAAGTTAAACTGGGACAGGAGGTTATAATAAGCGGGGGGAGCCTAACAGAAGCAGTAAATGAAGGCATAAGAGAAGGGTACAGGAAAGCTTATTTCAGGCCTTCAGTTGTAAATGATCCCCTTGTGCGGCAGAATACCCGTGATAATACTCCGGGAATAATCCATATTGAGCTGGTGCCGGGAGAGAATATTGAGATAAGCGTATTGCCCAAAGGGGCAGGCAGTGAAAATATGGGCAAGGTTGCCATGCTGAAGCCTTCCCAGGGAGTGGAAGGGATAAAGGAGTTTGTCGTTAAAGCGGTAGAGGAAGCAGGGGCTAATCCGTGCCCTCCTGTTATTGTGGGGGTAGGGATAGGAGGCAATATGGAAAAGGCTGCTTATCTTGCCAAAAAAGCGCTTATGAGGCCAATTGATGTGCGCAGTGAAAGGGAGGATGTAAAAAAACTGGAAGAGGAACTGCTTTTTGCAATTAATGCCTTAAATATTGGCCCCCAGGGGTTGGGAGGGAAAACTACGGCACTGGCGGTAAATATAGAAACTTATCCTACCCATATAGCAAGCCTTCCGGTAGCAGTAAACCTGGGATGTCATGCTACCAGAAGAGCAAAGGTGGTAATTTAGGGAGGGCAGTTATGAAGATAATCAAAGCACCGGTTAGTGATGAAGATATATTGAACCTTAAAATGGGAGAAGAGGTGCTGGTAGAAGGGACAGTTTATGCAGCCAGGGATGCTGCTCATAAACGGATGACAGAAAGTCTGCAAAAAGGAGAATCCCTGCCGTTTGATATTAAAGGGCAGATAATATATTATGTAGGGCCCTGTCCTGCTCCCCCGGGAAAAATTATTGGTTCTGCCGGACCGACTACCAGTGGCAGGATGGACAGTTATACGCCCCTTCTTTTAAGCTGTGGGCTAAAGGTGATGATCGGCAAGGGAGAACGTTCAGCTGAGGTAATCGAAGCCATGAAAAAATATGGCTCTGTCTATCTGGCAGCAGTGGGAGGAGCTGGAGTTTATTTGGCACACAAAATAAAAGAGGTGGAAGTGATAGCCTATAAGGATTTGGGTCCGGAGGCACTGCTGAAATTAAAGGTGGAAAATTTCCCGTGTATTGTGGCTATAGATGCAAAAGGAAATAATATTTATAATAGGGAATAGAAACTTATGGAAAAAATAAACGTTATGGAGGTATTTTATGCAAAGGCCTAGCAACCGTGCAGCTGATGAAATGAGACCGGTAAGGATTATCCCGGGTTTTGTAAAACATCCTGATGGCTCAGTGCTTATTGAGGTGGGAGATACCAGGGTATTGTGTTCGGCTTTTATCGAAGATAAAGTTCCTCCTTTTCTGAAAGGTACGGGAAGCGGGTGGGTTACTGCTGAATATTCCCTGCTGCCTGCATCAACAGTTACCAGGACGCCGCGGGAAGTAAGCAAAGGAAGGATAAGCGGGCGCACTTCAGAAATCCAAAGGCTTATCGGCAGAGCATTAAGGGGGATAGTAGATCTTAATGCTTTGGGAGAACGAACCGTCTGGATTGACTGTGATGTTATCCAGGCAGATGGAGGGACCAGAACTGCTTCCATAACTGGCAGTTTTGTCGCTTTGTTTTTAGCCCTGCAGAAGCTCAAAAATGAAGGGGTTATTGAGACGATACCGATTAAAGATTATGTGGCAGCTATCAGTGTAGGTATTTATGAGGGGGTACCCATTCTGGACCTGGAATATGCAGAAGATTCAGCAGCTGAAGTAGATATGAATGTGGTGATGACCGGAAAGGGAGAATTTGTTGAGGTGCAGGGAACAGGAGAAGGAAGGCCTTTTAGCCGGGAAGAGCTTGATGATATGCTTGCTTTGGCAGCAGCAGGCATAGAAAGGCTTATTGAAATGCAAAAAGAAATTGTAGGAGAGATAAAATATGAGAAAGATACTCCTTATGACCAGGAATCAGAAGAAGAAGAAGGAACTTGCGGAGATACTGTCTGACCTTAAGGTACAGGTTATTACGCTGGAAGAAATAGATGTAGAAGTGCCGGAGATTGAAGAAGATGGCGCTACTTTTGAAGAAAATGCGGTTAAAAAGGCTTCCATAACGGCTAAAATTACTGGATATATATGTTTGGCTGATGATTCCGGTTTGATGGTAGATGCTCTGGATGGCAGGCCGGGGGTTTATTCCGCTCGTTTTGCAGGAGAAAAAGCAACTGATGAGCAGAATAACCTGAAGCTTTTGAAAATGCTTGCAGATATTCCAGAGGATAGAAGAACTGCCAGATTTGTATGTGTTATAGCTATTTGTACACCAGAAGGAGAAACTTTTACAGTAAGAGGCGAATGTGAAGGGAAAATAGCTTTTGCTCCGCGTGGAGACAAAGGTTTTGGCTATGATCCACTTTTTATTCCGGAAGGTTATAATGCTACCTTTGCTGAACTTGATGCCGGGGAAAAAAGCCGAATAAGCCATCGAGGAAAAGCCTTGGCGAAAGCGGTGGCTGTTATCAAGGAACTTGTAAGCAGGGATGTATGATGTGGAAGGCTTTGGATTACAAAAGAATTGCTGTTTTAGGGGATACCCACAACAACATAGATCATCTGGCTGCCATGCTTAAAAGGCAGGAAGTTGAATATTTTTTATTTACCGGTGATTATTATGATGATGCAATAAGGTTAGCCAGGGAGGCCAGGATTGGATTTACCGGTGTTCTGGGGAACTGTGACCTTATAAACGGAAAGACCGGGGCTTCTCTGGAAGAATATATTGATATAGGGGGTAAAAAAGTTTATCTTCTGCACGGGCATCAGTACCGGGTAAAGGAAGGTTTAAATGCTCTTTATTACAGGGCACTGGAAGTTGAGGCTGATGTAGTAATATTTGGACATACCCATGTGCCTTTTTGTGAGAGGATTGGTGATATACTTTTTTTAAACCCAGGCAGCCCAGCAAAGCCCAGACAAAGATTAAAAGGTACATATATGCTTATCGACACGGGAAAAGATTATTTTGATATCAAATTAATCGAAAAATAATATTTTGAATATAAATAAAGTTGTGAAAATTTTAACTTAAAAAAGTCTTGTCAAGAGGAAGAAGAATTTTATATAATTGTCCAAAAGATGTAAATAAAGAGTTAATTCTATGAATTGGATTTTTATTTTCAATAAAACTGAATACTTTCGGATGAAGGATATGAGAGAGGATTTTTTAAAAAATCGCCGAAGAGGCAAGCCTTTGATCGGCATAATCAAAGGTGGAACTTTCAGGCAAAAGGATCATATCCAGACGAAGCCCTGAAGAAGCAATTTCGACAGGGAAGAAAATGCCACATTTTCTTCCCTGTCGAAATTTTTTATGTATACACATTTTACATAATATTATAGGCTCACCGTTTTTTTACTTCCGATATAGACATCATTGTATACCACCTGTTTAAAAGGGAAAGCTAAAATAAAGCAAAGAGGAGGCAGAAGGAAAGTGAATGCTCTTTATGATGTTAAGAAAGCTAATCTGCTTTACGGCAAAGTGATAAGAGATCAGATTTTGTCTGAAGTTGCTGCTGAAATAGAGGAACTCAAGAAACAGCATGTAGCACCTTTCCTTATGACGATTGAAGTTGGGAATGATCCGGCGACTGCTGTTTACAAGGAATCGCAGCGCAAGCTGGCAGCTCAGATTGGTATAAATTATGAAACTATTGAGCTTTCCCGCAATACTTCCGAAGAAAGGCTTCTTAAGATGATTGACCGCATAAACCGCGACCCTGTTATAAATGGGCTTATGGTGCATATGCCGCTTCCGGAACATATTGATGCACGCAAGGTACAGTGGAGCATAAACAGCCTTAAAGATGTAGAAGGGGTAACTCCCTATAATATGGGTAAACTCTTTTTGGGAGCAGAAGCGCTTTATCCATGTACAGCCGAGTCTATAATGGCTTTGATAAGGTCGACCGGGGTTGATCTTAAAGGAAAAGAGGTTACCGTAGTAGGAAGCAGCTCTATCGTTGGAAGGCCGGTAGCCACTATGCTGCTTAAGGAAGAAGCGACAGTTTCTATATGCCACTATCAAACTTCCAGGCGGGGGATGCTGGAGCACCATGTACGCAATGCGGAAATCCTGGTAGTGGCAGCTGGCGTACCGAACCTTATTCCTGGCGAATGGATCCGTGAAGGGGCTATAGTCATCGATGCTGGAATTAATCGAGTAGGCAAGGATATTGTTGGTGATGTTGATTTTGAGGGGGCTTTAAAGAAAGCCAGTTATATAACACCGGTACCCGGGGGGGTAGGAGCAGTTACCGTTGCCTATTTAATGAAAAATACGGTAACGGCACTCAAAAGACAGCTGGCAGCACAACATGGCTAAAAAGGAGGTAAAAGGTTATGAGTCTTAAAAGGACGCCCCTTTTTCCCATGCATGAGAAATATGGGGGAAAGCTTATTGATTTTGGAGGCTGGGAATTATCTGTACAGTTTGAAGGAATTATCAAAGAACACCACATGGTAAGAACTAAAGCCGGGCTTTTTGATGTTTCCCACATGGGAGAAATCGAAGTTACCGGGGAAAAAGCCGAAGATTTTGTGCAGTATCTGGTTACCAATGATGCCAAAAAGCTTAGTAACTATCAGGTTATGTATTCCCTGATGTGTTATGAAGATGGGGGAATAGTAGACGATTTGTTGGTCTATAAGTATAATCCCCATCATTTCTTCCTGGTGGTAAACGCGGCGAATGTAGAAAAAGATTTTGCATGGATAAAGGAACATGCTTTTTCTGGAGTAGAAGTGAAGAATGTTTCTGACCAGTATGCACAGCTTGCCCTGCAGGGGCCAAAAGCACAGGAGATTTTGCAGAAACTGACGGATACTGATCTGGAAACCATTGATTTCTTCTGGTTTAATCCGGATGTAAAAGTGGCTGGGGTCAGCTGTATAGTTTCCCGTACTGGTTATACCGGGGAAGATGGTTTTGAAATTTATATAAGGCCTGAAGATGCTGTACATGTTTGGGAAGAGATACTTAAAGCGGGAGGTGAGGATGTAGTACCAGTAGGGTTGGGAGCTCGCGACACTTTAAGGTTTGAAGCCAAACTTCCTTTATATGGGCAGGAAATAGATAAGGATATTACCCCGCTGGAAGCAGGTTTGGGATATTTTGTAAAGCTTAAATCGGAAGATGATTTTATTGGCAAAAATGCTCTTTTAAGGCAGAAAGAAGAAGGCTTAAAACGCATCCTGGTTGAGTTTGAAATGATAGGCAAGGGGATACCGCGCCATGGTTATGAAGTATATAAAGATGGGGAAAAAATAGGCTGGGTAACCAGTGGTGCCCATTCTCCCACTTTTGACAGGAGCATAGGCCTGGCGCTGATAAAGAAAGATTACAGTTCTGAAGGTACCGAGATTGATATTATGATTCGCAATAAGCCGGTAAAGGCACGGGTAATGAAAAATTCTTTTTATCAAAAACAAACCAGAAACAAAAAAAATAAATAAAAACGGAGGGATATATTATGCGTACTGAAAAAGATTTGCTTTATACTGAAAATCACGAATGGCTGAAAGTAGAAGGAGATAAAGCTTATATAGGCATAACGGATTATGCACAGGAACATTTGGGAGATATAGTTTTTGTTGAATTACCGGAAGTAGATGCTGAATTTGACGCTGATGAAGGGATTGCCGTGGTAGAATCGGTAAAAGCAGTTTCTTCTGTTTATACACCGGTATCCTGCATTATAGTAGAAGTAAATGAAGAGCTGGAAGGGTCTCCTGAACTGCTGAATGAGGATTGTTATGCTAACTGGATTGCACTTATCGAAATAAAAGACAAATCTGGTTTGGATAAACTCATGAATGCGGAAGCTTATGAAGCTTTTTGCGCTGAGCAGGAAGAGTAATCTTTTAGGGAGGAGATATTGATGAGATATACTCCTAATCCTCCGCAGGTAGCCGAGGAGATGTTAAAAAGCATTGGGTTCAGCTCTTTTGAAGATTTATTTGCTGATATTCCAGAAGAGGTAAAGCTTAAAAGGGAGCTTGATTTACCTCCTGGTTTAAGCGAGATAGAAGTAAGGCGCGAACTTATCAATAAGGCCAGGCGAAATATAACTGTAGATGAATACCCTTGTTTCCTGGGGGCAGGAGCATACGACCACTTTGTTCCAGCGGTGGTGGACCAGATTCTCCTGAGATCTGAATTTTATACTGCCTATACTCCTTATCAGCCAGAGATAAGCCAGGGAATACTCCAGTCCATTTTTGAATATCAGACTATGATATGCAATCTCACCGGACTTGAGGTTTCCAATGCCTCCATGTATGATGGGGGCACTGCCCTGGCGGAAGCCTGTCAGGTAGCCGCTTCTAGCAAGGCTAAAAAGATAGTGGTGCCGGATACTATTCATCCGGAAAACCTGTCTATACTAAAAACCTATGAGCTGTCAGGAAAGTTCTATCTTGAAGTGGTGCCTGGAAGAAACGGTTTTATGGATGTAGAGGCGATGAAAGAAAAGATAGATAAAGAGACAGCCGGGGTAATTGTTCAGCAGCCTAATTTTTACGGATTATTGGAAGCGGGAATTGAAGAACTGGCTGAGAAAGTACATCAAAACAAAGGGCTTTTGATAATGAGCGTTGATCCTATTTCCCTGGCCATTCTTAAATCTCCTGCCGAATATGGAGCTGATATAGCAGTAGGGGATGGGCAGGTTTTAGGAAACAGCTTAAGTTTTGGCGGACCTTATCTGGGATTTTTTGCAGCCAGTGAGAAGCTCCTTCGCAAAATTCCGGGAAGGATTGTAGGCCAGTCAGTAGACAGCGAAGGCAAGAGGGCTTTTGTCCTCACTTTACAGGCCAGGGAACAGCATATAAGGAGAGAAAAGGCAAGTTCCAATATCTGTTCTAACCAGGCTTTATGTGCCCTGGCGGCCACTATTTATCTAAGCCTTATAGGGCCGGAAGGATTGAAAAACATTGCCTTAAGGTCTCACCAGATGGCAGTGTATGCAAAAAATGAGTTTCTTAAAAAAGGTTTTCAGCTTAAATATGAAGGTCCATTTTTCCGGGAGTTTGCTGTAAAAATGGATAATCCGGGGGAAATGAACCGCAGGCTGCTTGCCAATGGTATTATAGGCGGATATGAGCTGAAGGATGCCATGCTTGTGGCTTTTACGGAAAAACGGACCAAAGCGGAAATTGATAAGCTGATTGCCGTGTTAGGAGGGGAAAAATGATGAGTAAACTTATATTTGAAAAGCATGTACCGGGCAGTAATTCATTCAGCCTTCCCTCCTGTGAAGTTCCGGAAACCTTAGAAATTCCTCAGGATTTTATGCGCAGTACCGGCCTAAACCTTCCGGAAGTGAGTGAAGTTGAAGTAGTAAGGCATTTTACTGATCTTTCTAAAAAGGCTTATGGTGTTGACAGCGGTTTTTATCCTTTAGGCTCGTGCACCATGAAGTATAATCCGAAAGTTGATGAATGGGCAGCGCGTCTTCCGGGATTTGCTAATATTCATCCTTATCAGCCGGAAGAAACGGTGCAGGGAGCTCTGGAGCTCATGTATGAAATGGAAAAGATGTGCTGTGAAATTGCCGGGATGGACAGGTTTACCCTGCAGCCAGCTGCCGGTGCTCATGGTGAAATGACCGGGGTAATGATAATAAAGGCTTATCATAAAAAACGGGGAGATGAAAAGAGAACCAAAATTCTGGTGCCTGACTCCGCACATGGCACTAACCCGGCTACTGCTAATGTAGTAGGTTTTGATGTAGTAGAAGTAAAATCCAATGCCAGAGGCCTGGTCGATATTGAGGACCTGAAAGCCAAGATGAATGACGAAGTGGCCGGGCTTATGCTGACCAATCCCAATACTCTGGGATTGTTTGAAGAGGAAATTGTGACTATTGCTTCCATTGTTCATGAGGGTGGCGGCCTTCTCTATTATGACGGAGCTAACCTCAATGCCATTATGGGAGTATGCCGGCCCGGGGATATGGGATTTGATATTGTACACCTGAACCTGCACAAGACTTTTGCTACCCCGCATGGCGGAGGCGGGCCAGGTTCAGGGCCGGTAGGGGTAAAAGCGCATTTGGCAGAATTTTTGCCAGTACCGCTGGTGGAGAAAAAAGGCGATAAATATGTACTTGATTATGACCGGCCTATGTCTATAGGTAAAGTAAAAAATTTCTACGGCAATTTTGGGGTAGTAGTCAAGGCTTATACCTATATCAAGTCTTTAGGACGGGATGGATTAAAAGATGTCGCTTATAATGCTGTGCTTAATGCAAATTATCTGCGGCACCACCTGAGCAAGTACTACCATATACCTTATAACCGTCTATGCAAACACGAGTTTATAGCTAATTCCAAATTCCAGCTGGAGAAAAACCATGTTACTACTATGGATATAGCCAAGAGGCTTCTGGATTATGGCTATCATCCGCCGACCGTTTACTTCCCGCTTATAGTAAATGAGGCTTTGATGATTGAACCTACGGAGACAGAAAGTAAAGAAAGGCTGGACAGTTTTATAAAAGCCATGATCGATATTGCCAAAGAAGCGGAAGAGGACCCGGAAAAGGTCAAGAATGCCCCGCATACTACGGTAGTAAAAAGAATTGATGAAGTGGGGGCAGCCCGTAATCCGATTGTAAAATGGGAGGCAGGGAAATGAAGGATTTAGTAATAATAGGCGGAGGGCCGGGTGGCTATGTGGCAGCCATCCGGGCTTCCCAGCTGGGAATGCAGGTAACCCTGATAGAGAAGGATGAGGTAGGCGGCACCTGTTTGAACCGGGGATGCATACCTACCAAAGCCTATTTCCAAAATGCCAAAGCTATCCATACTTTAAAAAGGGCGGAAGAGTTCAGCATTCAGGTTGATGGCTTTAAATTCAGTTTGGAAAAGGCCAAGGCAAGAAAGGACAGTATAGTAAATAATCTGGTTTCCGGAGTAAAACAGCTGCTCAAGGCTAACGGTGTAGAGCTTATAAAAGGAGAGGCTTCTCTGGCCGCTTCCGATGCGGTAGCTGTAAATGGAGAAGAAATCAAGGCCAAAAATATACTTATAGCTACTGGTTCTGTTCCTGCCCGCCTGCAGATAGAAGGAGCTGATCTGCCAGGAGTTATAACTAGTGATGAAGCCCTGGAACTTACAGAAGTTCCGGATAGGTTTGTTATAATTGGCGGTGGGGTTATTGGCCTGGAATTTGCCTGTATTTTTAGTGCCTTTGGCAGTAAAGTTACGGTTATAGAATATATGCCTAATATTCTTGGCAGTTTAGATAAAGAAATAAGCAAACGCATGGGTGTATTTCTTAAAAAACAGAATGTTGATGTGCATACAAGTGCAGCAGTAACCAGAATAGAAAAAAAGGATAGAGAACTTGTGGTACATGTTCAGGGGAAAAAAGAGCCTTTTACCGTAGCTGCTGATCTGGTTTTGATGTCTGCGGGAAGAAAGCCTTGCATAAAAGGGTTAAATCTTGATAAAGTAGGAGTAGAAACCGAACGGGATTTTATAAAAGTGGATGAAAATTATCAGACGAGTGTTAAAGGGATATATGCTATAGGAGATGTTATTGGAGGACAGATGCTTGCCCACAAGGCATCAGAAGAAGGTATAGCAGCTGTAGAGAAAATGGCAGGCATAAATACTTCTGTTTATTATCATGCTGTACCGGGATGTATATTTACTTTCCCTGAGATTGCCACAGTAGGTATGAGTGAGGAAGAAGCACAAAGTAAAGGAATAGCCTATAAAACAGGTAAGTTCCAGTTTGCTGCCAACGGCAAGGCTATGACTATGGGTGAGGCAGAAGGTTTGGTGAAGATTTTGGCGGATGAAAATGATATAATTATTGGGGTACATATTATTGGCCCCCATGCGAGTGACCTTATCCTGGAAGGAACCATGATGGTTAAAAACCGTATGCGGATAAAGGATGTTATAGGAACTATCCATCCTCATCCTACCCTGGGAGAAGCTATCATGGAAGCAGTTCTGGATGTTCACGGCGAAGCTATACATCTAGCTCCGCGTAAAAAATAAGTCTAGCAAAGGAGGAGTTATTCTGTTATGATGGACAAGCTGGTTGCTCAGTATATTGAGGAGGAACTGGAAAGGCAGCAGAATGGTTTGGAGATGATTGCTTCTGAAAACTTTGCCAGCATGGAAGTAATCAAGACTATGGGAAGTATACTTACCAACAAATATGCTGAAGGGTATCCGGGCAAAAGATATTACGGGGGCTGTTATGTAGTTGATAAAATAGAACAGCTGGCTATAGATCGGGCCAAAGAACTTTTCAAGGCTGAACATGCTAATGTCCAGCCTCACAGTGGAGCTAATGCTAACCTGGCGGTATTTTTGGCCATAATGAATCCGGGAGATACTTTTTTGGGCATGGACCTTACCAATGGCGGACATTTGACCCATGGCTCACCGGTTAATATTTCCGGAAAATATTTTAATGTAGTATCTTATGGGGTAAATGAACAGGGATTTATTGATTATGATGATGTAGAAGAAAAAGCCCTTAAATATAAACCGAAGATGATTCTGGCAGGTTCTTCTGCTTATCCAAGGGTTATAGACTTTAAGAGATTTCGGGAAATTGCGGATAAAGTCGGCGCTTACCTCATGGTAGACATGGCCCATATTGCAGGTTTGGTAGCAGCAGGGATACATCCTTCTCCGGTAGAATATGCTGATTTTGTTACTTCCACTACCCATAAGACTTTAAGAGGGCCTAGAGGCGGGCTAATCCTGTGCAAGGAAAAATATGCCAAAGATATAGATAAGGCTGTTTTCCCGGGAACGCAGGGAGGGCCATTGGAACACATCATTGCTGCTAAAGCGGTATGCTTCTTTGAAGCTATGCAGCCGTCTTTTGTTGAATATCAGAAGCAGGTAGTAAAGAATGCATCCGTGCTGGCCAATGCTTTAATGGAAAAAGGATTCAAGATTGTATCTGGCGGGACCGACAACCACCTTATGCTTATAGATCTTACCAATATTGAAGGTATGACCGGCAAGAAAGCAGAGCAGCTTTTAGAAGAAGTAGGAATAACAGTTAATAAAAACACTATACCCGGGGAAACCAGAAGCCCGTTTGTCACCAGCGGTATAAGGGTGGGAACTCCGGCGCTTACTACCCGCGGCATGAAGGAAGAAGAAATGCTTATTATTGCTGACCTTTTCTACAAAGCCTTATTCGAAGAAGGCAAGCATGTTGATTATATTAAGGAACAGGTGCGCATACTCTGCAAGAAATATCCGCTTTATGCTTAATACCAGCAATATTTCCGATAACATTTCAAAAAGACCGGTATGTTTATACTGGTCTTTTTTCTAGATGATGGCGGTTTGAAGGAGGAGAATATCATGATAAAAATAAACAACACTTCTAATGACCCTTATTTCAATATGGCATTAGATGAGTATGCTACCAAAAATTTTACGGAAGGGACGGTTTTTTATTTTTACCAGAATAAGCCTACTGTAGTTATAGGCCGCAATCAGAATGCTTTTGAAGAAGTAAACCTTGATTTTGTAAAGAAGAGAGGGATCGAGGTAGTAAGGCGCATATCAGGAGGAGGAGCTGTTTATCACGATCTGGGAAATTTAAATTTTACTTTTATAGCCGATGCCGGTGAACACACCAGCTTTGATTTTGTAAAATTTACCCGTCCGGTAATAAAAGCCCTGGAGAAAATAGGCATCCAGGCTGAACATACCGGGCGCAATGATATAACTATCGAGGGCAAAAAATTTTCCGGCAATGCCCAGTACCGCTATAAAAACCGGGTGATGCACCATGGGACTATCCTGTTTGATGTCAATATTGAAGATATGGTGCAGGCACTTAATGTAGATCCGGACAAGATGGTTTCCAAAGGGGTAAAGTCGGTACGCAGCCGGGTAACCAACATAAGTGAGCATCTGGCTTTTCCCATGTCGGTTGAGGATTTTAAAAAGATTTTAACCGAAACTATCCTGGAGGAAGAAGATTTTAACCAGGAATATGAATTGACGGCAGAAGATTTAAAAGCTATAAATGAACTCAGGGATAAAAAGTTTAAAACCTGGGAATGGATTTACGGTACTTCTCCGGCTTTTAATGTGCAGAAAAAAATGCGCTTTGACTGGGGAAGCATGGATATAAGGCTTAATGTGGAAAAAGGGGTTATTAAAGGCTGCAGGATATATGGAGATTTTTTTGCTGCTAAAGAAATAGAAGAGTTTGAGAAATTGCTGCTTGGCACACGTTATGCCGAAGAAGATATAAAAGAAAGGATAAATGAAATAGAGGTGGCAGACTACCTGCCTGCTGCTTCCAGGGAGGATTTGCTGAAGGTTTTGCTGATGTGATGCAGCATGGATTTGTAAGGAGGCCGAAGAAATTGAAACTGGAGCTGGTTGCAGGCAATACCTGCTGTATAAATTTTCCCAGCTTGATTGGCGTCTATATTTTCCCTGATGAGAGTTGCCTGCTTATTGACAGCAGTGCCAGCCGTGCTTTTGCCCAAAAAGCCAAAAAAGTCCTGGATGAAGAAAAACTTAAGGTAAGGGCTATATTTAATACCCATGCCCATGCCGATCATAGTGGAGGAAACCGGTTTTTTCAGGAAACGTATGGATGCGATATTTATGCTACCTCTTTTGAAGCAGCCTTTATTGAAAATGAGCTTTTAGGCCCTTTTTGCCTCTATACAGCAAGCCCGGTTGATATGCTGCGCAACAAATTTCTGATGCCTGAGCCCAGCCAGGTTACCCATAAGGTAAAACCTGGAGAACTGGTTATAAATGAAAAGGGTTTTAAAGTGCTTGACCTGGCTGGCCATGCTATGGAACATGCAGGGCTGGTTACCCCGGATGGGGTGCTTTTCAGCGGAGATGCGGTGATAACGGAACATAATCTGGAAAAATTCCCTTTTGTTTATATGGCTGATATGGGTAAACACCTCGATACTTTGCGGTATCTAAGGGAAAATATTTATCCTTATACGGTAGTTGCCCATGGAGGAGTATTAAACGATGTAAGAGAAACCATAATCAAGAATGAAGAGATAATAAAATGTATTTTAGACGTAATCCAGGAATTTATAAAAGTCCCCCGCAGCCGGGAAGAGATTGTGGCTCGGGTGATAAAAGAGATGGCTCTTCCTGATAACCGCAATCAGTACATACTTATTTCAGGAACTGTCTCTTCCTATCTTTCCTATCTGTGCAACTGCAAAAAAGCCAGGATATTTACGGAAAATAATAATTTAAAATGGGTTTTATCTGGTAAATAAAAACTTTAAGTTCCCGGTTTTTAAAACCGGGAATTTTTTATGGGCAGGTTGTTTATAAAGGAAAAATAAGGTAAAATCATGATGGAGCATGAAAAGTGGCTTTTGAGGAGATGAAAAAATGATAAAAAGGAGCAAGGTTGATTTTAATAAAGTAGATAAAGTTTTGCCCGGACTAGGAGATATTTTTGTCCCTTATCGGGCTAAAATTGTGGCAGCCTATCTTTTTGGTTCTTATGCTGCGGGAAGGGTTACCCCGCTCAGTGATATTGACATAGCGGTATTATTGAGTGATGATATGCCGGAAGAAGAGTATTTGCATTTGAGATCAGAGCTTTATGCTGATTTGAGCAAATTTCTGGGGACTGATGAAATTGATATTATATTTTTAAATAATGCGCCTTTAAGTATGCAGTACGGGGTTTTAAAAGATAAAAAGGTTTTATATTGTTCTGATTGGGAGAAGATGATTGATTTTGAAAGCAGGGTGATAAAGCTGTATCTTGATATAAAACTGCTCAGAGATGAGTTTAACCAGGAGTTTTTAAAAAGGGCAGGTGATTTTATTGGATGAAAAGCTGATAAGCCAGCTCAGGTATCTGCTGAAGTACATCAGCCGTTTAAAGGAGATGGCTGCCAAAAGCAAGGAGGAATATATGGCTGATGATATATACAAGGCGGCTGCTGAACGCTATTTACAGCTGGCCATTGAAACCTGTATAAATATTGGGAACCGTATAGCAGCCCGTGAACAATTAAGGTATAATTTTGCCCCTCCGGAAACTTATGCTGAAGTTTTTGAAAGGATGCAGTCTATTGGCCTTTTGCCAGCAGATTTAGCGACCAGATTAAAAAAAATGGCCCAATTTCGCAATAAACTGGTGCATGGGTACTGGGAAATTGATGATGAGATAGTTTACTGGATCCTGCAGGAAAATCTGGCGGATATAGAGATTTTTATAAAAATAGTAACTGAATATGTCAATAGAATTTAGAGGAATTTTGACTGGTTATTATACAGTGTTTTGTATACTTTGGAGGGAAGGCCTGAAGATATATTGCGAAAAAAATTTTTTTAAAGTATATTTTAGCAGGAAGGTTAGTTGACCTTTACAAAAAAGTAAAAGAGGGATGCTGGGATGTCAAGGATACCGGATTATGTTGGAGTTTCTGCTTTTGGAATTAAAATGGGGGTTATTGTACCCGGAACTGATATTGTAGGCATGGTTTGTGAAGCTCTGGCCAGATGTAATGCAGACGGGCTTCTGGATGATGGGGATACTGCCTGCATTACTGAATCGGTAGTGGCTAGAGCGCAAAACAATTATGTAACTATACAGGACATTGCCGAAGATGTGAGGAAAAAGCTTAATTTAAAGGAAGACAGCCGTATTGGAGTGGTATTCCCAATATTGAGCCGCAACCGCTTTTCCCTTATTTTAAAGGGTATAGCTTCAGCGGTTCCTGAAGGGGAAGTAATTGTACAGCTTTCTTATCCCGCAGATGAGGTAGGAAATCAGATACTGCCGTATGATTTTGCGGAAAAGCTGGGAAAGGCTAATGGAGATATAATAACCCTGGACGAGATAGGGGAAGACAGATTTTTGCATCCCATAACCAATGTAGACTATATTGCTCTTTATGAAGGGGTAATAGAACAGACCGGTGCTAAAGCCAGGGTGTTTTTGTGCAATGATCCTTTAAGAATAATGGAATATAATCCGGATGGAGTTATTGTAGCCAATATCCATGCCCGTTATCGTACAGCCCAGAAATTTAAGGAAAATGGCTACAGCTGCATAACCCTGCAGGATATATGCAATGAAGGTAAAGCCTGGTCAGAATGGGGCCTTTTAGGCAGCAACCTTTCTTCCGGAGATAAGCTTAAGCTTGCTCCCCGGGAAGCGGATAAAGTGGCTGATGCGGTACAGGATTGGGTAAAGAAAGAACTGGGCAAACATATTGAAGTCATAGTTTATGGTGATGGTGCTTATAAAGATCCTTCCACCGGCATATATGAACTGGCAGATCCGCAGCCGGCTTTTGGCATGACCAGGGGACTCAGGGGAAGATACAGAGAAGGGCTTAAATACAAGTATCTGGTGGATAAAATGCTGGAAGAAGGGGTAGCCATGGAGAAAATTGAAGAAGAGCTTAATGCTATGAAGCGGGACAGCTATGAAAAAGATTGTTTCGAAACCGAAGGCACTACCCCCCGTAAGGTAGAGGATCTGATGGCCAGCCTCGCTGACCTGGTAAGCGGTTCAGCTGATGCTGGAACTCCTCTTATATTGATTAAAGGATTTTTAGGATAGTTATAGCTTAAATATATTAAAAACCAGGGACAGCCTGTTCCCTGGTTTTTTTGTTCCTGTTTTCTTCAAAATCCTTTATTTTCAGATGATTTTGGCAGGAAATAAAAAAATGCTGTCGAAAGATAATATGGTATCCTGCTTGGATAAAGGGGAATATAAAAGATGAAAGAATATATATTTTATACTTCACTTGTTTTTTTGCCTATTGCAGGGGTCATGTTTTATATTTTAAGAAGTTACCGCCTTTCCTTTTCTGCTATTTGGTCAATTCTTGTTTTGACTTTTATAATAATAATAACTTTTCCGGTCAGTGTCGCTAAAATAGGGACTATATTTTCGCTTGTGGTTTATCTTATTGTTCTGGGAGGCTTAGCTTTATACCTGCTGCAGTATGATGATTATTCTCTGGAAACAGGCACAGATATGTTAGAAAGATCAGAAGAATTTTCTCCAGTACGAGGGGAAAAAGGGCAGGAATTGTGGGTGCAAAAAACCTGGCCCGGTATGGATGATGGAGACAGTATGAATGCGAACAGGGAACCTGATGCGGAAAATATGCTGCATGTTAAAGAAGCGATTGCGGAAGAAAGCCTGCCGGAGCTGGAAGATAAGGGAGAGAGGAAAGCGGAAATCCTCCTGGTATCTGAAAAAGAAGCTGTTGATGAGAACAAAGATGTTTTGCCTTATGAGGCTGGCGGAGAGGATGAGGAGGCAGCAGGAGAGGAAAAAACCATCCAGGAATTAGAAATGGAATATAATGGTGAGAAAGCTGATGAGGGGTGTGAAGAAGCAGCAGCCTGTATGGAATCCATAGAAGAAAAGGCGGAAAGCAGGGAGGAAAATTCAGCAGTAATAGAAGATGAGGCGAAAGAGGCTGCTTGCGATAATAGGGATAAAGTTGAAGAAGAGGCGGAGGAAAGAAAAGTAGTAAGGCTTTTGGATTTGGCTTTTGCTGCCAGGATGAAAGATGATTTAGAAGGGGCTTTTGCTTATTTTAAGAAAGCTTGGGAGCTTACCCGGGATATTGATTTAAAATACATGCTGGCACTGGAGCTGGCAGAGATAAGTATAGTTTTAGGCTGGTATAGCCAGGGAGAAGAAATTATTGTAAAATGTATGAATGAATATATGCTTAATGAAATGATGCAAAGAGAGCTGGCCAGAAAGCTTGCCTTTATACAGCTGATAAGGCGGGAAATAAGACATTTAAAACTGGAGGAAGTACCTTTTGCCAGGTTGCCGAGGCTTTTAAAGATGAAAGTGGAAGATGAATTACGAAGGCTTTATCTATAAAGGAAGGGAGCAAGTGAGATGAAGAGAAGCCAGGAAATTATTGGTCTGCCTGTTTTTTCTATTATCGATGGTGCTAAGATTGGGCAGGTTAAAGATCTGGTAGTTAATCCTGAAGAAGGAAAGGTAGATTTTATTCTGGTTGCCAACAGCAGCTGGTATGCGGGAGCCAAGGTTTTACCATTTAGAAGTGTGGTGGGAATTGGCGAACATGCAGTTACTACCGAAAGCCAGGCTATGCTGCTTAATATTGATGAATCAGAAGAGGCCAAAAAACTCCTGGAACGCAATATTCAGATTAAGGGTACCCGGGTTTTGACAAATAAGGGAAACCTTATTGGAGTTATAAATGAGTTTGAAATCGACACCGAAACAGGTATTTTGTCCCGTTTGGAATATAAAACAGCCCAGGATGAAATGAAGACCGAGATTATTGAAGCGGAAGATGTTTTGACATACGGAAGCGAGGTAGTCGTAGTAAGGGAAAAGGGTTCCAGTTATATACCCCAGAGTGTACCGGGGACGGGAAAAGATATCCTGGAAAAGGATGCAGGATTAAGTGAAGGGGCTTTATTTTTTAAAGAGCGGCAGAAGGCTTTCCTCCTGGGCAAAAAGGTGATCCAGGATATAAAAGATGCCAGGGGTGAAATATTAATACCGGAGGGAACCATAGTAACAGAAGAAATAATAGCTTTAGCGGAGGCTAACCACAAGTTTGTAGAATTATCGCAGTGTGTAAAATAGTTTAACTCTTGTGCTGGGGAGAATCTGCAGCAATGAAGCCTGATATAAAGAAAATGGCGGTTATATTTTGCCTGCCAGTAGTAGCAGTGATGCTTAATTTATATATAGTGGACATGCTTTTATCCTGGCATGATCAGAGGTTTTATCCATCTAACCTGGTACTGGCTGGGGTTTCACTGGCAGGCATGTCGAGAGAAGAAGCTCTAGAGGCGTGGCCGGCTAGGGCGAGGGGAACCTGGGGAGACAGCCTTGTCTTAAAGGGGCCGGAAAAGGCTTTTACTATTCCTCTTGCTCAATGGGATATAAAATATGATACAGAAGCGAGTTTGCAAAAAGCAGATAGGCTTATAGGTAGGGAGAGAGAAAAAAAAGCTTTATACCATGTAATTATGCGCGGGGAAAAACAGGAGCTTACACCGGTTTTTAAATGGAATGAAAAAGAACTGCAGCTTAAGGTAGTGGCCTTGACCTTAAAAGAGATTAAGCCTAAAGAACCGGAAAATGCGGCACTGTACTGGGATGAAAAACAGGGTTTGAAGTGCAAAGCTGAAAAATATGGCTATAAGGCTGATCCGGTAGAAACTTATAAAAATCTGGCTTCTCAGCTGAAAGCAGGAATTATAGATGATATAGAAATAAAAACGGTCAAACTTGAGCCCCGGATAAAAAAGGAGCAGATAAAAGCGATAGATACTCTGTTAAATATTGAAGCTTTCAGGGGGGAAGCTGCTTATCCTTCCTGGTATGAAATGCTGGATGCTGTAAATGGCAGGGTAGTTATGCCAGGAGACAGCTGGCAGCTTTTAAAAGAAATCGATGACCTTAAAGTATCGAAATATGTGTTGAAAAGTGATAAAGAGATTCTTCTTAAAGGACTGCTTAAGGCCTGGCAGGGGGCAGGCCTTGCAGGTGATGGATATAATCTGGTCAATAATAGCAGGGGACCAGCTGGTATAACATTAAGCACAGAAGATGACAATATTATTGTGGTAAGGGTGTGGGGAACAGATAATTTGGGTAAAAAAAAAGTAATTTTACAGCAGGAAAAGAAAGTAGTTAAACCTCCTGTGACAGTAAAACTTGATGAAAAGCTTGCTCCCGGAGAAAAAAGAGTAAAGAACGGCATAAGTGGAGAAGTTACATATAATTATAAAGTCGTTTTTAACGAAGGGATAATGACAGAAAAGGTTTTGCTCTGGCAGGAAACCAAAAAAGCCAGGGCCACGGTTGTATATTATGGGAGAGGAACAGCAATAAATAAATAAGCTTGCTGGCTGGGGGAGATAAGGTGAGCATGGAGCTTTTGATTAATCAGATTTTCCTTTATCCGCGGCCTTTTATATTAACAGGTGCTGGAGTATCTACGGAAAGCGGCATCCCTGATTTCAGGGGGAGCGGAGGCTTATGGGAAAGAATTGATCCTATGGAGGTTTTTTCAGCCTGGGCTTTTAAACACCATCCCGAGAAGCTTTACAAGCACAGCAAGGAAGTTTTTGGCACCATTTTGGAAGCTCTGCCTAATGATGCGCACCAGGTCCTGGGCGAATGGCAGCAGAAGCGGATTATAGGGCCTATTGTTACCCAGAATATAGATAACCTGCACCAGAAGGGGGGAGCCTTCTGGGTATATGAGGTGCACGGACATATAAGAACTGCTACCTGCAGCCGGTGTCAAAAGACGGTGCAGGATATGGAGAAAATAATAAGCCAGCAGGAAAAAGGGGTTATGGTTCCCCGCTGCTCGGAATGCGGAGGGGTATTAAAGCCAGATGTAATACTTTTTGGGGATGCCATGCCGGCGGACTATATGTATGCGGTTAAAATGGCGGATCTTTTTAATGATTTTCCCCAGATAGCTATAGTAATAGGTTCCAGCCTGGCAGTTTCCCCTATTAACAGCTTTCCTCTCTCTTTCGAGGAATTTGCTATTATAAATAATTCGCCTACCATGCTTGACAATCAGGCTTATATAATAATAAACGGCATGGCCGGCAAAATAATGTCAGAAATGCACAGGATGCTCATCGATTTCAATGAGGGAAGCGAACTTAAGGTTTTGCCGGCAGGATTTATACCGGGAAGATTGATAAGTATAGTAGAAGATTTTTATAAAAGCATTCTGCGCGAACAAAAAACCCGCTTTAAACCTTCAGAAAGATGGGGGATTTTGCAGGGCGATATTGACCTTATCAAAAAGCTTTTCTCTTTTTATAAGAAGGAAGGAAGGCAGCAGAAGCTGGAATATTATTTGCTCGAGCATCTGGAGGAAAAGTTAAATCTGGTTGAGCAGGGATTACGTCAGGTACACCAGGGAGAAAAACTGGAAACAAAGCCTGCTGGGGAGAGCTATCTTGCCAGATCGCTTTATAAGCTTTTGAAGATTTATAATGAAGCAGTGTATCTTTATATGACCCAGCATAATGCTGATAATAAAGTTTTAGAGGAATTAATTCTGCAGTATTTCGGAACAGCAGGGCTTTATGGCAAGCTTCTGGAATTGGCCGGGATGGAGGAAAAAGAAGGTTTGGCTTCTGATATAGAAAGGATGGAAAAATTAGCTCGGGGCAAGGGGATTTTTATAAATAAGGAGAAGGCACTGGCAGATTTTTAAAGCATAAGGATAGAATTTTTTAAAGGAGGAACTTTTCATGGAAGATCTTGTAAAACAGGTTAAAATCGAAATGCTGCGCACTTTAATATGGCTGGTTGTTGCCTGTGGAGCAGGGGCTTTAGTTTATTACACTTTCCTGATTAAGTAAAAAGGATAAGGGGATAGGCTTTACAGCCTATCCCCTTTTTGTTTGGACTGACTTAGCATGTTTTCGATATTACTCCATATTAAACGAAAGTCTTCTCTGATTGCAGGTGAAAATTGTGCGGGAACAGTAAATGATTTGACTGCTTTTCTGAAAACAGGATCAAAAGGTAGTTCACCCAGAAGGGGAATATTGTTTTGAAGCGCGTAGGCTCTTATTTTTTCAACTTTAGACGGATTAAGGTCTCTTTTGTTTATGATAAAGCCGTATTTAGTCTTAAAATGCTGGCACAGCTCTACCGTTCTCATCATATCGTGCACTGCCGACACAGTCGGTTCTACAACGATAACGGCCAGATCCACGCCGCTTAAGGTTGCTATGGTAGGACATCCTATTCCTGGTGGGCCATCAATAACTATAAATTGAGCTTTTTGATTATAAGCTTCTTCCAGGGCTTTTTCTCTGAGCAGCGCTACTAGTTTACCTGAATTTTTTTCTCCTATATTTAATTCAGCGTGAAACAGAGTACCATATTTAGTTGCCGATTTAAAGTAAGTACCTGCCTGATTGGGAACCATTTCAACAGCAGTTACCGGGCAAACATGGGCACATACAGTACAGCCTTCGCAGTCTGCTTTTACTACCTGGTAATCGCTGTTTATTGCTTCAAAACGACAGAATTTTATACATTTGTTACATTGAATACATTTATCCTGATTTATAAAAGCTTTGGGAAGGCCGTAGAAGTTTCCTTCCTCCAGCTTTTCAGGCTTTAAGAGCAGATGCAGGTTCGGAGCCTCTACGTCGCAATCGCATATCACTGGTTGTGGAATAATACTGGCCAGTGAGGAACTGACTGTAGTTTTGCCGCTGCCTCCTTTGCCGCTTATAATAGCTATCTGTTTCATTTTTTTATCAGCTCCTTGATTTTAGGTATTATGGCTTGAAAAAGCCTTCGATATTCTGGATGCTGTTCAGCAAACAGCATTCCCCGGGCATAGGCAGCAGCTATAGAAGTGTCAAAAGGGATATGGGCTATCACTGGTATATCAAATTGTTCAGCCAGATTATCAATAAGATTATTTCCCTTTTCCCACTGGTTTATTATTATACCGGATGGGATGCCCATGTTTTTAACCAGTTTAATCATAAGAGATAAATCACTGGCTCCAAAAGGGGTAGGTTCAGCTACCAGCAGGCAAAAATCAGCTTCCTTTAAGGCTTCTATTACAGAACAGGAAGTTCCTGGAGGAGCATCTAATATGTGCAGCATATCCTTTCGGATTTGTTTTTTAACAGCAGCTATTACTTCCGGAGTGGATGTTTCACCAATATTCAAGGTTCCTTCATAGAACAATATCTGATTTTTCAGAGATGTGCCTGCTTTTATGACTCCTATTTCATAATCTACTTCTTTTATAGCTTTAAAAGGGCACACCAGCTTGCATAAGCCGCAGGCATGGCACAGATCTTCAAATACGAGAACATTCTGGGGGAGGACAGATAAAGCGTTGAAAACACAAGCCTCAGCACATTTGCCGCAAAAGGTACACTTTTCTTTATCTATAGAAGGGACTTTTTTTACTACCGAAATTTGTTCATAAAAATCAGGTTTCAGGAAAATGGCTGCATTAGGTTCCTCTACATCAAGATCCATAAATACTATTTTCTGATTGTAAGCTTCTGTCCAGGCAAGATTGGTAGCGACAGTAGTTTTGCCGGTACCGCCTTTACCGCTGGCTATTACTAACTGCAATTGTAGTTCACTTCCTTTGGCTGGATTGATTATATTTAATGATTACAGCTGTGACCTTCACCATGTTCATGTTTGCAGGATTCTCCAGAGGATGCCAGGCTTCCCTCCAGATAGGCTTTTATAACCTCATCGGCATTTCCAGATACCCCTATCAATACCTGTATGTCTTCTGCGGCAAAAAGGTCAATAGCTCTTTGTCCCATACCTCCAGCAATTACTACATTTACTCCTTGCTTTTTAAGGAAAGAAGGTAGAAAACCAGGTTGATGTTCGGGGTTCGATATCGTATTCTGGTTTACTATTTCTCCGTTCTCGATATCATAAAGAACGAAGTCTTCACAGTGTCCGAAATGTTGAGCTACCTTGCCACCAGTTCTGGCAACAGCAATGCGCATAGCGTTTTCCTCCTTTTTATTTGTTTGGCATTTCTAATACCGGTAAAGAATTGTTTTTAAAGAGAGCTAAAACTTCAGAGATATTTTTTTCCCCGGTAGTGTGATAAATTTTTATTCCTGCATTTTCCAGGACTTTAAATGCCTTGGGGCCGACTGTTTCAACAATCAGGGCATCTGGGGATATCTTAACTATGGTATTGGCAGCATTGATTCCGCTTCCTGATTCCTGAGCAGTGTTAGGAGTGAATTGAATTTGGCCTGTTTTGATATCTACCAGGGCGAAATATTTGCAGCGGCCGAACCGGCTGTCAACTTTGGCATCCTGTTTGTTGTCTTCTGCTGGTATAACTACTTTCATTATCTGACCTCCCTTGAACTTGTACCATTTATTATGAACATATGTTATTTATATTATACTATATGCATAAAGAGCATATGTCAATAAAAAATGAAAAATTCTGCTAATAATATATTTGACATAGTCATTAAATAAGTATATACTTAACCTTAGATACGGTATAGGGGTATATGAGAGGTGATTGGAGATATGGATGAAGTGAGACAAAAGCTGCTTACCCGCCTGAGAAAGATTGAAGGGCAGGTAAGGGGAGTGCAGAGGATGGTAGAAGAAGGCAGTGACTGCAGCGAGATATTGAATCAGATTGCTGCTATAAAATCGGCCTTAAGCAGTGTAGGTTTGCTTATTTTTGAAAACCATGCCTATGAATGTATTTATCGGGCTATAGAGGAGGAAAATAAAGAAGAAGGCTTGAAGGATGTAATAAAAGTTCTGGAAAAGCTTATGCGTAATGAAATATATGTTATAAAGGAGGAGATATGATGTCTGCTGTTTTGACCCTTGATGCTGGTAATTTTGAAAATGAGGTGCTTAAGGCGGACAGACCGGTTTTGGTAGATTTCTTTGCGGTCTGGTGCGGACCCTGCAAGATGCTGGGACCTATTGTGGATGCAGTTGCTGAAGAAAATGCTGGCAAAATAGTGGTTGGCAAGGTAAATGTAGATGAAAACCGGGATTTGGCTATAAGATATGGCATAAGGGGAGTACCTACCCTTATATTCTTCAAGGATGGCAGGGAAGTGAAAAGGGTGGTAGGGGTCCAGAATAAAGCCCAGCTGCAAAAGCTTATAGATGAGGTAGCAGGAAGTTAAATATTATAAAGCAGGTTAAGAAGAGCGCGTCTATCAGGAACGCGCTCTTTCTTCCATAAGTTTGGCGATTTTTGCTTCCTGGCCGCTTAAGGATGGCTGGTAGAAACGGTATCCTTTTAATTCATCAGGCAGATATTGCTGTTTTACATAGCCGCCGTAGTCGTGCGGGTATTTGTAGCCTTTTCCTTTCCCCAGAAGTTCTGCGGATTTGCTGTGTTCAGCAGAAGCAAGATGGGAGGGAATTTTTATTTTTTTACTTTCCCTTACGGCTCTAATTGCTTCATTTATAGCTAGATAGCTGCGGTTGCTTTTGGGAGCTGCAGCCAGATAAATGGTGGCTTCGGCTAAAGGGATTCTGGCTTCCGGCATGCCTACAAACTCTACTGCCTGAAAAGCAGCCACGGCGATTAAAAGGGCTTTGGGGTCAGCAAGACCTATGTCTTCCGCAGCATGGACTATAAGCCGGCGGGCAATAAATTTGGGGTCTTCTCCACCTTCCAGCATTACTGCCAGGTAAAACAGGGCAGCATCCGGATCAGAACCGCGGATGCTTTTTATAAAGGCAGAAATAGTATCGTAATGGCAGTCTCCTGCCTTGTCATATTTTATAAGGGGGATGCCGGTTATTTTTTCTATTATTTCTGCCGTTATGGTTTCCCCTGGTTTTAAATAGGAGTTAACGGCTGTTTCCAGGATATTTAATGCCATGCGACCGTCTCCCTTGGCAATCTGGGCGATAAGATTAAGGGCTTTATCCTCGATTTTAAGATTGAGCTCTCCTAATCCCTTTTTTTTATCTTCCAGGGCTCTTATAATAAGTTTGTGTATGTCTTCTTCCTTCAGGGGTTCCAGGACATACAGCTTAAGCCGGGAGATAAGGGCATTGTTAAGTTCATAAAGCGGGTTTTCGGTAGTAGCCCCTATGAGGATAAGGGTGCCGTCTTCCACGAAGGGCAGGAGTACATCCTGCTGGCTTTTGTTGAACCGGTGAATCTCATCGACAAAAAGGATAGTTTTTTGGCCATAATATTTATAGCGGTCCCTGGCATCCAGGGCAATTTTTCTTATGTCATTCACTCCGGCAGTTACTGCCTGCACTTTTTCAAAATGTGCCCTGGTCATGCGGGCAATGATGCTGGCAATAGTTGTTTTGCCAGTACCGGGAGGACCGTAGAGCACAAATGAATGCAGCTCATCTTTTTCGATAGCGTTTCTCAATATGGAGTTGGTGCCGAGCAGATGCTCCTGGCCTATTATTTCATCCAGTTTTTCCGGACGCATGCGGTAGGCCAGGGGAGAAGAAGGGTTGTACTCGGGCTGGCTGCAAGAAAAAAGGTCCATATTTTTCCCACCCTTTAATATGGTTATATTCTAAACTGGAAGTAATTATAAAATACTTCGCTTTAAATAGCCAGTTCAAGTTTATAGCAAGGAGAAGTGAAGATGAAAGTAGCAGTTTTGATGAGCGGTGGTGTTGACAGCACAGTTGCTGCCTGTTTGCTGAAGGAAAGAGGCTATGAAGTTAAAGGTCTTACCATGGTTAGCCTGGATGCTTCAGTGGGGGAAAAGGCGCAAAAGGCGGCCAGAGCTGTAGGTATAGAACACCAGGTTGTAGACATGAAAGATATTTTTAAGGAAAAGGTGATAGATTATTTCTGCCAGGCTTATGAAAAAGGGGAAACCCCCAATCCATGTGTTGAATGCAACAAATATATAAAGTTTGGGCGGCTTTTGGATATTGCGCTTGGCCTGGGGTGTGAAAAGGTGGCTACCGGTCATTATGCGCGGGTAGAATATGATGAAGAGAGGAAAAGGCATCTTTTGCGCAGGGGAAAAGATATAAACAAGGATCAGAGTTATTTTCTTTATGGACTGACCCAGAAGCAGCTTTCCCGCATCCTTTTCCCTTTGGGTGATTTTACCAAATCTGAGGTTCGAGAAATAGCACGGGGTTATGGATTAGAGGTGGCAGAAAGTAAGGAAAGCCAGGAGGTATGTTTTATTGAGGGAGATTACCGTGATTTTCTTAAGGGCAGGGTGACCTGCACGCCAGGTGAGTTTGTAGATTTAGGAGGAAAGGTAATTGGAAGGCATAAGGGCATACCTTTTTATACGATAGGACAGCGAAAAGGGCTGGGGCTTAGCATGGGAAAACCGGTATATGTATTAGATTTAGATCTGGAGAATAACCGTATTGTAGTAGATGAGGAAAAATATCTTTTCCGCAGGGTTTTGTATGCAGCAGAGCCTAATTTTATCATGTTTGATGAATTGCAAGATGAGATAAGGGTTTTGGCCAAGGTGCGCTATCGTTCTTCTTTGTCGTGGGCCACGGTTTCCCGGGAGGGAGAGAAAGTCAGGGTAGAGTTTGACGAACCACAGCGGGCGATTACTAAAGGACAGTCAGTAGTTTTCTATCAGGGGGAATATGTGGTAGGAGGCGGGATAATAGCTGAAGTTTTATAAAATAGTTAAGGATTTGCTGGTGAGGCGGTTTTTTGTTAAAAAAACCGCCTTTTTATTTTTGGTATACATTTTTTTATTAAAAAGCAAAATATATAAAGAAGGAAGGGAAAGAGGATGAAGGTTAAACATATATGCGGAATGCCTGTTTTGTACAGTAAAAATGTTAAAGTACTGGGCTATGTAGAAAAAGTAGCTATTGGGGATGATTATGAAATAGCTTATATTGTCTGGCAGAGTGAAAAAGGAAAATGTTATATGGTAAGAAAAGGAGATTTTACTCTGACGGAAAAAGCAGTCCTTATTGAGGATTTAAAAAGTATTAAATCTTATGTTAGTGGGGAAGAATTATCTATATATGAGAAAAAGGTAGGAGATAGGGTTTTTGATGAAAAAGGAGAGGAGCTGGGTATAGTAAGTGATTTTTTGATTTCTTTGGGTGATGGCAAGGTATGGGGTGTAGAAGTCTCGGCTGGGGTTTTGCCGGATATTCTAAAAGGCCGTTTTAAAATGCCGCTTGCCAGGATAAAGTGGCAGAATAAATCTAGTCTGGTAGTTAAGGAAGGGAGTAAAGATTAGTGGTAGTCAAGTGTCCGGTTTGTAAAGGCTTACAGGTGGGAAAAGTAGGAAGTGATCAATATTACTGCTGGAACTGCTTTCTGGAGTTTAATTACAATAAGGGAAGAGTCAACCTTTATCAGGTAGAAGAAGACGGGAGCCTTGTTTCTATAGACAGCAGCGAGCTTTTGTAAGGAGGGATATGGTTTGCGAAGCTATCTTAATGCAGTATTGATAGGAGCTATGCTGGGAGCAGCAGCAGCTATATACTGGCAGGACAGGAAGATAGAGGATATTACTGCTGCTGACAAGCCTAAACGCAATATGCGGCGGGTTTTGAACATAATTTAACAGGATTGAAGGCAGGGATGCAGGTGGAACTAACCCTTAAGGCATGGCAACGTTATTTGCTTTTTATAGTGGTGGCTTTAGCCACTATTTATTTTTTATACCTGGTGAGGAGCGTCCTTGTAAGTTTTGCTTTGGGAGCTCTTCTGGCTTATCTTCTTTTCAGGCCGGTCAGGTATATAGAAAAATGGGGAGTAAAAAGGGTATGGGCGATTTTGCTGGTTTATATGCTGGTTTTGTCCTTGCTTGCTTTATTTATCTATTTTGCTGTTCCCGGGATAATAAAAGAAATGACTGCTTTAGCCCATCTCATACCTCAGTATGCAGGACAAACCGAGGAGATTATGAACAAAATCGACCATATGGATATGCCTTACAGGTTAAAAGAAGTGTTTTGGAAAAATGTAAGAGAGATAGAGGAGTTTGTTTATAAAGGTTTAAACAGCCTGGTAAAAGGGATTTATAGTTTGCTGGAAACGGCTCTTTTTTTAATATTTGCTCCAGTTTTGGCTTTTTATATTATGATGGATTGGGAAAGAATAGGAGATAATTTCCTTAAATTGTTTTCTCCTCCTGTTCGTATGGAGCTTAATAGGCTTTTTAAGGAAATGGACCAGGTGTTGATAAGCTTTATAAAGGGCTATTTTCTGGTAGCCTGTATGGTAGGCATATTAACCGGAATAACCGCTTATTTTATAGGGGTTAAGTTCCCTCTATTGTTAGGAATTTTGGCGGGAATAACCAATCTGATACCTTTTTTTGGCGCTTTTTTAGGTGGGGTGCCGGCTGTTTTGCTGGCTTTGACTGACTCTTTCCGCTTAGCTTTATATATGGCTTTAGGTATAGTTATAATACAGCAGGTGGAGAGCAACCTTATAACTCCTAACATAATAGGCAACCGATTGGGATTACACCCCTTGGTGATAGTTTTTGCGCTCCTAGCGGGAGGCAATCTTTGGGGCATATGGGGAATGCTCGTAGCGGTACCGCTTACTGCAGTTTTACGCGTAATTTTCTCCTGGTTTTATGTTAAAATTATAGCATGATTAAGGATGAAGGTGATTTGTTGACATAATTCTCGATATAAAAGAAAATAGATTAGTAAAGTTTTTGTACGAAAAAGGGAGGATTAAGGTGTGTTGAAAAGCAGTGAAATACGCAGAATGTTCCTTAATTATTTCAAAGAAAATGGACATACAGTAGTAGCCAGTTCTTCTCTGGTGCCAGCTGATGACCCTACCCTGCTCTTTTCTAATGCGGGAATGAACCAGTTCAAGGATGTTTTTCTGGGTTTGGACAAGAGGCCTTATACAAGAGCGACTACTGCTCAGAAATGTGTGCGGGCAGGAGGAAAACATAATGATTTAGATACGGTGGGGAGAACGCCCAGACACCATACTTTTTTTGAGATGCTGGGAAATTTCTCTTTTGGCGATTATTTTAAGAGAGAAGCTATAGGATATGCCTGGGAGTTTTTAACCAGGAGATTAGGGCTGGCTGAGGAAAAACTTTGGATTACTATATATAAGGATGATGAAGAAGCTTTTAAATTGTGGCAGGAAGTGGCAGGTGTAAAGCCGGAGCGCATAATAAGGCTGGGAGAAAAAGATAACTTCTGGAGCATGGGGGATACCGGACCCTGCGGCCCCTGCAGTGAAATTATATATGACCGGGGAGAAAAGTATGCCTGCGGGGATGACTGCCGTATAGGTGGATGTGACTGCGACCGCTGGCTTGAGATATGGAATCTGGTTTTTATGCAGTATAACCGGGATGAAGAAGGGCATATGACTCCCCTGCCCAGGCCCAGTATTGATACCGGCATGGGATTAGAACGGATTACTGCGGTAATGCAGGGAGTGGAAAGCAATTACGATACCGACCTTTTTACACCTCTGATAAAACAGGTAGAAGAGTTAACCGGTAAAAAATATATACGGGATGAACAGGGGTTCCCTTTCCGGGTTATTGCTGATCACAGCCGTGCGTGTACCTTTTTGATTGCTGATGGCGTCCTTCCGAGCAATGAGGGAAGGGGTTATGTTTTAAGGCGCATACTGCGGCGGGCTGTCCGCTTTGGGCGCTTTTTGGGCATTGAAGAGCCTTTTCTACATAAACTGGTAGCGAATGTAGTTGACATAATGAAAGATGCTTATCCTGAACTTCTGGAAAGAAAAGAGTTCGTGGAAGAAGTTATCAAAAGGGAAGAAGAAAGATTTTTTGTCACCCTTAATGAGGGGATAAGAAAAGTGGAAGAAATTATTGAAAAAGCCCGGAGGGAAGGGAGAAATATTATTAGCGGGGAAGAAGCTTTTATGCTGTATGATACCTATGGCTTCCCCATGGACCTTACGGAAGATATGGCGGAAGAGAATGGATTTGATGTGGACCGGGACGGATTTAACAGGATGATGGAAGAACAAAAGAGAAGGGCCAGACAGGCTAATAAAGGAGAAGGGGCTTTTGCCAGGGAACTCCTGATAACTGAGCTTTTAGGGAACCTGCCGAAAACTGTTTTTACCGGATATGAAAGGCTGGATGACGAGTCGGAGATAATAGCCATTATAAAAGATGATATACTTAAAGAGAGAGTAGAAGATGATGAGGCAGTAATAGTTACCAAAAATACTCCTTTTTATGCAGAAAGTGGTGGACAGGTAGCTGATACCGGGATTATAGAAGGCCAGAATGGATGTATGGAAGTAAAAGATGTGCGCAAGATAGGCTCTTTTATAATTCATGCCGGAACAGTTAAAGGCCTTTTGTGCCAGGGAGAAAAAGTGGCTCTCAAGGTAGATAAAGAGAAAAGAGCAGCTACTGCTCGCAACCATACGGCTACTCATCTTCTGCACCAGGCTTTGCGGCAGGTTTTAGGTGACCATGCCCAGCAAAAAGGTTCTCTGGTAGAACCGGAAAGGCTTCGTTTTGACTTTTCTCATCTCGCTCCTTTGAGTGAAGAAGAGATAGAAAAGGTGGAAAAGATAGTAAATGAGGCCATATGGCGTATGTATCCTGTTCAGGTTGAAGAAACCAGCCTGGAGAAGGCAAGGGAAATGGGGGCTATTGCCCTTTTCGGAGAAAAATACGGTGAAACGGTAAGGGTAGTAAAAGCTGGCGATTTCAGCATGGAACTTTGCGGTGGTACGCATGTGAAAAATACAGGTGAAATTGGGCTGTTCAAGATATTAAGCGAAGGAAGCATCGGGTCAGGGCTGCGGCGTATTGAAGCGATTACCGGATATGCCGTATTAGGTTATATAAATAAACTGGAAAAAGAGATTAATGAAACTGCTTCTATACTTAAGACGAGTCCGCATAATATAGCAGAAAAGGTGGAAGCTTTAACCCGTACCTTAAAGGAAAAAGACCGGGAGATAGAACAGCTTAAAGCCAGGATCTCAAAATCTTCAGCGGAAGATTTGATAAATCATGCTTATCAGGTAAATGGGGTAAATATACTGGTAGCGCGCAGTGAAAGTGAAGATATAAACCTTTTAAGGCAAAATGCGGAAACCCTCCGGGATAAACTGGGAAGCAGCGTGGTGCTTCTGGGGGCAGCAATAGGAGATAAGGCAGCTTTTGTCTGTTTTGTAAGTAAAGATCTGGTGGCAAAAGGGGTCCATGCTGGCAAGATTGTGGGAGAAGCAGCCAGGGTAGCTGGAGGAGGCGGTGGTGGACGTCCCGATATGGCACAGGCCGGAGGCAAGGATATAAGTAAGCTTGATGAAGCTCTTCATACCGCTAAGAATATAATAGAGGCTGCCTTGAGCTGAAAAATTTAAGGTTGTTTTTAAAGGGGGAGGCGAACAGCATGGGGAGATTTGATGAAACAGTAAGTTTTAGTTTGCAAAAAGATGGTGAAGATAAGGTAAGGATAGTTTTGAAAACTGTCTATGAAGCCCTGGAAGAAAAAGGGTATAACCCTATAAATCAGCTTATAGGCTATATGATATCAGGCGATCCTGCATATATAACGAGCCATAATAATGCCCGCAGCCTGATATGCAAGATTGAGCGGGATGAGATACTGGAAGTGCTTTTGCGCCATTACCTCAAGGAAAAATAATGCTTAAAAAGCCTCATGCGAAAGGCATGAGGTTTTTTTGTAAGGAAGGGGTTTTGATAAATCGATGCGTATTATGGGATTGGATGTAGGGGAAAAAAGGATTGGGGTGGCCTTAAGTGACCCTATGGGCTGGACAGCACAGGGGCACTCGGTTATTGCCAGGAAAAACCTGGACTATGACTTGAAGGAAATTAAAAAAATATGTGAAGAAAAAGAGGTAGATGAGATTGTTATAGGGCTTCCCCGCAACATGAATGGGACTTTAGGCCCTAAAGCGGAGGAGATCCAGAGATTTGGGGAAAGGATAGCCCGTTATACCGGTATTAAGGTCTGCTACTGGGATGAACGACTGTCTACGGTAAGCGCGGAAAAGGTTTTACTGGAGGCTGATGTTTCGCGGCGCCGCCGAAAAGAGGTGATAGATAAGCTGGCAGCAGTAAATATTTTACAGAACTATCTTGATTACCTTAACCGTGCATGAAAAAGATTTTTGATGGTTAAGTTTGACAAAGTAAGGAGAAAATAATACAATGACTTTAGTTTTATGAAAAAGAGGTGACTTGATGAGCCACGAAGAATTTTTTGAAGAAGAAATTCCTGTTCTGGTATTAGTTGATGAAGAAGGAGTAGAGCATGAGTTTGAGCTTTTAGCAGAACTGGAGATTGATGATGCCACTTACCGCGTATTGGTACCTTTATTTGCTGAAGATGAGGATGACGAGTCTGACGAGGTAGAGGTAGTAATACTTAAAGTAGTTTATGATGAGGAAGGCAATGAATTCCTGAGCGACATAGAAGATGATGAAGAATGGGAAAAAGTTGCCGATGCCTGGCAGGAATTAGTGGAAAGCGAAGATTTTTAGCTTTTGCCTTTTACCCGGGATGATTCCCGGGTTTTTGCATTATTTTGTTGGTTATTCTACAAGCCTGTTTCTATATTATATAATAGTTAAAGCTATATAAAGTAGTTGGGGGATTTAGGAGTGAGAGGCAAGGCAAAAGGAGTTCTGGTAGTTACATTATCGATATTTCTGGGTATACTGGCAGCAGTTCTCATATATTTTTATCATTTTTTTTATCACAGTGAGGTTTTTTTGCCTGGTGTACATATTGCCGGTGTACCGGTAGCGGGGCTTTCACCGGAAAAGGCAAGTGCAAAGGTTGACGGGTACCTGAAAAAAGCGATGATGGAAAAGGTGATTTTTTCTTACGCAGATTATAAGTATGTTTACCGGCTGGGAGACCTGGCTTACCCTTTAAGCAGCAGGGAAATAGTTGATAAGGTGTGGGAAAAGGAAAAAAGGCGGAGCCTTAAATCAAAAATATTAAATCTGGATGGTAGAAGAAAAATAAATTATCCCCTGGAAGTAGCTTATAATCCTGCCATATGGGAAAAAATAACGGAAGAATGGAAGAAAAATATTGAAGTTCCCTGCCTGGATGCCAGGCTGGAGATAAAGCCGGGAAAAGGTTTGGTTATAGTACCTGCCAGGGAAGGACGGGAGATTGATGTAGCAGGAACTGTATCTGGACTGCCTTTAAGGATAGATGAAATTAAAGATGAACCATATAATGTGCCTATTGTGGTTAAAAAGGCTTTGCCTGCCGTCAGGGCGGAAGATTTTAAGAATGTTGGGCTTTTATCATCCTATACTACTTTTTATGATACAGCTCTGGTTGACCGTTCCCATAATCTGGCCACTGCTGCCAGAGCGGTAAATGGGAAGGTAGTTTTGCCAGGAGAAGTATTTTCATTTAATAAGGTGGTAGGAGAAAGGACTTTTGAAAATGGCTACCGGGATGCCCTGGTTATAGTAGGGGGAAAATTTACTCCCGGAGTGGGAGGGGGAGTATGCCAGGTCTCTTCTACCCTCTATAATGCAGTTTTGCTGGCTGGCCTGCCTATAGTGGAGAGACATAACCATACCCTGGCAGTAGCGTATGCGCCTTTGGGATTTGATGCCACCGTAGCTTATGGGCTGCAGGATTTTCGTTTTAAAAACAGCACTCCTAATCCTCTTTACATAAGAGCAGAAGCCGGAAACGGCAGATTGACCGTTTATATTTACGGGAATCTGGATTATAAATGTAATGTAAAAACCGCTCATGTTATAGATAAGGTGATGGAATTTAAGGAAATAAGGGAGTTTAAGGGTGATTTAAAACCAGGGGAAGAAAAAATAGAAACTAAAGGCAATCCAGGGTATATTGTGCGCAGCTTCCGGTATTTTTATGACAGCAGCGGCAAGCTGGTAAAGACGGAACTTTTGGCCCGTGATATTTATAACCCGCTCAACCGTTTGGTTTATGTGGGGCCGAAAGTTAATACAGATTCTTCCGGAAACAACAAGGGAGTACCTGATGGTTCAGAATCTAATGCAGGTATGGGAGAAACAGCACCTGAAGATAATGGCCCCAGCAGTGACAGCAATACAGGCATAATTATAGAAAATCAGCTTTAGCATGAAGCAAAATTGTAAAAAGGTGAGGAAATGAGTGAAATTGTAAGAATGAAAAAAATAAAAAGGGAAGTGCTGATATTAGGAGCTTTTATCCTGGTTATGGGACTCTTTTTTGGCCGCTTTTACTGGCTTAATATGCAGTATATGCCGGTAGATCCTGCTGACAGTACTTATATAGATGTTTTTATACCGGAGAAAAGCAGCGCGCGTGATGTAGCCCGCATTTTATACGATAGACATCTCATTCGAAGTGAAGGTGCCTTTCTTTATTACTGTAAGAAGACTGGATATGACAGCAGGTTGAAACCGGGACATTTTAGATTTAGCCGCAGCCAGTCCTTAAAAGAGATAGTCCAGGATATTGCAGAAGGCAAAGTGGTAATGATTACCTTTACCATTCCGGAAGGGTATACTGTAGAACAGATTGGCGATATAGTGGTGAAAAAAGGTTTATGCAGCCGGGAAGAGTGGGAAGCAGCTTTGCAAAAAGAATATCCTTATCCTTTTTTAGATGAGGTTCCTTCAGGAGTTAGAAACCGTTTGGAGGGTTTTCTTTTTCCTGATACTTATGTGGTGGGCGAAGAGGTAACAGCTTCTCAGCTGGTTGAAATGATGCTCAATAACTTTAATAAGGTATGGCAGGAAAACTTTGCTAAGGAAGCTAAAGGTAAAAGTATTTACCAGATAATTACCATAGCTTCCATGATTGAAAGGGAAGCGGTAATACCTTCCGAAAGAGCCAGGATTTCAGGGGTAATTGCTAACCGGCTTAAAGCAGGCATGCCTTTGCAGGTAGATGCTACGGTTTTATATGCTTTGGGGAAGCATAAGGAAATGGTGACTTATGATGATCTTAAAATAGCTTCTCCCTATAATACATACAGGATAAGCGGCCTTCCCTTAGGCCCTATTTCCTGTCCTGGAAAAGATGCTATAAGGGCAGCTATTCATCCGGAAAAGCATAATTATTTTTATTATGTGGCTAGAGGAGATGGCAGTCATTATTTTTCCAGAACCTATGCGGAACATCTGGAGGCAATTGCCAGATACCAGAACAGGTAAAAAAGGTTGGTGGTTAAATTGAAGAAGCCGGAACTGGTGGTTCCAGCAGGAGATTTGGAGAAACTGAAGACAGCAGTAATTTTTGGTGCAGATGCGGTTTATATAGGAGGAAAGGAGTTTAGTCTGCGTGCCTATGCGGGCAATTTTTCTCTGGAAGAAATTAAGGAGGCTCTCGATTTTGCCCATGCTCATGATAGAAAGGTATATGTTACAGTAAATATACTGGCTCATAACCATGATATAAAAAAAATGCCCTCTTACCTGGAAAAGCTGGAGGAAATGAGGGTTGATGGAATAATAGTTTCCGATCCGGGAGTATTGAGAATAGCCAATAGATATGCCCCTTCTGTCCCCAAGACGATAAGCACCCAGGCGAATGTAACTAATGTGGAGGCAGCCTTTTTGTATAAGGAACTGGGGGCAAAAAGGATTGTTCTGGCCAGGGAACTTGCTTTAGATGAGATAGAGGAGATAAAGAGGGAAGCAGGATTAGAAATAGAAGTTTTCGTACATGGAGCTATGTGTGTGGCTTATTCAGGAAGGTGCCTGCTTTCCCATTATATGACAGGACGCAGTGCCAACCGGGGAGAATGTGCCCATCCCTGCCGTTATCAATATGTTTTGGAAGAAGAGAAAAGGCCGGGACAGTATTTCCCTATTGAGGAAGACGCGAGAGGAACCTATATTTTGAATTCTAAAGATTTATGCCTTGTTGAGTATATTCCTGAGCTTATAGATATAGGGGTTGATGCGTTTAAAATTGAGGGAAGGATGAAGAGCCCCCTTTATGTAGCAAGTGTGACATCTGTTTATCGCAAGGCAATAGAAAGGTATATTAACACAGGAGAAGCTTATAAAGCGGAAGAGCTTGCGGAATGGATAAATGAGCTTTCTAAAACGGCTACCAGGCCTTTTACAAATGGGTTTATTGAAGGGGAGTCTCCTTTTATTCAGGATATAAACAAGACCGTTTTAAGAAATCGGGTTTCTTTTTGTGGTATGGTAGTAGATTATAACCACGAAAAAAAGATGGTTAAAGCAGAACAGAGAGCTAATTTTGGCTGTGGTGATGAAATGGAAATTCTGCTTCCGGATGGTAATATATTCCGTTTTAATCTGGATGTGCTTTATGATGAAGAAGGAAACAGGATTGACCGGGCCAGACATGCCAAACAGAAGGTGTTTTTCAAGGTTGATTTTCCGATACCTCCTTATTCTATTTTGCGGAAGGTGGAAAATACAGGTGATTAAAAAAGGAGATATATATGCTAAAATTCATCCTCAGAATATTGACCGTATAACCAGGATTATTGAAGCTTATGAAAATATAGGTATAGTTTCGACGGCTGACCGGGCAAATGGTTTGGTGGTTATAAGAGGAACGGCAGATACTTATGAAGAATTAAAGGAAATACTGCTTAATATGCCTTTCCCGGTGGAGATAATAGAGGAAAAATAGAATAACCCCCTCCTTTAAAGCTAATTATAAAGTTAGAAAAGTTTTAAAGGAGGGTTTTTGTGTATATAAGGAGTTATCGTATTTTTATATTGATGTTTTTATTTCTGTTTATTTTTTCTGGTTTATTGCTGAGAATTGCCTACTATCAACTGATCAAAGGTTATGCTCTGGCAGTGCAAGCTAATAATATGCGCAAAAGGAGTATTGAATTAAAAGAATATCCCCGGGGAGATATATTTGACCGCAACATGCTTCCCCTTACTGGTATTTCTACCAGCAAGGCTTTGTATTGTCTGCCGGGAGAGGTGATCAAGAATTCACCTTTTTCTGATCAGGAGCAGGCATTGCGCGAAGTAGCTGAAGTTTTAGAAAATAGCCTAAAGGGAAGAAGTTATGATGACATATACAGTAAGCTTAAAGAAGGGGTTAAGCATAAAAATGCTTTTATACGCATCTTTGCTGATTTAACTGAGGAAGAAAGGCAAAAAATAAATACTTCTGCCCCTTCTGGCATTGTAGTAGCTCCTGTTATTAAGAGGTATAGAAGTGACGGTTTTTGCTGCCATGTCCTGGGCTGTATAAATGGAAGCGAGAATAGGGGGATAAGCGGTATTGAATATTTTTACAATGATATTTTAAGCGGATATCCTTCTTCAAAAGAGCTTATTTCGGTTCTGGATGCCAGGGGACAGGCTATAACCGGGCTTATGTTCAAGGTTCGCAAAAGGGAAGATGAAAATAGGGCAGGTGTAGTTTTGACCATTGACAAAAGGGTGCAGGAAATAGCTGAAGAAGCAGCAGATAAGTATATAAAAAAGGGAGCAGTAGTAGTAATGGATGTACACAGCAAGGAGATACTGGCTATGGTTAGCCGTCCCAAATATAACCCTTATCAGATAGAAAAGATAAAAGATGATAACGAAAATAGCCCTCTTATTAATCGGGCTTTGCTTCCTTATCATCCCGGATCTCTTTTTAAAATATTAATAGGGGCTGTTGCGCTGGAATATGGTGCTGTTGCGAAGGAAGAAGAGTATTATTGCAGTGGAGAATACAGGTTTGATAATGGACATGCTGTTGCTTGCTGGAAAAAAGAAGGCCACGGATGGGTAAATTTAAAAAAGGCTTTTGCGTATTCCTGTAATCCCTATTTTATAAATACAGCTTTAAAACTGGGGAAAGATAAAATAACCGGCACGGCAGGGAAGATGCATGTTGCAGATGGAAGGATAATAGGATATCAGTCTGTAAAAGGCTGCTACATAAAAATAGAAAATGCTGACATGGCGGTGGCCAATGCTGCATTAGGACAGCAGGGGGTTATGCTTTCACCCCTTAATATAGCTTCTCTTATAGCTACGGTTGCTGATGACGGATATTTTGCCCCTCCTGTGCTGGTAAAGTGCTGGATAGACAAAGAAGGAAGGGAAAATCCGGTTTATCCTGAACCAGGAAAAATGGTTATAAGCAGGGAAACGGCAGAAACCTTAAGGGAGATGATGCAAACTGCAGTAGCTGAAGGTACCGGAAAAAATGCACAATTGCTGGCAGCCAGGGCGGCTGGAAAAACAGCTACCAGTCAGACCGGCAGGTTTGACGATAAGGGAAAGGAAATATTAAATGCCTGGTTTGGGGGTTTTTTCCCTGCCGATAACCCCCGCTTTGTGGTGGTGGTTTTGGTGGAAGAAGGGAAATCCGGAAGCGTCTCTGCTGCTCCGGTGTTTAAAGAAATAGGAGACAAGATGTTAAGATTTTTTGACTTTTAATCGGAAGGTAAAAAGTTTATAAAAAAAAAGAGAAAAATAGAGGGGAATCTATTTTACTGTCGAATTATAGTAAAGTTTGGGCTCAGGATGAGAAAGGAGGATAAAAATGGAACATGTAACAATTTTGGACAATCCTATAGGGGGCAACTGTATCCGAACTTTACGGGACAAGGAAACTAAAACTTCCGATTTTCGCCGGGCTTTGCGTATTTTAGGCTATCTCCTGGCGGTAGAGGCATGTAAGAAACTTAAAACAGAAGAAGACACTGTAATTACACCTTTAGAAGTAGAAGCCAGGTGCAGTTATGTTGATGACAGCCGGATACTTTTGGTTCCTGTTTTGAGAGCAGGATTGGGATTGGTGGAGAGTTTTCTTACTTTTCTTCCTTCTGCCAGGGTGGCTCATGTTGGCATGTACAGGGATCATGAAACCCTGGAAGCCAAGCCTTACCTTAATAATGTTCCTGTCAATAATGGAGGAATTGATCAGGTTATTGTCCTGGATCCTATGCTGGCAACCGGCAACAGCGGTGCTAAAGCCCTGGAATTTATAGTCGAGAAAGGTTATAAACCGGAGCAAATAATATACGTATGCGCTTTTTCGGCTAAACCCGGTATAGAACAGATTTTAGGGAAGTTTCCGGGGGTAGAGATAATAACAGCAGTGGTGGATCCCATTTTGAATGATAAGGGTTATATTGTTCCCGGCCTGGGGGATGCAGGAGACAGGTTATATCTATATTAAGCTTATGGCTTATGAGCTATTATTTATTTGGAGGGATTGAAATTGGCTAAACGAGAAATAGGGGTACAGGAAAAGCTGCCATTTTTGCATACTCTTCCTTTAAGCCTGCAGCATCTGTTTGCCATGTTTGGAGCCACGGTGCTGGTTCCTATAATATTTGGAGTAGATCCGGCAACTGTGCTTTTATTTAATGGTATAGGCACCCTGCTTTATATCTTCATATGCAAAGGAAAGATACCTGCTTATCTTGGTTCAAGTTTTGCTTTTATTTCACCGGTATTGATGGTACTTCCCAAGTATGGCTATGGTGCCGCTTTAAGCGGCTTTATCGCTGTAGGGTTAGCTTTTGTTTTAGTAGGTCTTATAATTAAAATGGCAGGTACCAGATGGATTGATATAGTATTTCCGCCGGCTGCCATGGGAGCTATTGTAGCTGTAATCGGACTGGAACTGGCTCCAGTAGCTGCTCAGATGGCAGGTTTTCTTCCACCGGCAGGATTTCAGGGAACCTGGGTTCCTGATCCCAGGATGATTACCGTTTCTGTTTTTACCTTGGCGGTTACAGTTTTCAGTTCCGTTCTGTTTCGGGGATTTTTGGCTATAATTCCTGTCCTTTTGGGGATATTGGCTGGCTATATATTATCGTTCTTTATGGGTATGGTGGATATAAAACCTATTTTAGAAGCTCCCTGGTTCAGTTTACCCACTTTTTATAAGCCTGAATTTAATCCTGCAGCTATAGCTATCATCCTGCCTGCCGCTTTAGTAGTAATTGCCGAACATATTGGACACCTCTTTGTTACCCAGAATATCGTAGGAACTAATATGATAGAAGATCCCGGATTGCACAGATCCATAATAGGGAATGGACTTTCAACCATGATTTCCGGATTCTTTGGCTCAACCCCCAATACTACTTATGGGGAAAACATTGGAGTTTTGGCTATAACCAAGGTTTACAGCACCTGGGTAATTGGTGGAGCAGCAGTTATTGCTATCCTGCTTTCTTTTATAGGCAAGCTGGCCATGGCTATCAGAGTGATACCCAGCCCGGTTATGGGAGGCGTATCTCTGCTGCTTTTTGGTATTATTGCGGCTTCCGGGATAAGGATGCTGGTGGAAGCAAATGTTGATTATGGAAAACCGCGCAATCTTATTTTAACTTCTATTGTTCTTATTATAGGTATAAGCGGAATAAGCCTTAATTTAGGGGCAGTAGCCTTGAAGGGTATGGGATTGGCCACGGTTATAGCTATTATATTAAGCCTTTGTTTTGCACTGCTGGATGTTTTGGGTTTATCTTCTGAGGAATAAAAAATGCTTAAAAAATAAACCAGGCAGAAGAACTAACTTCTACCTGGTTTATTTTTTTTCTTCATTTAAGCGGTCTATGCTTTCTGCAATGGAGGCAAGGTTTTTAAAAAATTCTTCTACATCTCCCGGCATGTTATTCCTAAGATATTTGTTAAATTTACTTCCTTCTGCCAGTATCTTTTCTCCCAGTTCTCTGCCCTTCTCTGTTATATAAAGTTTTACTACCCGTCTGTCCTGGGCATACAGCCTTCTTTCTACCAGGCCTTCTTTTTCCAGTTTATCTACCATGGTAGTAAGAGAAGAATTTTCAATTTGTGCGCGGTTGCCGATTTCGGTAAGGGTTGATCCGTCTTTTTCCAGCAGGGTAAACAGGATAAATGATTGGGCCATATTAAGACCGAATTGGCTCATTTCCTGAGTGATGTATTTTTCTACTTTTTTCATGGTAGCTTTTAGCTGGTAGCAGACAAAAGTTGTGAAGTCTTCCATATATACCCCTTCCTTAAAAGATTTATTAAATTAAACACTTATTAATAATGCGCAAAATGAGATTTATTTGTCAAGATTGAGCAGGGTGAAGGCAGAGAATGCCTCAATTTTACGGTTATTTGGCTGCTGCTTTTTGCACTATTTAAGGTTAAATTATCAGTTCAGGTATAGCATTTGTTAACAAACTAAGATATAATTTATAACAACAAATTACGAATCGGATAAATTTAAAAATAAATATACATATCGTAATTTAGAATGGAGGTGATATACGCACATAAATTTTATTACCTTTTCAATAATACAACAAAATATATGGCAAGGGCAAATATAACAATTATTTTTTGTCATTAATTTTTATTTTTAAATTATAAAGATAAAAAGGCAAATATTCAATCCGTATAAATAAAGGTTTTTGTTTTTAATCAATTATGAAAGGAGATTGTTGTCATGAGCGATATTGTAAAGTGGCAGTACAAGCAAAAGCTTATAACGGCAGATCAAGCTGCGGCTATGGTTAAATCGGGAGATAGGATATGGTACAGTGAATTTGCCATGTTTCCTGAGACTTTGGATGAAGCACTGGCCAAAAGGATAGATGAACTGGAAAACTTAAGGATAAGAAGTGTCAGCTATACGAAAGTCCCCAAAATAGTTGAGCTGGATCCGGAACGCAACCATGTTATTATGGAAGATTGGCATTTCAGCCGGGTTTCCCGCAGTTTGCATGATAAAGGTCTCTGCAATTATATTCCTATAAGCTATCATCAAGGACCTCGTATAGTAAAAAAATATGACGAAGTGGACTATGCTTTTGTGATGGTGGCGCCTGTTGATCCCAAGGGATTTTTTAATTTAGGGACCTCTAATTCCGTTACTCCAGCCTATTTGACTAAAGCCAAAAAAATTATTGTAGAAGTAAACAATTCAGTTCCTATTTGTCTGGGGGGCAACAGTGAATCTATCCACATATCACAGGTTGATTACATAGTAGAAGGAAAAAACTCGCCTTTATTCGAGCTGCCGCCGGCCAAACCTACAGAAAAAGATTATATTATAGCTGAATATATAATGAAAGAAATTGAAGATGGCGCTACCCTGCAGCTGGGAATTGGAGGCCTTCCAAATGTTATAGGAGAAAAAATTGCCAAGAGCGATTTAAAGGATTTGGGCGTACATACAGAGATGCTGGTAGATTCTTTTGTTGACATGTATAATGCCGGAAGGCTTACCGGGGCGCGCAAAAATATCGATAAATATAAAATGGTTTATACTTTTGCTATGGGGACTTCCAAACTGTACAGCTTTTTAGACAACAATCCTATGTGTGCCATTTATCCGGTTAACTATACTAATGACCCGCGCATAATCGCCCTTAATGACAAGGTGGTAGCTATAAACAGCGCGGTGGAAATCGATCTTTTCAGCCAGGTGTGTTCGGAAAGTTCGGGTACCCGTCATATTTCAGGTACCGGTGGGCAGCTTGATTTTATTTTCGGGGCTTTTGCTTCCCGGGGAGGGAAAGGGTTTATATGCCTTAACTCAACCTATACTGACAAAAATGGGGTGGTTCATTCCCGGATAAGGCCTACCCTTTCTCCTGGCTCTATTGTTACTGTGCCCCGCTCTATAGTACATTATGTGGTGACTGAATACGGAATAGTACAGCTAAAAGGGAAGTCGACCTGGGAAAGGGCAGAAGCCCTTATCAGCATAGCTCATCCTGATTTCCGGGATGAACTTGTAAAAGCAGCTGAAGAGATGAATATATGGACAAGGACTAATAAGATAAATTAAAAAATAAGGCGGCTTGCAGGTAAAAAATGTAAGCTGCCTTATTTTTGCTTAAATAAAAATTTAGGGGGTTTTTGTTATTTATTACCTAAAAACAGGTTGTAAAGGAAAATAAGTATGTAAATATATACAAATACTTCTAACAGCCGGAAGATAAAACCGGCCAGGGTGTAGCCGTACAGCTGGTAGAAGCTTTGTTCCGGATTATTCTGGCGAATGGAAGAATAGGTAGTTATTGTATAGTAGATGAAATAAATAAAGCTGCTTAAAGTTATAAAAATAATGAATGTTACAAGGCCCGCAACAAGGAGGGCGATGTTTTTAAGTGCAGGGATAGAGGCTAAATAGGCTATAACAGCGGTAACCAGGGTAAAAAAGATTATATTTTTAACCGATGCTTTTATTATATTAAAGAATACATCCTTCTGCTTTTTCAACGGTTATACCCCTTTTTAGTTTTTGTTTATTATATATTACGGATTACCTGGTTGTTAAGAATTATTTTGTTATTAGAAAAAAGACCAATATTTACCTGTCAACAAAAGTCACAATTTGTAATTCACCTTCATATAGTATAAAGCGGTACTATTTATGGAGGTGGAATTATGAGTGCTCTGGGTTTTGTTTTGGCAGTACTGGCTTTGATAAAAGGCGGTATTTTGCTTTTTGGCTACCTTACCAACCAGGTTTTTCCCCAGCCATTGAGTGAGGAGGAGGAAAAAAATTACCTGCAGTGTTTCAAAAAAGGTGATGAAGAAGCACGCAACAGGTTGATTGAACATAATTTAAGGCTGGTAGCTCATGTGGTGAGAAAATATGAAAATAGCGGAGAAGATATGGAGGATCTTATTTCTATAGGGACTATTGGTCTTATAAAGGCGATAAATACTTTTGACGAAGATAAAGGGGTTCGTCTGGCAACTTATGCAGCAAGGTGCATTGAAAACGAAGTCTTGATGCATTTGCGCAATATAAAAAAGAATAAACAGGAAGTATACATTTATGATCCTATAGGCTATGATAAAGAAGGCAATGAAATATCGCTTATGGATGTGCTTACCAATGACAATGAAATAATTGATATAGTAGATGCCAGGATGCAGGAAGACAAGATAATAGGAAAACTGTGGGTACTTTCTCCAAGGGAGAGACAGGTAATAGAAATGCGTTATGGGCTTTTAAGCGGAATCAAGGAAACCCAGAGAGAGATTGCCAAAAAATTAGGAATTTCTCGTTCCTATGTTTCGCGTATAGAAAAGAAAGCTTTAAAAAAATTGGTAAAGGAATTGGAGATAAAGGTTTGATAAAAAAGAGATCCTTAAGCATATAGGAGCTTTGGGGCTCTTATAATTTTTTATTATGGTAGACAGAAAATATTATTATTCAGCATATAGGCTGATATTTAAGACATTTAAGATAAAATTATAAATGAATCAGGATGAATTTGTTAAGTTAATTTTTTGTTAAGGAATTATTAGTAAATAATAATTTATAATTACATTTTTTGAAATGTTGATTTATTGCGAAATTAAAATATTAATCATAAAAAGTTAAGTCATAAATTTAAATTATCAAGTGATGAAAGATAGCTTTGTTTTCGGGGCAAATTAAATATGAGCTAATTATAAATAGGGGGCAGTATACCATGAAGGATGAAAAAATTTTGTTCTGCGGAAATCCTCATGCTAAAGGCACCAGAGATTTTGTGGAAGGGCTGAAAACTAAATATAGTGTAACTACAGTGGACAAGCCGGAAGATGTGGTAAGCATACTAAAACATGCTCATTTTGATCTGGTTTTGCTTTATCTGGATGATGAAAGACAGGGCTATGAATACCAGATAAATCTGCTGCAGGATATTTTAGCTGCTGATGAAAATATTTCTGTAGTATTTGCAGTAGCTTACCGCGATGTTCAGGCGATGGTACGCATTGCCCAAACAGGTGCTTTTTACTACTGGGTTGGGGATCCGCCAGATATAGAGCAGGGGTTAAAACTGGTCGATGAAAAAATGGAGATAAGAAGAGATACTTTCCGCATGGAACCTTCAGAAAATGCCCCTTTTGGTATAGTAGGCAAATCAGCAGCGATAAGGCGTGTGCTGGCCCTTATTAATAAGGTTAAAGATACTGATACTAATGTCATAATTACGGGGGAAAGCGGAACCGGAAAAGAACTGGTTGCCCATGCCCTGCATTTTGGAGGAAAAAGACGTAATGGGCCTTTTGAAGTGGTAAACTGCGGGGCTATACCAGCTAATCTTATGGAATCTGAACTTTTTGGACATGCCAAAGGTGCTTTTACGGGAGCCTATCAGGCGAGAAAAGGGAAGTTCGAGCTGGCCAATGGAGGGACTTTGTTCCTGGATGAGATAGGAGAGCTGGAACTATCACTGCAGGCCAAGCTCCTCAGAGTGCTGGAAGATTTTAAAGTGGAACCGATCGGGTCAGGGACTTCTATAAAGGTTGATGTGCGTATAATAGCAGCAACGAATCGTGACCTGGAAAAAATGACCGAAGAAGGCTTGTTTAGAGAAGACCTCCTTTTCCGGCTGAATGTAATAAATATACACCTGCCCCCCTTGCGTGAAAGGAAAGAAGATATACCCCTTTTGGTTAAATATTTTCTAAATAGATATTCGGAAAAATTTTCTATACCTATTGAGGGGATAGACGGCAAAGCATTGGAAGTTCTCGAAAGCTATGATTGGCCTGGCAATATCCGCGAACTGCAAAATATTATACAAAGGCTGGTTATATTAAGTGAAGGAAGGCAGATAAAGCTTACTGATTTGCCTAAAAACCTGGTAAAAGCCAATAGCAGAACAGTAAAGGGTGATAACGGATCTTCTCTGGTGCCGGTTTATGTAGGAGAAACCCTGGAAGAAGCCGAGAAGAGAATTATACTGTCTACTTTGCGCTACTACAATGATAATAAAACAAGAGCGGCGGAAGTTCTGGGTATAACCGACCGTACCTTGCGCAATAAGCTCAAGGTGTATTTTGAACAGTAGAGAGGTCATAATTTCTAAGGCCCAGATGAAACTGAGCAATTGTTTCCCGCGCGGAAAAAATTACTCAGTTTCTTTTTTTGTGGTCATAGATAAAAATGCTATATACAGGACTTTTAGAGTTGGCATGCTTTTTGCTAATAAAATATAGTGAATACAATATGCCTTTGATTATTCTGGAATCTGCCCCTTTGAATTAGCTCATATCAGCAAAAAATGTAGAGTTTCGACCTGGAAAAATAAAAGGAAGGAGATGCTTAACAAATGAAGTTTGATACGGTGGTCAAAAATGCCATGATACCTCAGGGCGACCGTCTGGTACCTGCTGCTATTTTGGTTAAGGACGGAGTGATTGCAGGTATTGTAAACGGAGACATTGAGCCCCATATGCTGGAAGGGGTAAATGTAATTGACGCAGAAGGTAACATGGTATTGCCGGGATGTATTGATTCCCATACCCATTTTATGGATCCTGGCTTTACCCATCGCGAAACTTTCCTGGATGGGTGTAAAGCTGCAGCTGCTGGTGGTTTGACTACTATAATCGATATGCCTTGCTGCAGTGTTCCTTCTGTACGCGGTGTGGCAGAAATGGAAAACAAGCTCAACGCTATCAAACCACAGGCCATAATTGACTTTGGTCTCTGGGGTGGAGTCACCGGAGAAGATGTCCGCAATGAAGTGCACTACAAGATTGTAAGAGAACAGGCTGATGCAGGAGTAGTTGCCTTCAAGGTTTACATGACTCCTTCTGTTCCTTCCTATCCCAGGGTAACAGATCCGGAAATGCTTGAATGTTTTAAAGCAGTAGCAGAAACCGGTCTTCCAATTGGAATTCATGCTGAAAATTATGCTATGTGTGATTTCTATGTGCAGAAATTCCAGAAAGAAGGGCGCATGGATGGACCGGCCTGGTCAGAAGCTCGTATGCCGCTCGCTGAGAAAGTTGCCATTCAGCTTGGCATAAGTTTTGCTGAAGCAACGGGAGCCCGTCTGCACATTGTGCATATGGCTCTGGGAGAAGGGGCAATACTGGTAGGAGAAGCTAAAAAGAGAGGCCTTGATGTAACTTCTGAAACCTGTCCTCATTACCTGGTATTGGATTATAAAGAAGCCATGAGCAAATACGGTGCTTTTGCCAAGATTGCGCCGCCTTTAAGAAGCAGAGAAGATAATGAGCTGCTCTGGGAAGGCTTGAAAAACGGCAGTGTTGATTTTATAGCTACTGACCATGCTCCTTATGAAATTCCCACAGAAAAGGCAGCCGAAGGAATGACCATCTGGACTGCTTTCCCGGGAATACCTGGAGTTGAAACTATGGTGCCCTTAATTGTAAGTGAAGGCTATAATAAAGGCCGTATCAGTCTTTCCAGACTGGTTGAAATATTAAGCCGCAATGCAGCAATTCATTATGGCTTATATCCCAAGAAAGGTGCTATGGAAATTGGTTCTGATGCTGACTTTACCATTATTGACCTCAACAAAGAATGGGTAATCGATCAGGAAAAACAGTACAGCAAAGCTAAATATACACCGCTGCATGGCATGAAACTGAAAGGTAAAGTTGTAAAGACAGTTGTACGCGGTAAAGTTGTTTATGATGAAGCTAAAGGTATTGTAGGCGAACCTGGTTATGGCGAATTTGTAAAACGCCAGACCATAAGCAAATTAGATAGAAAAATAACATTTTAATCGGTAAGGAGGAGGATTTTTAATGGCTAAAGACAGACATTGTATTGTAATCATCGACATGCTCAATGACTTCATTGGGCCCAATGCACCTTTAAGATGTCCGGACGGGGAAAAAATCGTTCCCAATCTGCAGAAATTAGTTAAATTTGCTCATGAAAACGGCATTAATGTTGTTTTCGTGCAGGAAGCTCACCGTAAGGATGATGCAGACTTCAAGGTACGTCCTGTACATGCTGTTAAAGGAACCTGGGGTTCTGACTTCATTCCTGAGCTTTATCCGGATGAAGAAAAAGGCGACTACATTGTACAGAAACGCAGACACAGTGCTTTCGCCTATACTGACTTAGACCTTTATCTCAGAGAAGAAGGCTGTGACACTGTAGTTATCACTGGTGTATGGACTAATGTATGCTGCCGTTCTACTGCTTCTGATGCACTTTACAGATGCTATAAGGTTATTGTTATCAGCGACTGCAACGCTTCTGCAACTCAGGAAATGCATGAAGCAGGTTTGAGAGATATGTCTCTGTTTGCTGAAGTAATTACCCTTGATGAATACATGTCCAAATATGGCAGACAGAATGGCAAATTTGCAGATGCTGAGTAATTAACGAAATAATAATCTAAAGAAAAATGCCCTGTGCTGAATAAGGTACAGGGCATTTTTAAAGAATAATAATAAAGCTAGCATGAGGAAGGAGTTTTCCGATGAGCAAATTTGATTTGCGCGAATATAAGAAGGTTCTTGAGCAAAAGGGAAGGCTTATTACTATAGGGAAAGAAGTGAGCATTGTCCATGAAATGGCAGCTGTGCTGAAAAAGATAAACGGCGAAACGGGAGTTTTTTTTGAAAAGATCAAAGGGTATGATATGCCTGCTATAAGCGGGCTTACAGGCAATCGGCAGGATTGGGCTGATTACTTTGGAACCAGTATTAACCTGATTCGTGAAAAAATACAAAAGGCTATGGACAATCCTATTCCCTGGCAGGTTGTTGACAGGGCTCCCTGTCAGGAAGTTGAAATAGATCCCCCTGCCGATCTTTTGGATTTTATACCAGCTCCCAAATTTAGCGAAAAAGATTCCGGACATTTCTTGACTGCCGCTCTGGTATTTGTAAAAGAAGAAGAAACCGGCAATATGCACATGTCGGTGCGCCGCATGCAGGTGAATGATGACGGAACTTTATCAGTTCTTATTGAATCACCTGGTTTGTGGAACCGTTATGCTGAAGCCGAGAAACAGGGGAAAGATCTGGAAATGGCAGTGGTTATTGGCGTACACCCCCTGTTAATTCTGGCCAGCCAGATAAACAGCTATCTTTACAGGGGAGATAAGATGGCGGTGGCGGGAGCTTTAGCTGGTGAGGCAGTACCGGTAGTAAAATGCAAAACTATTGATGTTGTGGTTCCTGCCTATGCTGAAATAGTAATTGAAGGTAAAATGCTGGCCAATGTTCGCAAAACCGAAGGGCCTTTTGGAGAATTGGCTGGCTATTATGGCCCTGCTTCTGAACAGCCGATATTGAAAATAAGTAAGATTACCCACCGCAAAAATCCCTGGTTCCAGGTTATAGGCCCGGGTACTGCTGAACACAAGCTGCCCAGTGCGCTTAACCGGGAAGTTGTGCTCTATAATACCGTAAAACAGGTGGTACCGGGGGTAAAAGATGTTCATATTACGGTTGCCGGCAGTGGACGCTTCCATGGTATAATATCTATAAACAAACAATTCGAAGGAGAAGGGAAAACAGCGATTATCGCCGCTTTGTCCAGCAATAAGGATATGAAACACGTAGTAGTGGTAAATGATGATGTTGACATATTTGATCCTGCTGATGTGGAATGGGCTATTTCCAGCCGGGTACAGGCCGACCAGGATGTAGTTATTATAAGTGAAGCCAGAGGATGTCCCCTGGAACCTTCTAACAACATAAGGGGCGTAAGTGCCAAAATGGGTATAGATGCTACTTATCCCTTGAAATACCGGGAGCAGTTTGCCCGCATTTATATTCCGGGCATTGATACCATAAACCTGGATGAATATATTAAAAAATAGCCTGGAGTTAAGGTGCTGTGACAGCACTTAACTCATAAATATCTCTTATCCGTCACTTTTTCACTGTTATTGCGAGGAGGCTTCCTTTTGAGAAGACCCTCGCCATTTTTTTATGTTTTTGGTTTTTACATATTGTATAAATTTATGATAATTGTTATCATTAAATTGATAATGATTATCATAATCAAACTGAATACATATGAAAATTATTTTTATCCCTTGTTAAAAAAAGTTTGCCTGGAGGTGAGTGATTTGGAAAATGTGCTGGTGGCGCTGCTGATTTTGCTGGCTTTGCTGTTTTTGTTAAGAAGGGTTTTCAGGATAGTAAAAAATCCTGGGTGCCCGGAATGTTCAAATAAGTGCAGCAGTTGTGATTTTGCGGAGATTAAAAAAAGGGAAGAGGATAGATAGGAGGAGGGATTTTTATGCCCAAAACTTTGAAGGATTTGCTTCCGGGCGAAAAGGCAAAAGTGCTGAAGGTGGGAGGGAGAGGGGCTGTGAGGCGAAGGATTATGGATATGGGGCTGGTACCAGGGGTAGAGGTGGAAATGGAAAGGTATGCCCCGCTGGGAGATCCTGTTGAAGTTAAAATCAAGGGCTACCATCTTTCTCTACGCCTGGAAGAGGCAGAAAATGTGATCCTGGAGGGGGATGAGAGCTTTGCCTAGGAAGTTTACCATGGCTTTGGCGGGAAACCCCAATTCAGGCAAGACTACCATTTTTAACAGTTTAACCGGGGCTCGTCAGCATGTAGGCAATTATCCCGGGGTTACAGTGGAAAAAAAGGAAGGATATGTAGATTACAGAGGTTATGAAATAAAGGTTATAGATTTGCCTGGTACTTACAGCCTTACTGCCTATTCCCCTGATGAAGTGGTAGCCAGGGATGTCATCATAGAAGAGAAACCTGATCTGGTAGTGAATATAGTTGATGCCTCCAACCTGGAGCGCCATCTGTATTTAACCCTGCAGATAAAGGAGCTGGAAGTACCCCTGCTTATCGCTATGAATATGGCTGATGTAGCGGAGGCTTCCGGGATAGAAATAGATTATCCCCTTTTAAGCAGCCTTCTGGGAGCGCGTATTGTTCGTACTGTGGGGGCACGGGGAGAAGGAATAAACGATCTTCTTGAAGCAGCAGTTGAAGTGCTGGAAAATAAGGATGTGCCTCCAGAACGGATGCACAGGTTTAATGATGAAATAGAAAAAGAAATAGAGATTTTGGTAAAAATTTTGTCAGAAAAGGCAGCCAATTTGTCTTATCCTCTCCGCTGGACAGCTATTAAGCTTCTGGAAGGAGACCAGGAAGTTTTAAAAAGGCTTAAAGAAAAAATAAGCAGCCAGGAAATATTAAAGCAGACAGAAGAAAGCAAAAAGCGGATTGAAAAAATGCTAAATGATGATCCGGAAATGCTTATTGTAGAAGGCCGCTATGCGTTTATCCGGGGAGCCTGCCGGGAAGCTGTAAAGGAAAAAGGGATTGATAGATTTTCTTTTACGGAAGCAGTGGATAAAATTCTGTTGAACCGGATTTTGGGAATTCCTATATTTCTAGGGATTATGTGGCTTTTGTTCCAGTTTACCTTTACCCTGGGAGCTCTTCCTATGGAGTGGATAGAAGCTGGTTTTAACTGGCTGGGGGAATATATAAGCCTTCATATGCAGGATGGGATATTAAAATCGCTGGTCGTTGATGGAATTGTAGCGGGGGTAGGAGGGGTTATTGTATTTTTGCCCAATATAATGCTCTTATTTGTGGGAATAGCCTTTCTGGAAGGAACTGGCTACATGGCAAGGGCTGCTTTTGTTATGGATAAGATAATGCACAGGGTAGGGCTGCATGGCAAGTCATTTGTGCCTATGCTTACCGGATTTGGCTGTAATATACCGGCTATCATGGCCACCCGTACTTTGGAAAATCCGAAAGACAGGCTGGTTACGATTTTAATAACCCCCCTTATGAGCTGTGGGGCCAGGCTTCCGGTTTATACCCTGCTTATTGCCGCTTTTTTCCCTGCCCGGGCGGCTGGAAATATCCTGTTTTCTGTTTATCTTATAGGTATTATACTGGCATTGCTTATGGCCAAGATTTTTAGAACTTTCCTTTTTAAGGGCGAGTCAGAGCCTTTTGTCATGGAGCTTCCCATTTACAGGCTGCCTACCCTTAAAAGTGTCCTTGTCCATATGTGGGAGAGGGCCTGGCTGTATCTGAAAAAAGCGGGAACGGTAATCCTTGCTATATCAATAATCATGTGGGCTTTGCTGACTTTTCCGGCCACTGATCCATATGGCAGGGAATGGGGTGATGCTTCAAAGCAGCTTATGCACAGTTATGCCGGCCAGATAGGACAGGTTATAGAGCCAGTTTTAAAGCCAATTGGCTTTGACTGGAGGACAGGTATTGCTCTGGTGGCAGGTTTTGCAGCCAAGGAAGTGGTGGTAAGCACCCTGGGCACTATTTACAGCCTGGGTGATATAGAAGCTCTGGAAGAAGGAAAAGATGCAGCAATAAAAGGCTTTGCTGAGCGGGCGCGAGAACAGTCTGGATTTACTCCGCTTACTGCCTATGTGCTTATGCTTTTTACCCTGCTTTATGTTCCGTGTATGGCAACCCTGGCTGTTATCAGGAAAGAAACCGGCAGCTGGAAATGGCCGCTGTTTACTGTATTTTATACAGTTTTGCTGGCCTGGCTGGTTTGTTTTGCAGTGTATCAGGGGGGAAGGTTTTTAGGGATAGGAATAGGCTAAAAATTTTAAAAATAGTTGCTATAGAAAGCTGGGATTTTATTCTCAGCTTTTTGTTATATGTTTATGGAAGGAGGAAATGTATGGCCATAATAGGCGGCAAAAAATTGGTATATGTGCTAAGCAGGCTGGTTTATAATTCTGATAAGGTAAAAGAATTGGAAAGAGAGGAGATTAAAAAGATTATTTTGGGGAATGATCGGATGGGAAGAGGGAAATAGATTATGGATAAAATCCGGTTTTCCCAATAAAATTAGAAAAATAACATTTTTATTTAGCTATAATAATACTAAGATATTAATGGGAAAATGGTATGTATAAAAAATTTGGGGTGGGGAGTTAAATGCCGGAATTAAGGCAGGATTTGGTAAGGGGAAACTGGGTGCTTATTGCTACTGATACTGCGCTTAAGCCCCGGGATTTCCCTGTAAATAAAAATGGGGTTAAAATCGGTGGGAATAGCCATTTTTGCCCTTTCTGTGAAGGGAATGAAGCTTATACTACTTCTGAGCTGGCTGCTATAAGGGAAAATGGTTCGCTGCCTGATACACCGGGCTGGCTTATAAGGACGATTACCAACAAGTACTCCGGTTTTAAGCTGGAGGGTGAGCTTAAGATGATTGAAGCTGGGATATACCAGAGCTGTAACGGATTGGGACAACATGAGGTTATAATTGAAACTCCGGAACATGGGGTGGAATTTCATCATTTTTCAGTGGAAAAAATAAGAACTGTCCTGCAGATGCTTAAAGAAAGGTATAATGTATTGGCCAGGGATGAAAGGGTAAAATATATACAGATATACAAAAATCGGGGTATTTTTGCGGGAGCTTCTCTAGAGCACAGCCACAGCCAGATTTTAGCTCTGCCTATGGTGCCGAACAGCCAGAAAGGGATTAAAGACTATTATGAAAGAAACAGGAGATGTCTTCTGTGTGATGTTCTGGAAGGAGAAAGAAGAGAAGGCAAAAGAATTGTAAAAGAAGATGATGATTTTATAATAGTATGCCCTTATGCTTCGCGTTTCCCTTATGAAACGTGGATTGTTCCCCGGCGGCATACCCCGCATTTTGGGGAAATAAGTGATAAAGAATTGGAGAGCTTGGCTGTAGTTTTGCATGCCTTTTTGCAGGTGATAGTTGCATATCTCAATGATCCTTCATATAATATCATTATCATTTCAGCTCCTGTTAATGGAGAAGATGTTTCTGGATATCACTGGTATGTGGAAATCATACCCCGCTTGCTTATAAGCTCCGGGGTAGAGATTACTACCGGCATTTATATGAATCCGGTAGCTCCTGAAATTGCAGCCAGGATATTTGAGGAAAAGTATGAGAAGAAAATAATTTTTTAAAGAGGTAAGAAGAGGTATGCTTAAAAAGCTTTATCCCAAGCTTTATGTTCCTTCTTTGCGGGATATACCCTTAAGACAATTTAAGGAGATGGGAAAAAAGGCATTTATTTTGGACCTTGATAATACTATCACCGAATGGAACAGCAGCCAGGTTGCCGAAGATGTTGCCAGCTGGTTTATAGATGTGAAGGAGCAAGGATTCAAGGTTTGTCTGGTTTCTAACAACAGTGAACAAAGGGTTTTGAAAGTGGCAAAAAGTTTGGGAATACCTTATGTATGCAAGGCCGGAAAGCCGAGGCGAGGCGCCTTTTATAAGGCACTTTCGCTGCTTCAGGTGGCGCCGGAAGAAGCGGTGGTAGTAGGAGATCAAATTTTTACTGATATATGGGGAGGCAACCGGGCCGGTTTAGATACCGTGCTGGTTGTGCCTATAGCCAGGCGTGAATTTATCGGTACCAAAGTTTCCCGGTTTTTTGAGTATTTTATTATACGCCGGCTGAAGAAAGAGCTGCTTTAAAAAATTTAGGATAATTTTTAATATTTTTGCTTAACAATGGTTATAAGGTTGAATTTTACCATATAAAATGCCATAATTTGAGTACAGGGCGGATGTTCTAAGACATTCGCCTTTATAATGCTCGATATGGGGGCCAATTTTATGTCAGTAACAGCACATACCCGAGTTATAGGCCTTTATGGCTATCCTTTAAAACATACTTTATCTCCCCTTATGCACAATGCGGTTTTTAGAAGTTTAAATCTTCCCTATATATATCTGCCTTTTGAAATCTTTCCCCATAATTTGAAAGAAGCGGTAAATGCGGTAAAAAGCCTTAATCTTTTGGGGATTAATGTTACTATACCTTTCAAGGAAGAAATAATAGGCTATCTGGATGATTTGTCTGAGGAAGCGAGAGCCTGTATGGCAGTTAACCTCGTAAAAAATGAGGAAGGAAGGCTTACAGGCTATAATACAGATGGACAGGGTTTTTTGGAATCGCTGAACGAGGAAAAGGTTAACCTGACGGGCAAGGCTCTGTTAATAGGGGCAGGAGGAGCAGCACGGGCTATTTCTTATACTATGGCCAGATCAGGTTTTGAAGAAATCTGCTTTTTAGATTTGAATCCGGATAAAGCTGGGGAATTAGCAGGCTTTATAGGGGAAAAGACCGGGATAAAAACAGATGCCGGCATGATGAGCCAGAAGGTTTTTGATGAGAAAGCCTGTGATGCTGATATAGTAATAAACTGCAGCCCGGTGGGGATGTATCCCCAGATTAAAGCGTCCCCGGTGGAGAATCTGGAATGTTTGCCTTCGCATGCCGTAGTTTGCGATATTGTTTATAATCCTTTAAAGACTTTATTTTTAAAAAAGGCAGAAGCAAAAGGGCATAAAACAATTAATGGGTTGGGCATGTTTGTACATCAGGGTGCGTTAACCCTTAAAATACTTACCGGGATAAATCCCCCCCTGGGTTTGATGAAAAAAGTGGTAGGGGATGCGCTTGAAGGGAAAGAGTTTTGACCAGGGATTTACCCTGCTGGAACTTCTTTGTTTGCTGGCAGTTATATCAATTTTGTTTTTGTTATCTGTTCCTAAACTGGGAAAATTCCAGGAAAGAAATGTTCTGGAAGCGGAAGCCAGAAAATTGGCCTGGATTTTGCGCGAAGCCAGGCAGGATGCTATAATGTCTGGAGAGACAAGAAGTGTATTTTTTTATCCCCTGGCTGACAGGTATAAAGACCACAAAGGTGGATGGCATGATTTAAAACCAGGCATAAAAATAGGAGTTAATTTTAATACTATAACCGGCAAACCAGCCTGTGTTTTTTCTCCCAATGGAGCACCTAATGGAGGTACAGCAACTTTTGTAAGCAGTTCCGGTTTTAAATGTTATGTGGTGGTAAGTCCGGTTACCGGGAGGGTGAGAGTGTCTTATACCCCGCCGGATAATTGGTGAAGAATGGAGAGATTAATGTGGTTTTAGAGCTTTTGTTTATTTTTTTTGCACGCATAATTGATGTTTCTTTAGGAACTATACGCATGATATTTGTTATTCGTGGAGATAAAATTCCCGCTGCTATAATTGGCTTTTTTGAAATTATGGTATATACTCTTGCTTTAGGTATGGTAGTAGGTTCCCTGCATAATCCGGTTAAGCTTCTGGTGTTTTGCAGCGGATTTTCCCTGGGAATACTGGTAGGATCTATGATTGAGGAAAAGCTGGCTCTGGGATACCGGGGAATCCAGGTAGTAATTGACCGGGAACATGCCAATATTGCTGAGGAACTCCGGGATGAAGGCTATCCGGTAACCTGCTGGGAAGCTACCGGAAGAGAAGGATGTAAAATGGTATTAAATATCTTTGTAAAGCGTAATTTGGCCAATGCTTTAACCGACAAGATTTATGAGAAAGATCCTGATGCTTTTATTGTTTTTATGGAGCCTAAAAAGTTTAAAGGGGGATACCTAAAGAAAAAATAGGGGGAGAAAGAGTGTTAAGATTCATTACTTCGGGTGAATCCCACGGCAAAGGTTTGATATGTATAATTGAAGGCATGCCGTCCGGTCTTAAGCTTGATATAGATTACATAAATAATGAGCTTAAAAGAAGGCAGAAGGGATATGGACGCGGCGGGCGCATGAATATTGAAAAAGATGAAGTAGAAATAATAGGTGGGGTAAGGGATGGGAAAACCCTGGGAGGGCCGATAAGCTTTATTATCTGGAACAGTGACTATAAGAACTGGGAAGGGATAATGGGAGCAGGTGAGTGCCCGCGAGCTGGGGAAAGGATGGTAGTAAGGCCCCGGCCTGGACATGCTGATCTGCCAGGAGCTATCAAATACAACCATCAGGATATGCGCAATATCCTGGAACGGGCAAGTGCCCGGGAAACAGCAGCCAGAGTGGCAGCCGGGGCATTTTTTAAGCAATTATTGGCTAATTTTAACATATATATATACAGCCAGGTTATATCTATTGGTGAAGCAAAAGCAGAACCGCTGAAGGTAGACAAAGACAATATTTTTGTTTTGTGGGAAAAGACAGAGGCTTCTCCAGTAAGATGTGCGGATAAGGATAAAGAAAAAGAAATGGTAGCTCTGATTGAAAAGGCCAGGGAGATGGGAGAATCTCTGGGAGGAAGTTTGGAAACCGGTGCAGTAGGAGTAGTACCGGGGCTGGGGAGCCATGTGAGCTGGGATAGGAGGCTGGATGGAAGATTAGCCCAGCTTATCATGAGTATTCCTGCTATTAAGGCGGTAGAAATAGGTGAAGGCATAAATAATGCCTTTCTTCCTGGCTCCATGGTACATGATGAAATATATTATACTGAGGATAAAGGTATTTTCAGGCATACTAACCGCAGTGGCGGCATAGAAGGCGGTATAACCAATGGAGAAACTGTTTTTTTGCGGGCCTATATGAAGCCTATTCCAACTTTATATAAGCCGCTTAACAGTGTCGATACATTAAGCTGGCAGGAAAGCAAGGCGGGAATAGAACGTTCTGATATATGTGCAGTACCTGCCGCAGCGGTAGTGGCAGAGGCTATGCTGGCTTATGGTTTGGCAGAAGCTTTTTTAGATAAGTTTGGTTATGATAACATGGAACATATAAATGAAGCATATAAAAATTATATAAATTATATGGGAAGAGTGTGGAGATGGAAAAGAATATAGTATTGATTGGCTTTATGGGAACAGGAAAAAGCAGTATAGGTATTAAACTGGCGGAAAAACTGAATATGAAATTTGTGGATATGGACCGGGAAATTGAAAAACTTACCGGGATGACGGTATCCGAATTGTTCAGGCGTCATGGCGAAATAAGATTCCGCTCAGAAGAGAGGCTTATGGCCAGGAAGCTGAGCCAGCAGAAAAACCTGGTTATAGCTACCGGGGGAGGCGTGGTGCTGAAAGAAGAAAATATCAAGGTTCTAAAGGAAAACGGCATTCTTATCTGCCTTACTGCTGATCCTGAGGATATTTTTGAGCGGGTAAGGCGCAAGCGTGCCAACCGGCCTCTCCTTAAGAAAAACCTGCAGGTGGAAGATATAAAAAATATGTTAAAAGAGCGGGAACCTTTCTATGCGGTAGCTGATTTTCGGGTTAATACCAGCGGACGGGAAATGGATGAAGTGGTGGAAGAAATCATAAGCTATATAAAAAACCTTGATGTTAATTGATGGAAGGATGAACTTTATGCCAGATCTCAGAGTTGAACTGGGAAAGCGCAGCTATACCATAAGTATCAGGCCTGATATCCTGGATGAGGCGGGGTCTATCATAAGGAATATAACTTTATCTTCCAGGGCTTTATTGGTAAGCAATCCTACGGTTTTCCCTTTGTACGGAAAAAGGGTTATGGACTCTCTTCATAAAGCAGGTTTTGATATAGGGATTGCCCTGATGCCTGATGGGGAAGAATACAAAAATATGGACGAAGCAGTTAAGGTTCTGGATAAGGCGGTAGATTTTAACCTGGAGAGAACCGATATAGTGATAGCTCTGGGAGGAGGAGTAGTTGGAGATCTGGCTGGTTTTGTTGCTGCGGTTTATCACCGGGGAGTAGATTTTATTCAGATTCCTACCACGCTTCTATCCCAGGTAGACAGCAGTGTAGGGGGGAAAGTAGCGGTAAATCACCCCCGGGGGAAAAACCTCATAGGAGCTTTTCACCAGCCGAAAGCAGTCATAATTGACCCCTTAACCTTGAATACCCTGGAAGAAAAGGAATATAAAAGCGGCCTAGGAGAAGTTGTAAAATATGGCCTTATCTATGATGCGGATTTTTTTGCTTTTTTAGAGAGAAATGTTGAGAATATAAAAAGTAGAAATCCTGAGACAGTAAGTGAGCTTATATACCGGTCATGCAGAATAAAAAGTATCATTGTATCCCAGGATGAAACGGAACAGGGAATAAGGGCGCTGCTTAACCTGGGGCATACTTTCGGACATGCCCTGGAAAAGCTTACTGGATATCGGGCTTACAGCCACGGGGAAGCAGTGGCGATGGGAACTGTAGCTGCTTCGCTCTTGGCCAGGGAGCGTGGTTATATTGATGAACACCTCTGGCAGCGTATTTTGCATTTATACCTGAAGCTTGCTATATACAAGCCGTTTCCTGCGTTAAATCCAGAAGAGGTTTATGAGGCTATGCTTAATGACAAAAAGGTTATGTATGGGAAAATGCGCCTGATATTGCCCTGTGGCATTGGACAGGCTGTAATTGCTGATGATGTTAAGAAAGAAGAGATAATAAGGGCTGTAAGGGAAGCACAAAACCTGGCTATTGATTGAGGTGGTGCCAGTGATTCCACATTTCTTCTATTTCTACCCGGGCTGATTTCTGGTCTCTATTTTCGATATGGGCAGTAAGGCGGGCCAGGTTAACATATATGGAATTTATTTCATCTTTTTCCACACTGTATTGAATGCGCTTCACTATTTTACTCCACGCTTTTTTCAGCTGTTTAAGGTCAGCTTCTGCCCTTTGGAAATCTTTTATGGCCACATCTTTTTGCAAACGGGCAGCATAAAGTACAAAATTGTCGTCTTTTTCCCATGGTTTTTTGGCTATATCCCCTGAGTTGAGTATAAAAACAAAGGTCAAAAGCAGCAAAGATATTGCTGAATAATACAGGATTTTTCGCATACCGTTTTTACCACCTTTTCTGTTTTAGTAGGGATCTTCCTGTTTCTTTTTGATTTTGTCTTCGTATTTATCAATGTAAAGGGTAGCATGGGCTGGATTATAGGTAGCCAGGAATATCTCGTCATATTTTTTTATTCCCCGTTTGTCAAGCTCTTTTTTAAGCCAGTTTTCATCTTTACCTATTTGTCTTAATTTTTCGGGGATAAGTTTGCCTCCTATTATAATTTCTGCACTTAACCCTTCTGCCTGAGGAGGAAGATTAAGGTCGCTGCGAGTTACTGGTTGATATTCAGGCTTGAGCAAAACAGACAGCTCGCCGTTGTTTTCCAGGACTGCAAATGCTACCTGGTCAAGGTCGAAGATATTTTTTTCTCTAAGCTGTTCCAGAAGGTCAAATAAAGTGTAGCGCATGTTTTGCATATTCTCTTCCAGTATTTTCCCGTTCATTATTACGATAGCCGGTTTCCCCGTCAGGTATTTGGCTGCTTTAGGCCAGTTCAGGGATATTTTTTGCAATATCAAAACGGTAAAGGTCCAGGTAAGCAGTCCTATCCAGTGCGGCCAGGCCCGGCTGCTCAAATCTACGGACAGGGTGCCGGCAATGGAGCCTATAGTTATTCCCAGAACATATTCAAAAAAAGTGAGCTGGCTTACCTGCTGTTTTCCCAGGATACGGGTAAATATGAGAAGGGTAAAAAAAGCTATAAAACTTCTTACTATTACTACCGCTGCCTCACTCATAAAAAGCCCATCCTTGATTTTTTTAATATTATTTGTATTGTTTTTTGTTTCATTCTGCATAATTTAATTTGTATTTTTTAGCCAGATTAAGCTATAATTTGGATAAGCTATTCGAATTTTTAACATGACAAGGGGGGAAAATAATGTCGTGTCTTAATGTTATGGGGGTTTTGGTGCGCAACAGGAGTATCCATGCCAGGGAAATTCAGGAAGTATTGACCAGGCACGGGTGTATTATCAATGTAAGGGTAGGTATTCCCAAAGTAGAAAGCGGGTCCTGTACTGATGAAGGGCTTATTATGCTTCAGCTCTGCGGAACACCGGAGGAAATAAAAGAATTAAAGGATGAGTTGAATGCCATTTCTGATGTTAAAGCAGAATGTATAGAATTGAGTTTGGAGTAGAAAGAATATTAAAAAATTAAGGAGGAGTGAACTGCAGTGATTGCCGCAAAACTAAGAGAAAAATTAAACGAGCAGATCCAAAAGGAATTTTATTCTGCCTATCTTTATCTTTCCATGGAGGCTTATTTTTTAAGCCAGAATTTAGATGGATTTGCCAACTGGTTTCACGTACAGGCACAGGAAGAAAGAGATCATGCCATGCTGATTTTTAATTATCTGAACCGTATTGGAGAACGTATAGAACTAAAAGCTATTGATGCCCCTCCTGTAGAATTTGATTCAATTGAAGATGTTTTGTTAAAAACTTTAGAACATGAGAGAATGGTAACCCGTTCCATTTATGATTTGGTGGATTTGGCCAGTGAGGAGAGGGATCACAAAACGGTAATGTTTCTGCAGTGGTTCGTGAATGAACAGGTGGAAGAAGAGGAAAACGCTGAAAAGAACTTGGCCGCTTTCCGTTTTGTGAAAGACGATCCTAAAGGCATATTGCTGTTAGATAGGGAAATGGGCAGTCGTGTTTATACCCCTATAACTGCTGCCAATCAGAATCAGGCATAGTGCTGGTATTAAAAGGGCAGGGTATTTGCCCTGCCTTTGGGAGGTTTGAATATGGATTTAAAGAAAGCCCTGGAAATGGCTATAGAAAATGAAAGACGTTCTCAGGACTGGTATGTAAGTCTGGCCATGGAGGCAGAAGATCCCCAAACCAGGCTTTTGTTTGAACAGATCGCAGAAGAGGAAAAAGGACACATTAAAAAACTAAGTGAAAGGCTGAAGGTTTTAAAACTTATGGACTAATTGATTTCAGGTGGCTGTTGTCAAGGATAAAGCTGCTGGCAAATATGAATATAAGCAATGTCAAAAGAATAAAGGCAAATATTATTATACGTGTGCGATGATGTTTTTCCCCCTGCATGTATTCGGCAATAAGATGGGTAAGATAGACAGTAATGCCTGAGAATATGCATGTTATTGCGAACTGCAGCCACCCGGGTACGATATGATAGGCGCTGTAGGCAAGGGATTTCCAGAGTGAGTGGCTGTAATAGGATAAGATGATAAATTCTACCAGGCCAGCAGCAAATTGAAATATGAGTCCCTGCTTCTGGATAGAAGTATTGAGCTCCATTATGTTTTTTATCTGATTTTGGGTATTTATGCTCTCATGGCTTATTATTATGTCGAGTTTGCTTCTTATTACACTTATGGCTGATTGATAATTTTCGCGGCTTATTCTTAAACTGGAGGCTAAATTTTCCAGATCTTTGAGCTTTGTAAAGTAGTAATCAAATATTTTTTCATAAAGCTTATCATTTATTTGTATTATTTTTTGTTTGTCGATTAAATAGCGGCTGTAATTTATAAGCTGCTGAATGCGGTCTATACCTTCCAGGATGATGCTGTAGTTGCTGGCAATCAATCCAAAGGACATAGATAAGCTTTGTAATTGATTTTCCAGCTCTTCCATTTGCTCAGCGCTTTGTTTTGAAAAAACAGTGCTGCTGTGTAAAATACGGGATAGCCGTTGATCGAGCGCTTCTTTTTCTTTCAGTATAATTCTTTTTTGTTCCCTGTAATAGCTGTTTATTTTATCCAGCTTTAAAAGTGACGCTTCTATGCATGGAAGTTCGAATTCTATAAAGTACTGGGCTTCCTGTGAAAAATGAGGGAAGTTGAAAAGATAACTTGCTTTATCTTCAGGCCAGAGCCATTCCAGCCTAAGCCCTTTTCCATATTTTAATTCAAGCTCCACCATCTGTTTTTTGTCTACAGGCTTGATTTCTTTTATCTTTTCTAATGTTTCCTGGTGTTCATGGTTTAAACCAGCTATAATGTCTACTTTGCCGAGTAGATTGAACCATTCTACATCAGCTGTTTCTTCAAGTCTATCAACCCAACTTATAGCGTCTGCAAGCTGATCTTCAACATCCATGCGCAATACCATTATTCCTGTTTTAGGAATTTTTTTGAAATAGAAATATTTCCCCTGTCCATTGCTGGGCCAGGGTATCAAGTCATTATAGTAAACAAAGCCTTTTTCCTTAAGCTTGATGGCAAAGGGCTCCAGGATTTCATTATCCTGTGCTGGATAAATATAGAAACGGTAAAATTTATACATCTTGCTTGTTCCCCCCCCCCCCCCATTATAGATTTAATTATAGATGAGTTTGAAGAGATGGCATAGTTTTTTATTTTTTAGAAACAACTTGCTATAATTAAAGTATAAAAAATTAATGTACAGGATGGGGAAATATGCGCAGCGGCAAAGAACATATACTGGAGGCAGCCAGAAAGGTTATTGCCAGGGCAGGGATAAGGGATGCCAGTATGCAGTCTATCGCAGAAGAAGCTGGGATGACCAAAGGGGGGCTTTATTATCACTACCAGGGAAAAGATTATATCCTCTTTGATCTGGCAGACAGATTTTTGCGCGAGACGGCAGCTCCTGTCAAAAAGTCTCTTTTTAAAGGTGAAGATAAGGAAAAACTGCTTGAAACCTTGCTGAATGGAATAAAAAAAAGATTGGAAAATCCGGAGCATAATCTGCTGCAGTTTTACCTGGTACATGAAGCGATACTGGCTAAAAATGAAGAGCTTTATGAACTGGTGGTAAACAAATTTAGAAAATGGATCGCTACTTCTGAGGCAGCTATAGATGTGATGTATGACCAGCCGGATATAAAGACCAAGATGGCTTTGGCTGCTTCGACCATTGCCATGATAGATGGTCAGGCTATGCAGCTTATCTTAAACGAAGAACTTGTCAATGTGGAAGACCTGCTGCTTTTATGGGAAGCTTTTTTCAAATGCGGGATCCCGGCCATGCTTGAATATTTAAGAGCCAAAGAAGAAAACCCCCTGCTGTAAAGGGGGTTTTTAAATTGGGGGGATCTATATGCTGTTTACATCTTTATACATAGCCTCGATAACTTCTCTGTACTTTTCATTTATGACTTTCCGCTTAACTTTAAGGGTAGGTGTAAGTTCACCGCTTTCCTGGGTAAATTCATGGGGCATAAGGGTAAAACGTTTTATTTTTTCTACCTGTCCCAGGTCTTTGGTAAGTTCATCTATGCGCTTTTGATAAAACTGGATTATATGCGGATTTTTTACCAGGTCTTCATTACTGTCAAAGGGGATGTTGTTTTGTCTGGCATACTCCCTGAGTGCTTCAAATGCCGGAACGATGAGTGCTGATACGAAATTTCGGTTATCTCCTATTGCCACTGCCTGTTCAATATAATAATCAGCTATTAGCAGGGTTTCTATATGCTGGGGAGCTATATATTTCCCACCCGAAGTCTTGAAAAGGTCTTTTATGCGGTCAGTTATCACGATAAAGCCCTGTTCGTTTATGTAGCCTATATCTCCCGTTTTGAGCCAGCCGTCTTCAGTAAATATTTCTCTGGTCTTATCCGGGTCTTTATAGTAGCCGGAGGTCATAGCAGGACCTTTAGCCTGGATTTCTCCTTCGGAAGATATGCGGACATCCATAAGGGGTACTATGGGACCGCAGGTTCCAAACTGGTTGCGCTCCGGGGTGGAAACACATATGGGAAAACCTTCAGTAAGCCCGTACCCCTGAAAAAGGTATACCCCTGCCGCAAAGAAAAATTCCCCTATTTCAGCAGAAAAGGGGGCTCCTCCCACATTGTAAACCCGGGGCCTTCCTCCAAAAACTTCCCTTATTTTGCTTAAAACCAGCCGATCTGCCAGCCGATATTTTATTTTAAGGCTGAAGGGAATTTTCCCGGTTTTTAACTGATAGTGATATTTTTTGCCGGTTTTAATGGACCACATGAAGAGTTTTCTCTTAACTGGAGGAGCATTGTTGATATCATGCAGTACCCTGGCATGTATTTTTTCCCACAGGCGGGGAACTGAACACATATAATGGGGGCGCGATTCGCGCAGGAATTCTTCCAGGGCTTTAGTATCATGACAGTAGTCGACCTGTCCCCCGCCGCAGAATATATTATAGGTCCAGGCCCTTTCAAAAATATGGGAAAGGGGGAGAAAAGCCAGGTTAACCGCATCTTCGGTTATAGGTATCCGGTAGCCTGGTTCAAGGCCATTAAAGTCGATGTGGTTCTGCAGAAAAGTGGCAAACCAGTTGCGGTGGGTAAGCATAACCCCTTTGGGGGTGCCGGTAGTGCCGCTGGTATAGATGATGGTAGCCAGATCATCGGCATTTGCCTGGCTTAAACGTTTTTCTACCTCTTTTTTCCATGCAGGTTTTTGCCCAAGCTGCAGAAAATCATCAAAATGCATTATATTATCGCTTTTATCAATTCTTACCCGCCGGTCAAAAACGATAATATATTCAAGAGAAGGTGAACTTTCTTTTATGCTTACTGCTTTTTGGTACTGCTCTTCTGTACATACAAATAAAACCCTGATTTCAGCATGGTCTACTATATATTTAAGCTCTGCTGCGGAGTTGGTGGCATATACCGGGACTGATGCCGCACGAATGTTAAAACAGGCAAAGTCAGCAACCGCCCAGTAAACACAGTTGGGAGAAAATATGCCCACCAGTTCCCCTTCTTTTACTCCCAGTCCTATAAGGGCACCTGCACAGTCATCTATCATCCTGCCGAACTCATGCCAGCTGAAAGCTTCCCAGTTGCCGTACAGCTTATGCCTCACGGCTATTTTATCTTTTCCGTATTTTTGTACCCTTTTTCGCATCATCCAGCCGAGGTGTCTTTCCTCAGCCAGGCGGGCTTCAAACTGGTCTTCGATAGAATGATTATCAAGTACATATTTTCTCTTTCCCTGCATCCTGAGTTCCCCCCGTAACAAATACAACTTTACCGACCGGTAGGTTTACTATAATATATCAAATCAACGTAAAATATTCAATAATAAAATTTTATTTAAAATAATTTACCCATCGAACTATAAAAGATGCCAAAAAAGAACAGGCATTAAAAGCCTGTAAAATTTCAAATAAGTGTTGGTTGTGGGTATTCAACAGATTATTTTTCTTCCCAGGATATTATTTCCCAGCCCCGGTTGGAAGGTTCTATAAAGTGAGGAGGCGCTTCATAGGTCATGCGTTCATCATAGGCATAATTTTTGCTCTGGTATCCCCGCCAGCTGCTGCCGCTGTTTTGCCCTACAGCACCGCGGACTTTTTGGATAAGGGCTCCCCGCTGGTATATGGTGCTGTATTTATGAATATCATGCCAGTACCTGGTGGAGTCAGGATAATATTTTTCAAACCCAAATGAGCCGTTTAAAGCGAATATGGCCCCATAGACATTTGCATTATTGGGAGCTACATTGGCCTGGGGATCAGAAATGCTGGGACTAGGTTTGTCAAACCAGCCTTTGCAGAGTATCCACACATTATTGTTGGCTATCAGCCCCAGCAGGTCATCGCCTGATGCTTTATAGCCGACAAGTTCTCCATTTTCATAGACCGGGGTAAAGGAGGTACTGGCATAGATTATCCCGCCGTTGCCGCCGCTTCCTGCCCCAGTAGGCTTGCTGCGGGCAGAGCTGAAATTGTAATCTGTCGGGTCATAGCCGGTAATGTATATTTCATTGGCGGCGGCGATGGTAAGTTTTCCTTTCAGGGTTCCTGATACAAAGGCATTTCCCAGGTTGCTGGTGAATTTCTGGCTGGTATTCCCGCTTGCCCCATCAACATATATGACCCGGTTGGAGGGCAGGGGCCTGGTTTCCGGGTTGCCGCTGTTGACATTGGGATTGCGGATAGTGACTGTACCGTCAGGGTTAAGCCTTATGCTGGTGCGGCCGTTGTAGTAATAGCCTCCGTTCTGGGCGCGTATTTTAAGTTCCGAATTGGAAGGAGGAACCTCCAGAGGGGTAGCCCAGCTGATGCCTTTTTTAAATTTTGGATAGCTTCCATTAACCGGATAAGGACCGTTGAAGTCAGGATCGGAAGCTCCGCCGCGCCATACTCCGCTGTAGAAGTGAATGCGCCCGCTGTAGGTAACCCGCCCGTAAAAGATAGGATTGCCGTCAATAACCAGGTTGCCGTTGGTATGATAGGGGCCGTAGACTTTGTCATTGCTGGTCCAGCGGATGTCAGAAGGGTCATCAACCGAAAAATATGAATAGCGGGTAAAAGTGCGCTGACCCAGGACTGCGGTTATGGTTTTCTTTATATCAGGTTCCCGGTTGGACCAGCCGGTAGATTGTACTTTTATATAGCCGTTTCCCTGTTCCAGGACTTTTATGATATATTTCCCGTTTTCAAAATTTATTTCCCGGTTAAGGCTGGGAAAAGAAGTATTTTTATTCAAAGACCACAGGTAGTGGTTAAGGCCGGCTTCGGCGTAATGCAGGGCATCTATCCCTGACTGGTATTTGACATTAAAGGTGGTCTGGCTGCTGTTTATGGCAAGTGCGGAATAGGCAAGGATAGCTATAGGGATAAAGAGTATGAGCACCAGGGGAAGTGCGATGCCATTTTTGTTTTTTACATATTTAGCCAGCAGATTTAGCATTTTTTCACACCCCTTTATTGCGCACGGCAAAAGCTTCTTCAACAGATACCGGCTGGGATTCTTTGCAGGATGGGTCGTTTATTTTAAAACGGATTACTATCTTTTTGCCTTCTCTTTTAAAATAAGGAAGTGCCTGCTGATTGCTGTCAGTCAATGGGGAAATGTTTTTAAGGATTACTTTATAGCTGTCCTGGTTCCCTTTTAATACCTTGCTTTTTTCCAGCTGGTTGTTGTTTATTCGGTACTTTATGGTATAGGTCTGGCTGTTTTCCGCCATTTCCAGCTGCAGCAGGCGGTCAGAAACATCCAGCAGGCTGGCTTCCCGTATTTCATTGCCTATCCTGGGTAGGAGGCTGCGCACTTCATTCATATAGGAGGCTTCCTCTTCTGATTTATGCCAGGTTTTTCCGGTTAGAAAATAAAAGTTGAATATACCTCCTACTGCCAGGGTAAGGATGCCCAGAACCAGGATTAGCTCAAGCAGGGTAAAACCTTTTTGTCCAAGTTTTTCTTTCACTTATTAACCACCTTCTATCCTGAACCAGATTACCTACGCAGAGGCCCGCCTTCGGAAGGGGGTTTATCCGCATCGTCAGGCAGGGTGAAACCGTCGGGCAGATAATAGGCGCCTTTTTTGAGGATTACATTTTCGCTGTTGTGGTATCTTACATCTTTATAGAAGTAAGCTTCACCGTATTTTATGCCAGGCAGGCCGTGGTTGCCCTTATAATCAGTTATTTCCTGCCCATCATACGCTTTTTTTATTACCAGCTGGCCATTTTCGTCCTTGATGGACACTTCTTTGCCATTATAGGGGATATTGGAATCGATAATTTTAAAAACCAGCCTGCCGCTGCTGTTCCCCACTTTTTCCAGTTCCACCGCATTATTAAAAACAGCGGTGTTGCTGCGCAGCCCAAGCTGTGCATTTGCTCTTACCACTATCTTATTGGCAAAAGCGATTGATGATGCTGTATAAAGCGGCGAACCTGACAGAAGTTCCAGGGTACTGTCTTGATTGGAAGCAGCTAAAATACAAGGTTTTAAGACATACATAGTAAGGGGAGGCTCAGCCTCCGGGTCCAGAGTCACTTCAATAAAAGCTATGCCTTTATTGCTGAGGGAAGAAGGGTTAGCATTTATAATTGTCCCGTTTATCCAGGAAAGGGCAGCGGCAGACAAGGGATTGGTTATTTGAGGTATTTTAACAAGATATATTATCAATTTTTTTACGGTTCCCGGAGCAGAAAAATCTCCTTCCCAGGGCCTGTTTTTTACCTCGTCCCAGGCTCCATAATCTCCATTTTTACCTGCGGGAACATAACCCGGTATCCCTGGATCTTTATCCGGGCTGTTTTTGCTATCTGCCCATTTAAACTGGTATCTGCCGGCAAAGCCTTCCCCTACCGGCCATAGGTTATAAAAAGGGTGGCCGGATATTTCCCCATTTGAAGAAGAAGAGGAGAACAGATAGTCTTTGTCCGGCTCAGTTGCCTTTTCAGGGTAAGGATAGTTTAGCTTCAGCAATCCCTTTAGCCCTGAATCAAGGCCAAGTACCACCGGGTTATCCTGCAAGTCTTTAAGAAAGATTTTTAAGCTGCAGGGTTCTTCTACCCAGGCAAAAAGCTGGCGGGTGCTGTTGTTGCTGATCTGTATATCTTTTTGCGGATAAGAGCCGGGAAAGATAATCATGTTCCGCATGGAAGGATCGATATCTACCTCGTATTTGCCTTCCGGCATAGCCAGAAACAGGGCAGAGCCTTTGCTGGTGGTGTAAACCTGGGTTAGGCTGCCATCTTTCTTAGCAACCACCTTTATTCCAGAAACTGGCTTTATGAGGTTGACATCAAATTCTCCTGTGCTGGGATTAAGTCCAGCCCCCCAGGCTTTAAATACGCATACCCTGAGATTGGCTCCGGTAAGGGCTGGCTGTTCCGCATCCCGGGAAAAAAGGGAGCTCAGTTCGATATTTACTGCTTGTTTTCCCTGGTAAAAAAATCCGGGGCAGGTTACCTTTATTCTAACCTGCTTGTAGTCCCAGTCTGCATTGTTCCCGGACAGACAGCCTCCTTCTTCGATCCAGTTGATGAAGGTTTGAACTTTGAAAGTGTAGCGCCCGATTTTCACGGATTCTTCCTGGGGTATGTTGCCGGGTGGGTTTCCTCCTATAGTACCTATCTCATTAAAAGGCAGGGCTCTTATTTCTTCCATTTTCCTGTTGGCCAGATTGGTGGCTATAGTTTTGGCCCGGTTGTATTCGGAAGAATGGCTGCTGAAGACCAGTATGGGAGCCAGGGATACGATAATAATGCCAAGTATGAGCACAGAAAGCAGGACTTCCAGCAGGGTAAAACCTTTTTGCCTGGCAATGTAGGGCATTTATTTTTCCTCCCAATAATTAGAGTTTAAAGAAGGGAAAAAGCCATAAGTGCATAATTAAATCATTAGAAAGCTGATTTTTATTTAATTTTAGCATACTGGTGCCGTAAAAAAATAGGATTTTGGATAGTTATTTTTGAACATTTGCAATTTTAATAAAATATAGAATTTGTAGAGAAATGATAATAATATATAAAATTAAATCTAATCTTGTCGATAATGTTTACAAATTTTTTGTAATTATGATAAGATACTGCTAAGCAGTTTCCATTTTTTTGAAATTGCCTGAATTGTGAGGACTATAGGGGGAAAATGAAGAAAAATTTCACATAAACATATAAGGCTGGTGATTTTTAGATGGCGGTAAAGCCTAGGCGGATGGGAGAAATGCTGCTGGAGATGGGGATAATAACACCGGAACAGCTGAATGAAGCCCTGGAGGAACAAAAGACGACCGGGGACCGGCTGGGCAAGATTCTGATAGACAAAGGATTCATCACGGAGAACCAGCTTCTGGAAACCCTGGAATTTATGCTGGGAATTCCTCATGTTCAGCTGAGCAGGATGCAGATAGATCCGGAAATTATTAAGCTCATACCTCCCCATATAGTAAGAAAGCATAAGATACTCCCCCTTAACCGAACGGGGGCCGGCATTATGCTGGCCATGGCTGATCCCTTGAACCAGCAGGCGATAGATGATGCACGCATGGCCAGCGGACTGGATGTAATACCGGTGCTGGCCAATGAAAGGGAACTTGACAATGCCATAAGGCAGTACCTGGCTTTCCAGATGGATCCGGGAATGGAAAAAATACTTAATGAGTTAAGAGAAACTTCCCGGCAGACAAGGCGCGAAAATATTAACCTGATAAGGATAGAAGATGAGGCACCGGTCATCCGCATGGTGAACTCTATATTAAGCCAGGCCGTACAGGGAAGGTGCAGCGATATCCACATGGAACCCCAGGAAGGGGATATGCGGATAAGGTTCAGGGTAGATGGTGAGCTTTATGAAGTGCTGCATATTCCAAAAGCTTCCGAACCAGCTGTAGTGTCCAGGCTGAAAATAATGGCTGGCATGGATATAGCGGAAAAAAGGGTGCCCCAGGACGGCAGGTTTGCCTTGAACATGGAAGGAAGGGAAATTGATTTTCGCGTTTCTACCCTGCCTACCACTTATGGGGAAAAAGTAGTCCTGCGCATACTGGACCGGGCCAATGCTTTAACCAGGATTGAGCAGCTGGGGCTAACCCCCCAGAACCAGGAAAAGCTTTTAAGGCTGGCTAAGAGGCCCCACGGCATGCTTATTGTAACCGGACCTACGGGTTCGGGAAAAACTTCGACCCTTTATGCCCTTTTGAATGAAATAAACTCGATAGACAAAAATATAATTACGCTTGAAGACCCCGTAGAGTATACTTTAGCCGGGATTAACCAGGTGCAGATTAATGTTAAGGCAGGGCTTACGTTTGCCAGCGGGTTAAGGTCGGTATTAAGGCAGGATCCGGACATTATCATGGTGGGGGAGATAAGGGATAACGAAACAGCAGAACTGGCGGTCAAAGCTGCCTTAACCGGGCATCTGGTGCTTTCTACCCTGCACACCAACAGTGCGGCAGGGACGGTAGCCAGGCTTCTGGATATGGGGATTGAAGGGTTTCTTTTATCTTCCTCCCTTATAGGTATAGTATCCCAGAGGCTGGTAAGAAAGCTCTGTACCAACTGCCGGCAGTCCTATATTCTGGATAAAGAAACTGCCGAGAGGCTGGAAATACCGGAGGAAGCTGGACAGCAGTTTTACCGCCCCGCTGGCTGCAATATGTGCCGGCAGATAGGCTATCAGGGAAGAACAGCTGTCCATGAGATTATGCCGGTCACGCCAGGCATAAAAAACCTTATAAGCCGGGGAAGGGTAAGCGAGGAGGAGATAGAAAGAAAAGCCAGGGAAGAAGGGATGGTAACTATCAAGATGGACGGCATCATGAAAGCCAAAAAAGGGATTACTTCCCTGGAAGAAGTGATGAAAGTTGTTTATCTGGGAGGATAACAGCAATGCTTACGGCTTTAGAGATTATAACCAGAGCTGTGGAAATGGGAGCCTCCGATGTTCACCTTACGGTTTTCAGACCGCCGGTTTACCGGATAAATGGGCGGCTTGTGTCCCTCCCTGGAGAAGAGGTGCTGAAACCGGAAGATACCAGAAGGCTGGCTGAAGAGATAATTCCCAACGAAGAAGTGCGCATAAATTTCAAGCAGAATGGACAGGTGGATTTTTCCAACTCCTTTCCTGGAATAGGGCGGTTCAGAGTAAACCTATATGTACAGAGGGGGTCCATAGCGGCAGCCATCCGCATAATTCCCATGAATGTTCCTAATATAGATAATTTGGGCCTGCCTTCTGTAGTTAGGGAATTTGCCATGAAAGATACCGGTCTGGTTCTGGTAACCGGGGTTACCGGCAGCGGCAAGTCTACTACCCTGGCAGCCATGATAGACCTGATGAACCGGACGCGCAGTCTGCACATACTTACCCTGGAAGACCCCATTGAATACCTGCACCGGCACGGCCAGTGCATGATAAACCAGAGGGAAATAGGCATGGATACCAGGTCTTTCCCCCAGGCTTTGAGGGCAGCTTTAAGGCAGGATCCAGATGTAATAATGGTGGGGGAGATGAGGGATCTGGAAACTATATCCACCGCCATCACCGCTGCCGAAACCGGGCATCTGGTGCTGGCTTCCCTGCATTCAGGCAGCGCTACCCAGACTATCGCGCGCATAATAGATGTTTTCCCACCTGAACAGCAGACCCAGATAAGGGTACAGCTTGCCAATTCCCTGCAGGGGATAATAAGCCAGCAGCTTATCCCGAGAGCTGATGGTAGGGGGAGGGTGGTGGCCTGTGAAATCCTGGTGGCTACCCCCGCGATTCGCAATCTCATAAGGGAGAATAAGATTCACCAGATTTATTCAGTTTTACAGACCGGGGCTGCCTACGGGATGATAACCATGGAAAAATCGCTGCGCAACCTGTATGAAAAAGGGCTTATTGGCCTCGATGAGTTTAATAAAAGGATGGACAGCAAAGATAATCAGCTATTTTAGTTAGTTAAAAAGGGGGAAGAGTGTTTTGCAGTACCGCTACCGGGTGCGCGACATGAATGGCAATCTGTTGAGCGGGGTGCTGGAGGCAGAGAGCAGGGAAGCAGTTGTCCGCACTCTCCTGAGCCAGAACTATTATATAACAAGACTGGAAGAGGTGAGTGCAGGCAGCCGCCAGATAGGAGGAGGATTCAGCCTGGGATGGGTTCCTACCCGGGATCTGGTGTTGATGACCAGGCAGCTTGCTACCATGCTCTCTGCCGGGCTTTCCATTTTGAGGGCCTTTAATATCCTGGTGGAGCAGACGGGAAATAAGATGTTGAAAAAAGCGCTGATAGAAGTGCGCGATGATATTGAAAGCGGCCTTCCCCTCTACCAGGCTCTGGCCAAACATCCCCGCATATTTTCAAAAGTCTATGTAAGTATGGTAAGGGCCGGCGAGCTGGGAGGGGTTCTGGAGGGGGTCCTGGAAAGGCTTGGCGAACATCTGGAAAGGGAAGATGAAATAAACTCCAAGGTAAAAACTGCTTCTATTTACCCTTCCATAATCGCTGTTTTTGCACTTATAGCTGTATTTTTTATAATTACCTTTATTATGCCTACTTTTGTCGGCATGTTTGAATCAGCCGGTGCAGCCCTTCCCAGACCTACGCAGATATTGTACCATACCGGGCTTTTTTTGCAGGGTTCCTGGTATATGGTGGTTGCAGGGATTATCCTGCTGGCCTTTATATTGAAAGGGCTGGGAAAGACGGAAAGAGGCAGGATGTTTTTTGATACCCTGTATCTTAAAATTCCGGTTATCGGGAAGGCCAGTTCCAAAATAATCGTGGCACGCTTTGCCCGCACGATGGGGATACTCCTGCGCTCAGGCATTCCTGTCCTGCAGGCTCTGGAAGTGGTGGAAGATGTGGTGGGAAATGTGTATATAGCAAGAGCTTTGAAAGAGGCCAGGGAGAGCATAAGCGAGGGGGACTACATAAGCGCGCCTTTAGCGGAGGCAGCTATTTTTGAGCCCATGGTGGTGCAGATGATTGCGGTAGGGGAGGAAACCGGGGCTCTGGATGCCATGCTGATAAAGCTGTCCGACTATTTTGAAAGGGAAGTTATGCATACGGTTGATGCCATGATGGCCATGATTGAGCCAGCCCTCATAATCCTGGTAGCCCTTCTGGTGGGAGGGGTAGTTGTATCCACACTCCTGCCGGTATTTGAAATGGTTAATGTGGTAGGCCAGGGAGCCTAGGGAGGTGAAGGGATAGGGATAGATAATAGAGTGCAGGATACTGGCGAAGGAGGTGAGAAAGGAGAAAGATTGTGATTTTTTGGTTTGGTATTCCGGATAATGATTAAGAACAAAAAAGGGAGGAGAAGATTTATGCTTATTAAAATGCGGGAAATGATGAAAAACAGACGCGGATTTACCCTTATTGAGCTCATTGTGGTAATGGCCATTCTGGCTCTGCTGCTTGCTATTGCGATTCCCAGGTTTGGGAATGTGATGAGCTCTTCCAAAGATAAAGCCCACAAGGCCAATATTGAAATGCTGGAAAGGGCTGGAGAGCTTTATTATGCGGAAAACCAGGTTTCATCAGATGTCACATTTAATAAAAGCAATTATAATACAAATGGCTTTGAAAAATATGTAAAGAAATGGCCTGACAATCCTAAGGGAACTGGCGACTATACGGTAACCATAAAGGCAAACGGGGATATTATAGTGTCTCCGCAGAATTAAAGATATCCTGCCAGTTTAAGCAGTTATGAAGATGGAGCTTATAATTTTTATACTGGGACTTATCATCGGTTCTTTCCTGAATGTGGTCATCTGCCGGCTTCCTTACGGGAAGTCGGTAGTATGGCCAGCAAGTTTTTGCCCTGCCTGCGGTGAAAAACTAAAAGTTTGGGATTTGGTGCCGGTTTTAAGCTATGTGTGGCTTAAAGGCAGATGCCGCTACTGCAGGGAAAAGATTCCTCTCACTTATCCAGCGGTAGAGCTTTTGACTGGAATCCTTTTTCTCCTGGCATACATAGAGTATGGATTTTCCCTCCATACCTTATCCGGGTTTGTACTGCTGTCTTTTCTCATACCGGCGGCCTTTATCGACCTTAAGGAAGGCATTATCCCGGATGAGATTACCTATACCGGGACGGCGGCGGGGATTATCCTTTCGCTTTTTACTATCGGGATAAAGTCGGCTTTCCTGGGAGGGCTTATCTTCAGCCTGTTTTACCTGCTTATCGCGCTAGTTTCCCGGGGAGGGATAGGGGGAGGAGATATCAAACTGGCGGCCCTTATCGGGGCTTTTGTGGGACTGGAAGGCATTCTGCCGGTTTTCGTGATATCTTCCCTTACAGGAGGTGTTTTCGGGCTTTATTTGATACTTGCCGGCCGCGCGAACCGCAAAACCGAAATCCGCTTTGGGCCCTTTCTGGCAGCAAGTGCCTGCCTGGTCTGGCTTTATGGAGGGGAGTTAGCTTACTTTTACTGGCTTTGGTGGAGTGGGAGTTGATGGGAGTATGACAAGCTTTCTGGCAGATGGTAATGAAAACGGGCTTACCCTGGTAGAGGTTCTGGTTTCCCTTGTAATAATTTCTCTTTTGACTGTTTGTTTTCTGCCTCTTTTTTCCATGGCTTCGGTTTTTGTCCGCTGGTCGGGGGAAGAAAGCCGGATGTCTTCCTATGCGGTGATGGTTATAGAATACCTGAAAGCTTATCCGGGAGAGCTGGAAGAAGGCATGAGCCTTTCCGACATAGATGAAGCGGAGGTAAGGGAGGTCCCGCATGGCTTGCAGGCCTCTCTCCAGGTAGCAAGATATGGGGGGGAGAGCCTTTATACGGCCAGGGTTACCGTTAAAAGCAGCCTTTTTCCCGGCAAGCGGGTGGAGATGGCGAGTATAATAGCCAGATACTGAGGGGGAGAAGATGAAAGGAGAAAAGTTCTGGCAAAAAGGGTTTACCCTTCTGGAAGCCGTTATAGCTTTGGGGTTTTTTGCCCTGCTTGCCTGTACTGCTTTGAGCCTCCTGCAGCTTGGCACTTCCTGCTTCAGCTACAGTGATGAAAAGGCAGGCGTGCAGTATGAGCTGAGAGCGGCGCAGGAAAGGATAGTGCAGGATGTGAGGGAAAGCCAGTTTTTAAAAGACAGGCCGGTAACCGTGGTGAATGAAAAGAGAATGGTAATTGAAAAGCTGGAAGATATAAACGGCACCAGCACGCGCGTAAAAATAACCTATATGCTGAACAGTGAAGGGCAGCTGGTTAGGCAGATAAACCGGCTGGATAATGGAAGCCTGGTCAGCGCCATGCCGCTTACTGACATAAAAGTGGTGCCGGTGTTTAAAGAGGCAGGAAATCCTGCCAGCTATTACTATATTAAGCTGGAAGGGGTAAATTCCCGGGGAGATAGAATTCTTCAGATGGTGGTGACAGGGTTAGGCCGGAGGGTGGAGTAAAAAATGGCGAAAATAAGAGGGGGTAAAGGCGAAGAGGGCAATATAATGCTCCTTATCCTGGTGACTCTGCTGGCTCTGGCTGTTCTGGGGACTGCGGTGCTGAATGTTGCGGGCATGGAGCAGAAGCTGGCCCTTTATGACACAAAGGTTAAAAAGGCTCAGAGCGCAGCAGATTCCGGGTTAGAAATAGTGCGCGACTTTTTTATAAAAGAACTTAAAAATACTTCTGAGCTGAATCAGGACAGGGTAAATGCCATAAAAAATGAGGCGCAGGCTAAGCTGGTAAAAGCTTCCCCTTTTTCCCTGCCGGATGGAAGCCAGATTTTTATAAAGGAAGTAGATACCAGCAGGCTTTTGAACTATGGAGAAGTAAAGGTGGTTGCTGCAGGCAAAAACGGCAAAGCCTCCCGCAGGGTGACGGCGACTTTGAGCTTTAATACCCTGCCGGTAAAGGCGCTCCATGCCGACAGGCTGAAGGTGGTCGGCACTTACTATCTGGAATCAGATAATGTCCCTGTAAATGTAGATGGGTATTATGCGGGAAGGAATGTATATGAAAGCCCGCAGAAATGGCCTTATATAGAAGAAACAGCCTACACTATAAAACCGGATGACGGCAACAGCCATATAAGTAAAGAGGCTTTCTGGTGGACCAATGCCAGTGAGGAGCTTGTTATATTGGGGGTAAGGACTGGTCTTTACAAGATTCACTATGCCCCCTATTACCGGGCACAGGGCAGGCTCCTGGCTGACAATCCGGAAGAAATCTGGTTTAACTGCTGGGATGACCAGCCTGGGAATTACCGGGGCAACCTTTTTTACCCCGGCAGCGACCTGTCAAAGATAGCTGATAGTTTGGATCCCTTGAAATGGGGATGTGTAAGGCATGAGCCGCCCCGAAATCCAGACCTGTTTAAATCCCGGCATTTTACAGGGAGCGGTATAGCAAGCCTTTCTGAAAGGGGAATTTACCGCAAGCCGCCGGAGTTTACGGAAAAACATCTGGAAAAGATAAGGGAGGTAGCCAGGAAGGAAGCTAACGAACCTGGGGGCAAATGGGCCTATATAAATAACGGGAATACTACCCTCTACCTTTTTGCCTTAAAACGTCCTTATACCTTTGTAGAGCTTAATCCGGGCAGCACTTTAAATATAAGCTTTGGGGTACCTCCTGGACAGAATATAGTAAGTGCGATAGCCAATTTCTTCTTTACCGTTATAAGCCTTTTTACAGAAGGAGTGCCGGGGGTTATGCTGGTAACCCCGGCAGATGTTAGGATAAGTTTTAACAATGACCTGTTTAATATTATAAATGAAGTCGAACAAATTTTGGGGACTATTTTTACCCGCGTCAAGGAAGCCCAGTATCTTTTTATAACTCCCGGCAATATAACCTTGCAGTATGATGCGCCTCTAACGGTGGAAGACTGGAACATTTATGCCCTGGCAGGCAAAAATATTGATGTTTTATGTGAAGCAAAACCTCTCAATTCCTTCTGGAGCTACAATCATGGGTCGCTTAATGCGGGAGGGAATCTAAATATAGTCCTTAAACACGATAAAGATATTATCTGGGGCAATCAGGTTAGCACTGCGGATCGTGTTTTTAAAGTGCGGAAAGACACCAGGCCTGTGGAAAGTTTCAGGGAAAGATGGAGCTTAATTGGCATAGGGAGGATTGTATCCTACAAGGCGGAAAATGGCGAATGATTATAAAGGCGGGGAGGCGGAAGATTGTTTGGGAAGAAAATAAGTGTTGGCATTGATATCGGCACAGAAAAGACAAAAATCATCGTTTTGCAAAGGAAAGGGAAGGAAGCGGAGATAACAGCAGTGGAGAGCTTTTTGACCCCTCGGGGGTTTGTGGACAGCGGCAGTATAATGGAACCGGTTCTCCTGGGGGAAGAGATAAAGAAAATAGTTGACAGTTTGAAAATAAAAGGCAGAGCCGCTATAGCTTCGGTATCCGGTCCGCAGGTTTATACCCGTATTTTCACCATGCCGGAAATGAAAGAGGATGAGATAAGGGAAGCTGCTGTTTACCAGGCCAGCACATTTTTGCCTATCCCTCTGGATGAGGCAGCTGTTGATGTTTATCCACTGCGGGAAGTAGAGGCGGAAGACGGCAAGAGGATTGAAGTTTTTTTTGTGGCGGTACGCAAAAGCCAGATTGAAAGGCTGCAGACAGTTTGCGAAACGGCAGGACTTGCCCTGCAGGTGGTGGATATTGAGCCCCTGGCTCTGGAAAGGGCAGCGGAAACGGGAGAAGGGGTAAAGGCCTTCCTCAATATAGGTTCCAGCCGCGCGTATTTTTCGGTTTTTGAAAAAGGGATGCTTACCCTGCACCGTTCGCTGTCTTTTGGCTGTTCTGCCTTTCTCATAGCTGGCCATCCTTCCTGCCCGGTACCTGAAGCTCTGGAAAATATAGATATAAGAACTGGAGAATACGATTTCCTTGTAAATGACATGATGAGTGAGCTGGTGCGGGCAGTAGAGTATTACCGGCTGCAGAACAAAAATCCGATTGAGAAATTGTACTTATCCGGGGGAGGTTCACGGCTTAAGGGGCTGGATGAGATTATAACGCAGAATACCGGCATCCCTGCCGGGCAAGTCAGGATAAACAGTAAACTGCGCGGAAAGTGCCTGGAAGATAACCAGAAATTAAAGGAATTGACCCATGACTTCATGATCGCACTGGGGCTGGCTATGCGGGGGGTGATGTGATGTTTAGAAAAAAGATCAAGGAAAGGGAACGCATCCTCATAAATCTGCTGCCCCGGGATAAAGAAAGGGAAAAGAGAAAAAGGGAGCTTGTTATTATTGCGGCGGCTTTGCTTCTGGTTATGGCGGCTACCGGTTTATGGACGAAAAATATGCTTTATATGATTGGACAGGAAGAAATGCGCAGCCGTCAGCTGCAAAAAGAGTTAAAGATGTATGCGGATAAAGGATACGGCATGGATTATACCCAGCTTAAGGCAGAAGTGGAAAAGAAAAAGGCAGTGGTGGAAAAGCTGGAAAGAGAGAAGATATATTACGGTTCTTTTCTGGAGGTTTTTCAGGATATTAATTCTTCCAGCCCTTATATAAGCTATATGGAGGTTAAGCCGGGATATGTGAATATAGAAGGCTCCGGACGGGATTATGATGAAACTTTGTCTTACCTGGAATGGCTGCTTGGCCAGGACAAGGTGGTAATTATTGAAAAACTGGCTACCTATACCGGAAAGGATACCGGTCGGCTTAATTTCCATATGTCAGTAAGATGGGAGAGTGAAAGATGATGAAAATGTCTCCGCGGGAAAAAATCCTGGTAACCTGTTTAATATTTCTGATGATAGCAGGAGGTTTTTACCAGTATATATATACCCCTTTATCTGGAAAGCTTGAAGAGCTGAAAAGGAATAACGAGCTTCTGGCCAGGGAGATTATAAATGTAAAGAAAGAACAGGCCAGAAAGAAAAATCTGGTGGCAGAGGCGGAAAGCCTGCAGGCTGAGTATGAACGGCTTAACCTCATAATACCGGTGGAACCGGAGATGCTGGAAGCGGCAGGTTTTATAAAAGAGGCCGCCAGAGAGTGTGAAGTCTCCATTACCTCGCTGGAATATGAGCCGGGTGAGGAAAAGGAAGGGGTAGCGTCAATAAATATGAAAATAGTTGCTGAAGGACGTTATCTTCCGCTGCTGGCTTTCATAAAAAGGATAGAAAACAGCTCCCGTTTTTATATGATAGAGAATATGAGCTTAAGTGCCAGGCCGCTTGAAAGTTCAGGAGCATCTACCGGAGAAGGCGAAAATGAGGAAAAGCCGGCAGGGAAAGCTTTGCTTTTACCTTTTGATCCGCATTATTTCAGCCTGGATTTAAAATTGCGCACCTACTGTGAAAGAATGTAATATAATAAAGCTGAACAGCCTTTTTTAAAAGGCTGATTTATTTTTTAACATCAAGGAAAAATAAAATAGAGAAGATAATGTGGGGGGAGCTTATGTTTAGCAAAAAGGTACTGGAACATGTTTTAGACAGAGCCCTGGCCAAAGGCGCCGACTTTGCAGAAATTTATATAGAGGAAAAAAAGACTGGAAGCCTTCTGTATGAAGACTCCCGGCTGGAACAGGTTAATCAGGGCATAGAAAAAGGAGCTGGAGTAAGGGTAATAAAAAAAGGCAACACCGGTTATGTTTATACAAATGACCTGAGTGAGGGAGGGCTTTTAAGAGCAGTGGAAACAGCCAACCATGCCGCATCAGAGGTAAGGAATCTTGATAAGGAACTTTCGTTAAGGATAAAAGAGCCACTTTATACTTTTTCCCCCCGGCAGATGCCGAATGAAGTAGAGCTGGGTCTCCGTATAGAATGGGCAAAAGAGGCGGATAGAGAGGCAAGAGGCCTGGGGGAGGAAATCAGGCAGGTTACAGTAGGTATAGCTGATGTGCAGAAAAAAGTGGTTATAGCCAACAGTGAGGGGGAAATGGTAGAGAAAGAGGAAGTAAGGACCAGGGCGGTGGTAAATGTAGTAGCCTGTAGAGATGGGGTTCTGCAAACAGGTTATGAAACAGCAGGAGGATCTACGGGGTGGGAAATACTGGATGAAAATAGTTTGCCGGATTTGGCCCTTAAAGCAGGGGATCTGGCAATAAAACTTTTAGATGCCAAACCAGCGCCGGCTGGTAAAATGCCGGTTATTATGGCTGCTGAGGCAGGGGGCACTATGGTGCATGAAGCATGCGGGCATGGTTTGGAAGCTGACCTGGTAGCCAAGGGGCTCTCTGTTTACCGGGATAGAAAGGGGCAGCAGGTGGCAGCAAGCCTGGTAACGGTAATTGATGATGCGACACTGGATAAAAAATACGGCAGTTATGTATTCGATGACGAAGGGATACCGGGACAGAGGACGGTTTTGATAGAAAAGGGAGAACTTAAAGGGTATATGTATGACCGGCTGACGGCCAAAAAGGACAATGCTTTTTCTACTGGCAACGGGCGAAGAGAGTCTTATCAGCATAAACCTGTACCCCGCATGAGCAATACTTTTATTGCTCCCGGGCAGGATCGGATAGAAGAGATTATCAGATCTACTTCCCATGGGCTTCTGGTAAAGAAAATGGGGGGAGGGCAGGTAAATACCACCAATGGCGACTTTGTTTTTGAGGTTAAAGAAGGTTATATAGTAGAAAATGGAGAAGTAAAAGAACTGGTAAGAGGGGCTACTATTTCCGGAAACGGGCCGGAGGCGCTAAAGAATGTGGACCGGGTAGGGAACGACCTGGGCTTTGCGATTGGAATTTGCGGCAAGGACGGGCAGGGGGTTCCCGTAGCTGATGCCCAGCCTACTATAAGGATTCGGGAACTTGTGGTAGGAGGAACAGCAGGAGGGGATGCCCCCGGTATAAAAAAGATAATGAGAAGGTAGGTGCCTTCAAGGTGTATGAGTATTTGCTTAAAAAAGGGGAAGAGGTATTAAATCTGGCCTGGGATTTAAAGATAAAGGCAGAAGCTTTTCTCATGTATAACCGGGAATTGTCTGTGGAAGTGGCAGGAGGGGAAGTGGAGACTTTAAAGCAGGCAGAGGAGATAGGGGCCGGGATAAGAGTAGTAAAAGAAGGGCGTTTGGGCTTTGCCTATACCAGTGATCTGTCGGAAAAGGCTTTAAAGGAAACCCTGGAAAAGGCAGCCAGCATAGCCAGCTATACCGAGCCTGATGTTCACAATGTTTTAACTTCTGAAAGATACAGTTATGCAGATTTGCCTGTCTATGATGAGGAAATTGAGAAGGAAAGCCTGGAAAAAAAGATAGACCTGGCATGTAGAATAGAAAATGCAGCCCGCTGCCGGGATAAAAGGATAACGGTGGTAGAAAGGGCAGGCTATGAGGATACTTCGGTTTTTGTAACAGTAATGAATACAGAAGGGCTTAAAGCAGTGGGAAAGGCTAATTTTTGCGGTGGTTATATATTTCTGGTAGCAGAAGAAGATGGAGATGCTCAAAACGGTTTTTCTTTTATGATGGGAAGAAAGCTTAAGAATATTTCAGCAGAAGATATAGGGGAGGAAGCGGCTTTTAACGCTCTGCGCAGCCTTAAACCTCGCCGCATAGGAACCGGTATGATGCCCTGCGTTATGGAACCTTATGTAGTTACCAGATTTATGGGTATGATAGCAGCAGCCGTAAGTGCTGACGCAGTACAAAAAGGAAAATCGATGCTGGCTGATAGGCTGGGAGAAAAAATTGCCTATGAAGGTTTGAACCTTATTGATGATGGGCTTTATGTGGAAGGGATAGGAGCTTTCCCTTTTGACGGGGAAGGAGTAGCTTCCAGGCGTAATACGGTTATTGAGAATGGCATTTTGAAAGCTTTTCTTTATAACAATTACACTGCTTCCAAAGCCGGCATTAAATCGACGGGGAACGGGCAGAGAGGCTCTTTCCGCACCCTTCCGGGGGTAGGAACTACCAATTTTATGATTGTGCCGGGGGAAAAAAGCCTTGACGTCTTGCTGGACGGCATAGAGAAAGGTTTTTATATTACTGAGGTTATGGGCATGCATACGGCCAATCCAGTAACCGGGGAGTTCTCAGTAGGGGCAGCCGGGATTATGATTGAAAAAGGGAAACTTACTTATCCGGTAAAAGGGGCTACTATTGCCGGCAACCTTATTGACCTTTTGCGTGATATCGACTGTATAGGGAATAATCTTCGCTTTTACGGCAGCAAGGCATCTCCGGCAGTAAGGATAAAAAGTATAAGCATAGCTGGAGACTAGAAAAGGGGAGGCGAAAACTTTGCCTGGCAGGATTCTGGTTATAAACGGTCCCAATCTTAACCTTCTGGGAGTAAGGGAACCCGGCATTTACGGCTTGCGGACCCTTGAGGAGATTAATGCTGAACTTAAAGCAGAGGCAGAAAATAAAGGGGTGGAGATTGAGTTTTTCCAGTCGAACCATGAAGGGGATATAATAGATAAAATACATGATTGCTTAAATAAGGTAAATATTATTATAATAAATGCTGGTGCTTTTTCACATTATAGCATTGCCATAAGGGATGCCTTAAAGGCAGTAAATATTCCCGTGATTGAAGTACATCTTTCCAATATATATAAAAGAGAAGAATTCCGGCATAAATCAGTTATTTCCGATATTGCCGCAGGAGGCATTTATGGTTTTGGCGATTTGAGCTACAGGCTGGCTCTGGAAGCCGCGCTGGCTTTTTTAAAACAGGGACATTAAATTGTGAAGGAAGTGATAGAATAAACCGGCGTTTAAAAGCATTAAGAAAGAAGATGGAAAAAGAAGGCCTTGATGCCTTTTTGGTTACCAAACCGGAAAATATCCGCTACCTTTCCGGTTTTACCGGAGGAGAAGATGGCAAACTTTTAATCCTGGAAGATGAACAGTATATTATAACCGATGGCAGGTACAGTGAGCAGGTTAAGCGAGAATCTCCCTATTTTAGACTGATACTGGATAAGTTTCCCTATCTGGAAGCTTTAAACAGGATAAAGAGGAGTTTTGCCAGACTGGGAATAGAAAGTTTGCACCTTACCTATCATGAATACAAAATGCTGGAAAATACGGTTGATACAGTCCTGGTGCCGCTGGAAAACATGGTGGAAGAAATACGCATGGTAAAAGAAGAGGAAGAGCTGGAGTATATAAGAAAGGCGGCCCTTATAGGGGATATGGTGTTTGATGAGATATGTTCATTTTTAAGGCCGGGAATAGAGGAGAAGAAAGTAGCTGACCGCATAACGTTTCTTTTGCGGGAAAGAGGCTGTGAAAAGGAAGCTTTTGATGTTATAGCCGCTGCTGGCGAAAATGCCTCACTTCCTCATGCCAGGCCGGGAGCAAAGCGGGTAAAGGATGGGGAAATGCTTATTCTGGATTATGGCGGTTTTTTTAAAGGATATGCCAGTGATATGACCAGGACAGTTTTTATGGGAACCCCTTTATCATACTTCAGGGATGCCTATAATGAGGTTTTAAGAGCCCAGGAAATCGGGATTTCCATGGTTAAAGCAGGTGTTCTCTGTTCAGAAGTAGACAAAGCGGTAAGGGATTATCTTAAAGGCTGCGGCCTGGCTGATTATTTTGTTCACTCTACCGGCCACGGGCTTGGTTTGGAAATACACGAAAAACCGGCTTTATCTCCCACCGGGGATATAGAGCTCAAAGAGAACATGGTGGTTACTGTGGAACCGGGAATTTATATACCAGGCCAGGGAGGAATAAGGATAGAGGATACCGTAATAGTAAAAAAGGATGGGTGTGAAATAATTACCCGCACTGATAAAGAATTAAGAATAATTTAATGGAGGGATAATTGAAGTGATTTCAGTAAATGATTTCAGGACAGGCCTTACTATTGAGCTGGAGGGACAGGCTTATCAGGTAGTGGAATTCCAGCATGTAAAACCGGGTAAAGGGGCTGCTTTTGTAAGAGCCAAACTTAAAAATGTCAAAACAGGAAGCGTGGTAGAAAAGACTTTCCGGGCCGGGGAAAAAGTACCCAAAGCTCACCTGGACCGCCGGGAAATGCAGTATCTCTATAATGACGGTGAAGGGTATATCTGTATGGATAACCAGACTTATGACCAGATAAGCATTCCTGCGGAGGCTATTGGAGATGGAGTGAAATGGCTTCTGGAAAATATGAATATCCAGGTGCTGTTTTTCCAGGGTAATATTATTGGGGTTGAGCTTCCCAACTTTGTAGAGCTGGAAGTGGTTGAAACCGAGCCGGGAATAAAAGGAGACACCGCTACCGGAGCTACCAAGAACGCTACTTTAGAAACAGGTGCTGTGGTACAGGTCCCGCTTTTTGTAGAAAAAGGAGATAAGGTGAGGATTGACACCCGTACAGGAGAATATTTAGAAAGGGTATAATTTTGATGTTTATGTGTATTTCCTCCTTTTTAGGTAAATAATAAAGATGGTAAAAAAATATCGTGAAAGGAGGAAATACTTGATGAGAGAATTGTCAGAACGTATAAGCTACCTTAAAGGTCTAAGTGAAGGGGTTAACATAAGTGATGCCAGCCCCCAGGGCAAGATTTTGGCGGGAATAATTGATATTTTGCAGGAAATGTCAGATACGATAAATGACATCCGCTATGATATGGAAGATTTCAAAGAATATGTAGAAAGCATTGATGATGATCTTTATGAGCTGGAAGAAAGCTTTTTTGAAGATGAAGACGAAAACGAGCGTGAGTGGGTAAGGACCAGATGCCCTAACTGTGGAGAAGATTTGTATTATGAGGCGGATATGCTGGAAGATGAAGACGAAATTGAGCTTATCTGCCCGCATTGCAATGAGTTGATATATGTAAATGAAGATACCTTTGAATCTCGAAAGGGATTTTATGATGACGGGGATGAGGTTTACAATCCGAATCCTTCATGATTTTTACAATGATTTGTTTAAAAGCCGGTAAGCTGCTGGAGCAGCTTTACCGGCTTTTTGGTTTGTAGAATAAAATTTATTAAATAGTGTAAGTATTTATGATTGTATTACATAATTATTGATAAATAATTGCCAGGGGAGGGATGATTTTTATTTTCTACTGCTGGTTGCACAACTGGGAAAGCAGAGTTTGGCCTCAAGCAGAATGATTTTATTATAAGGAAAGCATTTTAGGGGAAAGGAGACAAAAAATGGAAGAAAAAGGCAAGGTTTATGTATGGACAGCGGTTATCCTGGCTTTAGGCCTTATAATTTCCTCATCGATAGTAACTCTGGGTTTGGTAAAGATAAAGAATGCGGGCAATACCATCACCGTTACCGGTTCAGCCAAGAAGAAAATTGTTTCTGACCTGGCGGTATGGACAGGATCTTTCAGTGTACGCAGCAAGGATCTCAAAAGCGGATATCAGCAGCTAAAGGCTAATGAAGCGATAGTAAAGAAATATTTGCTGGAAAAAGGCATACCGGAAAAAGATATTGAGTTTTCTTCCATAAATACTACCACCAACTATGTGGTTGGACCGAATGGGATGTATACAAACGAAGTGGAGAGCTATGTTTTAACTGAGGAAGTAAAGGTGGAAGCCAGGAATGTGCAAAAGATAAAACAGCTGGCACTGGACGCTACTGATTTGATGAATCAGGGGCTTGAGTTTCAATCTTTTCCACCCCAGTATTTTTACACCAAATTGGCGGAATTAAAAATTCAGATGCTTTCTTTAGCAACCCAGAATGCCAAGCAGAGAGCAGAAGAGATAGCCAGGAATGCAGGTGGCAAGGTAGGAGCTTTGCGTTCTGCCCACATGGGGGTTTTTCAGATTACGCCTCTTTATTCCAATGAGATTTCTGATTACGGCATAAATGATACCAGTTCGCTGGAAAAAGAAATAACAGCAGTAGTTAACTGCAGTTTTGAAATAAAATAAAAAGCTGCCTTTTAAAAGCCGGGCTTTTTGGCCGGGCTTTTTTTATTTTTCTTAAAAAGGGCAGTGGTATGTTTTATGGAATAATTTGCGTCTTTCTCCAATATCTATTTAAAGCAGGGGTGATGAGAAGATGAAGAGGAAAAAAGATGCCCAGGTGATTAAAAAAGAGATACTGCCTTATTTATCTCCTGGTATAGCCAGGCTTTTTATGGGACAGGATGACAAGTTTTTTGAAGGATTGGAAGAGATAAGGCTAAGGATAAAAAGTCCGCTCTGTTTAAAGATAGGAGATAAAGATTATACCATAAGCCGCAGGGGAGAGATTACTGCCAGATTTGACGATGCTTACCTGGTGGATGGTGAAGATATATACCGGAGCATAGCTTCTATAAGCGACAATTCCCTGTATGCTTTTGAAGAAGATATAAAACGAGGTTTTATTACTATTCCCGGCGGACACAGGGTAGGACTGGCCGGGCAGGTAGTTTACAAAGAGGGCAGTATATGTGTGCTCAAGAATTTTTCGAGTATTTGTTTCAGGGTAGCCCGTGAGATTAAAGGGTGTGCAGAAGGGCTTTTGCCTCATCTGGTGGACAGGACGGGGCGGGTGTTGAATACCTTGATTATTTCGCCTCCCCGCTGTGGGAAAACTACTGTTTTACGCGATCTGGCACGCATGATATCAGATGGCATTAACCTTTCTTTTCCCCACAATGTAGTTGTGGTTGATGAAAGGTCAGAAATAGCAGGATGTTATCAAGGGGTTCCCCAGCTGGATGTAGGGATCAGAACAGATGTGCTGGATGGCTGTCCAAAAGCTCTGGGGATTATGATGGCGGTACGTTCCCTGGCGCCTCAGGTAGTAGTTACGGATGAGATAGGAAGGGAAGAAGATATAGCTTCTATATATGAATGTATAAATGCCGGGGTGGCAGTGATTACCACAGTCCATGCCCGCAATGTGGAAGAACTGGAAAGAAGGATATTATTTAAGGAACTTTTGCGTTCCGGGAGTTTTGGACGGGGGGTAGTGCTTTCCAGGCGCAAGGGCCCCGGTACGATAGAAACAGTTTACAGGTGGGATGAGTGATGTGGTGGCTGAAGTCTTCCGGGGCAGTTCTGATTATAGCCAGTTCAGGCTTATGGGGGCTTATGGGCGCGAGAAATCTTAGAAAAAGGGTCAAGGAGCTTAAAAATCTGCGCCTGGCGCTTAATTTTCTGGAAAAAGAGATTACCTATATGCACAGCCCTTTGAGCTCTGCACTAAAAAAGACGGCTTATTTTTGTGAACCTCCCCTGTCCTGTTTTTTTCTAACCTGTGCGGAAAAACTTGACCAAAAAGCGGGGGTTACTGCAGCAGAAGCCTGGATGAGCGGGATCGGAGAGCTTAAAAAAAGCTCGAGCCTGAAAACAGAAGACATAGAACTTTTGAAAACGGCAGCCCTGCAGATAGGTATGTCTGATACTTATGAACAGCACAAAGTTTTTTCTCTCTTGCAGGAAGAGCTTAAGATAATGGAACAAAAGGCGATTAAAGAAGCGGAAAGTGGAGAAAAATTATGGTCTTACGGCGGTTTTATTATGGGAGCTTTGCTGGTTTTGCTTTTGATATAGGAAGACAGCATAAGGAGGTTTTATATGAATATTGAAATTATTTTCCGTATTGCAGGCATAGGAATTCTTATATCTGTTCTGTCCATAGTCTTAAAACAGGCTAATAAGGAAGAACAGGCAGAGATGCTGACTTTGGCCGGGGTAGTAGTGGTGCTTATTATTGTGGTTCAACTGATGAACCAGCTTTTTACAGTAGTAAGATCAGTTTTTAATCTTTAATGTTATAAAGCTAAAAGGGGCGATGTAGGTGGAAATTGCGAGAATTGTAGGATTAGCCCTTATAACTACTCTGCTTCTTCTTATCCTGCGTCAGGAAAAGCCGGTTATGGCAGTAGTTTTGAGCATTGTTTTCAGTGTAGTTGTATTTACTCTAATGATGGGAAAAATGTCTGCGGTCATAAATGTAATGCAGGAAATAACCCGTAAGGCCCAGATAAACCATTTTTTCCTGGGAACCATTTTGAAAATCCTGGGAGTTGCCTATCTGGGGGAATTTGCAGCGGCCATATGCCAGGACGCTGGCGAACAGGCTGTAGCCAAAAAAGTAGAGTTTGCTTCCAAAATTATAATTGCCGTTCTGGCCCTTCCCATCATGATTGCTATTCTGGAATCCCTGATGGAAATTATACCCAAATAAAGGCTTGGTTACTATACTTCATGATAAAAGCTTGCGTCAAGGAGGATATTTGTTTGTCTGGAAGATATATTGGGCTTATCACCAAAGCAGGTCTAGTTTTATTGCTTTTGTTTATAGTATTTTTTAATCCCTGTACCAGAGCCTCTGCATCGGAAGAGGATGTAGAAGCTTTTTCGGTGGGCAAGGCTATGGAGAGCCTAGATTTTACTGTAATGGAAGAGTACAAAAACAAGATTGACGGTGAAATAAATTCATATTTAGAAAATAAACCGGTTAAAGATTGGATTATAGCTTTTATCAAAGGTGAATGGACATTTGACTATAAGGAATTAATGAACAGTTTAACCAGCTATTTGTTTAAAGAGATAAAAGCTAATACCGGGCTTTTAGGCAAGCTTTTGCTTCTGGCAGTATTGTCCGCTTTAATTATAAATCTGCAGAGTTCTTTTTCATCCAGTATTAGCCAGATAGCTTATACCGCTTGTTTTCTAGCCCTTTGTGCCATAGCCCTGGGTTCTTTTAAACTGGTTCTGGATATAGGCCTGGAAACTGTAAATAATATGGTTTCTTTTATGGCAAGCCTGCTTCCGCAGATGGCTATCCTGGTAGCCGGACTGGGGAGCGTAAATACTTCTATTACGGCGTTCCCGCTGGTGATGGGGGCAGCCAGCGTTATGGCCAATGCTATAAAGAACATAGTCTTTCCTTTTATTATAATGTCCGCGGTTTTAAACCTGATCAACAATATGACCGAAAGCCTTAAGGTGGCCAGGATGGCCAGGTTTTTTACCCAGATGGCCCAGCTGACACTGGGACTTTTCTTAACAATTTTTGTCGGCGCTTTTACCTTAAGGACCGTTTATGCTTCAGTTCTGGATAAAGTAACCCTGCGTACCACCAAATTTATAACTGACAATTCTATTCCATTGGTAGGGAAGATGTTTTCGGATACCATCGAGGTGGCAGCTGGCTATGTAGTTCTTTTGAAACAGGCAGTAACTGTCTATGGAGTGCTTATTATATTAGGCATTGTTGTGTTTCCGGTTTTGAAAATAGCGGCTATAGCTCTTATATATAAAATTGCTTCTGCTCTGGCTGAGCCTCTGGGAGATGGACGCACTGCCACCGTTCTGGAAATTATGAGTGCCCACCTGTTTTTGATGATGTCAGCCGTGGCGGCAGTTTCCCTGATGTTTTTGGTCATGATAATCATCGTAGCTTCTGTATCTAACCAGTTCATACTGAGATAGAGCATATTTAAATCAGGGTCTTAGGAAGGGTGAGGGTAAAAAGCATGTCGGTATTGGCAGAAATAGTGAAAAATATTCTGGTGATTATAATTTTGGCCAGTTTTTTTGAGATTTTGCTGCCGGAAGGGCGTCTTAAGCCTTTTGTCCGTTTTGCCATAGGGCTTTTCATTCTGGTATCAGTATTAAATCCAGCATTATCTTTTATTTTTAGAGATCAGGAAGTAAAGGTTAGTATGTGGGATTATACAGATAAATATATGGATAATAAGGAAATACTAAAGAAAGGAAACTATTTACAGGGAGAAATAAGAAAACAGAGTGATGCTCTGGTAAAGGAAAAGATTCAGGGGCAGATAAGTGCAGTTGCTTTAATGCTTCCGGAAGTGGAAGATGTGACTACCGAGGCTTATATAGACGATGACGGCAGGTTGGAAAAAATACATATAATAGTCAGGTCCAAAAAGGAGGAAGAGATGGAGGAAGAAAAGGTAGGGGTTTTTTTAAACAGTGATGGACGAGGGGAAAAAACCGATGAGGAAATGGTAAAAAACAAAATAATCAGTATTATTCAAAACCTGTACGGCCTTGATAGGGATTACATACAAATTCAATTTGAGGGGGGTTAATAATGCTTGCTGAATGGATGAGAAGCAGTCAAGAAGGAGGGGCAGGGCAAAAAAATGAATGGGTCAAAAAAAGCAAGTATCTTCTGGTTATCCTGGGATGTCTGGGTATTTTGGCCCTCATCTGGCCTGTAACCAATACCAGTCAGAAAAGTTCTGTATCTACCCCGCTTCCAGCTTATCAGAAAGAAGATGTGGAAGGAGTAAAGGCTCAGATGGAAGAAGAACTGGCTTCTATACTTTCTCAGATTGAGGGGGCAGGGAGAGTTGAGGTGAGCTTAACTTTAAGTTCAGACGGGGTTAAAACTTATGCCGCCAATGTGCGGGAGGAAAAAAAGGATTATGCAGAGGAAAGTGGAGGCAGTAAAAAGGTTACCAATGAAACTAATGTTTCTCAGGATATAGCTGTTAATTCGGGCGGCGCACTGCTGGTGGAACACAAAAATCCGGAGGTTGTTGGGGTTCTGGTAGTAGCTGAAGGAGCCGGGAATTCTAAGGTCAGGGAAAATCTTACTTATGCTGCTGCTACTCTGCTTGATATCCCGGTGCATAAAGTAAAGGTAATGCCTGGAGAGGAGGGGCTTAAATGATTACGGTAGTAGATGCCAGAAAGTTAGGAATAGGTTTTTTGCTTATATTAATTCTGGTTTTCGGAATAGGTAAACTGTATACTTTAGGACATAATAAGCAAAATAATGACAGTATACAGGTGGCTGGAAAAAGCGTTAATGCAGCCGGAAAGGATTTAGCTTCTGATATAAAAAGAGAAACAGGTATAGAGAAAAAGGAAGATTTTTTTGCCGAGTACAGGCTGGAAAGGGAAAATCTGCGCAGCAGGCAGATAGAGATGCTGGAAAAGGTAATAAATAATGAAAAAACGGAGAAAAAGGCCAGGGATGCTGCTTCCCTGCGGATAGTCGAGATAACCAGAGAAATGGAAAAAGAGGTTAAGCTGGAGAATCTGGTAAAATCTAAAGGTTTTGCAGACTGTGTGGTGGTTTTGCAGTCAGGAGGGGTTAGTGTAGTAGTAGAGGGAGACCATCTTACGGAAAAGGAAGAAAATGAGATAAGAAAACTGGTAAAAGGTGTAACCGGGGAAGACAGCAAGATATCAATAATATTAAAAGAAAGTGCTGGAAAGTAAATGATGTATACATAAATACGGATGATTGCAAAAACACCCTATTATTTTTATAATATATCAAGATAAATTTATGTCTCAGGCAATTGCCTGAGTCTATTTGTATATGACGAAAATTATCCTAAATAATTAATATATATTATTTTTTTTTATCTTCAGGGGGTGCAATATGAGCAGGATAAAGATAACTGATACTACTCTGCGCGACGGCCACCAAAGCCTTTGGGCTACCCGCATGACTACTGATGATATGCTTCCGGTTTTGGAATATTTGGATGAGATAGGCTATCATTCCCTGGAAGTATGGGGAGGGGCAACCTTTGATGTATGTATCCGCTATTTGAATGAGGACCCCTGGGAAAGGCTGCGCATAATCCGCAAAAATGTAAAAAAGACTAAACTGCAGATGCTGTTAAGGGGACAGTCGCTGGTAGGATACACCCATTATCCTGATGATATAGTCTATAAATTTGTTGAGAAAGCGGCTGAAAATGGGATTGATATTTTCCGGGTATTTGACGCTTTAAACGATGTGCGCAATCTGGAAACAGCCATGAAAGCGATAAAAAAGACCGGAAAACATGCGCAGGCCTGTGTAGTATATACCATAAGCCCGGTTCATACTATGGAACACTTTGTGGAAACAGCTCTGGCCCTTAAGGATATGGGGGCTGATTCTATCTGTATAAAGGATATGGCAGGGCTTCTGGCACCTTATGCAGCTTATGAACTGGTAAAAGAACTTAAAGAAAAGGTAGGGCTTCCTGTACAGCTGCATACACACTATATAGGAGGGCTGGCAGTCGCTGCGATTCTTAAAGCTGTAGAAGCCGGGGTGGATATTGTTGATACGGCCAGTGTGCCTCTGGCTTTTGGCTCTTCCCAGCCTCCGGTAGAAACTATTGTCCGGGCTCTGCAGGATACGGAATGGGATACCGGGCTTGATCTGCACCAGCTCTTTGAAGTGGCTACGCATTTTGAAAAGATTCGCAAACATAAAGGGTTTGAACGTGGAGTAACCCGTATATCTGATATGAAGGTATTTGAACATCAGGTTCCGGGAGGCATGATTTCTAACTTATATTCCCAGCTGGAAGAACAGAGAGCAGCTGACCGGATTGATGAGGTGCTGGCTGAAATACCAAGAGTAAGAGAAGATATGGGGTATCCTCCCCTGGTTACCCCCACCAGCCAGATAATAGGGATACAGGCAGTGCTTAATGTCCTGACCGGTGAAAGGTACAAACTTTGTCCCGGTGAAGTTAAGGATTATGTGCGCGGTTTTTACGGCAAGCCGCCGGTACCGGTAAAAGAAGAGGTAAGGCGCAAGATAATAGGGGATGACCCGGTAATAAGCGTAAGGCCGGCAGATTTGCTGGAGCCGGGATGGGAAAAAGCTAAACAGGAAGTAAGCCATCTGGCAGAAAGTGAAGAAGATGTACTTACTTATGCGTTATTCCCGCAGGTAGCTTTGAAATTTTTTGAATACCGCAAGAACAGAACTGTGGAAGATGTGCCTCAGATAAGGCCGCAGGATGAAGTAGGGGAAGAAATAAAGGCGGAAAGAAAAGAAAGGCCAGCGCCTAAAAAGATGAGAAAGGCAACAGTTAGCAGGGGTGATGATGAAATGAATATTGATGAAATCAGGGAAATAATGCTCCTTTTAGATCAAACGGGCATTGCGGAACTGGAACTGCAGAAGGATGACTACCGGCTTACTTTGCGCAAGTTTATCCAGGGGGCAAGGGAGGCCTTACCTTCTGAACCGGTAAAGCTGGTTTCAAAAGGGCCTGAAGTACAGGCCAAAAAAGAGGCTCCTAAAGAAGAAGAAAATCTGGTAGAAGTTGTTTCCCCCATGGTGGGAACTTTCTATGCTGCTCCTTCTCCTGATTCTCCTCCTTATGTAAAAATAGGAGACCGGGTAGAAGTTGGGCAAACTTTGTGTATTGTAGAGGCAATGAAGCTCATGAATGAGATAAAGGCTGAAGTAGCCGGGGTGATAGTTGATATACTGGTAAATAATGCAGAACCGGTAGAATATGGACAGCCGCTGTTCCTGATCAAGCAGGATTAAGGGGTGTGAGATGTTGTTTTCCAAGGTTTTAGTTGCCAATCGCGGTGAAATTGCAGTAAGGGTTATACGGGCATGTAAAGAGCTGGGGATAAAGACAGTAGCGGTATATTCAACAGCTGACCGGGAAAGCCTGCATGTCAGGCTGGCAGATGAGGCGGTATGTATTGGACCACCCCCAGCCAAGCAAAGTTATCTTAATATACCTAATATAATTGCCGCTGCCCAAACTACCGGAGCGGAAGCTATCCATCCGGGATACGGGTTTTTAGCAGAAAATGCATATTTTGCTGAACTTTGTGCTACCAATGATATAAAATTTATCGGCCCCCGGGCTGAAGCCATCGAAATTATGGGTGACAAGATAAGAGCCAAGGAAACGGTAAAAAGGGCAGGTGTTCCCCTGGTTCCAGGCAGTGGTGGGGCAGTAAAAAGTTATGAAGAAGCAGTTAAAATCGCTGATGAGATAGGCTATCCAGTGATGATTAAGGCTTCAGCTGGCGGAGGGGGCAGGGGCATGAGGCTTGCTCATTCCCCGGAAGACCTGAAAGAAGCCCTTAAGACGGCCAGGATGGAGGCAGGCGCTGCCTTTGGCAATGATGAGGTATATATAGAAAAATATATTGAAGAGCCCAGGCACATTGAAATTCAGGTTTTGGGCGATGAACATGGAAATATTGTACATCTGGGAGAAAGGGATTGTTCTTTGCAGCGAAGGAACCAGAAGCTTCTGGAAGAGGCTCCTTCGGTTTTTGTAGATGAGGAACTGCGCCATAAGATGGGTATGACGGCTGTTAAAGCAGCCAGGGAAGTGGGATATTTTAGTGCTGGCACTATAGAATTTCTGGTTGATAAAAATAAAAATTTCTATTTTATTGAAATGAATACCCGCATTCAGGTTGAACATCCGGTTACCGAGATGGTTACCGGTATAGACCTGGTAAAGGAACAGATAAAGATTGCTGCCGGTGAGGCTTTGTCATTTAACCAGGAAGATATAAAGATGAACGGCTGGGCTATAGAATGCCGTATCAATGCGGAAGATCCATTTAATGAATTTGCTCCTTCCCCGGGGGCGGTTACCAGATACATTGTGCCGGGAGGCCTGGGGGTAAGAGTAGATTCTTCTGTGTATCCAGGCTATGTTATTCCACCTTACTACGATTCTATGGTAGCCAAGCTTATAGTATGGGGCAAAGACCGCAGTGAAGCTATTTTGCGCATGAAGAGGGCTCTGCAGGAATTTGACATTGAAGGGGTAAAGACTACTATACCTTTCCACCTGAAGGTACTGGATAATGCTTTCTATCGGCGGGGAGAAGTCTATACCAACTTTATTCAGAGGCGGATGCAGGAAAAATAATATTTGCAACCGAAAGGAAAACTTTGCTATAATACACCATATAGAAAGCTGGGAGGTGGAAAGGCGTGGAAAACCAGAAGCCGGAAATCGCCAATGAATTTGGAGTAATACGTATAGCGGATGAAGTAGTTTCTACTATTGCCGGTCTGGCAGCTTCGGAAGTAGAAGGGGTAGCTGCCATGAGCGGGACCTGGGGAACCGAACTGGTAGAAAAGCTGGGCCGGAAAAATTATGGTAAAGGCATAAAAGTGGAAGTTATGGGTGAGGAGACCAAGATCGATATCTTTATAGTTGTGGAGTTCGGTTATCCTATCCCCCAGGTGGCAGGCAATGTACAGAAAGAGGTTAAACTGGCAGTAGAAACTATGACCGGATTGACAGTAACCCAGGTTAATGTTTATGTAGCAGGAGTTTCTATGAAAAAGTCAGCTAATCCAGATAATAGTGAACTGGCTGCTGATGTAGAAAACTAAGAGCAAGAAGGGAATTAATGTAACCCCCTGTGTGGCCAGGGGGTTATTTGCTATTATTAAGTTGAGAAAGAGGGGAAAGTGATGTCACTGGGCTGGCGTTTTCTGCTATTTTTATATAACCTTATATTTCTGGGATTGGCCGGTATCGTTCTGGCAGGGGCAGCAGGCAGGCCGGAACCTCTGCACTACTGGGCGCTTATTTTTGCTACTCCGGAAAACAGGATAATAGCTGGCATTTGTGCTCTGGTCCTGATAGTTATTTTTGCTTACCTGATGATAAAGGTGTTAATTCCTGATAAAAAGCCGAAAACGGTAGTTATTGACAGCAATCTTGATGGACAGGTTTCTATAACTATTGATGCCATAAAGGTTATAATTATGAAGGCGGTAAGGCAGGTAGAAGGGGTAAAAGAGATAAGGCCGGTAGTAAACAGCAGTGATAAAGGGTTAATAGTTTATTTACATATGATGATAAATCCTGAGTACAGCGTGCCTGACATGACGGAAAAGGTTAAGGAGACGGTAAAAAGATATCTGGAAGATTTGGGCGGGCTTAAAGTAGATAGTGTAAGGATTCTGGTTGATGACCTGGGTACTCAAAGCAAACAGCTTAATGCCTGAAAAGCGGTTGATTTTTCATATTGAGGAGGCACGGGCTATGTGGGAAAAGTTTTTACTTTTAATACTGCAGGAGCACAGGGGAAAGGTACTGGGGATTTTGATAGGGCTTATAGCTGCTATCCTGGTGGTAAGCTACGGATTTTTGAAAGCGCTTTTTATAATGATTTGCATAGCTTTAGGGTATTTTATTGGTAAAAAGATTGATGAAAAACAGGATCTGGATGTTTGGCTTAAAGAGGTTTTTAGAAATAAAGATTAGATGAGCATTTTGAATAGAAAGGGAGAGAGTTTTGAGCAGGCGCAGAGCAAGAGAAACCGCTTTTAAAGTAGTTTTTCAGGTGGAACAGTCCAAGGCAGACCCCAGGGAAGCTTTTGACTATTTATTGAGCGAAAACAGTCTGCCGGAGAAAGACAGGCACTTTGCCTGGCAGCTGGTAGAATCGTGCCTTAAGCATATTGGCGATATTGATCAAAAAATAGCTAAATATTCTAATGCCTGGGATATAAAACGCATGTCAAGCGTAGACCGTAATATTATGCGGATAGCAGCGGCAGAAATGCTTTATCTTAAAGAGGATTTGCCGGTTATTGCCATAGATGAGGCCATAGAGCTGGCCAAGGTATACGGTGATGAAAAGTCTTCCGCTTTTGTGAATGCCATACTGGATAAAATCGCAGGTGAAATTTCATGAGTGTTTATCTGGGGATAGATACCAGTGCCTACACGACTTCCCTGGCGGTAGTTGATGACCAAGGCAATATATTGCAGGATGAACGCATCTTGCTTTCGGTTCCGGATGGGGAGCGGGGGCTCAGGCAGTCGGAGGCAGTTTTTCAGCATGTAAAAAATCTGCCTCTTTTGTTTGAAAAGGTAAGGGGAATAAGTTCTCGTTTGAGCGCTGTAGCAGCAAGCACTAAACCAAGGCCGGCAGAGGAGAGCTATATGCCGGTTTTCAAGGCTGGAGAAAGCGCAGCCAGGGTTTTAAGCTTGTCTTCCGGTATTCCGCTTTATACAGTAAGCCACCAGGAAGGGCATGTTATGGCAGGAATTTATAACAATCCTTCCCTGCTTGCCAGAGAGGAATTTTTGGTGGTTCATTTTTCAGGAGGGACTTCGGAGGTTTTGCATGTAAAAAGGGGAACTGCTTCTTTCTTTGATATGGAGGAATGTGTAAGGGGATTAGATATTCATGCTGGACAGCTGGTTGACAGGATAGGAGTAGCTATGGGGCTTCCTTTTCCTGCTGGCAAAGAGATGGAAAAACTTGCCTTGAAGGTAGAGGAAAAAGAAGGCATGCTGGCTATTCCTTCCTCAGTCAGCAAAGAAGGGTTTTCTTTTTCCGGAGCCGAGACTATGGCTTTAAGGCTCTGGGAAAAGGGATGCTCCAGAGAAGAATTGGCTTTTGCAGTTTTGCGGGTTATTGCCAATACCCTGGAAAAGGTTTTGCTGATGGTTAGTAAGGAGAGGGGAGTAAAAGACGTGCTTCTGGTAGGAGGGGTGATGTCAAACCGGCTTATAAAAGAAAGGCTTACTAAAAGGCTGGAGCATAAAGGGGTGGGCTTGAGGCTTTATTTTGCCTATCCCCATTTGAGCACCGATAATGCGGTAGGAGTTGCCCTCCTGGCCCGTGCGGTGCATAAAAAGGCTGGCTAGTTTATATATGGGGTGAAGGAGAATGGGAAGAGGGAATATTTTATATGGCAGGTTGGTCAGGGATAAACTTTTAGAAGAAGTAGCGAAAGAGGTTAAACAAATAAAAGAGGAGTATGGAAAATCTCCTTTGCTTATGACATTGGAAGTAGGAGACCACCCTGCTTCCAGGGTGTATCTGTCATCACAGAAAAAAACCGCCGAGGAAGTAGGCATAAGCTATGAAACAATCCAGCTGTCTTCAGGTACGAGCCAGGAGCGGCTTTTAAATATGATAAGGGATATAAACAGGGACCCTTATGTAAACGGCTTGATTTTACACCTGCCTTTGCCTAAACATATAAATACCAAGATAGCGCAGTGGAGTATAGAGCAGAAAAAAGATGTGGAAGGGGTTACGCCTCTAAATCTGGGACAGCTTTTTTTGGGTATGCCGGGCTTGATTCCCTGTACTGCTCAATCGATAGTAGCTTTGATAAAGGCTACCAGAGTAGATTTGAAAGGTAAAGAAGTTACGATAATAGGCAACAGCGACATAGTTGGCAAGCCGACAGCTCACCTTCTCATGCAGGAAGAAGCTACGGTTACGGTTTGCCAGCTGGCTACTTATGAACGCGGCCTTTTGGAAAAACATATAAGAGAAGCTGAAATACTGGTGGTAGCTGCTGGTCATCCAGGATTAGTTAAAGGGGAATGGGTTAGAGAAGGGGCTATTGTCATAGACGCAGGTATAACGGCAGTAGAAGACAAGATTTTGGGAGATGTGCAGTTTGAGGAGGCAGCCAAAAGAGCGGATTATATAACTCCCGTGCCGGGAGGGGTAGGGATTTTAACCGCTGCTTATCTGATGAAAAATACCCTGGAGGCCTTAAAATGGCAGCTGGCGGAGGGTTAGGAGGAATTATTATGCAGATTATTGATGGAATAGCTATAGCCCGGGAATTGCGGGAAAAGGTTAAGGAACAAAATGCTGCTATAAATCTCAATCCTTGCCTGGCCATAATAGTGGTGGGGGATGATAAGGAAAGCCTGGTTTATGTAGGTCTGAAAGAAAAGGCAGTTGAATACAGCGGGGGCAGGGTAGAATATTTTTTGTTTCCGGCTGCTGCTAGAAAAGAAGACATAATTGCCAAAATAGAAGAGCTAAACCAAAATCCAGGAATCGACGGCATTTTGCTTCAACTTCCGCTGCCCGAAGCTTTAAAAGTTTATACTGACGAGATACTGGCCTCTATTGCTCCCGAAAAGGATGTAGATGGCTTTACACCATACAACCGGGGAATGCTTATGAGTGGAGAACCTTATTTTGTAAGCTGTGCTGCCCTGGCAGCTATGGAAGTGATAGAAAGATATATGCCGGTTTTGGAAGGCAAAAAGGCTGTTCTGGTAGGGGATTCATTTGACCTGGTACTGCCGTTAAGTATTGTTCTTTTAAAAAAAGGGGTAGAGGTAGATATAATACCTGACCAAAACAGGGGAAAGTTAAGGGCAAGCGATATATTTCTTTTTGAAAAAGGGGACCCTTTATCTATCAAATCTGATGTAATAAATGAAGGGGCTCTTGTTATAGATGCAGGTTTTCACTGGCTTTCCTATGATAAAATATGCGGCAATCTGGATGGAGAAACCTTTAAGGATAAAGAGGGGTTTTTGCTTCCAGTACCGGGAGGACTTGGTCCCATACTTATAAGCAAGCTTTTGTTCAATTTGCATACTGCGGCCAGGAGGAAAAAAGGGGAATAATGCCTGAATTTATCACGGTAAGCCAAGTAAATGAATATATAGATCAACTTATAAGAACAGATGGGGTTTTATGTGACATCTGGGTAAAAGGTGAAATATCAGGTTTTAAGCTGCACAGCCCTTCCGGCCATATGTACTTTACCTTAAAAGATGAAAAAGGGATTTTAAACTGTGTCATGTTTAAAAGCCGCTGCCGCAGCCTTAATTTTTCCCCGGAGGATGGGCAGGAAGTCCTGGCCAGGGGGAATATTGCGGTATTTCCTCCCCAGGGTAAATATCAGCTCTATGTAGAAGAAATGAGGCTTTATGGCCTGGGAGAGCTTTTTCGCTATTTAAGCCAGTTAAAAGAAAAACTTGCAAAGAAAGGATATTTTGACCCTGAACATAAAAAACCTTTGCCTCCTTTTGCCCGGAGGGTAGGTATAGTTACTTCCCAGGACGGGGCAGCTCTTCGGGATATGTGGCGCATTTTAAAAAGCCGTCATCCAGGAGTGGAGGTAGTTTTGGTACATAGTTCGGTACAGGGAGAGGAAGCTCCTTATGAACTGGCGGCCGGGATAAAAAAACTAAATGAATATGGAGATGTTGATGTTATTATAATTGGGCGCGGCGGCGGTTCGGTAGAGGATTTAATGGCTTTTAACGCGGAAGAAGTGGTAGAGGCGGTGTACCATTCCAGAATTCCGGTTATTTCTGCTGTAGGACATGAAGTGGATTTTTGTCTTACTGATTTGGCAGCTGATGTAAGGGCGGCCACACCTACCCAGGCAGCCCAGCTGGCAGTGCCGGATTTGAGCAGCTTTAGAGAGGAAATGGCTTCTTACCGGCAGCGTATAACAGGTTTGCTGGAAAGGAAAATTTCCTACTACAGCGAATTTTTAGATAGGATTATGATGCGAAGAGTTTGGCAGGAGCCGGAGTATATATGGCGGGAAAAAAAAGAATCTCTGAACAGGCTGGGAAGGGAGCTGGAACTCAGCATAGAAAATATATATGAAAGGAAAGCTCACCATTTTGCTCTGGCTTTATCTAGCCTGGAAAATTTGAGCCCTTTGCGGGTTCTTAAGCGTGGCTATGCGGTTATTATGAAAGATGGGGAAATTGTAAACAGTGTTGATAAAATAGAAACCGGGGACCGGTTAACGGCCAGATTGATAGATGGCAATATTATGCTGGAGGTAAAAGGCAGGGAAAAAGAGGAGTCATGGAAAATATGAGTTTTGAAGAAGCCTTAAAAAGGTTGGAAGAGATAGTTAGGAAACTGGAGGCAGGTGATTTGAGCCTCAAGGAATCTATAGACATTTTTGAAGAGGGCATGAGGCTTTCTCTTTATTGCCAGGAGGAACTGGAAAAGGCAAGTGCCAGAATAAAGAAGCTTATAAAAAGGGATGATGGCGAATTTGAACTTGTAGGATTTGATATAGGGGAAGGTTGCTGATGGAACATTCAGTTTTTGATGAGGTTTTATTTAAGCAGGCCTTTAAAGAAAGGCAGAGCTATATAGAGAAATATCTGAATGATTGTTTTGAAAGGATAAAAGGCTATCCCCCGCTTATCCATGAAGCCATGCATTACGCGCTTTTTAATGGCGGGAAAAGGATAAGGCCTATCCTGGTCCTGGAAGGTGCAAGGCTTGCGGGAGGAAATCCGGAAGATGTAATTTTGACTGCCTGTGCAGTAGAAATGATCCACTGTTATTCACTGGTGCATGATGACCTGCCGGCTATGGACAATGATGATTTCCGGAGGGGAAAGCCTACCTGCCATAAAGTTTATGGCGATGCGGTAGCTATTTTAACCGGGGATGCTCTGCTTACCGCTGCCTTTGAGCTTATGGCGCATAATGCGGAGGTTCCGGGAATTATGCCGCAGAATGCAGCCAGAGCCATAGCCGAGGTAGCAGGTGCCGCAGGAAGCCGGGGGATGATTGGAGGGCAGGTTATAGATTTAGGAACGGAAGGAATTAGGATAGACTATCATACCCTGCAGAAGATGCATGTGCTCAAAACAGGAGAGCTTTTTAAGGCTTCTTTGAAAGCAGGGGCTATACTGCATGGGATGCCGGAGGATAGGCTAAGATACCTAGAGGATTATGCCTATAACTTTGGCCTTGCTTTCCAGATAACTGATGATATCCTGGATGTAAAAGGGGACCAGAATATTATCGGCAAACCGGTAGGAAGTGATGAAAAGAACAGGCGCACTACCTATGTTACTTTGTTTGGGGTGGAGAAAGCCTTTGAACTGGCCAGGGAAAAAATAGAGGAATGTATTAACAGTTTGCGGATGTTTGGACAGGAAGCGGAATTTTTAAGGCAGCTGGCCTATTTTGTCCTTTACCGCAATTATTAATTTGCTTTTGCACAAACAATATGATAGAATATATGCCTCAACAGCGATTTATAAATTGTGGTATAATATATTATTGAAAAGTAGCTGGCAAAAGGTTGCAGTATTCTAGTCAACCCTTTTGGTGTCGAAGACGGGCCTAAAAATCCGTTAAGGGCACATCGATGAAGCTTCTGGTACTGGCTTTTGACGCCCAGTCAGGGGTCAGTGCTGGGAGTTAAGAATATAGGGGCAATCCGCAATGGCATGCGGACATGACCCCTATGTTCGCGGAGGCTCATCACCGCAAGGTGATGAGAAAACCTGCATTCGGTTAAAGCTGGGTGCAGTGTAGCCTGCCTTGAGTGGTGGCGGCGGATAAACCTGGTAGGCGGCAGTATCTTGGCCAGGATGCTGCTGCCTGTTTTGAAACCGTCTGCTGCAAAAGAGGCTAGACACCAAGTAGGGTTGTTGAGGAAAACTCCTAGACTGTGCGCATTTTTGCGCGGTTTATCGAGGATTAAAGTGCGTACTTAGTGGTAATCCAGTCTCACTTGCGGTGACGCGGTGAAGCGGGCATAAAGGGAAACCGCCCATCTGGCAACAGGTGGGAGACCTGCTGGGAAAACCTACTGGACCTATGTCGCAGCGTTTACTCGATAAACAACCTTTTGCCAGAACCGTTTTTTTTTATCTGGGGGAGTAAAAGAATTGAAACATTACATACAGAAGGAAAATCTGTTTTCAGGTTTGATAGTAGCCTTTTTTACCTTTTTTATTGCTCTTATTGTCAGCCTGGGCTCGGAAGCTCTGGTAAGAGCAGTAAATAGTGTAATACTGGCTATTATTTTATTATTTTTGGTTATTTTTACCGGTATATGTTTTGATATAGTAGGTACTGCAGCAGCTGCTGCGGATTTGCCTCCATTTAACGCGAAAGCAGCCAAAAAGGTGCCTGGTGCCAGACAGGCGGTAAAACTTATCCGCAATGCCGATATAGTAGCTAATTTTTGCAATGATGTGGTGGGTGATGTAGCTGGGACTTTAAGCGGTGCGATAGGGGCAGGAATAGTTATAAGCATGGCGGACATATTAGATTTAACCAATACTGTTTTGCTGGGGGCTTTGATGACCAGTTTGATTGCTGCTTTAACAGTAGGAGGAAAAGCGGTAGGCAAAAGTATAGCGCTCAGCAAAGCGAACAATATTATTTTTAGGGTTGCTGTCCTTATCGACTGGTGGGAAAGGATTACTGGACTCGAACTGTTTAAAAATAGAAGGTGATATAAGTAATGCCGAGAATACTGGACGGGATAAATTCACCTCATGATTTGAAAAAACTTAATATTTCCATGATGAATAAACTGGCAGAGGAAATAAGAGAGCTCCTGGTTGATACGGTATCCAGATGTGGAGGACATCTGGCTGCCAACCTGGGGGTGGTAGAGCTTACTTTAGCCCTCCATTATGTTTTTAATTCCCCAATTGACAAGATTATCTGGGATGTAGGACATCAAAGCTATGTGCACAAGATATTGACCGGCCGGAAGGATAGGATGCCTACTTTGAGACAGTATGGGGGATTAAGCGGTTTCCCCAAGTATGAAGAATCCCCGCACGATGTTTTTAATACCGGGCACAGCAGTACTTCCATTTCTGCTGCGCTGGGGCTTGCTCTGGCTCGTGATCTCAGGGGAGAAAAGTATTCGGTGATTGCCGTTATAGGTGATGGTGCCCTTACTGGAGGTATGGCTTTTGAAGCTTTGAATCATGCCGGACATGCGGGAACCGACATACTGGTAATCCTTAATGATAATGAAATGTCTATTTCCAGGAATGTAGGGGCTTTATCAAGCTATTTAAACCGGCTGCGCACGGAACCTTCTTATTCCCGGACCAAAGAAGAGATTGAAACCGTACTTAATAAAATACCGGGAATAGGCCCTAATATTGCACGGGCTGCAGGTAGAGTCAAAGATATGGTAAAATATATAATGGTTCCTGGGGTGTTTTTTGAAGAACTTGGCTTTACTTATATAGGCCCTGTTAACGGCCATGATCTTAATGAACTTACCCTGGTGCTGGCAAATGCCAAAAAGATGAAAGGTCCTGTGCTTATTCATGCTATAACTGAAAAAGGCCGCGGATATGAGCCTGCCCGCCGTAATCCTGACATTTTCCATGGTATTGGTCCTTTTGATGTAAATACAGGAAACCCTTTGCAAAAAAAGCTGAAGACCTATACAGAAATATTCAGTGATTTTATTGTAAATAAAGCTGAAAAAGACAAAAGCGTTGTAGCCATAACTGCAGCTATGGCAGGAGGAACCGGCCTTGAATTTTTTGCCAAAAAGTTTCCAGACCGCTTTTTTGATGTAGGAATATGTGAACAACATGCAGTAACTATGGCAGCAGGGATGGCAAGGGGTGGTTTGCGCCCGGTGGTAGCCATTTATTCTACTTTTCTGCAGCGGGCTTACGACCAGATTGTACATGATGTAGCTTTACAAAAGCTTCCCGTTATATTTGCCGTGGACCGTGCTGGATTGGTAGGGGAAGATGGCCCTACCCACCATGGAGTTTTTGATATTTCTTATCTGCGCAGTATTCCCAATCTAGTCATGATGGCTCCTTCCGATGAAAATGAGTTCCTGGATATGCTGGAAACTGCTTTTGCTCTTGATGTGCCGGTAGCGGTAAGGTATCCGCGCGGCATAGGGGAAGGAGCAAAGATTTCAGAAAAGAGGAATATTCTAGAAACAGGGAAAAGCAGGGTAATACATGAAGGCAGAGATTTGGGTATAATTGGGATAGGGCGGGGTATGAGCATTGCCAGGGATGTAGCCGGTATTCTTCAGGAAAAAGGCATTTCAGTCTATCTGGTAGATGCCCGCTTTATAAAGCCCCTGGATGGGCAGCAGTTTATGCAAATGGCCGCCAGTTTAAGGAGATTAGTTACTGTAGAAGATAACTGCCTGGCTGGAGGATTTGGAAGTGCGGTTTTGGAAATGCTGGCTGATAACGGGATAGAGGCTGATGTTTTGCGTATAGGGATTCCCGATGAGTTCATAGATCACGGCAAGGTAGAAATTTTGTGGGAATATATAGGGATGGATGCTTTGTCGGTTGCGGAAAGTATAATAAACCGCTGGCCTGATTTGCTGGACTATAATAAATGGGAGTTGCTGGATTTTGGCCAAAATTAGACTTGATGTGCTTATGGTGGAAAAAGGCCTGGTAAAAAGCAGGGAAAAAGCCAAAGCTTTGATTTTGGCAGGAGAAGTGCTGGTAAATGGCGTAAGAATAGACAAACCAGGTACTTCTGTAGAAGAAGATGCCAGGATTGATTTGCAGAAAACAGGCATAGCCTATGTAAGCCGTGGAGGATTAAAGCTGGAAAAAGCGATAAAAGTATTTGCCGTTGATTTTGAAGGAAAGGTAGTCCTGGATGTAGGAGCTTCTACTGGGGGATATACTGATTGTGCCTTGAAGCATGGCGCAGTTAAGGTATATGCTGTGGACGTAGGTTATGGACAGCTGGACTGGTCTTTGCGCAATGATCCCCGGGTTATAAATATGGAAAAAACCAACGTGAGATATCTTACCCGGGAGGCGCTGGGCGAGATGGTGGATATAGCAACTATTGATGTCTCATTTATATCTACCCTCCTGGTTTTCCCGGTGGTAAAAAATCTGGTTAAGCCGGAAGGCTTAATAATATCGCTCATTAAGCCTCAGTTTGAGGCAGGAAGGGAAAAGGTGGGCAAAAAAGGGGTAGTAAGAGATCCCTTGGTACATGAGGAAGTCCTTTTAAAGTGTATTAAAGGGGCTGAGAAAGAAGGCTTATATTGCAGCGGAATAACCTATTCCCCTATTACCGGACCGCAGGGGAATATTGAGTATTTTATAAAACTGGGTATAAAAGAAGAGATGCTGCCTGATATAGAAAAGCGGATAAAATCAGTGGTGGCCGAAGCGCACAGCGAGCTTGGAGGGCATTAAGGTGAAAATTCTTTTAGTCAATAACCGTTTTAAAGAGAATACGGAGATTACCGCCCAGGAAGTGGCTAAAAAGCTTATGCTTAAAGGATGCAGGGTAGAAATTGACAATGGAGAAGCCCTTTCTGAATTTAAAGATATTGATATCATCATGGTTTTGGGCGGCGATGGCACGCTTTTAAGAGCTGCCAGGCAGTATGCCTGTTTTAATGTGCCCCTTTTGGGAGTGAACATGGGGACGGTTGGCTTTTTAAGCCATATAAAAGTGGATGAAATAGAAACCTGTTTAGAAAAATTTTCCAAAGGGGATTATATCATTGATGAACGCATGATGCTCAAAGTATTTGTTTATAGAAACGGTACTTTACATGCAGAAATTTCAGCGCTGAATGAAGCAGTGGTGCGGACCAGGGTGCCCAGGCTTTTATCTTTTCCCCTGTACATAGAAAATGAAAAAATAGCTGATTATAAGGGAGATGGGGTTATAATAGCTACTCCTACCGGAACTACAGCCTATTCCCTTTCTGCTGGAGGACCGGTTCTGGAACCGGATATGGAGGCTTTGGTCATAACTCCGATCTCTTCTTATGTTTTGGCCCGCAGGCCGCTGGTTATAAAAGGCAACCGGGTTTTGTATCTGAAAAATTCAGGAAGTGGAGAAGAAATACTGTGTGCTGATGGGCAGGTCAATATTGACCTGCTGCCTGAAGATGAGATTTATTTTAAAAAAGCTGATTATAAGCTCAAGCTTTTAAATATAAAGAAACCTTCTTTTTTTCAGCATTTCGATAAACGTTTAGGAAGGTTTTAGGAGAAAGAAAGGTTATGTTGCAGGTGCCATTTAAAAATGCAGTCAATATTTCCCACTACATAGTAAGTCAGGTAGTAAGAGAAGGAGATAGAGCAATTGATGCTACCTGTGGAAGAGGCCACGATACGCTTTTACTGGCCAGGCTGGTGGGGGAGTCGGGAAAAGTTTTTGCTTTTGATATACAGGAAGAAGCCATACAGTCCGCTTATGTTTTGCTAAAGTCCCACCAGCTGGAGAACAGGGTGGTACTTATAAGCGAAGACCATGCGGAAATGAAAAAATATGTGCCTGGACCTGTAAAAGCCTGCATGTTTAATTTAGGCTATCTTCCGGGAGGAAATCACGCTATAAAGACGGAAGGGGAAAAAAGCGTGCAGGCTGTTGAGGCGGCTGTTGAGCTTATAAGCCCTGGTGGGGTGATAACGATTGTAGGTTATCCGGGACATGAAGGTGGAGAAGAGGAAATAGAGCTTATACGCGATTATCTGGCTCTTCTTCCCCAAAAAAAGTTTGAAGTTTGGGAAACCAGGTTTATAAACCAGGTTAATAACCCTCCCTGTATAATGGTGGTACAAAAATTATAGGTGGTGGTTCCTTTAACATGAAAGCGCGCAGGCATTTTGCCATCATAGATATAATATCTAACCAGCGCATAGCTACTCAGGAAGAGCTTTGTGAAGCTCTTAAAAAAAGCGGTTTTGATGTTACCCAGGCTACCGTTTCCCGGGACATAAAAGAACTGCAGCTTATAAAGATTCCGGATAAAGAGGGCTACCGGTATGCTCTGCCTGCCTCTACACCGCTTATTGCTTCCCAGGAAAGGATGAAGCGGGCGTTTGCTGATTCAGTAGTCAATATAGATTATAGCGGCAATATAGTAGTTATCAAAACCCTTCCCGGTGCAGCCCAGTCTATCGCTTCCATTATCGATAACTATGATAATCCTAATATTTTGGGGACGGTAGGAGGGGATGACACGGTATTTGTGGTGGTAAAACCGGAAAAGGCGGCGGAAAAGATTGCCGAAGAATTCAGGGGCTTTATTATGCCGGTTTAGGATAAGAGGGGATTTTTATGCTGCATGAAATATATATTAATAATTTTATTCTTATTGATGACCTGCGGCTGGAATTTGATAAAGGGCTTAATGTGCTAACCGGTGAAACCGGAGCTGGCAAGTCCATTATTATAGATGCCTTGAGCCTCATCATGGGGGAAAGGGTAAAAAATGAATTTTTAAAAGACGACAGCCGTAAAGCGACCGTAGAAGGAGTTTTCAGTATAGACAGCGAAGACCTCAGGTCTCTGCTTAAAGAAAGCGGTTTTATGGAAGAGGAAGACGACCATTTGATAATAACCCGGGAGATATATCCCCAGGGGAGAAGCATTGCGCGCATAAATGGACACACAGTTAATATAGCTTTTTTGAAAAAAATAGCCCCTTTCCTGATAGACATGCACCTGCAGCATGATCATCTGACTGTCCTGCGTCCGGAGATGTACTTGAGCTATGTGGACAGCTTTGTTCCCGAAGCCAGGAAAATAAGGGATAAGATAAAAGAAATCTATAAGGAATACCGCAGAATGATACAGGAACTGGAAGAGATAAAAAGGGAGGAAAAGGATAGAGCCCAGAAACTTGATTTTCTGGCTTTCCAGATAAATGAAATCAAAAAAGCCGGTTTGAAGCCTGAAGAAGAGGAAGAATTAAACCAGCTGGCGGAAAAGATGCGCAATGCCCATATACTGGCTAAAGCGGCTAGCCAGGTCTTAAAGCTGGTCTACAGTGATGAAAATGGCTTAAGCGCTTATGACCAGATAGCAGCAGCTGTCGAGGTGCTTAATGGAGCAAAGAAAGACAGCTTTCTGGAAGGGATTTATGCCCGTCTGGAAGAAATTTACTATAACATACAGGAACTGGCGGAAGAGCTTTCCCGTTATCGGGATGATCTGGATTTTGAGCCAGGCCTTATAGATGAGGTAGAAGCCAGGCTTTATGAAATTGGCAAACTTAAAAAGAAATATGGAGGAAGTATTCCAGAAATTCTTGCTTTTTTGGATAGAGCGGAAAAGGAATGGGAAAGACTGAATAACGCGGAAGAAAGGCAGGAAGACCTCCTTAAAAGCCTTGCTGCCATTGAAAAAGAATATTTGGCCCTGGCAGGGGAGCTTACTGAACTAAGGCAGAAAGGGGCTTATTTGCTGGAACAAAAAGTAGATAAAGAATTAAGGGAGCTCAGCATGCCTTATCTCAAATTTGCAGTGGTACTTTTAAGGGAAGATGATTTTTCGGAAAATGGGCTGGATAAAGTGGAATTTATGTTTTCACCCAATCCGGGAGAAGAGATGAGGCCTTTGTCTAAAGTTGCTTCCGGGGGAGAAATATCCCGCTTTATACTGGCTTTGAAAAAGGCTCTGGCGGAAGCTTATGAAGTTCCTACCCTTATATTTGATGAAATTGATGTGGGGGTGGGAGGGACGGCGCTGACGGCTATGGCCAGAAAGCTGGGGGAACTTGCCAGAAGCCATCAGGTAATTCTGGTTACCCATTCTCCGCAGATTGCAAGTTATGCGAATAAGCATTATCTAATAGAGAAAGAAGTGAGGGAAGGAAAAACTTTTACCCGGGTTAAGAAACTTGATTATGCAGGCAGGATTAAGGAACTGGCAAGGATGCTGGGAGGAGAAAACTATTCTGAGATTACTTTGAAACATGCCGGTGAAATGCTGGATAAGGCGATATTGGAGTTATAAGAAGGGGATTTTAGATCCCCTTTTTATTTTTGCTCCTTTAAATCCCTTATTTGTATACTTTGCTTGAGGGAGGGAGAAAATATGTAGTGTCAATTTTTCAGGGGAGTGAAAGCTTTGTCCATGTATAGACGGATGCGTCCTGTTTTAGGTTTTATAATAGCTTTTTTGTTTCTGGTTTTGTGCTTTACTCCGCAGATGCGGAGTATTTTGACTTTGCCTGATAACACAAAACTGGTGGTAGGAGAAAAGAGCAGCATAAAACTTGAGCTTCCCGCTGAAATCAGTGATAAACTGGACATGCTGGTAAATGAACATTATGAAAGTGTATTTGCCCAGCCTGAAGATTTCCCGGTAACGGTAAGAAAAAGCGGGAACAGTTATGAAATTTTGGCTTTAAAGCCGGGAAAAGCGGAAGTTACCCTTAAGGTTTGGGGCTATATTCCGGTAAAGACTATTGAGGTAGAATCGGTTCCAGTTAAAAGGGTAGTTTTGGGCGGACATTCTATAGGGGTTTTGCTGCAGTCTAATGGTATTATGGTGGTTGGCTTTGCTCCCATAACTACACCTGAGGGAGAAAAAATATCCCCAGCCAGGGAACAGGGAATTGAAATAGGCGATCTTATTATGGCTGTAGATGGATATGAAGTGAAAACGGAAAATGATCTGGCACGGATTATTGATGAGAAAAAGGATGAAACCGTTAGTTTGAGGATAAAAAGGGAAAATAAGATCATAAGTATACCGGTAAAGGCTCATTTTTGCTCGGAAACTGGAAGATACAGGATAGGGCTTTATGTAAGGGATGGGGTAATAGGGGTAGGGACTTTAAGCTTCTGGGATCCAGAGTCAAAATTTTATGCAGCTTTGGGACATATAATAGTTGATGCTGATACCAGGCAGGGAATAGATGTGTTGAAAGGGAAAATCATGAGTGCTTCTGTACAGACTATAAAACCGGGAAGGCCAGGAAGGCCGGGGGAAAAGATTGGGGTTTTTGACAGTGAAGGAGGAATTTCCGGTAATATAGTTAAAAATACTTTTTTTGGCATTTATGGACAAACTGATGGGGAGATAAAAAACCCTCTTTATGACTATACAGTAGAGGTGGGGTATGCACATCAGGTAAAGACGGGGCCAGCGGAGATGTATACAGTAGTGAACGGCAATAACATAGAAAAGTTTTCTATTGAAATAGAAAAAGTTTATCCGGAAAGGCAAAACGGTAAAGGGATGATAATCAGGGTTACCGATCCCAGGCTATTAATTTTAACCGGGGGGATAATTCAGGGCATGAGCGGAAGCCCTATTGTTCAGGATGGGAAAATAATCGGAGCAGTAACCCATGTTTTTTTAAATGATCCTACCCGCGGATATGGGGTTTTTATGGATAATATGCTGGCTGAGCTAGAAGAATACAGAAAAGAGGATTAGAAAGTTTCGACAAATTATAATGTTTATTCTGGCAGGAAATATGTAATTATAAGGAAAAGCAAGGTGGATAAAGGGTTTTTGAGATAGTATCCGGGGAAAGGTTTGTATATTTATGTTATTGTCTGCAGGATTATTGATTAATTTGATAGAAAAAAAAAGCAGGAAATAGTTGGTGTATAGTCGAAAAAATTTAATAGCTAAAAAGGGAAAATTATAAAGCGGGATGAGGGGGAATTATGTCTTATGTTCAGTGAAAATAAGCCCATAAAGGTCTTGCTGGCAGATGATAACCGGGAATTTTGCGGCATTTTAAGAGAATATTTTACGAATGAGGCGGATTTTGAGTTAGTCGGCATATGCAACAATGGGATGGAAGTTCTGGAAATACTGAAAAAAGAGGAAGTTGAAGTATTGATACTGGATCTTATTATGCCTTATGTCGATGGTATTGGAGTTTTGGAACAGATAGGGAACCTGAAACTCCAGAATCCCCCCAAGATAATAGTGCTGACTGCCTTTGGACAGGAAAATATAACCCAGAAGGCGGTACAGCTGGGAGCAGATTATTATATCCTTAAGCCTTTCAACCTGCAGCTTTTAGGGGACAGGGTGAGGGAAATAGCGCGCAATACCATGCCCAAACATGAAAGCAGGGGAAGCATGGCTGCTTATATACAACCGGTTTCTGCCCAGAAAGATCTGGAAGTAGAGGTTACCAAAGTTATACATGAAATCGGCGTTCCGGCTCATGTTAAAGGTTATCAATATCTGCGGGAAGCGATTATGATGGTAGTGGAAGAGGTTAATTATCTGGGAGCGGTTACCAAGGAATTGTATCCTGCCATTGCCCAGAAATATGATACAACTCCCAGCCGGGTAGAAAGAGCAATAAGGCATGCCATTGAACTGGCCTGGGATCGTGGAGACCTGGAAAAGATAAACAAGTTTTTCGGCTATACGATAAATGGAGAAAAAGGAAAACCTACCAACTCCGAATTTATAGCCATAATTGCTGACCGGCTGCGTTTGGAAAATAAAGTTAGCTAGATACCTAAAATCCTGATTTTCAAACAAGTTCTCAAAACCGCCTGCATTTTTGGGCGGTTTTAATTTTTATATCCAAAAATGGGGAAAATAATTGGGGAAATATATGAAAAATCCGGTTTTGCGCTTCTTTATAAAAAATACTTTTTGGTTTAGCCCTTATAGATATGTTATAATACTGACTTGAAGGATAATAATGCCAATATAAGTAAAAAGTTATAATAACATTTTGGCTTGTGTTATGAGGTGGGTTATGCTTATAAAAGGAAGGGCCAGATTGGACAGGCGTACCAAAAATCTGGTGAAAAGGCTTAAAAAAAATGAAATTGCTATTATAAACCATGATGATATAGATGAGGTTGCTGCCAATGCGCTGATTGACATAAAGCCGCAGGCGGTTATCAATGCCCTGCCTTCTATAACAGGCCGCTATCCGGCCAGGGGAGCTTATAAGATTTTGAAAGCCGGAATACCTATAATAGATGAAGCTGGGGAAGCGGTTTTTGAGGAGATAAAAGAAGGGGCTGTTATAACTATAAAAGGTGACGGGATTTTTTTGGGAGACAGGATGGTTGCCAGGGGAAAAGTGCTTACATTAAAAGATGTAGAAGCGAAAATAAGGGAAGCCAATCAAAATATCCAGCAGGAACTGGACAATTTTGTAGACAATACCCTGGAATATGCCAAAAAGGAAAAAGACATTCTCCTTGGCAATGTGGAAGTTCCTGTTCTTAATACTAACATGCTGGGCAAACATGTCCTTATAGTGGTCAGGGGAAGCAGCTACAAAGAGGACCTGCGCACTATAAGTTCTTACATTCAGGAGGAAAGGCCAGTTTTGATCGGCGTAGACGGGGGAGCTGATGCTCTTCTGGAATTTGGTCTTAAGCCGGATATAATTGTTGGGGATATGGATAGTGTTTCGGATGAAGCTTTAAAAAGCGGGGCAGAAATAGTGGTACATGCCTATGCTGACGGAAGGGCTCCGGGGCTTGAAAGGGTAAAAAGAATGGGGCTTGATGCTAAAATAATGGCTATGCCCGGAACCAGCGAAGATGTAGCCATGATACTGGCCTGGGAATATGGAGCCAGCCTTATTGTGGCAGTGGGCACCCATTCTAACATGATAGATTTCCTGGAAAAAGGTCGTAAAGGGATGGGAAGCACTTTCCTGGTAAGGTTGAAGGTGGGCTCCATTCTGGTTGATGCCAGAGGCGTAAGCCAGCTTTACAAGCAGAGCCTTTCTTCCCGGTATTTGATGCAGCTTCTGATGGCGGCCATGGTTCCCATAAGTATAATATTATGGGTTTCTCCTGCTACCAGGCCTTTTTTCCGTTTGCTGTGGCTGCAGCTCAAACTGTTTTTCAATATCTGATTTTTAAGGAGTAATGGATTATGGTAGATCTGAGATATCATATTGCCACTATTATCGCGGTTTTTTTGGCACTTGGCCTGGGGATACTTATCGGCAGCACCATCAAAGGTGATGGTATTTTGGTTGACCAGCAGCAAAAAATTATCGACCGGCTGGAGAACGAATTTGATGTGCTGCGGGAAAGGGAAAATGTGCTGATTATGCAGAATGAACAGAAAAACCGCATTATCGAAAATTATGAAAATTACAGCCGGACGGTTATGCCTTTTCTGGTTAAAGACCATTTAAAAGATTATAAGCTGGCGGTGGTAGTTACAGGTACCAGTGACATACCGGCCGGCATGATAAATACCCTTAACCAGGCGGGTGCAGAAGTGACTTCCAAAACTGTGGTGCTGGCCAACATAAAACTGAGCAGCACCAAAATCATAAAAAAGGTAATTGATTTTTACCATCTTCCTGCTGACACTTCTCCCGATGTTTTAAGGCAGTATATAGCAGAAAGTGTGGCTAGGGCGGTAATGAATAAAGCAGGGGGAGAAGAAATAAAATTTTTGCAGGAAAACGAGCTGGTAAAATTTAATGGCGATTATGCGGAACAGATAAATGGAGTGATTCTGGTAGGCGGATGCAACAATGTGGAAAACTATTTTGCCCCGGTTTTTGACCAGAGGCTTATAGAAAGCCTGATGACAGAGGGGGTAAAGGTTTTAGGGGTTGAAGTTTCCAATGTAGAGTACTCTTATATGCCTGATTATCAGAAGAATAATATAAGCACAGTCGATAACATAGATTTGAGTCCCGGGCAGATATCGCTGGTTTTTGCACTGGAAGGAGAAGCCGGCCATTACGGTATCAAAGAAACGGCGGAAAAATTTATGCCTTCCCTCCCGGTTGACACCCTGGGAGGTGAAAGGAGTTGAAAATAACTGCAGTTATTCCGGCATATAATGAAGGGGAACGTATTATTTCCACTATAGAAGGGGTAAAAAAGGTTAGGGAGATAAACCGTATTTTGGTGGTAAATGATGGATCTACCGATGATACTGCGGAAAAAGTAAGAACTGCCGGGGTAGAGCTTCTGGATCTCAAAGTTAACCGGGGAAAGGGGGGAGCTATGAATGCTGCCCTTCCTTATCTGGAAGATGCAGATATAGTAGTTTTTTTGGATGGGGATCTGGGGGAGACGGCGGCAGAAGCTTCTAAGATTGTCAAACCGGTTCTGGAAGGGAAAGCTGATTTGTGTATTGCAGCCTTTGGGCCTCCAAGCAGAAAGGGAGGTTTTGGCCTGGTAAAAGGGACTGCGGCCTGGATTATAAGAAGGACAGGTAACCTGGATTCGATTGCCCCTTTAAGCGGCCAGCGGGCTATGACGAAAGAAGTTTTGCGGGAAGTCACTCCCTTTAAAGAAGCGTATGGAGTGGAGCTGGGAATGACCCTTAAAGCTTTGCAGAAGGGTTTTCGGGTGATGGAAGTACCTACAGAAATGAAACACAATGAAACGGGAAGAGATTTAAAAGGGTTTATACACAGAGGAAAACAGTTCCTGGATGTACTGAAGGTTATAAAAGATGAAATAAGGAGGAAGTGAGTTTGCTTGATTTTTACCTTATCCAGGTAATTCCTTTGTTTTTAGGGGCTTTGGCGGAAGGAGCGGTACTCTTTTTGCTTCTCAATATGTTAAAGGAAACCGGTGCTACCGGCAAAAACTTTCAGGGAATAGATATACCGGTAAGTGCAGGGATATCTTTTCCCATGTCACTTATCATAGTGGCTGTATTTTATGAGCTTTTAGGATGGTACGAAGATGCGTACCTTTTATTTATTTTTGGCCTGGTAGCTATTTCTTTTTTGGGTTTTATTGATGACCGTCTGGGAAGGCGCGACACTTTGGGATTTAAGGGGCATTTTGGCGCTCTTTTTAAAGGAAGGCTTACTACAGGTGGCTTAAAAGCCCTGGGAGGAGGCGTAATATCCTTATTCTTAGCCTTATCTCTATCAAAAAGCTGGTATGATATAATTGTAAATACTTTAATAATTGCCCTTTTCACCAATCTGTTAAATCTTTTAGACTTGAGGCCGGGGCGGGCGATTAAAGGTTTTTTAATATTTGGGGCTGTTATCCTTGCTTTAGCCCGGTTTAATACGAATTCATGGTTGTTTTTGCCTCTTCTGGGAGCTGTTGTGGTATATTTCCCGGTTGACCTCAAGGCTAAAGCTATGATGGGGGATGCTGGCTCTAATGTGCTGGGGCTTGCCTTAGGATACTGGTGTGTTTTATCTTTGGAATTTCCTTACCGTATTGGGGTTCTGGCTTTTCTGCTGGCGGTACATGTATATACCGAAAAATATTCGCTTACCGAAACTATAGAAAATAATCAGGTTTTAAAATGGCTTGACGATTTGGGAAGATAAAGGCAAGGAGGAAAAATGAGGTGCTGGACCAAAAAAGGCTGGTTGCAAACTTTGTGAAAATGGTAGGCATAAGTTCGGTTTCCCGCAGGGAAAAGGAGTTTAAAGAATTCCTGCAGGCGGAGTTTTCAAAACGGGGATTTATTGTGGAAGAAGATAATGCTGGCGAAATTATTGGAGGCAATGCCGGCAATTTGCTGGTGAAGATTCCCGGGAATTTAGATATGCCGCCTCTCCTTTTTTCTGCCCATATGGATACAGTAAGCCCGGGTGAAGGAATAAGGGCAGTTATTGATGGCGATATTATCCGCAGCAGTGGAGATACTATTTTAGGTTCTGATGATAAGGCGGCTGTTGCGGTACTTCTGGAAGTTGCAGATATCCTGACAGAAGAAGGTCTGCCTTATCCTCCCTTAGAGTTTTTATTTACGGTAGCGGAAGAGGAAGGCCTTAAAGGGGCTAAAAATTTTGACTTCAGCAGGGTGCAGGCAAGGATGGCTTATGTGCTTGATGCTGGTGGGGAACCGGGAACAATTGTGACAGGTTCTCCCTGGCACCATGAAATAGAATACCTGGTATATGGAAAAGCTGCTCATGCCGGTATGGACCCGGAGAACGGCATAAATGCCATAAAAGCAGCAGCCAGGGCTTTAGCAAAGATGCCGTGCGGCAGGCTTGATGAGGAGACTACCTGTAATTTTGGCTTGATTGAGGGAGGAAAAGCCAGAAATATTGTGGCTGATTTTTGCCATATTAAAGGAGAAGCCAGGAGCCTCAATCAGGATAAACTTACCAGACTTACGGAAGAGCTTAAGCAGGTATTTTTAAGTGAAGTAGAAAAAGAAGGGGCCAGGGGAGAAGTTAGAATACAGGCTCTTTATCCGGGGGTAAAGCTTGCCCCGGATGCTGAAGTAGTTAGAATAGCAGCCAGGGCTTGTGAAAAGATAGGAATAGAGCCAAAATTTACAGGAACTGGCGGGGGGAGTGATGCCAGTATCATAAATGGGGCTGGCATTCCCTGTGCCAATCTGGGTATAGGGATGTGCAAGGTGCATACCAGTGAAGAATATATCAGGATAGGTGATTTGGTAACCGATGTAAAACTTATTCTTTCCATTATCGAAACTTATGCAGAGTTGAAGAAAGCAGGGAATTGATATGATAGAGATAAAAAAAGGGGTTATAAAGGAAGAACTGTTTGCCCGCAGGGGGATTAAAGGATTTAAAGTCATAATAGATGCCAGAGAGGAAAAGTGCATAGCTTATCCTGATCTGGTGGGAGAAGTAAATCCTGGTGATGAGGTGCTTTTAAATACCACTGCAGTTTCTTTGCAGCTGGGAAGCGGAGGATATCACTACATTATGGCCAACTTGAGCTGCCCGGAAAAAGATTTAACTCCGGGGGGGCATATTATGAAACTGAGGTATACCCCTATGCAGCTCAAGGTATTAAGTGTAGAAGAAGAAGCCAGCCCTTATCATGAAAGGATTAAAAACCGGGACAGCCTGGATAATACCCCGGTACTGGTTGCTACCCTGCATTCCATGCTGGCACCTCTCTGCCTGAAGCTTGCTTCAGCAGGTTTTAAAACTGCTTATGTGATGACAGATGGGGCAGCACTTCCTTTATATTTCAGCCACACGGTAAACTATCTGAAAGAAAAAGGGTTTTTATCAGGTACGGTTACGGTGGGCCATGCTTTTGGAGGCGACCTGGAAGCTGTCAACATATATTCCGGGCTTCTGGCAGCCGGGGAAGTATTTAACCCGGATGTTATTATTGTAAGCATGGGCCCGGGTATAGTGGGAACCGGCACCAAATGGGGATTTACAGGAATTGAGCAGGGAGAAATACTTAATGCCGTAGAAACCCTTAAAGGCCTGCCTGTATGTGTCCCCCGCATAAGTTTTGCCGATCCCCGGGAGCGGCACAGGGGCCTAAGCCATCATACCTTGACTGTTCTTTCGCGCGTATGCAGGGTTGAAGCTGTTCTACCTCTCCCGGTTATGGATGAAGAAAAAATATCCTATATATTTGAGCAGTTGAGAATAAACGGCCTGTGGGACCGCTACCAGATTTGCCTGGAAGACGGCAGTGATATATTTGAGATACTTGAACAGGCCGAAATAAATATAACTACCATGGGAAGAGGACTTGCAGAGGAAAAAGAATTTTTCCTATCCCTGGGAGCCTCTGCCGCAGCAGCTATAAAGATGCTAAACCACCAGCCTTTGAACAGGGTAAGGCTAGTTTAGATTGAGCCTTATGAACTCAGACAAAGTTATATGGGGTGGATAGCCGGAAAAGAGATAAGGTAAGTCCTTGATTTTTCCCAGATAGATTATGCCTTTTTTTTGTACTATCATATTCATCTGCATCACCTCATAATCAGTTTATGCGTTATTGGAAAAAATATGCAGGAGGTTTTTTATGCTGGAAGAAAAAACGGTAAAGACGGAAGTTATATTTAAGGGAAGGATTGTCCAGCTAAATGTGGATACAGTACTTTTGCCTGATGGAAAAGAGAGCACCCGGGAGATAGTAAAGCATAAAGAAGCGGTAGCGGTAGTGGCTTTGGATGAACAAAATAATATTTATATGGTGCGGCAGTATAGAAAACCGGTAGAAAAAGCCCTGTTAGAAATTCCGGCCGGGATACTTGGTGATGAAGGGGAAGAGCCCTTAAAAGCGGCCAAAAGGGAGTTAAAGGAAGAAACCGGGCTTACGGCTGAATGCTGGGAAAAACTTGCTGCTTTTTATACTGCTCCCGGTTTTACTGATGAAAAGATCCATCTTTTTCTGGCAACAGGACTTAGGCAGGGTGCTCTGCAGCTTGATGAGGATGAGTTTGTGGAGGTAGAAGTTATTCCTTTCGATAGAGCTTATGAAATGGTGACAAAAGGTGAGATAATGGATGCCAAAAGCATTATAGGCATACAGTGGGTTAAGTCCCGAACAGGCTGTAAATTTTAGGGAGGACTTGCAGTGCTGTATTTTGGAGATCTGCACATACATATAGGCCGTGCACAGGGAAAACCGGTTAAGATTACTGCTTCCCGGGAACTTGACCTGCGAAAGATTATATTTAATGATGCCAAAATTAAGGGGCTTGATATAGTAGGGATAGTAGATGCGGGAAGTCCCCTGGTCTTATCGGAAATAGAGGATATGCTCAAAAATGGGGATTTAAGAGAACATTCCCGGGGCGGGTTTATAGCCAAAAACGGGGTTATGCTTGTTGCTGGCTGTGAGGTAGAAACCCGGGAAGGAGCCCATGTAGTAATTTACCTTCCCTATCTGGAAAGCCTTTACCGTTATCAGAAATATATGGAAAAGAAGATTAAAAACTTAAATCTTTCTACCCAGAAGTGTACCGCAGGCCTGGCTGAACTGCTTAACCTTGCCTTTTTGCTTTCCGGTTTTCTGTGCCCTGCCCATGCCTTTACCCCTCATAAGGGAATATACGGGACAGTTACTGACCGGCTTTTTAATATACTGGGAAGGGATATAAAAAAGATAAAAGCCCTTGAACTTGGGCTTAGTGCTGATACTGACATGGCAGATATGCTGGAAGAAACGCATAATTTTGTTTTTTTATCTAATTCCGATGCCCATTCTTCAGCCAATATAGGAAGAGAATACAACCTTTTTTCCATGCAGGACTTGAATTTTGATGAACTCTGTATGTGCCTGGAAGAAAAGGAGGGGCGCAGGATAAAAGCCAATTACGGGATGGATCCCAGGATGGGGAAATATCACCGCAGCTTCTGCCCGGATTGCAAAAAGATTGCCGATGAACCCCCTCCGGTTTTAAGATGCCCTTTATGTGGAGGAGACAAAAATCTGGTAAAAGGGGTATGGGACCGCATTCATGAGATAAAAGATTATGATATACCTCATCATCCAGTGGGAAGGCCTCCTTACCGATACCGGGTACCCTTGAAAGAACTGCCTTTTATAGGCCAAAAAACGGTAGAAAAATTGCTGCGCTTTTATGCCAGTGAAATAGAAATAACGGAAAAGGCGGATATTGAAGAGATAAAAAAGATAGCGGGAGAAAAGACAGCAGAAATGATTAAAAGGATGAGAGAAGGGAAGCTTAATATTTTACCAGGAGGCGGAGGATATTATGGTAAAATCGCCCCGGATAATAACGACTACTGATGCCAGCGGGGCAAAAGAGGCTGCCAGGGAAGGCATGCTGGTCATGATAGTGGATGTAATCGATATGTCGACTACCCTGGAAAGCGCCATGGAGGCAGGGGCTTATGCTGTTTTGGGAGCCAGTCCGGATTTTACCAGGGCACCGGTTCCTGTAATGCCTGAAAAAATTGGCAAAGAAGCGGGAAGGTTAGCCCGGGAAAGGAACCGGGGGGTAATAATAGTGGCTGAACCGCGCATTGGTACCGAACAGGAACGTATTGCCCGCTGCAGCAAGGTTATAAAAGGAATAGAAAGTGAAAAGGGTATTATTGAGGCAGTAATCCCCAATATAGGAGCGGAAACTCCCAAGCTGGCAGATATGAAGGATAAGGTAGTAGTGGCCGTTACTGATACGGGAGGGGTTGCCTATGATGCCGCTTTTGTGGAAACCAGGCAGGTAATAACCGGAACAGTTGCCAGAACCCTTTACAAAAAAGGCCTGGAACCTGCCGTGGCGGCCGTCAGGAGGGCTTTGGACAACCTGCGTCCTGACAATACAGGCATTGCGGTAGTTGCGGCCAGCAGAAACTCTCTGGAGGATGTATTGGCTGCCCAGTTTATTGCCAACCTTCTGCTGACCGGAACTTATAAATAATTCAAAAGGGGGTAGTATTTATTGAAGCCGATATATGTGGTAGGGCATAAAAATCCTGATATAGATTCAGTAGCTGCGGCTATAAGCTATAAGGTTTATAAACAGGCCACCGATGAAGGGATATATGTGGCAGCGGCAGCAGGAGAATTAAATGATGATATAATTTCCCTTTTGCATGAACTCCAGTTTGAACCTCCCCTGGTGCTGGAAAATGTATACACTACCGCGGAAGACCTTCTGGAAGACAGGGATATAATATATGCTACTGCTGATATGAGCATAATGGAACTGGCTAACATCATGCGCAGATATGATATAAAAACCATGCCAGTTTTAGATGAAGACCGCAAGTTTCTGGGACTTTTGACTATTGGCGACCTGGCCATGATTTTCATGGATCACCTGGGAGGGGGAAGGGATATAGAGGAAAGCCCCCGCGTTTTGAGGGAGATATTCAATTATAAAGTGGCAGATATTATGAAAACCAGGGAACTGGTACTTTTTGAGAAAGATGAACTCGTAAGTGAAGTTAAGAAAATGATGCTTTCTACCCGCTACCGCAATTACCCGGTAGTTGATGAAAACAACCGCTATCTGGGGATGATATCCCGGCACAACCTCCTGGCTATGAAACGGAAAAAGCTTATACTGGTTGACCATAATGAACGAAAGCAGGCGGTAAACGGCATTGAGGAAGCGGAAGTCCTGGAAGTGGTTGACCATCACCGGATTGGCGATGTGGAGACTATTTCCCCCATTTATTTCCGCAATGAACCGGTAGGCTCCACCTGTACCCTTATAGGAAGCATGTTTCTGGAAAACAGGATGTATATAACTGATAGGCTGGCTGCCCTTATGTTATCAGGAATTTTATCTGACACCATGATTTTTAAATCCCCTACTACTACGGAGAAGGATCGGCGTGTTGCCGAAAAGCTTGGTGAATTTTCCGGGCTTGACCTTCTGGAATGGGGAAAAAGGATGTTCAACAACAGCGACCACCTGGAACGTTTAAGTGATGAAGAGCTTTTGAATGAAGACTTAAAGGAGTATAAAAGCGGGAATACCGTTTTTGCCATATCCCAGGTGGAAACCCTGGATTTTGAAAAGTTTTCCAGGCGCAAAAAGAACCTTGTAAAAACCATGGAAGAGATATGCAGTAAACGCAATTATGCGTTTATGTGCCTGATGGTTACGGATATTATGGAAGAGGCGACTGAACTTATAATAAGCGGTGAAAAAAGCTTTATTGTGGAACAGGCATTTGGCAACAGGAACCTTGAGGGAAGCATATTTTTAAAAGGCGTGATGTCGCGCAAAAAACAGGTGGTTCCTGTTTTATATGAAGCATTGCGCAAGGCCAATATAATTTAATAGCCCATGTAATATATATAACAGCTGGCTACCGAACAGCTGTTATATTTTTTATTGCAATAATAAACATAGCATAGTAAAATATTTATAAATACAAATATTCGTCGTAGAATATTTTGTATCGTAATATTAGGCATATTTGGGGATATATGGAAAAGTATTTTTGGGGAGGGTAATGTGATGTACAAGAAAAACCTAACTATGAGCCAGGCTTTTTATAACACGGTGAACAGCTTTCCGGAACGTACGGCACAGGTATTTAACCCCGATTTATATGGAGGGGACAATGGGGGCAGTTTCACCTGGAGGGAGATGGCAGATAGGGTAGAGCTTATTGCCAGCGGGCTGCTCAGCCTGGGGCTTAACAAAGGCGAACGGGTTGCCATAATGGCCAGAAACAGCCCTTACTGGACTCACGCTGATGTGGCGGTCATAAACTGTGGAGGGGTTTTGGTAACTATTTATCCTACCCTTTCCTTGCAGGAAGTAACCTATATAATAAATGATTCAGAAAGCAGGTACCTTTTTGTTGGGGATGAAAATATACTGAACCGCATTTTGCCGGGAATTTCTGCCATGCCTTCTCTGCAAAAAATAATCATGCTCAATATGTATTATAAGAGCAGCCATCCTATGGTTATGAGTTTGGGGGAACTTGTAGAGCTGGGACGGCAGAATTTTATTAAAAATAAGCAAGAATATGACAGGCGCTGGCAGAGCAACCAGATGGAAGACTGGGCTACCATACTTTATACTTCCGGGACTACCGGACAGGGAAAAGGGGCTATATTAAGCCACTGGAGTTTTTCTTCCCGCATGGATGGCACTTATGAATATTTTAATGTAAGCGGTCATCCTCTGGATGAAAACGACAGGGTGCTTTCTTTCCTGCCTTTATCCCACATTTTTGACCGCGGCTGTTCACAATGGATAGCCATATGGGTAGGGGCGACTATTGCTTATGCTGACAGCCCGGCTACCCTGCTGGAGGATATGAAAAAGTATAATCCTACCTGGTTCAGCTGTGTTCCCCGGCTTTATGAAAGGATATACATGCAGTTCCAGCAGCAGCTGGCATTAAGCCCCTTGAAGAAAAAGCTTTTTGACTGGGCTTTGAAGGTAGGGGAAGAAGCGGTAAAGTACCGTATGGATAAGTATGGAAGGTATAACATGACCTGGGAGTTTGACCTTAAGTCAAAGCTTCCCCTGGGATTAAGGATAAAATACAGTATAGCCGACAAGCTTTTTGCCAAAGTTAGAGGTCTTTTCGGCAACCGTATGCGTTTTGCCTTTTCGGCCAGTGCCGGGATTTCTCCGGACCTTTTGAAGTTTTTCTACATCGTTGGCATACCGGTTTTGGAAGGGTATGGCCTTACGGAAACTACTTCAGCAGTGACCTATAATCCTATGCTGGCTGCCAAGCCGGGTACAGTAGGTCCGGAGGCTAACGGCTCCCGGGTAAGGCTGGCACCGGATGGAGAGATTGAAGTTAGTGGGGCTGGCTTATTTGTAGGCTATTTGAATAAGCCGGAAGAGACAAAAGAAGCATTTACCGAAGATGGCTGGTTTAAAACGGGAGATATCGGGGTAATTGATGAAAACGGCTATTACCGCATTGTTGACCGCAAGAAAGCGATTATATGCCTGGCTATTGGTAAAAATGTGGCTCCTGCCAAGATTGAGAGCCTTTTTGCCACCAGCATAGCGGTAGAACAGGTTTTTGTAATCGGGGATGAACGCAACTACATATCGGCACTGATTGTCCCCAATTTTGCCTATTTTATGGAGCTTTTCGAGCGGGAAGGCATAAGTTACGATAAGAGCAAAGTGGTATATTCTGAAATTAACGGGGCTCAGATTTGTGTAGAAGTCGGGGAAGATTTTATAAACCAGCCTCTCCTGAAAGAAATGATAGAGGAAGCTGTAAAAGAAGTGAACAGCCAGCTGGAAGAGTTTGAACTGATAAAACAGTACACCATTATTAAACGGCGCTTTACGGAAGAAAATGGAGAGCTTACTCCTACGCAAAAAGCCAAAAAACGGGTCATTCTTGAGCATTATGCCGATGTGATTGAAAATATGTACAGCAAGAAGAAATAACCCTGAAAAATTTATTGGAAATAAGCGGCTCTCGGTTTTTATAAAAAAGAGCCGCTTTTTTTATGGTTTTTAAGCCAAACAGGTTTGCGGGCATAAAGTTATAGTTTTAAAAATATTATTTTTTAAGACAGGTAAGAAGGTTTTTTTGTTATAGAATTTTCAATCATCAGTTTTTAAGGAGATATATATGCGCTTAAAGGAGATGTTTAAAAACCATGTAAAAGATAATACCCTTAAATATCTGGTTATTTTAGCAGTTTTGCTGCTGGGCATAATAGCCGGCAGCTATAAATCAGCCAGCCTGGAAGGGGGGGTGAGAGGGTATCTTCTGGAACTGGTAGATAAATACATAGACTACAGCGGGGATATAAAACAACATGACCTGTTTTTAAAAGCTTTTGCCAATCAAACAGAAATGGCGCTAATCATATGGTTTTCAGGGCTTACCGTGATTGGCTTTCCCCTGATTCTGGCTGCTGTATTCCTGCGGGGATTTGCTTTAGGCTTTACGACCGGGTTTCTTATTCATGAAAAAGGGGGAAATGGGATTATAATAGCCATCTTGTCTGTTTTGCCGCAGAATCTGGTATATATACCGGCTTTTCTTGTATGGTCGGTTATAGCCCTCAACTTTTCATTTTATATACTGGCCGGGGATAGGTTAAAGTCTATACCTCTGCTTAAAGGGATAACTGTCTATACCTTGATGTTTTTGGGCATTTTGCTTTTTATTGCCGTGGGAGCTTTTATAGAAGCATATTTTGTTCCCTGGATAGTAAATCTGATCTTTTAAAGGGGGTGAAACTGGTGATAATTATAATCAGGGATTTTAAAAAGAAACTGTTAAAATTCATTACCGTAATAATCCTTATAATAGCGTTTGCCCTGGCAGTGCCTTATCTGGCAGGCAGTCTAAAGGATGTGATTCCAGTATGGAATAACTTTTTTGATGAAGAAAGGCCTACCGGCAATCCTATGCGGGTAGAAAACGAAAAAGGGAGCCGTTTTGACCAGATAATAGACAGCCTGGTTTTCAACCTGCAGGAGTTTTATTATGAAGATTAGCAGGATAATACTCTCCTCATGTCAAAATTAAAAAGAAAACTTCAGGAGAGAATTATGGAAAAGTATAAGGACCTTTTTATTGAATACCTTACCTATGAGAAAGGCTTGTCCTCTAATTCGGTAGCTGCTTACCGGCGGGATTTAGAAAAGTTTTATGCTTTTTTGGATAAAAAAGGGCTATTGAATAAAATGGAAGCAGTAGGCAGAGATGATATCCTGGAGTTTCTGGGCTGGCAGCTGGATAATGGACTGGCCCATACTTCAGTTGCCCGCAGCCTTTCCTGTTTAAAGTCTTTTTACAAGTTTTTGCAGATGGAAGGGTATATAGAAAAAAACCCTACCACCAATCTGGAAACTCCCAGGATAAAGCGCAAACTGCCGTCGGTTTTAAGTGTGGACGAGATTAACCAGCTTATGCAGCAGCCTGATGTTCTAACACTGCTGGGCATAAGGGATAGGGCCATGCTTGAACTTATGTATGGAACAGGCGTAAGGGTATCCGAGCTGCTTGCACTTAAATTAGATGATATAAATATGACAGCAGGCTTTTTGAGGTGTTTGGGCAAAGGAAGCAAGGAAAGGATAGTGCCGGTAAATAAAACGGCATTGGACTGGGTGCAGAGGTATCTTGTAAAGGCGCGCAATTTTTTGATTAAAAACCATTTAGAAAAGAGTTTGTTTGTAAATGCTAATGGAAAGAGGATGAGCCGGCAGGGTTTCTTCAAGATTTTGTCCCGCTATGCCGAAAAGGCAGGGATAAGAAAAGAGGTAACCCCTCATACCTTGAGGCATTCTTTTGCTACCCATCTTCTGGAAAATGGGGCTGATTTGAGAGTGGTACAGGAATTGCTGGGACATGCTGACATATCTACTACCCAGATATATACCCATCTTACTACCAGCCGGCTGCGTGAGATATACAACCGGTGTCATCCCCGGGCTTAAACGGAGAAATGAGGAGGAAAACATATGGGAAAAAGAGCGGTTATTATCGTACTGGACAGCGCAGGTATCGGAGAAATGCCGGATAGCGAAATATATGGGGATAAAGGGGTAAATACGCTGGTCAATATTTCGCGCCGGGTGGGAGGGCTTAATCTTCCTCATTTGAGAGCTATGGGTTTGGGAAATCTGGCCAGCATCGAAGGCGTTGCGCCGGTAGAGAAGGCTTTTGGAGCTTATGGCATAATGCAGGAGATGTCAAAGGGAAAAGATACGACTACCGGGCACTGGGAGATGATGGGGATAGTAACTGAAAAGCCTTTTCCTACCTATCCGGATGGTTTCCCGGATGAAATTATAAAAGAATTTGAAAAAAGGATTGGCCGCAAGGTTTTAGGCAATATAGCAGCTTCCGGGACCGAGATTATAAAGATGCTGGGAGAAGAGCACATGAAAACCGGATATCCCATTGTCTATACTTCAGCTGACAGTGTTTTTCAGATTGCAGCTCATGAAGAAGTTATTCCCCTGGAAGAACTTTATGAAATGTGCAGGATTGCCCGCGAGATACTTACCGGCGAACATAATGTGGGACGGGTTATTGCCCGCCCTTTTAGGGGAGAGCCGGGGAGCTTTTACCGTACTGCCAACCGCCATGATTATGCGTTAGAACCGAAGAAAAATATCCTGGATTTTATGCTGGAACAGGGGAGAGAAGTGGTAGGAATAGGAAAGATTAAAGATATTTTTGCTGGACGCGGAGTCAGCAGGTCTTATCCCACCGGCAGCAACCGGGAAGGGGTGGACAGGCTGCTTGAAGTCTTGACTGAGGATTTTAGCGGCCTTATTTTTGTCAATCTGGTAGATTTTGACCAGCTTTATGGCCATCGCAATGATGCGGAAGGTTATGCCAGGGCTTTGGAGGAATTTGACCGGAGGATGCCGGAAATACAGGATAATATGAAAGATGATGACATGCTGGTTATAACTGCTGACCACGGCTGTGACCCTACTACTCCAGGGACTGACCATACCCGGGAACAGGTGCCGCTTCTGGTATATGGCAGAAAGCTTAAGAAAAATGTAAACCTGGGGATAAGGAAAAGCTTTGCTGATGCAGGCCAAACAGTGGCTGAACACCTTGAAGTAAAGGTGGACAGGAGCCTGGCTGGAGAAAGTTTTTATGCTTTGGTGAGGTGTTAAAATGAATTATGTAGATATTATTCGCGCCAAGCGGGATGGCAGGGAACTGAAAAAAGAAGAGATAGATTTTCTGGTAAAAGGCATAAGTGATGGGAGTATGCCTGATTACCAGATAGCGGCTCTGGCTATGGCTATTTACTTTCAGGGCATGAATGAGAGAGAAACAACTGACCTGACGATTGCCATGGCCAATTCAGGAGAAGTTGTTGACCTGTCAGGCATTGCCGGCAAAACTGTGGATAAACACAGCACCGGAGGGGTGGGGGATAAAACGACCATGATTGTTCTTCCTCTGGTGTCTGCCCTGGGGGTGCCGGTAGCCAAAATGTCAGGAAGGGGGCTTGGGCATACCGGGGGGACTATTGATAAATTTGAATCTATCCCTGGCTTTCGGGTAGAAATGGATTACAGGGATTTTATCTCCCAGGTAAATAAAATCGGGGCAGCAGTTATTTCCCAGACTGGCAATCTGGTGCCGGCTGACAAAAAGCTTTATGCGATAAGGGATGTTACGGCTACGGTGGAGAGCATTCCCCTTATAGCCTCCAGTGTAATGAGCAAAAAGCTGGCTTCTGGAGCAGAAGGGATTTTGCTTGATGTAAAAGCCGGCAAAGGTGCATTTATGCAAAAAGCCGATGAGGCAGTAAAGCTTGCCGAGCTTATGGTCAGGATAGGCAAAGGTGCTGGCCGCCAGGTGCGGGCAGTTATAAGCAGCATGGATGAACCTCTGGGAAGAATGATAGGAAATGCCCTGGAAGTCAGGGAAGCGATAGATACCCTTAAAGGGAAGGGGCCTTCTGATTTGGAAGAGCTCTGTGTACTGCTGGCCAGCCATATGCTCATTCTGGGCGAAAAAGAAAGAGATTTAAACAAGGCTCTGGATAAAGTAAAGGAAGTGCTGGCTTCAGGGAAGGGACTTGACAAGTTTCTGGAAATGGTAGAAGCCCAGGGAGGAAAAATTGATTTAAGCCGTGAGGATTATGGCCTTGCTGAAGCCAGGTTTAAATATGAGGTTTTATCTGACAGGGCTGGATATATTACAGGGCTGGATGCTTACATGATAGGCCATACTGCCATGCATCTGGGAGCCGGGAGAGAAAAGATAGGGGACAGGATAGACCATGCCGTAGGTATTGAGCTGAATAAGAAGACAGGGGATAGAGCGGAAAAAGGCGAGGTGCTGGCGGTGGTACATGCTAACAGTGAAGACAAGGGACGGGAGGCAGCGGAAGAAGTTTTAAAGGCTTATAAAATAGAAGCAAGCCCCTGTGTGGTAAAACCTCTAGTAATAGCAGTTATTGAGTGAAAAACGGGACCACAGGTATCGATTCTTGTGGTCCCGTTTATTTTTACTGGGAGTATAAAAATTTTTGATTTAACATGTAGTTTTCATTCAGCCTTTTTTTCACCATAAGTTTCTTCATACCATATAGCATGGTGATGTTTAGCCCAATCTGCTCTTACGGTACCTTTCCACATACCCCAGAAAGATTCACCGGAGCCAGGATGGAAAGAACCTAAATATCCGTGCATGCATACCATACAGGTTGAGAGGATCATAGCTATATCATGAACAGGATAGGCTATCCTTACCAGACCGGGAGAAAAAGCTGATGGAAACCACATTATATATCCGCTGAGCACCAGCAGTATTACACAGGTAGGGGTGATAATGGAGTTCCCTTTTTCTCCTCCGTTGAATTTGGTCTGGGGCGGCATTTTTACCTCAAATCCCAAAAACTCTAACGGGAATTTCATGACAAATATTATGTCATTTTTGCCAAAACGCAGGATGTCTTTTATCCAGTTAACCATGACTTTGAAGTTAAATACTACAAATATTATTATGAATAAAGTCATGAATACTGCTGATATTCTATGCACCAGACCGGCTCCCCGGTAGCCGCCGAATATGGCAGCCAGCCAGTCTACCCCGTCTAAAAACAGTACCAGCCCGGTGAAAAGGCAGAGTAAAAAGGTTACAGTATGTCCCCAGTGGGTTAAGCGAGATACAAAGTTAAACCTTTCCACTCTCTCCACATCTTCACGATATTCGGTTAAAAGCTGCATTATTCATGCCCCCCTTCATCCTTATGCTTGTTGGCTAAAATGCGGGTAGTTACGAAACTTACAGCTGAACCAGCCAGAGCCAATGGTATTAGCCAGCCAAAATAAGGCTGTACAATATTCTGCCAGAAGCCAACACTTTCAGCCACCTGCGGATTGACAGGCAGACCAAACTTGTCAGGAGTATCTGTTAAGATATATATTTTGTTAAGCCCTCCCAGCTCTGTTTTCCCATAGATAGTGGCATTGGGATAGCCATTGGCTCTTAAATATTTAACCCTTTCTTCTGCATACTGCAGGAGTTCGTCACGATCTCCAAACATTAAAGCTCCGGGGGCGCAGGTAGCTGCGCAGGCTGGTGTAAGACCTGCTTCTACCCGATCTGCGCATAAGGTGCATTTAGCGACTATGTCTTCACGTTTGCGATATTTAGGTATATGGAAGGGGCAGGCATAACTGCAGTATTGACAGCCTATGCATTTATCCGGATCATGGATGGTTGCTCCCCATTCGGTTTTAGTATAAGCTCCCCGGGGGCATACTTTCATACATGCCGGGTCTGAACAGTGCATACATTGATATTTAAGGAATTTCCACTGTACGCCGTCTACCGGGTCTTCATATTCCATCATGCGGACTATAGTATAGGTGTCACCATTAGTATCTTCATGGGTCTGGTAATTGCCTTTGAAAGGTTCGATTACTGCCGGCAGCTGGTTCCAGTTTTTGCAGGCTACCTGACAAGCGCGGCAGGCAGTACATTTGCTTGTATCATAAAGGTTAGTCATGTTTGCCATACCTAAGCCCTCCTTATATCGCACAGCCATGCCTTGTATTCAGGACAGACAGCATTAGCATCGCCTATATGCGGAGTCAAGCGGTTAGCCGGGTCACCTGTTGCGTAGCCGTTAAATCCAAAATGCCAGGGCATAGCTATTTGATGTACTTTTTTACCTGCTAATGACAGGGGTTTAATACGTTTGGTTACGCAGGCAATAGCCTTAACATCGCCGCGGGCAGTAGATATGATGACTTCATCACCGTTTCTTATACCTTTTGCTTTGGCCAGTTCTTCACTTATTTCTACAAACATATTGGGCATAAGCTCTGCCAGCCAGGGCAGATTGCGGGTTAAAGCTCCAGCCTGCCAGTGTTCAACTACGCGGTAGGTAGTTGCAACAATAGGATATTTATCGGCACTGCCTTGTTTATCCGGTTCCCAAACCTTGGCTGCCGGGTTTAAAGGCTGACTGTTGAGCATATTGGCTACCGGGCTTTCCCATGGCTCATAATGTTCAGGGAAAGGACCGTCTTTTATGCTGCCTTTTGCGGCAAATATGCAGCCTTTTCCTTCCGGGCGCATGATGAACGGATCTTTGAAAGCCGGATTGTCGGGGCCGACTGTTTTTATGAAGTCGGGAACATCTACACCTGTCCATTCACCTTTAGTGCCATCCCACCATACCAAGCGTCTATTTTCATCTCCCGGCCATGGGGTTATGCCGTCCGGCTGTACGGAGCAGCGGTTGTAAAGAATCCTGCGGTTCATAGGCCAGGCCCATCCCCACTTGGGATATAAACCGAGGCCGGAGGGGTCTTCTTTTTCACGCATTTGTGATTTATAAAACAGCTTACCATCTTTTAATGTAGTACAACCGCAATAAATCCAGCTTCCGCAGGCGGTGCTGCCGTCATCGGCCAGTTTGGCAAATCCTTCTACCGGCGTGCCGTCTTTTACATTATAACCGCAGATTTCTTTGGCTACTTTAAAGATGTCGGGCTCATCATGGCCGTTTTCGCTGTCATAATTCCAGGTCATGTTTACTATAGGCTCATCTTCCGGACGTTTGCTGCCGGCGTAGAGTTTCTTTAACCTCTTGCCAAGCTCATTGTAGATCCAGAGGTCAGCCTTGGATTCTCCTACCGGCTCTACAGCTTTCCACCGGAACTGTACCCATCTTCCAGTCTGTGATGCAGTTCCTTCTTTTTCATAAACCGCAGCTGCCGGGAGGAAGAATACTTCTGTCGCAATATCTTTGGGAGTGTATTTGGGAACATTCGGGTTATTTACCGGGCGATCCCAGGCTTTATAGGTCCAGAATTCAGCAGTTTCTGTCAGCCACAGGTCAATAGCTACCATCCATTTAAGTTTGGTTAAGGCTTCCTGTTCTTTGTTGGCATTAGGTCCGCCTACTACCGGATTGGAGCCGTTTATAATGAGGCCTTCGATTTCACCATTGTACATGGCCTCAAACAAAGCTATGTGGGAATAGTTCTTCTTGTCATCCCGTTTGGGCAGATAGTGATAAGCAAAATCGTTTTCCGGAGTGGCCGCATCGCCATACCATGCCTTCAAAAGGCTTACAATCCACTTGGAGGTATGAACTCTCCAGCCGGAATAAGGAATACCTGCTTTTACCAGTTCACGGAATTCTTCCAGGCTGTTAAATTTTAGCTTGGCTGCCCCGGGAGTAATTTTGCGAATATAGGAGAGCAGGTCTTTATAATCTTCAGAATTAGTTGGAGAATCAATATAGGATGGAAGAACATGGAATAGGAGTGCCATATCAGTTGCACCCTGTACGTTGTTTTCCCCGCGCAGGGCGTTTATTCCGCCACCCGGACGGCCAATGTTACCAAGCAAAAACTGTAATATTGAAAAAGCTCTTATATTCTGGCTCCCTACAGTATGCTGGGTTATACCCATGGCATAACAGATAGTGCCTACTTTGTCAGGAGCTCCGGTTGCGCAGAAGGTTTCCAGAACCTGCATGTATTTGTTTTTGGGGGCACCGGTTATTTTACATACCGTATCGATGTCGTAGCGGGAATAATGTTTCTTCAAGAGCTGGAATACACAGCGAGGATGGCTTAAAGTTTCATCTTTTATGATTTTGCCATTGGCATCGTACTGGTAGTCCCAGGTGGTGAAGTCGTATTTGCGGTTAGCAGGGTCATAACCAGAGAATAAGCCATCATTAAAGTCAAAGTCTTCTCTTACCAGGAAAGAAGCATTGGTGTAATTTACTACGTAATCTTTATGATAAAGTTCGTTATCCAGGATGTATTTTATCATTCCGCCGATAAATGCAATGTCAGTACCCGGACGGATGGGGCAGTAAATATCAGCAACCGCAGAAGTTCTGGTAAAGCGAGGATCAACATGGATCAGCTTGGTTCCCCGTTCTTCTTTACCTTTCATTATCCATTTCATGCCGATAGGATGGTTTTCCGCAATGTTGCTGCCCATGACCAGAACTACATCTGAATTCTTGAGGTCAATCATATGGTTGGTCATGGCACCACGACCAAATGAAGGAGCAAGTCCGGTAACAGTTGAGGAATGACAGAGACGGGCCTGGGTTTCCAGATATACTACCCCCAGGGAGCGCATGAGTTTCGATAAAAGATAACACTCTTCATTGTCCAGAGCTGAACCGCCGATAGAGGCTATCTTTTCAGTGCGGTTGACTATGATGCCATTTTCCTTGTGGATAAAGCTATTATCCCGGGTCTCTTTAATTCTCTGGGCAATAGTATCCAGCATCCAATCCCAATCTTTTTCTTCCCACTTTTCACTGTAAGGAGCGCGGTATAAGGGTTTTTTGACCCGTTTGGGGTTAATGATCTGTTCACCTGTGTGCGGATCATAGATTTCCCGCAGGTTGAACATAGCTGCACCCTTGGGGCAGGCACAACCCTGGTTGACGGGATTGTCAGGATCTCCCTGTACGCTTAACAATTTGGTTTCACTGCCTTCTTTGTTCTCCGCATAAACTACCAGACCACAGCCAGAACCGCAAAACGGGCATACGGTTGGAACTGGTGTGACATCTTTGATGCGGAGTTCTTTTACTGCAGCCTTGGCTTTTTTGGTGTCAAATCCAAGATCAGCAATAGCCAAAGTTGCTGCAGTGGCTCCGGTTACCTTCAGGAACTGTCTTCTGGTAACCTGCATCCATCACCCTCTCCTTTCATGTGCTTGTTATGAAGCATAAAAACTGATTTTAATAAATAAAAGTTATAATTAATATTTAAATATTTTATACAAATTATATTTTATCTTATTTTGTGATAGCAAAACAATAGTGAATTTAAAATAATGGCAATATACAGCAATTAACTTTATTCTTCATTGGGACATAAAATAAAACAGCAAGGATCTTAAAATCTAGGAGAGGAATGATGAAATTGGCAGCCGTAAATTATACTACCGGGCCTATAAGCAGCAGTGACGATATGGACCAAATCAGGATCGAAATACTTAATAATTCATCCAGCCGGCAGACAGCCAGGGTAAGGCTTTACGACCTTTCTTTTGCTCCCAAAAGGCTTTTGATTTCCCAGCAAATAAGCCTGCAGGCCAGAAGCGCAGCTACCATTGACATTCCAGCCAGCAATTTGGAACGCTGGGAGGTACAGATAAGTGCAAGTTCGACCAGTGTACGTCCCTGGGTAGGAGGCAAAAGCAAGGGCCAGAATATTCCAGGCACAGTTGTCTTAAATTCCCAGTTTGCAAGGTTTTAACAGGCTGAAACAGGGGACGGCGCTGAAACAGGGGACGGTTCTCTGTTTCACTAAAGTGAAACAGAGAACCGTCCCCTGTTTCAGCGTCCCCTGTTTCAGCGTCCCCTGTTTCATTTGTTGACATTTCAGAACTAGTTAGTCTAAAATAGAACCGATAGGTATAAAAATGGTATTGAAGGTGAGATGACATGATAAACCGCAGAGAGCTGGAGCGGGAATTCAGGAAGGAACTTATTGTTAAAGTGGCAGGTGAGCTTTTTAAAGAGGAGTCTTTTGAAAAGGTCACTGTAGAAGACATTGCCAGGAAAAGCCAGCTGGGAAAAGCAAGCTTGTATCAGATTTTTAACAGCAAAGAGGAAATTCTGGTGGAGGTGTTGTGCCAGGCTTTAAGAGATTTGTGCTCTGCCTTGCGGGCAGAATGCACCGGTTTGCAGGGGAAAAAGGCTATAGAGAAGGCTATTGAGCTTCAGTATGATTTTTACTATACCTATAATTCGCTTTTTCTTTCCATGGTGCGCAGGATATGGGACGGTGATCTGGGCGGCGAATTTTTGCGGCGCATAAGGGAATGCAGTGAAGAAAAAAACCAGGTTTTACTGCAGGTTTTCACTGCTGCTGAAGGGGAGGGGGTAGTTTTAAACAGAAAGCCTGAAGAACTGGTAGTTCTTCTTGAGCATATGCTGCGGGGAATGGCTTTGGGAAGAAAGAAAAGCGGAATACCGGTTCTGGATGACAAAAAGGCGATAAATGAAGTTATATTATACGGCTTTATAAGGGAGGAGAAGAAAGGTGAGTAATGGGGAATTTAAACTTGAAGAGGATAATGTAAAAAATGGAAAAGGCAAAAAAGCGCTCATGGTGCTGGTTGTAGCCTTGATCATTGCAGCTGCGGGAGGTTTCTGGTGGTTCAAGTATTCTTCCACCTATGTAGAAACAGAAAATGCGAAAGTGACGGCTGACATGGCCGACATAAGCTCCAGGATTGCCGGTCAAATAGAAGAGATAAAAATAAAGGAAGGGGATACAGTAGAAAAAGGGCAGATAATCGCGACTCTGAACAGCGACCAGTATAAGCTGGCTTTGAAGCAGGCGGAGGCCGGGCTGGAAGCAGCCAGGGCCAATCAGCTTCAGCTGCCCATGAATTTGGAGTCTGCACAGGCCGGGGTAGACAGGGCAGAAGAGGGGGTTTTACTGGCTAAGGCTCAGCTGGAATCAGCCAGGGTAGCGCTGGAGGATGCCAGAAGGCTTATGGAAGAAAATGAGAAATTGTATGAAGCAGGAGCTGTTTCCAAAGAAACCTGGCTGCAGAGCAAATCCAAGTATGAGATGGCTTTATCGGCGCTTAAGGTGCAGGAAGCCAATGTCAAGTCAGCAGAGGCTGCTATGCGGGATGCTGAGGCTAAGCTCAAAGCGATTCAAACCGCTTCTGCTTCCGCTATGGAAGCTCAATTTAAGCAGGCCAGAGCTGCTTATGAGATAGCCAGGTTCAATTGTGACAATACAGTTATAAAGGCTCCCTGTTCAGGAACGGTGCTTAAGGTTAATTTTGTACCGGGAGAAAACATAAGTGCTGGACAGACGATAGCTGTGATTGCCGATTTGGACAAAACCTGGATAACAGCCAATGTTGAGGAAAAGAAAATAGGCCGGATAAAACCGGGACAGGATGTAGAGGTGCGCATTGATGCCTATCCAGGGCGGGTTTTTAAAGGAAAAGTGGCAGAAGTGGGCGGAGCTGCCAGATCGGTATTTTCCATCATGCCGGTTGAAAATACCTCCGGCAATTTTACCAAGGTAGCTCAGCTGCTGCCGGTAAAAATCGAGGTTAATAAACAGGGTTATGTTTTAAAACCGGGAATGTCGGCAGTTGTCAGGATTAAAACCTCCAGGTAGAGGGGGCTTTTGTGTGGAACAGGTAGAAAAATTAGAAGAGCGTATAGACTGGGCACCGGTAATTGTCCTTATAATAGGCACTTTTATGGCTATTCTTGATGGCACTATAGTAAATGTGGCCCTTCCCAAGATGATAGCTGTTTTTAATACTAATGCCGAAAAGGGGCAGTGGATAGCTACTGCCTACATGCTTACCCTGGGGATAATTATGCCGATAAGCGGTTATCTGGGCGACCGTTATGGATACAAGCGGATTTATATTTTGGCCCTGGTTTTGTTTGTGGCAGGCTCTGCCTTATGCGGTATGGCCTGGAATCTGGAAGCCATGATAGCTGCCCGCATAATTCAGGCTTTAGGCGGAGGGCTTATGCAGCCTGTAGGTATGGCTATCCTTTATGGCACCTATCCCCGCTCCCGTATAGGTATGGTTCTGGGAGTGTGGGGAATAGCGGCCATGGCAGCACCTGCAGTAGGGCCTACGCTGGGAGGCTATCTGGTTGATTATATAAGCTGGCGGCTTATATTTTATATAAATGTTCCTTTAGGGATTCTTAATGTTTTTCTGGCGCTGATGATTTTGAAGGAAACCAGGCTTATCAAGGGTAAATCATTTGATTTTAAGGGTCTGATAAGTTCAACGGTCGGGTTTTTTTGCCTTCTGCTGGCTCTTTCAGAAGCGGGGAGCAAAGGCTGGAATTCTCCCTATATAGTGACTTTGCTTTTTATAGCTTTTACTTCGCTTCTTATACTGGTTTTATCTGAACTGGAACATCCGGATCCGATTTTAGATTTTTCCCTTTTTAAAAATTATATTTTTACCATTTCGGTAGTGATAGGTTCGATTATTTCTATCGGAATGTTCGGGGTAATATTTCTTTTCCCCCTGTTTATGCAGAGTGTGCTGGGACAGACTGCCATGCAAACCGGGCTTATCATGTTTCCGGCAGCTCTGGCTTCCGGTATAGTGATGCCGGTAAGCGGGCGGCTTTTTGACCGCTATGGGGCCAGGGGCATTGTAGCAGGAGGCCTGCTGGTAGTAACCTTCACCACTTTTATGATGGCAAGGTTTAACGCCTTAACTCCTTTTGCCGTTATGACTCTGTGGCTTACCTTGCGGGGGTTTGGCATGGGATTTTGTTTTATGCCGGTTACTACTGCAGGCATGAATACGGTTCCCCCTCATCTGGTAGGAAGGGCTTCTGCGCTTAACAATGTAATAAGACAGGTATCTTCAGCTTTTGGGATTGCCATGTTCACTACTGTCATGCAGAAAAGGCAGGTTTTCCATTATGCCAATATAACTCAGGGGATAAATTTGTCCCCTGCGGATATATCAGGAGTGCAGCAGGGGATGTCGGGTTTATTGACCCATTTCGGGTTTGCTCCTGATGTCATGCAGGGGATAAGCATGTCCCTCCTGGGGAGGCAGATTTTTCAGGAATCGATGGTAAGGGCTATAAATGACTGTTTTATTATATCTTCTCTTCTCTGTCTGCTGGCTTTTTTCCTGGCTTTTACCTTAAAGGACAGAAATAAAAAAGAAAAGATAGCAAGAGATGTGCAGGCTGGCGAGATAGCGGGCTAAAACCGCTTTAAAAGGGGGCGAAGAGCCCTCTTTTTGTTTTTCTGCCATCTAAAACCATATACAGTCCTGTTACATATACTGGTAAAAGGGAGACGGCAGTTAGCGTTTGCTTTAAAAAAACTGGCCGGGATGGTGGGTATGAGCATAAGGATGCGCATGGCATTCATAATTTTGACGGGACTTTTTATGTATTTTCTTGTCATAGCTTTTTCACACCATATTATATTTAAACCGCAGTTTGTGGATTTTACTGAACAGATGGCGATAAGCCAAATAAAAAAAGGCATAGATTTGATGCTGAAGGAAGAGCAGAGCCTGATTATGGTTGCCAGGGACTATGCCAGGTGGGATCGTACTTATGAATATGCTGTTAGAAGGGATGAAGATTATATAAAGGAAAACTTTACCAAAGGAACGCTGGATAATTTAGGCTTATCCCTGGTAGCTATCTTTGATAAAAAGGGAAATTTGCTCTATGGAATAGTGAGAGGCAGAGACAAATGGGCAAGACTTGATGATGCCCAATTTTTGCAGCTTGTGAAAGAAAAAAGCCAGGAAAAAAGCTGGGCAGGATTTTTCATAGTGAGAAATGAGCTGCTTTTTATAGCCGGAGAAGCTATATTAAGAAGTGATGGAACAGGTGAGCCCAGGGGCTTGTTTATATTTGGCAAGAAGATGAAGGATATGAGATTGTGTGAGAACATATGCGGGTTATTTTATGCAGAAAATGAAGCTGACAAAAAGGAAATAGAGAGAATGGAAAAAGTGTTTGCAGCTTCAGATGTCAGGAGATTAAATTACCGGGGGATAGTTTTTGTACTGCATAAAGAGTCCAGAACCTTGCTTGCCTGCTATATGCCGGTAAAGGATATAAGAGGGCATGCAGCGGCTTATATAAGAGGGGAATTTGACAGAAAGATAGCCAATTTTGGCGAATATATAGGGAAAAGCCTGACTTTAACCCTTATTTTGCTGGGATTTTTTACCTTTGTTTTCCTGGATTGGAACCTGAACCTTTTTATATTAAAGCCTGTAAGAGCAATCGAAGAAAATGTAAAAATTTTTAAAGACCGGATGGAAAATAGAGTGCTTGCCGGTTTTTATGGCAGGAATGACGAACTGGCATCCCTGGCCAGAAGTATTGATGATTTAAAACAGGAGATTTTGAAAAGGCATGAGGAGCTTAAAAGGTTAAATGCCGAGCTGGAAGAACGGGTGAAGGAAAGGACTGCCGAGCTGGAAAAGAAAAACCGGGAGCTTTTGCTTTCGGAGATGATATTTGCCCATGCCCTGGAAGGCATAGTGGTTGCAGATGAGTACAGGAGGATAGCAAAAACTAACAATTATCTGGGCAGGATGCTGGGGTATGAACCCTGGGAACTCTGGGGGCAGCCTGTGGAGATATTAGGTTTTGAACGGGAAGATGATGAAGATTTTTCTTTTATATGGCTTATGGTTGAGGAAAAAGGGAGCTGGCAGGGCGAAATATGTGCCCGGGATAAAGAGGGGAGAAGGATGCCTTTTTTGGCCTCCCTGTTTAGTCTGCAGAATGATGATAAGGCTAACTTTATAATTATGCTGGCCAATATTTCTGAACTCAAGGAAGCGGAAGAAAAGCTGGAGAGGATGGCTTATTATGATACTTTGACTTCCCTGCCCAACCGGGCCATGTTTTATGAAAAACTGAAGCAGGCCCTGGAAAGTGCTTCCTGCAGGCAGGCCATGATGGCGGTATTGTTTATGGATGTTGATAGATTCAAGATAGTAAACGATACCCTGGGGCATGAGATGGGAGACAGACTTCTGGTTAATATAGGAAAAAGGCTCAAGAATCTGGTCAGGAGTTCAGATATTGTATGCCGCTGGGGAGGGGACGAATTTACCCTTATCCTGGAGGGGATAAGGGATGAAAGAGAGATAGCTTTTATTGCTGACAAGTTGATAGATGGGATAACAAAACCTTTTGTCATAGACAGCATCCAGATAAGGGTGGGTTTGAGTATCGGGATTGCAGTTTATCCGAAAGACGATACTACTGTAGAAGGGCTGGTAAGGAAGGCGGATGCAGCTTTATATGAGGCAAAAGAAAGAGGACGAGGGATTTACTGGTTCTACTCTGAGGAGCTGGAAGATAAATATCAGGATGATTTGCCTGTAAGAAAATTAGAATAATTTTTCACGAAGATGAAGTTTTTAAAACCTGAAAGATTATTAAAATGCGGGGGCTCTTTTTGTGAAGATAGCCTCCGTTTAGTTATCATAATAGGCTTTTTTGTTAAATATAATCTAACAAGGTAACTATAAAGGGGGAAAGGGAATGAAAAATAAAGCTAAAAGGATAGCCTGGCTTCTGGCACTGTGTATGCTTATAAATCTGGCTTTTCCCGCTTACAGCCTGGGAGAAGTGGTGGATGTAAAGGCAGAATCTTATGTTTTGATGGATGCTGATTCGGGAAAAGTTTTGCTGGCTAAAAACGAGCACAAAAAGATGGCACCAGCAAGCATGACCAAGCTTATGACTCTTATACTGGCTTTTCAGGATCTGGAGGCGGGCAAGGTAGGGCTCAAGGATAAAGTGGTAGCGGGTGAAAACGCCTGGAAGATGGGCGGTTCCCAGATATATCTGGAACCGGGCGAAGAGATGACTTTTGAGGATATGCTGATTGCTATAGCTGTAGGTTCAGCCAATGATGCCTGTGTAGCAGTAGCCGAACATCTGGAGGGAAGTGAAAAAAACTTTGTGGCCCGCATGAATGAAGAAGCTGAAAAGATGGGGCTTAAAAATACCAATTTTGTAAATTCACACGGCCTTACTGCCGAAGGGCATTATACAACTGCCTATGATATGGCAGTTATTGCGCGTCATGCCTTAAAATACCCCAAACTCCTGGAGTATTCTTCAATCAAGGAATACAACCTGCGGCAGGGAGAATTCAAGCTTTTTAATACCAACAAGCTTCTGTGGTGGTATGAAGGGGCTGATGGCTTCAAAACCGGCTATACAGATGAGGCCAAATTCTGTTTGACTTCTACTGCCAAGAGGAACGGTTTGCGACTTATTGCGGTGGTAATGGCTTCTCCCAAAAAGCATGACAATTTCCGGGATTCTATGCAGCTTTTAAATTATGGCTTTGCCAGATATTCATTTAAGACATTTTTCTCAAAAGGCAGTGTATGTGGAAGCGTCAGGGTAGGCAAAGGAACCAGTGATGTGGTGGAAGTGATAGCAGAAGAAAATGTGGGGACTATTGTGGAAAAAGGACAGGAGAAGACAGTAACCGCTGAAAAAACCCTGCTTGATTATGTAAACGCACCGGTTGCCAAAGGGCAAAAACTGGGAGAAATGAAGGTTTACAGGAACGGGGAGCTGGTAAAAACCGTCAATCTGGTGGCTGCTTATGAAGTGCCGCGGGCAGGCTGGCTGAAACAGATTATGAAGATGTTTGCCGAAACTTATCTATTGTAATTGGAATTTTGTGGAAGGATTTAAGGGTTTTTTACAGAAAATTACTAATAGCAACTGCTGAAGGAGGGGATATGAAAGTGGATGTAGAACTTAAAATGGTACGCAATACTTTAGTGGTACGCGTAAATGGCGAGCTGGATATGGTAGTGGCAGAAAAAGTGAAAAAGGAAGTGGAAGATAAGTTAGAGGAAGGTGAGGTAAAAAATATTATTATCAATCTGGAAAAAGTTACTTTTATTGATAGTTCAGGACTGGGGGTAATTATTGCCATTTATAAAAAAGCGTCAGGGTTTAACGGGCGTATGTATATAGTGGGAGCCCGTCCCAATGTAAAAAGGATACTCATACTTTCCGGTGTAAGCAAGCTTATACCTGTATGCGCAAGCGAGCAGGATGTGATTAACTTATAAAGGAGGTGAATACCAGCTTTGACTGCTGGGGTGGTTATGAATGTGAAGAACTACGTGCGTTTTGAATTTCAGAGCCTTCCGGAAAATATCTCTTTTGCCCGTTCTTGTGTGGCAGCCTTTGCTGCCCAGCTTGACTGTACCCTGGATGATATTGAAGAGATAAAGCTGGTAGTATCAGAAGCCGTATCCAATTCGATTATACACGGATATGAAAATAATCCCCACGGCAAGGTGGTTATTGCGGTATCTATAATGGATGATGATACCCTGGAAATCATTGTGGAAGACTATGGCAAAGGCATCGAGGATATTGAAAAGGCCATGGAGCCTACTTATTCCACTGATCCTTCCCGTATGGGACTGGGCTTTACTTTTATGAAATCATTTATGGATGAACTGGAAGTAGTGAGCCAGGTAGGCAAAGGGACGACGGTAAAGCTGAAAAGAAATTTTGCCGTAGCCAATAAGGAAGCATACGCTTAAAAAGGGGGGATCAAGGTGTCATCTCCAGGTCCCTATGATGAAAATGAAGAACTGATATTAAAGGCCCAGAAAGGGGATATAGAAGCCAAAACCCGTTTATATGAGGCAAATAAAGGACTTATTTATATGGTGCTGGAAAGGTTTAAAAATACTTCCTATGACTATGAAGACCTGTTTCAGGTAGGATCTATAGGTTTGCTGAAGGCTATTGACAAGTTTGACTTCAATTTTAATGTGCGCTTTTCTACATATGCTGTTCCCATGATAATAGGGGAAATTAAAAAATTTTTGCGTGATGACGGCATAGTCAAGGTACAGCGGGGGGTAAAAGAAATATATGCCAAGGTCAGATGGGCGGAGGACAAGCTGAGATCTGACCTGGGCAGGGAGCCGACCGTTAATGAACTGGCAGATTTTCTGGAGATAAGCAAGGAAGATATAGTCCTGGCTATGGAAGCCTGTCAGGCTCCTGCCTACATCCATGATGTCATGCCTTCAGATGAAAAAGAACAGCTGTCTCTTATAGATAAAATTCCGGTAGATGAAAGCAATACGGTTTTGCTGGAACATATAGCCCTGAGGGAAGCCATGGATAAGCTGGACCCGCGGGAGCGGGAAGTCATCATAAGACGTTTTTTCAGGGACGAGACCCAGGCTGCTATTGCTCAAAACCTTGGGGTTTCCCAGGTGCAGGTTTCGCGTATCGAAAAAGCGGCTATAAACAAACTTAAAGGGATACTTGAATAAAACTCCTCTCTTTTAGAAAAAATAGATACAAAAAAGTAAAGGAGGAGTCAATCTTGCATGTAAAAGTTGCTGAACTGGTGGCTGAATCCAAAAAAAGCTGGCAGGATGCCATAGAAACAGCTGTGGCAGAAGCTTCCAAAACCTATAAAAACATAACCGGGGTAGAAGTTTACAACATGACGGCTGACTGCAGGGACAACAAGATTATTGAGTACAAGGCCAATATAGGCATAGCCTATGTAGAGTAAGGCAAAGAAAAAACAGCACCTTTTAAGGTGTTGTTTTTTTTAAAAGGGCAGGTGGCAGAAAATTTATAATTTCAGGTAGCTTATTTTATGATGAAAATGTTTAAAATATTCTGTAACAAAATTAAAGTTGATGTTCTGTATGTCAAATCTCCTCCAGTGTATGATGATATTGGTGTGCTTATATTGGCATTTGATGGTCTTACTACTTTGTTGTAGGTTGATTTCCATGTCCAGTAGATATAGTCTAATGAAGAGTTACATTTGTCTTTTGGATTTGTAAACTGTGATCTATAGTCATTTAATTTGGAGGGTTCAACTATTACTTCTTTAACTCTAGTGTCAGTTGTGTAGTAATATTCATAACTATTATTATTTATTCTAATAATTTCATCTGCTAATTTAGAAAAATTTGACGCTTCAACTTCAAAAACTGGTATCACAAATGTAATAATAAATACAAACAAAGTAACTAAACCACAAACCATCCCAAATTTTTGTGCCCTCAATTTCAATACCTCCAATCTTTATATTTTTCCTTCAGCTAAATCTACTAAATGGGTTAAATCATGAACAAGCTGAGCCTCCACTACATATCCCTGCCCGCTAGATGGGAAATAAACATCTAATGCAACCACATGGTTGTCTCTTGTGTCAATGCCCATTATTACTTCTTGTTCTCCCTCAAATACTCCTGGTTTAGTTCCTAGCAAGCTTCTATCAAACTTGACATAAGGGTATTCTTTCTTTATAAATTCTGTCAGTTCATTGTAGTCTTCGTCATCTAATACCGAAGGATTAGGAGTAAACTGAACATACTCATTCGCCGGTGCTACCCGTTTCAGCCTGTCTAGTTCACTTTTCACATATGCTATCTCCTGTGGGGTGAGGGTTGAGGGAGCGGGGTTGTTCTTTTTGTTGATTAGGTCGATGATGTCGTTGATGTCGGGTTTTTCCATTCCTTCAGGGTATGCGATGACAAGTTTGTGATTGCTGTCCCAGTCAACCTTGAACCCAAGACCTTCTGCTACATACCTTGCAGGCAGCATGGTGCGACCTGGCTTTTCGATAAAGGGGGCTACATCCATAGTTAAACCTTCCTGCTGGGAGTCTGGCTTGGTTACCTGCATTGTCTTACTGCCGATTTTGAGTTTGAGGGTGTTTTTGCCCTTGAGGGTTGCGGTTTGCTGTTGCGCGTTCCAGTTGATATTGTCGTTGTCTACTCCAAGAGCATTGGCTAAAAATCTGACAGGAACAAAGCTTCTATTGCTTACTACCTTGGGGGCTGCGTCCATCCTTGTCGCTTCAATATACCCACTGTCCACATCCTTCACATAATAATTATAATCCCCCATCCTGAAAACAATCACCTTATTATACCCAGCATATAAAACCTCATCCCGGGAAAAATCATCCCCTATATACTCATAACCAGCTGTAGCAGGAGGAGAAAAAACCAGAGAAAAAACAGCTAAAGAAAACAAAAACCTTCTAAAAAACGAAAAAGGAGAAAAAGCCATAAAAAACCATCCTTTCCTAAAAAATATTAAAGCAGCCAGAGAAAAAATTCCTCATAAAAAAAGAAAATCCTTTCGTAAGGAATAAAAAATAACAAAAAACTCTTTAAATCTTTATCCTGAAAATTAAAAAATAGATTTTAAAACTTAATTTTCTAAGAACAAAAAATGATTTTAGGTTTTAAAATTTAATTTTTATTAAAAATTTAAATTACATTTAAAATCCAATTGAGAAAGAACAGATGTTTGAGGATTAAACATAAAACTCCTTGTCTAAAGCCATTTAATTCCATATAATCTAAACAAAAAAGGAGAAAACCTTAATGAGCGACATAGCAAACCTCCACGACAGATACTTCAAAGAATACCTGGAAAACCCCGGGATAGCGGAAAAATTCCTTAATGAAATCCTTCCCGAGAGGATAAAAAACATAGCTGACCTGAAAACCCTTACCTTCCAGAAAGAAAGCTTCATAAGCCAGGAACTGAAAGAAGCCTATTCCGACCTCCTTTTCAAAGGCAGGCTAAAGAGCGGGAGAGATATATACATATACTTCCTGATAGAACACAAAAGCTACCTGTATGAACTGACCCCCTTCCAGCTCTTAAAATACATGGTAAACATCTGGGAAAGGGAGATAAACAAAGAGAAAAAGAAAAAACTGACCCCCATAATCCCGGTAGTCTTCTACCACGGGGAAGAGAAGTGGAGGTCCTCTTGCGAATTCACAGAGCTTATAGAAGGGGAAAGGGAAAAAGGGGAGCTAGAAGAATACCTTCCCCGCTTCAGGCATATATTATATGAGCTGGGGGAAAAAGAGGCAGTGGAAAAAGCGGGGGACGCTGTCATAAGGGTATTCTTGAGGAGCCTGTTTTTAAAAAAGGTAAAAGGGGAAGAAGAGGTAAAGATTTTGTTGAGGGAGACCTTAAAAGAGGTAAGGGAGATAGGAGGAGAGTACGGCTATTTATTAAAGAGCGTAATTTTGTATATAATAAAGACAGCGGAGAAGCTGGAAAAAGAAGTGCTGTTTGACTATGTGGAAGAGCTGATCCCGGAGAGGAGGGGTGAGATAATGACGATAGCTGAGCAGCTTATAAAGGAAGGCATGGAGAAGGGGAGAATGGAAGGTATAAGGGAAGGGATGGAGAAAGGCATAGAGAAAGGTATAGAAAAAGGCATAGAGAAAACAGCTATAAACGCGTTAAAGAAAGGATTACCCATAGAGACCATAGCTGAACTTACCGGTCTTTCTGTTGAAAGGATAGAAAAACTGAAGAAAGAGCTTAATTAGGGAATTGGATATTTTAAAAAACAATGATGTAGATTAAAAAGCAACCAGAAATTGCGGGCAGGAAATTGCTTTTTGCTTTTTTGTTTACCCTTTTGTTGGGAGTGGAATCAGGAAGTGTAAAGCTTGCCATGAGCGAGACACGGGAGCGAATTGAGTCCCTTTTGCGGCATAAATGCAGGAATGCATAACTTTTTTCGAGCTAACAGGTAAACCAAAGTGTCATAAGAAAAAGAAAAACGAAGGGAGAGCTGGCTGTTTGCGGTTTGCACAAAAATATTTTAATAAAGATGGATTTATTATCCGTAATCAATAAAGATGAGCGATAGGATGCAGGTTTTTATGGATGTTGGGTTTTGAAAAACTGTGAGGTGGATTTATTTAAAAAAATACTTGACAGAAGCATATTTTTATTTTTAAATAAGTATAAATTGAATAGCCTGTTTTTAGATGAGCTGAGATGAGTTGAGAAGAGGGGAGTTAGGAGAGATGAGCCGGTATGGGTATTTTCCTGCCAGCATGTCCTCTCATGCTGGTTTTTGTTTGCCTTTATCCGGAGGAAGGATGTTTTTTACTCCGGAAGAAGTGAATAACCTGCTTTGTGTTTATGACTATGTGCCTCTTTGTGCCTGTCTTGAGGCCTATGATCTAGACCTTTTTGCCTGCTATGAAAAGATAAATCCCCTTTCCCCGGCCTGTGTGCTGGAAAGCTTGAGCGGCCGGGAAAATAACCGCTATTCTATATTGGCCTTTCATCCCTTGAAGGTTCTGGCTTCCCCTTTGCAGGATGGAAATGTTGATAAGCTTAAGGAGTTTTTGAGCCAGGTTAAGGCATACCGCTTAAACCTGCCTTTTTTCTACGGCGGGCTTATAGGGTATTTTAACTATGAGGCGGGGCTGGTTTTTCATGGATTAAAGCCTTTAAATCCCGGCGTAAAAAGCTATTATTTTTTCCTGCCCGGCAGGGTGCTGGTTTATGACCGGCAGGAAAAAAATCTTTATGGCTTTGTATGGCTTAGAAAAGAAAAAGACAGTTATCCGGATATTTTAAGGGCCTGCGGGGAACTGGACGTTCTTTTAAAGCAGGCCCTGGAGAGCAAAAGGGAAGAAGTGGGAGAAGCTGATTTAAAAGAAGCCTGGCATGATGAGTATCTTAATTCTTTCTGTCAGAGTGTTGATAAAGCTGAATTCTGCTCTATGGTGGATAAGGCCAGGGAATATATAAGATGCGGGGATATATTTCAGGTGGTGCTGTCCCGGCGCTTGTGGAAAGAGAGCCAGGCAGACGAAAAGAAGGTTTACCGCTATCTGCGGGGTATAAATCCTTCCCCTTACATGTTTTTTATGGCTCTGGAGGATGAGGTACTGCTGGGGGCTTCCCCGGAGATGATGGCAAAAGTAGACAGGGGGATAATAAAAACCCGGCCGATTGCCGGAACGCGCAAGGTTTCCCCTTTAAGCCTTACCGATGAAGACCTTAAATCCCTTTTGCATGATGAAAAGGAGAGGGCTGAACACCTTATGCTGGTAGACCTGGGGCGCAACGACATAGGCCGGGTAAGCAAGGCTGGAACCGTGGAAGTGGAGGAATTTTTTGTTCCGGAGCTTTATTCGCATGTTATGCATATAGTTTCCACGGTAAGGGGAGTTCTTAAAGAGGGTAAAGACGCGCTGGACGGCTTTGCAGCATGTTTTCCGGCGGGAACCCTGACCGGGGCTCCCAAGAAGAGAGCGATGGAGATAATAAGCGAACTGGAAAAAAGGGAGCGCGGCTTTTACGGCGGGGCAGTAGGCTATATAAATTTTGACGGCTGCCTTGATTCCTGCATAACCATAAGGGCGATATGGAAAAAGGACGGGGTTTATTATTTGCAAAGTGGAGCTGGTATTGTGGCTGATTCGGTACCGGAGAGGGAGTTTGAAGAGACGGTAAATAAGGCTAAAGCCCTGATTCTGGCTATAAAAAAGGCGGAGGAGGAGAGGTAGATGATTCTTTTTATAGACAATTATGATTCTTTTACCTATAACCTGGTACAGTATGTAGAAGAAGCGGGGGAAGAGGTGCTGGTATATTCGAATGATGGAATAAGTGTTGATGAAATAGAGGAGATTTCCCCGCAGGGAATAATAATTTCTCCCGGTCCCGGTAATCCTTATGAAGCTGGCATATGTATAGAAGTTATAAGAAAGCTGGGGGCTAAAATCCCTATTCTGGGCGTCTGCCTGGGGCATCAGGCTATTGCCTGTGCCTATGGGGGAAAGGTAGGAATAAACTGGCGGCTTATGCACGGCAAGGTTTCCCCGGTTTACCATGATGGAAAGGTAATATATGAGGGGATGAAAAATCCTTTCCGGGCAACCCGCTATCATTCGCTGGTGGTGAAAAAGGACAGTTTGCCTTCTGAACTTTTGGTTACAGCGTATACTAAGGAAGGTGAAATAATGGGGATAAGGCACCGAAGTTTCCCGGTGGAAGGGGTGCAGTTTCATCCGGAATCGATAATGACGGAGGAAGGGAAGAAGCTTATCCGCAATTTTGTAAAACTTAGCCGGCAGAAGCTGGTTTTTGTATAAAAAATACTGGCTGAGAAGAGATGAGATGAGAATGGAGGAGATGAGTATGATGCTGGAAAGTTATTTAAAAAGAGTAACGGGAGGGGAATTTTTAACCCGTAGTGAAGCTTATGAAGTAGCGAAGATGCTTCTCAGGGGAGAAATTCCGGAGATTAAAGCAGCCGCTTTTTTAGCTGCCATGCGGGCACGCAAGGAAAGCAGTGCTGAGATTTTAGGGTTTGTGGATGCTATTTATGAAGAAGCTCGAAAGGTAGAGGTAAACTTGGAAGTTATGGATACCTGCGGAACAGGCGGCGATGGGCTTAATACTTTTAATATATCTACCCTTGCCGCTCTGGTAGTCGCTGCCTGCGGGGTGCCGGTGGCCAAACACGGCAACCGGGCGGTTACCGGGAAAGTAGGCAGTGCTGATATACTGGAAAACCTGGGGGTAAACATAGATATTGCACCGGATAAGGCAGCTTTTATGCTGGAGGAGATCGGAATCACTTTCCTGTTTGCCCCCCGCTATCATCCGATTTTGAAAGAGGTGGCTCCTTTACGGAAAACATTAGGTTTTCCCACAATATTTAATTTCCTGGGTCCACTTCTTAACCCCTGTTCCCTTACTTATCAGGTGATGGGGGTAGCTGATGCCTCTATGCAGACTAAAATAGCGGAAACTTTGAAGGAACTAGGTTTAAAGCGGGCAATGGTAGTGCGTGGGGAAAACGGCATGGATGAGATAAGTCCCCAGGGGAAAACCCGTATTCTGGAAATCGAAGGAGATTTAATCTATGCCTATAAACTGGATGCTGTAGAATTGGGTTTTCACCGGATTACCCTGGATATGCTCCGGGGAGGGGATTTGAAACGGAATATGGATATTTTCCTTCAGGTACTTAATGGAGGGATGATACCGGCCAGGCAGGCGGTAGTCCTCAATGCTGCGGCTGCTCTTAAGGTGGCTGGGAAGGCCAAGGATATCAATGAAGGGATTAAGATGGCTTATGAAGCGCTAGACAGCGGCAGGGCACGGGATAAGCTGAAGCAGATGATAAGCTACAGCCGGGATGAGGTGAAGGTATGCTTGAGAAGATAATAGAGGTGAAGAAAAAAGAGATAGAAAAGCTTATAGAGCAATATGGCCCGGGAATTTTTAATTGTCCGCAGGAAGAAGTGAGAAATCCCCTTCCTTTTTTAAAAAGCCCGGACGGCAGTATGCGGGTAATAGCGGAGATAAAAAAAGCCTCCCTGGCCAGGGGGGATTTGAATATAAACCTTGAACCGGCAGATACGGCACTTGAATATGAAGTTAACGGGGCATCCTGTATTTCAGTGCTTACGGAAGAAGTCTTTTTCAAGGGGGATAAAAATTTTATCCCGGAGATAAAGAAAAAGGTGAAACTTCCAATCCTGCGCAAGGATTTTATTATCCATGAAGTGCAGCTTTTTGAGACAAAAGTTCTGGGGGCTGATTTGGTCCTTCTTATAGCAGCCGCTTTAAGTTATGAAGAACTTCTCTATCTGGTGGAAAAAGCCCTGGATTTGGGGATAGAGCCGGTGGTAGAGGTATACAGTGAGGAAGAAGCCGGGCTGCTTGATGACCTGCCGGCAAGGATAGCAGCCGTAAATAACCGGAATTTAAGGACTCTTGAGGTAGATATTAAGAACAGCCTGCGCCTTGCAGACTGTTTGCCTCCTTCCCTGGTGCGCATAAGTGCCAGCGGGATAAAAAGCAGGGAAGACCTGAAGCTGCTTGAGAGGTACGGATATCATGCCGTGCTGGTGGGGGAAAGCCTGGTAACAGCCTCCAGCCCGGGAGATAAGCTTAAGGAACTTTTATCTTACCGGGAGGCAGCAGTATGACTCTGGTTAAGATATGCGGCATAAGGGAGGAAAAAGAGGCGCTGGCTGCCATTAAATATGGAGCCTGGGCTATCGGGGAGGTTTTTGCCCCTTCCCGGCGCAGGATAGGGGTGGAAAATGCAGCTGCCATAAATTACAGCCTGCAGGGGCGGATAATCAAAATAGGGGTTTTTGTAAATGAAGACATAAAAGAGCTCCACTATATAGCAAGGAGCTGTTTCCTTGATATGGTACAGCTGCACGGGGATGAAAGCCCGGAATATGCTGCGGAAGTAAAGTATCCGGTTATCAAGGCTTTCCAGGTAGAGAAAATGATGACCTGGGAAGATGTGAAGGGTTTTAAAGCATATGCCTATCTTTTTGACACTCCAGCACCGGATAAGAGGGGAGGAAGCGGGCAGGTTTTTGACTGGGAGCTTATTGCCGGTTTTAGGGGACGGGGAAATATTATCCTGGCAGGAGGCCTGTCACAAGATAATGTAAAAGAGGCGATTTTGAGAGTAAGGCCGATGGCGGTTGATGTGTCAAGCGGGGTGGAGTTTCCAGATGGTGGTAAAGATCCGGAAAAGATAAAGGCTTTTATGGAAAAGGTAAAGGAGGCCGATAGGGATGTATCCTGATGAGAAGGGATATTTCGGAAGGTATGGAGGAAGGTTTGTGCCGGAAACCCTGATTCCGGCTCTGGAAGAGATAGAGAAAAATTATTTCAGGCTTAAGGATGATGAGCGTTTTAAATCTGAACTGTGTAAGCTCCTTGACGATTATGCCGGCCGGCCGTCCCCCCTTTATCTGGCGGAGCGCTTGAGCGAAAAAATGGGGGGAGCCAGGATATATCTGAAGCGGGAAGATTTGAACCACACCGGCTCCCACAAGATAAATAACACGCTGGGGCAGGCGCTTTTGGCCAGGTATATGGGAAAAAAGAGGCTTATAGCTGAAACGGGGGCTGGCCAGCATGGGGTAGCAACGGCGACGGCAGCAGCGGTCCTGGGGCTTTCCTGCACTGTCTATATGGGAGCCAGGGATGCGGAAAGGCAGAGGCTCAATGTTTTCCGCATGGAGATGCTGGGGGCAGAAGTGGTGAAGGTGGACAAAGGGAGCAGAACCCTGAAAGATGCTTCCAACGAAGCCTTCCGCGACTTTATAAGGAGTTTTGAATACTCCCATATGGTAATAGGTTCAGTGGTAGGTCCCCATCCCTATCCGGTAATGGTAAGGGATTTTCAGGCCGTAATAGGAAGGGAGCTTAAAGAGCAGTTTTTTAAGCGGGAAGGAAGGCTGCCGGATTATATAGTGGCCTGTGTGGGTGGAGGCAGCAATGCCATGGGGATATTCTACCCTTTTTTGAATGAAAAAGGGGTTAAGCTGGTCGGGGTAGAGGCGGGAGGACAGGGGATTGATTTTGGCAAACACTGTGCCACTTTATCCCGGGGAAAGGAAGGGGTTTTACACGGGGCTTTGAGCCTTCTTCTGCAGGATGAACACGGGCAGGTGGCCCCCACCCATTCGGTTTCTGCCGGGCTTGACTATCCCGGGGTAGGGCCGGAACATGCCTTTTTAAAGGAGACGAAGCAGGCAGAGTATGTTTATGTAACAGATGAGGAGGCCCTTGATGCCTTTTATAAATTGAGCAGGCTGGAAGGGATAATACCGGCCCTGGAAAGTGCCCATGCCCTGGCTTACGCGCTTAAACTGGCTCCTCACCTGGGGCCTGAACAGTCGATAGTCGTGAATCTTTCCGGACGGGGCGACAAAGATGTGGAACAGGCAGCAAGGCTTAAGGAGGTTAAGGCAGTATGACGGAATTGCGGGAGAAGTTTGCTTATTTTAGAAAAAGCGGCGAAATGGGGATAGTTGCTTTTATCATGTCCCTTCTGCCGGATGAAAAGATTTGTCTGGACTGCATAAAAGCCCTGGAACAGGGGGGATGTGATGTGCTGGAACTGGGGATTCCCTTTTCAGACCCTCTGGCAGATGGAGAGGTAATTGAAAGGTTCCACCACCGGGGAGTGGAAAAAGGGCTTAATCTTGAGAAGGGTTTGGAGTTTGCCTTTAAAGTGAAGGAAGCGGTGCGCATGCCGCTTATCATATTTACCTATTTTAATCCGGTTTACCAGCTGGGGATGGAAAATTTTAAGGAACAGGCTGAAAAGATTGGAGCTGAAGCGGTAATAGTACCCGACCTGCCTCTGGAGGAGCTTTCCCGGCTTAAGAACAGGGGAATGGAAGTTGTTCCCCTGATAGCTCCCAGCACCCCGCAGGAAAGGATTAAAAAAGCGGACAGTTTTAACCCCCCTTTTATATACTGTGTGTCGGTGCGGGGAACTACCGGCATGCAGAACCTGCCGGAAGGAGAGATAAAAGATTATCTGGCCCGGGCCAGAAATCATGCCTCTTCTCCTCTGGCGCTGGGTTTTGGCATTTCCTCCCCGGAACAGGTAAACAGGTTCAGGGGCTATGCTGATGCAGTGGTGGTGGGAAGCCTTCTGGCTTTTATTATTGAAGAACATAAAGGCCAGGAGGGAAAACTTCCCCGCAGGCTGGAAGAGACTGTACGAAAGCTTAAGCGAGCTGGTTCTTCTTAAGTTCTGCCTGATAGGCACGGTAGCCTGGGCACCAGGAAGTGTGCCATTTCCACAAACGGTAGAGCAGAGAACGCTGGTTTTTCTCTGCTTTTTTTCTTATGGGGCAGTTTGCGCAGCGGTGAGCCATAAAAGAGCCTCCTTTATTTTTTATAGTAGCGGCTGCCGTCGTATTCCACAAGGCCAAGGCGCATAAGCCTTTGCAGATGTTTCAGGAGGGATACCTTTTCAAAAAAGGCATAGAGCTCTTCCGGTTTTTTGAAAAGCCCGTAAACTATTTTGAGGTTTACCAGTTCTTCAATGGTTCTGGGAGTTTTCAGGGCCTTGATTATTTTTTCTTCTTTGGCGTAGAGCTTATCCAGATATTTTTTAAGTTCCCTTACTGTATCTTTTTTGATGAGTCCCCGGTGTCCGGAAAGGATTATTTCCGGATTTAAATCGATTATTTTTTCAATGGACTCTATGGTCTGGTCAACATCGCTTACCTCATTTCCATACCAGGGGCCAAAGCTCGTAAGGTCAATATCCCCGGAAAGGAGCAGCCCCTTTTCCCTCCAGAAAAGGACGCAGTGCCCCGGGGTGTGTCCGGGGGTGTGGATTACTTCCAGCTCTATTTTGCCCAGCTTTACTGTATCTCCCGGGATCAGCCTTCCATCGATACGGGAAGGCTGATAGTTTAGCGAAGGCAGCAATTTTCTCGCTATCTCACTTCCCCCGTGCCTGTCAAATCCGTAATAAAGGCAGAAATTTTCCACTGACTGCATGGCCGGGATGTCAGCTTCGTGGGCATAAACTTCCACTTCCGGGAAAAGATAATTGGAACCGCAGTGGTCGCGGTGAAAGTGGGTGTTTATTATGCGGTCCACCTTTTTCCCCTCAAGGCTCTGCAAAAGATGGGGGATGAGCGGGGTATCGATTAAGGTTTTGATTTCATCGTCTATATAAAAAAAGAATGAATACGGGAATATGGCGTTTTTTCCAGGTGAAATAAGGTAAATCCCCTCCAGCACATGCTCCATCATGTCTAACTCCCCCTCCCGGAAAACCTTCTGTTTTTAGCGCATCCTGCGGGATCCTCTTTTTTGGGCATTTATTTCTTTGGCTATTTTTCTTTTCTGTCTGCCTTCTTTGGAAAATACGGCCAGGTTTTTTTCTACCTGCCTGCGTCCCCCGATGTATTCATTTTCTAAACCTTTTGCAACTATCAGGGTATGGCCTTCATCAAAGGTTAAGGCTATCGGCAGGTCAGATTCCCCGTATATTACGGTATAGCCGTTATCTTTTATAACCGGGTTTTCCTTGAGGCTTTTGCGGATTTCCTTTTTTATGACTGAAAAATTGCGGCTGCTGTGATGCCCTTTGCCGTGGATGATGTCTATTACAGCAACATTATGTTTTATGCACCAGCTCAGGTTTTTTTCCACCTTTTCCAGCGCTTCATTAAGGCTTAAACCGTGCAGGTCTACGGTTTCTACTCTCATTCCTCTATCATTCCTTTTCCAGATTCCAGTCTAAATTTAGTATAAACATCTGTCATTTAATCCTCAAGACAAATAATTTGAGGATATATTTTCCAAAAATAATAGATATTGCAGGAATTGAATATTGTATATAGAAAAACATAAAACAGGATTTGCTGCATAGATTGAAGTAGAAAAGAGGCAGAGGTGAATAAACATTGTCCCGTCATGATGAGGATAAAGATATTCGTGTAAAATACGGGATGCCAGAAGGCGGCCTTATGTTTGCGGAAGATTATATATTTTTCAATATGATACAGCAGGAGCTTATAGCTGCCAATGAACAGCTTATGGCGGTAGAAGAGGAGCTCAGGAAACAGCTGGAGGAAGCGGAGAGGACCAGGGAAGCCCTGGCCAATGCCCACTATAAACTGGAAATGATACTTGATTTTTTGCCTGACCCTACTTTTGTCATAGACAGCGAAGGGGTAGTTACCATGTGGAACCGGGCCATGGAGGATTTAACCGGCATAAAGGCCCGGGAGATGGTGGGGAAAGGGGATTATGAATATGCTGTGCCTTTTTATGGCAGAAGGCAGCCGATGCTGATTGACCGGGCTTTGCATAAAGGCAGGTATTATTCAGTAAGTGATGATTCCCCCTTCAAGCAGAATATGGAAGTAATGTATGAAGAAATTTTTTCCCCCCAGCTGAAAACAGGAGGAGCCTTTCTTTCCTGCAAGGCGGCACCGCTTTTGGACCATAGAAACTGTGTGGCAGGCGCTATCCAGACTATCCGGGATATAACCGAACAGAAAAGATCAGAACGCATACTGAGGGAAAGTGAGGAAAAATTTCGCTATATCGTGGAAAATATAGAAGACGGTTATTTTGAGGTGGATATAAAAGGCAATTTTACCTACTTTAATGATTTCCTCATAGGGAACATAGGCTATACCAGAATGGAATTCCAGGGCATTAATTTTCGCAGGCTGATGGATGAGGAAAACGGGAATAAGGTTTTTAGCGCTTTTAACCAGGTTTACCGCACCGGCAGGGGCTTGCGGGAGCTCAGCTGGGAGGTGAGGAGAAAAGATGGCAGCTCTCTTTATGTAGAGAGTACTGTACTGCCGATAATTGAAGGAGGAAAAATAACCGGTTTTCGCGGCATAGTACGTAATGTGACGGAGCGCAAAAAGGCGGAAGAAGCTTTGCTTAGAAGTGAGAGAAATCTTAAAAAACAGGTAAAATATCTTAATACTTTGATTAATAACATGAATGAGCTTTTCTTCACTTATGATGTAGAAGGGCGGATTACTTTTGTCAACAAAAGGTCCATGGAGGTAATAGGCTATAACTATGATGAAGTGATAGGACGTTATATACTGGAACTGGTAGCTCCGGGGGATTACATAAGGACAGCCGTTGAAATAGATAAATGCCTGAAACAGGGAAAAGACAGCAGCTATGAGGTAGCGCTCATACATAAGGATGGAAGGGAAATCATCCTGAAAATGAATGCAGCCCCCATAATAGATGAAGATGGGCATATAACGGGCGGTATGGTTCTGGCTGAGGATATAACAGAAAAGAAAAAAACCCTGCGGGAGCTGGAGATAAGCGAAGCCAAGTACCGGGCCATTGTGGAAGACCAGACTGAGCTTATTATGCGTATGGATGCGGATGGGAACATAGATTTTGTCAATGAAGCCTTTTGTCGCTATTACCGCATGAGCAGGGACAAAATCTGCTGTCTTAAATTTACTGACCTGGTATATGAGAATGACCGGGAATATGTGTCCAATTCCCTGAAAGGGCTTAATATGATGAAGTCAGTATGCAATATTGAAAGCCGGGTTAGAATGCCGGATGGGGAGGTGCGCTGGCAGCAGTGGACCCACCGGGCTATATTTAACCGCTGGGCCAAGCTTATTGGCTATCAGTCGGTAGGGCGGGATATTACTGAAAGAAGGAAAACGGAAGAGAGGCTGCATTTTCTGAGCTGCCATGATGCCCTGACCGGCCTTTATAACCGTTTTTATTTTGAAGAACAGATGCAGCTTATGGAAAATGGCAGCAGCAAGCCGGTAGGCCTTATAATGTGCGATGTGGACGGCTTAAAGCTGATAAATGATACCCTGGGGCACAGCCGGGGAGATATGCTGCTTAAATCGGTGGCTCAGGTCCTAAAGGAGTCTTTCCGCCGGGAGGATACGGTAGCCAGGGTAGGGGGAGATGAGTTTGCAGTCCTTTTGCCGGGGGTTAACCGCAAAGGGCTGGAAACAACAGTAAACCGTCTTAGAAATAACATAAAGGAATATAATGAAAAAAGCAGCGATATATTCTTAAGCCTTTCCATAGGCTATGCCTTGAGGGAGTCCTGCAATATGACCATGCAGGAACTTTTCAGGCAGGCAGATAATGCCATGTACCGGGAAAAACTGCACAGCGGCCAGAGCATCAGGAGTTCCATTGTGCATACTTTAACCAAGGCGCTGGAAGCCAGGGATTTTATAACTGAAGGGCACGGGGAAAGGATGCAGGAACTGGTGGTGGCAGTGGCTGAGGAACTGGGGCTTCCGGAAAATACGATAAATGACCTGCGGCTTTTTGCCCAGTTTCATGATATAGGAAAGGTGGGCATACCGGATGCTATCCTTTTTAAGCCCGGGCCTTTAAGTGAGGAAGAATACCAGATTATGAAGGGGCACAGCGAAATCGGCTACCGCATAGCCCTGGCTGCTCCCGAACTGGTTTTTATTGCGGACTGGATATTAAAACACCACGAGTGGTGGAATGGAAAAGGCTATCCTCTGGGTTTAGAGGGAAACCAGATTCCGCTTGAATGCAGGATTTTAAGTATTGCTGATGCTTATGATGCCATGACCAATGATCGGCCTTACCGCCGGGCACTGTCTTCTGAGGAGGCGATAGCAGAACTCAGGCGCTGTGCCGGCATCCAGTTTGACCCCCATCTGGTGGAGGAGTTTATATTTGTCTTAAGGAAAAAGGGGTGCCTTAAGAATTAAATGGTTTTTGCCATAAGCCAGTGTCCTATATTTATGTAGGACAGCTGGCTTATTTTTATGACAAATTATATTAATATTGAAAAAGTTTTAGGTTATAATTTTATTGTGTAATTTTTGTTGTGGCAAACAAACAGGGGAGGAAAAATTTTGCAGAAAACTGGTATGGAGATAACCTTCTGGGGAACGCGGGGTTCCCTGCCGGTGATAAATGGAAAAGTTTTAAGATATGGGGGAAACACTTCCTGTGTCCAGGTACAGGTAGAGGAAACCCTGCTTATATTTGATGCGGGAACGGGAATATACCACCTGGGGCAGCAGCTTTTAAAAAAAGGAGGCAGCATAACCGGCCATATATTTTTATCCCACTACCACTGGGATCATATTAATGGCCTGCCTTTTTTCGCTCCTCTATTTGGAAGTGAAAACACTTTTACCATCTATGGGGAGGCTAAAAGCGGCATTTCGCTGGAAGAAATAATGGCCCGGCAGATGTCTTATCCCTATTTCCCGGTTGCCTGGAAGGATGTAAAGGCATCGGTATTTTTAAAAGAAATACAGAATGGGGAAGTGCTGGAGCTGGAAAAGGGGATAAAGGTTAGGGCTGTTTCCGGCAACCATCCGGATGGCAGCCTTTCCTACCGCATAGATTACAAAGGCGCTTCCTGCTGTTATCTGCTGGATAATGAGCATTATCCGGCATTTTCAAAAGAGCTTAAAGACATGATAAGGAATGCCGATGTTCTGATATATGACGCCGCTTTCACAGATGAGGAATATGAAGGCTTAAAAGATGGAAAACCGAGGAGGGGCTGGGGGCATTCCACCTGGCAGGAAGGAGTGAAACTGGCTCAGGAAGTAAAGGCTGGAATGCTTGTACTGTCCCATCATGCCATAGAGAGGACAGATGAAGAGCTGGATGTTCTGGAGATGAAGCTCAAAGAAGAATTCCCTTTTGCGGTAATTGCGAAAGAAGGGATGGTAGTAAGGCTATGATAAAAGATTATTTCAAGGTTAAAAAAAAGGATATAGAAGAACTTATCAATATAGTAGTAGCGCTTGCTGCGGAAAAAAACGCCAATCATCTGCTGGAATCGATACTTACTTATGCCCGGAGCATAACCGGTGCTGATGCCGGGACCTTATACATAAAGACAGAAGAGGCGCTGGTTTTCAAGATTATGCAAAATGATACCATGGGCATATACCGGGGAGGGAAGGGGGAAGCCATAGATTTGCCTCCAGTTCCGCTTACGCTTGGCAATGTTTCCTCTTATGTCGCTCTCACAGGAGAAATCATAAATATTGCTGATGTTTATGAATGTGAACAGTTTGATTTTTCCGGGCCTAAAAAATATGATGCCCTGACCGGGTACCGCACCTGTTCCATGCTGGTAGTGCCTATGGTTAACCATGAAGATGAGATAATAGGGGTTATGCAGCTTATAAACGCCAAAAACCGGGAAGGGGACATAATCCCTTTTAACCCTTTTTATGAAAAAGTGGTTGCTTCCCTGGCTTCCCTGGCTGCAGTTACCCTGACCAGAATAAGGTTTATAGAAGATATTGAAAACTTGCTGGTATCATTTGTGAGAGTAATGGCTGCCGCTGTTGATGCCCTTACCCCTTATAATGCTACCCAAAGCCGGCGGGTAGCGGAGATGGCAGAAGCTTTTGCCCGCTACCTTAATGAAGTGGAGCTTGAAGGGTATGGGAAAGGGTACTTTGACGATGAAAAGATAAAGCAGCTGGTGATGGCAGCCTGGCTGCATGATATAGGGAAAATAGCGGTTTCCCTGCCTGTTATGAACAAGCCGAGCCGTTTGGGAGAGCATTATGACCTGGTTATGCAGAGGCTTGACTACATAAGGGCTAAAACTGAAGCAGGTTTTTACTTAAGGGAAATTGCGGCTTTGCAGGCGGGTAAAAAAGAAGAGGAGGAAGAACTCAAAAAAGAAAGGGAAGCGAGCATAAATGCTGTTGAAAAAGCGCGGGAGACAATAAGGAAGGCCAACGATCCGGCTACTGTGGTTGATGAGGAGCTGGCAGATGAAATAAGGAAGATAGCGTCCATGACCTATGAAGCTCCTGATGGGAGCATAAAAAACTGGCTTACCGATCTGGAAAAAGAAGAGCTTACCGTACCCAGAGGGACTTTGACTGCTGGAGAAAGGCAAATAATAGAATCCCATGTGGAGATGACCGAAAAGCTTTTAAAGAAAATCCCTTTTCCGCGCAGGCTGGAAAAGATTCCGCATATCGCGGCTACCCACCATGAATGTTTAAACGGAAAAGGCTATCCCAGGGGGCTAAAGGGGGATGAAATCCCCCTGGAAGGAAGGATTCTGGCCCTGCTTGATATATTTGAAGCCCTTACAGCAGAGGACAGGCCGTATAAAAAATCTATGCCTCCTGGCCAGGCGGTAAAAACACTGGGCTTTATGGTGGAAGAGGGCAGGCTGGATGCGGAACTTTACGAACACTTCTGCCGGAGCCGGATATGGGAAAAGCTGTAGGATAAAAAAAGAGCTGTGTCCGCTAAAAGGATACAGCTCTTAAAATTTTTAAGGAAAATTTAGTCTTCAATTGTAAGATACAGGTTGGCTTTTATATTTCCGCTTTCGAAGCAGAAGCTTACTACTGCGCTGCCGTTGTCCAGAGCTGCGAGATAATCCTTTGATATAGTTATGGTTCTGGCTGCTGTATCGACTGTGTAACAGGTGTTGCCGATAGTTCCATTTTCGTTTTCGAGCTGCAGCGGCGCGGTTATGTCTATATCTTCGTGTACGGTTACTGTGATGTCAGCCGGGCTGGATTTGCTGAATGTTGCAGAGTTGGTGCATGTGCTGGTGCTTATAATTGCTTGTTTCTGAGGGTATATATGAATGTAAATTCCTGGATTATTTGTTTGGATAGTGTTTAGGACTTCTGCAGTTAATGGGTCAGCAGTATCGATAAAGTTGTACCATAAATCTAGTGTTTGCAAACCGGTCAATCCGGCCAGGGGAGAGATGTTGCTGATGTTGTTGTTATTTAAGCCTAGCAATTGCAAACCAGTCAACCCAGCCAGGGGAGAGATGTCGCTGATGTTGTTCCAATCTAAATCTAGTGTTTGCAAACTGGTCAATCCGGCCAAGGGAGAGATGTTGCTGATGTTGTTGACACCTAAATATAGTGTTTGCAAACTGGTCAAGCCGGCCAGGGGAGAGATGTCGCTGATGTTGTTGCTATTTAAATCTAGTTTTTGCAAACTGGTCAATCCGGCCAGGGGATAGATGTTGCTGATGTTGTTGACACCTAAATATAGTGTTTGCAAACCGGTCAATCCAGCCAGGGGAGAGATGTCGCTGATGTTGTTTTCCCATAAATCTAGTGTTTGCAAACCGGTCAATCCGGCCAGGGGAGATATGTCGCTGATGTTGTTGGCACTTAAATCTAGTGTTTGCAAACCGGTCAATCCGGCCAGGGGATAGATGTTGCTGATGTTGTTGCAATCTAAATATAGTGTTTGCAAACCGGTCAATCCAGCCAGGGGAGAGATGTCGCTGATGTTGTTATAACCTAAATATAATTCTTGCAGATTAACAGCATATTCAAGCCCCTGCAAGCTTGATATAGAGCACCATGATGCATTAAGGTAAGTCAGATTAAGCATATCCCCTCTGGTTATTATTTCGCCGCTTGGTTTGTGAAGTGCGCTTCTTATTGCAGCTTCCAGGTTAGAGTCAGCAAAATGGACAGGCTCGTTCAGGTTGCTGTTTCCTCCTGTACTGCCGCCGGTGTTGCCGCCAGTATTGCTGCCGCCTGAGCTGCCTCCTGTACTGCCGCTATTGCTGCCACTGCTGCCGCTGGAAGATCCGGAGCTGCCCCCGCTGCTGCCGGAAGATTCGCGGGAAGAAGTTGTGGAAGTATTGCTGGTGCTGCTGGAAGAGCTGCCTGCTGTATTCCTGGTTATATTCTGCACTATCTGGTCTTTCAGGCTGGTGTTTTCCTCAGGCTTGCTGCTGGAGTCCTGGGTTATAGTTTCTGCGCTTCCTTTCGCGATTTCTGCAGGCATGTTCTGTTCCATTGCTCTGGCTGTATTCTGCACCCAGTCAGCGGCTTTTTGCCATTCAGCTTTCATTTCAGCGGTCATAGGAGAAGGAAGCGAAGGTTTGCTGCCAGACGAGGTTATGCTGGCATACTGGCCGCCCGGAATGCTTACAGATATTCCGCCTCCAGTGAGTTCCAGCTCCCCGTCAGCCACGCTGGCGGTATTTGCTTCTTCGGTTACTTCGTTGGACCAGAAGGTGCCGCGAACTGCTGCTACCCCCCAGGGCATATCCACTTTTACCCGGGTTTTCTTGCTGGAAGCCTGTTTCCACCAGGGTGTTTCAGTTTGCATGTTCTGGGCCAGGGGAGTCATGCCTTTTGACTGGCTTTTTTCTTCTTTATGGAAAAGGTAAGAAGTAGCCAGGGCTCCCAATATTTTACCGCGGCTGAGTTTTAGTTCAAGATTGTCGACAGTTTGTCCCGGGCTGCCGTCTTTTTTAATGTAAACCTGTCCCCTGGCTTTTGTAACTGCCAGTTCCGTATCCGGTTTTACCAGGATGCTTGAACCATCGGGAAACTGGATTTCTGCCTCACTGCCGGAAGGGGTTTTTATAGTGGTTCCGGGCATTATAACGGAAGGGGCTGAAATGTTTTTAGCCTGGTTCTGGCTGTTTATGAGGATTATTTCCCCTTTGACCGGTTTTATGGTTCCCAGAAGGTCAGTTTTGCTGTACTGGGGAGATATGGTCAAGGATACAGCTATACTTTGGGCTGCCTGGGCACGGCTGGCAGGCTTATCAGGCAAAAGGCTATCGGTATCTGAAATGTCAAGAAGCCCTGCTTCCAGGGCAAAGGCCAGCTTTTTGTAAGCCCAGTGGCGGGAAGGCACATCCTTTATATTGTCAGGCATGTCTATGGCAGGCACAGGATGGGCACAGAGCCTCAAAGCCAGCACAACAGTTTCTGCCCGGGTGATTCTGGAATCAGGGCGCAAGGTGCCGTCCGGATAGCCGGCGATAAGCCCGGCCTTGACACAGCTTCCCACGGCCTGGTAGGCCCAGTGGCCAGGTTTTATATCCCGGAAAGTGTTCTGCTTCGGCATATAAGGTGGGAGATTGGCTGCTTTATAGAGTATGGCCGCCATTTCTGCCCTGGTTATTGAGTTTTGGGGATGAAAAGAACCATCAGGATAACCTTTTATTATCCCCCGGCTGTTCAGGAATTTTACATAAGGATAGCAGGCTGATTTTTCATTAAGGTCGGTGGTAAAGCTGGCCAGAGCAGGCTTGGCTGTGGCCAAAGAAAAAGGAAAATTAACATCATTGCCATGCTTAAAAGGATTTTTCTTTTTACTTTCTCTATTACCCCCCAAGATAATATGATGAAACTGTTTTTTGGCTATTTTTAAAGCCCGGGTCGCTGGCAGGGATGAATGATATATCCAGATTTTTTACTGAGTAGCAGGCAACAGGCTTGCTGAACCCTTTTACTTTTTCTTCTCCCAGATAGTAAAGTTTTTCTTTGAGGCTTTCATCTTTAACCAGGTTGTAAGAGCGTTCGGAGATTACGATAAGGGTTTTAAAAAGCTTGCTTAATGCTTCCATGCGGGATGCCAGGTTGACATCTTCCCCTATGACTGTATAGTCCATACGCTCTTTGCTTCCCACATTGCCTACTACAACCTGGCCGCTGTTTATGCCGATAGCGATAAGAAGCGGTTCACCTCCTTTTTTTGCCCATTTTTCATTAAGCTCAGCTATTTTTTCTTCTATTTCAATAGCTGTTTTTACAGCCTCTCCTGCATGGTCAGGCATGGGAACCGGGGCGCCGAAGAAAGCCATAAGGCCGTCGCCCAGGTATTTGTCAAGGGTTCCTCCATGAGCCAATATGGAACGGGTCATGACTGTCAGGTATTCATTCAGCCGGGAGATAACCTCTTCTGGATCCCGGTTTTCGCTGTAAGCCGTAAAGCCCCTGATGTCAGCAAACATGATGGTGACTTCCCGTTTTTCCCCTCCCAGTTTCAGGTCATCCATTTTGAGTATTTCTTTAACCAGGGCAGGTGAAACATAACGGCTGAACATGGCAACAGTTTTTTGCCTTTCTATTTCCGACATAATAAATCCCTGTACTGTAATGCCCAGATAGGAGGCTGCTGCCATGGCAGCCGGGGATGCTGAGTAAATCCAGTAATGCATGTGCTCCCACAATAAGTAGGAAGCAGAAAATATCGCCGCGATTATGAGCACTGTGCTTAAAAGCCCCAGCCATGGCGGACGGCGGTAGGTTAACCAGAAAGTTAACAAACCGGCCAAAAGGATTATGGCCAGGTTGACTCCAAAGCTGGCCGGGGTGAAGCAGGAATGGTCAAGATAGGTCTTTATTGCTGAGGCATGGATTTCTACGCCAGGTACCGGCAGTTTGCCTGCCAGTACCAGGTTGCCTTCCGTAAAAGGGTTTTCATAGTAGTCTTCTTTTACTGTCGGGGTATAAAGGCCGATGAGTACGATTTTATCCTTGAATTTTTCCGGGCTTATTTTCCCCTTGAGAACGTCGACATAGCTGTAAGTGGGAAAGGTGCGGGAAGGCCCGTAAAAGTCTATCCACATCTGGTTGGCGGAATTTATGGGAAAACTTACATTGCCAAGCCTGACATTATTTCCTTCTATTTCTAATTGATCCATGCCGATATTTTCAGCCAGCATGGTTACTGCCAGGCTGAAGGAGGGAATAGGCTTTTCAGGGCCGAAAGTGTTGGTGTCGACCAGGGTGGTTTTTCGCACTATGTTGCCCTTGTCAGCCGGAAGGTTGACAAAGCCAGTACCTCTGGCATTTTTAATCATCTGTTCGCAGGGTATGCAGAGCTGCTGCAGCCATTCTCCATTTTCCCTCTGTTCAAAGCGGAACATGGAAGCAAGAATTACTCTGCCGTGTCGCTTTATGGCATGGGCTAGAGCATTATCATCTTCCAGCCGGGATGGGGTATCAAAGAGCAGGTCAAAACCGACAGCTTTGGCCTGGCCTAGATAGTCCAAAAGATTTGCATGGTATTTTCGCGGCCAGGGAAGTGCGCCTAATTCGCCGATAGATTTTTCATCCATGGCTATTATGACTACATCTTCTCCGGGAGATTTTATTCCCCGCAGCTTGAAGTAGTTGTCATACATATTGAGCTCCACTCCCTGCCACAGGCCGAAGAGAGCGGAAATAAACACGGATAATCCCAGCATAAAAGGTAAAAGTATGCTTTTAAAAGATTGAATTTTCATTCTTTTTTGCTCCTTTTTGATAAAAAGTGAAAAATTATCCAATCCCCTTTTTCGATTATGCTGTATAAATTCCTTTAGAAATGATTGCCATATATAAAAATTTTTATTTTTATAATTTTTTGAAAAAACATCTATCCCTGTTACAATGTTTTGCTTGCTAAATGGCAGATGAACTATTATTCTAGAGAATGTGTCGATTTTGCCGATAACAAAAAGGAGCAGGGATTTAAGATGACAGAGGCATTAAGGAGAGGCTTTAATAGCGGCATTGCCATGACTTACAGGCTGGCGAAAGTAGTGGTGCCGGTATATTTTATAATAACTTTTATAAAACATACCCCGTTTTTAAAGCTTATTTCAGACTTTATGGCTCCCTTCATGAAGCTGGTAGGGCTGCCAGGCGAAGCTTCTTTGCCTGTAGTTCTGGGTTTTTTTATCAACATATATGCAGCAATCGGGGCTATGCTTCCCCTTAATATGAATGTAAAGGAGATAACGGTTATAGCTGCTATTTTGCTTATGGCGCACAGTTTGCCGCTGGAAACGGCTATTTCCAGAATGACAGGGATTAAGACGTCTTTTTTGGTTTTGACCCGTATAATACTGGCGTTTATGCTGGGGGCATTTTTTAATCTGGTAATATAAGGGAGGAAAGGAACTTGGAAGCCTTAAATATAGCAGGGGAGGCTCTGGCTGGGAGCCTTAAGAGTGTGGGGCAGATTGCCCTTATCGTCATTCCGCTCATGGTGTTTATTGAGCTTTTTAAGGAGTTTAAGCTTCTGGACAAGGTTACTTTTATTGCCTATCCGGTAACCAGGATTATCGGACTTCCCCGGGAAGCCAGCCTGCCGATTATGGCCGGACTTATTTTTGGCATAAGCTATGGGGGAGGGCTTATCATAAACAGCGCCCAGGAAGGAAAGCTTACTTACCGTGAAATATATATTATCAATCTGTTTCTTGTCATATGCCATTCTGTTTTTGAGGATACCCTGCTTTTTGCTGCCGTCGGTGCCAGGTGGATACCGATTCTTCTGGCCCGTATAGTGCTGGCAGTGATAATATGTTACCTGACGGCAAAGTTTGTCCTTATAGAAAAATAATTATGTTATTATAGAATAGAAAAATATATGCTGACTAAAAATGGCAAAGGTGGTTAAAGCAGATGCTTGATATAATAAAAAACCTGAATGAACAGCAGAAAAAGGCGGTAATGCACAGGGAAGGGCCCTGTATGGTGCTGGCAGGGGCAGGCAGCGGAAAAACCCGGGTGCTTACCTGCCGGGTAGCCAATCTGATCAATGAAGGAGCCCATCCCAACTCTATTCTGGCTATAACTTTTACCAATAAGGCTGCGCAGGAGATGAGAAGCCGCATTGCCGGGATGATACCTGATTACAGCGGGCAGTGGATTCAGACTTTTCATGCCGCCTGCTACAAGATACTGAAAATGGATATAGAAGCTTTGGGCTATGACCGGAATTTTTCCATCATGGATGAAGGAGAGGCCAAGTCCCTTTTAAAAGAGCTTTTAAAAGGGGAAAGGGATTATGAAACCAAGGTGGAGGCTGTCCTCTATCATTTTAAGCAGATAAAGAATAAGCTTGTCTCTCCTGAAGAATATTTCAGGAATCTGGCTTTGCCAGAAAGTGAAAAAGAAAAATATTACCGGCTTTACCGCATGTATAATGCGCGCTTGAAAGAGCTTAATGCCCTGGATTTTGATGACCTTATCCTTTTATGTATAAGGCTTTTCCGGGAAAAACCGGAGATTCTGGAAAAATACCAGAACTGGTTCCGCTATATAATGATAGATGAATACCAGGATACCAATTATTCGCAGTATGTATGGGCTAATCTTTTGGCCTCTTCCCACCGCAACATATTTGTGGTGGGGGATCCTGACCAGTCTATATACAGCTGGCGGGGGGCTGAGCCTTATAATATAAAGAGATTTTTGAAGGATTATCCGGAAGCGGTGATGATAAAGCTGGAGCAGAATTACCGTTCCACCAGCTATATACTGGAAGCTGCCAATGCGGTAATAAGGAATAACCGGGAGCGGGAAGAGAAAAACCTCTATACGACCAGAAAGGAAGGGGAAAAGATAATCCACTTCTGTGCCCGGGACAGCTACCAGGAAGCACGTTTTGTGGCAGATACTATTGCCGAGCTTGTAGCCAGGGAAAACAGAAGCTACCGTGATTTTGCGGTGCTTTACCGCACCCATGCCCAGTCAAGGCTTCTGGAAGAAGCTTTGCTGGCCAGGGGTATACCTTATCATATCATAGGCGCCTATAAGTTTTACCAGCGCAAGGAGATAAAAGACATCATAGCTTATCTTAAACTGGCCTGCAATCCCAGTGATATTATAAGTTTTCGCCGGGTGATCAATGCCCCCCGCCGGGGAATCGGGGAAAAAACGCTGGAAAAAATAGAAGCTTGCGCGGCAGAAAATAGCCTGCCGATACTGGATGTTCTGGCTGATCCTTATGCCATACCGGGCATGGGCAAAAAAATGGCCGGGGTTTTGGAAGAGTTTTTCGGCATGGTCAGGTTTTTCGCTGATCTTAACCTTTCCGGGGCTTCTCTGGTAGAGATAATTGATAATGTGTTTGCCATGACTGGATATATAGAAGAGCTGGAAAAAAGCGATCCCAAAGAGGCGGAAGCCAGGATTGAAAACCTGCGCGAGTTAAGGTCCCTGGCGGTTGAGTTTGAGCGGGAAGAAGGCGGAAGGCTGGAAGATTTCCTGGCCAGGGTGGCTCTGGTGCAGGATGCGGATGAGATGGACCATAAGGATACAGTTTTCCTTATGACTTTCCATGGAGCCAAGGGTTTGGAGTTCCCGGTGGTTTTCATGACCGGGATGGAAGAAGGGGTGTTTCCTTCCTACCGCAGCGAGAGCCCGGAAGAGATTGAAGAAGAGAGAAGAATCTGCTATGTGGGAATAACCAGGGCTATGGAAAGGCTTTATCTTACCAATGCCATAAGCCGGCTGCTTTACGGCTATGAACGGAATAACCCGCCTTCCCGTTTCTTGAAGGAAATCCCGCCAGAGCTTATGTGTACACCGGAAGAGAGGAGGGCCTTTATGAATTCCCGGCTGAAAGAAGGGGATAAGGTCCGTCATGCCAAGTTTGGAACGGGAATTGTAACTGGATTTATGGAGGAAGGGCAGATAGGGGTTATAGAGTTTGAATGGGCGGGCACCAAAATGCTTCGTTTAGATATTGCGCCTCTGGAGAAAATAGGGTAAGGAAAACAGAGGGAGGCAGATAAGGTGGATGTAAAAGAATATATCGAAAAACTGCGGGAAGAAATCCGCAAACATGACTACCATTATTATGTGCTTGATGACCCTCTTATTAGTGATGCTGAATATGACCGGCTGATGCAGGAATTGAAGGAACTGGAAGAAAAATACCCTGAACTGGTAACCCCGGATTCCCCTACCCAGCGGGTGGGTGGGGAAGTTCTGGACAAGTTTGGCACCTATCAGCATCGCATTCCCCTTTTGAGTCTGGATAATGCCTTTTCCATGGAGGATTTAAGGGAGTTTGACCGCCGGGTAAGGAAAGTGGAAGATAATCCTTCCTATATGGCGGAACTCAAGATTGACGGTGTGTCAATTGCCCTGGTTTATAAAGAAGGGCTGCTGACAGCGGCTGCCACCCGGGGGGATGGCTTTACCGGCGAAGAAGTTACGGCCAATGTGCGTACGATAAAGGCGGTTCCCCTTAAACTCAAGGATAAGCTGAACCTGGAAGTGCGCGGGGAAATATATATGCCCAAAGAAGCTTTCGCGAGGCTTAACCAGGAAAAAGAAGAAAAAGGGGAAAAGATTTTTGCCAACCCCCGCAATGCGGCAGCAGGTTCCTTGCGCCAGCTTGATCCCAGAATTACGGAAAAGAGAAATTTATCTGTTTTTGTTTATGACATCCTTTATATCGAAGGAAAAGAGATAAAATCTCAGGATGAAGCCCTGGCTTTTCTCAAAGAACAGGGGTTTCCGGTCAATCCTTGCTGCCGTCTGTGCAGGGATATAGATGAGGTATATGAATATTGCCTTGCTTATCAGGAAAAAAGGCATGAACTGCCTTATGAGATAGACGGGGTGGTGATAAAGCTTAATCCCTTCCCGCCCCGGGAAGTTTTGGGTTTTACGGCCAAAAGCCCCCGCTGGGCAGTAGCTTTTAAGTTTCCTCCCGAACAGAAGGAAACAGTGGTAAAAGATGTGGAGATAAATGTGGGGAGAACCGGGATTATTGCCCCAACAGCCATTTTGGAGCCGGTCAGCCTGGCGGGAACGGTGGTAAGCCGGGCCAGCCTCCACAACTTCGACCTGGTCAGGGAAAAGGATATCCGCATTGGGGATACGGTGATTGTCCACAAGGCAGGGGATATAATTCCGGAAATCATCGCTCCGGTCAAGGAAAAGAGAACCGGCAGGGAAAAGGAAATAGAAATTCCGGAATACTGCCCGGTGTGTGGAAGCAAAGCAGTGAAAAGAGATGAAGAAGTGGCTGTGCGCTGTGAAAATATAAACTGTCCGGCGCGTTTGAAGGAAAGCCTTATCTTTTTTGCTTCCCGGGATGCCATGGATATAGAAGGAATGGGGCCGGCAGTAGTTGAACAGCTGGTAGACAGGGGATTGGTAAAGAGCATAGATGATATATACCGCCTGAAGGCTGAAGATATAGCCGCTTTGGAAAGAATGGGCAAAAAATCGGCGTCCAACCTGATAGCAGCCATTGAGGAGAGCAAAAAAAGGCCTCTGCACCGTTTGATAACTGCTCTGGGTATAAGACATATAGGGGCCAGGACGGCCAAAACCTTGACCGGTTATATAAGGGATATTGAAGGGTTTACGGCGGTTACGAAAGAAGAGCTGCTCAAGATTCCTGAGGTAGGGGAGAAGATGGCGGAAAGCATAATCCATTTTTTCAGCCAGCCCCAAAATATTGCCATGATTGATAGTCTGAAAGAACTGGGGGTAAATACCAGGGAAGAGGAAGAAAGAAGTACGGGCGGCGTTTTACAGGGAAAAACGGTGGTTATAACCGGTACTTTGAGCAGGTTTAGCCGCAAGGAAGCCGAGGAGCTGGTGGAAAGAGCAGGCGGCAAAGCTGCCGGGAGTGTAAGCCGCAAAACCGATATGGTGGTGGTAGGGGAAAATCCGGGCAGCAAATATCAAAAGGCACTGGAACTGGGGGTTCCGGTAGTAAATGAAGAAGAGTTTTTGAGGATTTTGGGGATGGAGTAATTAATTGAAAGCAGGTGCTGGTGTTGACAGGGACTTTTATTAATGCGGGAGCAATTATTGCTGCAGGATTTGCAGGATTGCTGCTGAAAAGAGGCATACCGGACAATATGAGAGACAGCATGCAGGATGCCCTGGGGATACTGGTGATTCTTATCGGCATCCAGTGTGCCCTGAAAGGAGAAGATTATGCGCTGATTGGGGTAAGCCTGGCTTCAGGTGCTGTAATTGGTGAATGGCGCAGGTGGGAAGAAAAATTGGAAGGCCTGGGAAAAAAGCTGGAAAAAAGGTTCAGCAAAGAAGAGGAAAGCGGGTTTGTAAAAGGCTTTGTATCAGCTACCCTTTTGTTTTGTGTGGGGGCTATGGCTATTATAGGGGCTCTGGAAGACGGGCTTACCGGCAATTATCAGATATTGCTTGTAAAATCCATGCTGGATGGCATATTTTCTCTCCTTTTTGCTGCCAGTATGGGGATAGGGGTTTTGTTCTCCGCTATTCCGGTATTTTTGTATCAGGGAAGCATAAGCCTGGCAGCTGGCCTATTAAAACCTTTGCTTACTGACCCTATGATAAATAATATTACGGCTACTGGCGGGGTGCTTATCATGGGGCTGGGAATAAATCTGGTAGGGCTGAAAAGGATTAAGGTGGCCAATATGCTTCCAGCTGTCTTCCTGGTGCCTGTATTTATGTTAATATTATAAAAGTTTTTGTGTTTGTGAAACGCGGGGACGGTTCTCTGTTTCATTTTGAAACAGAGAACCGTCCCCGCGTTTCACGCGTTTCATTTTTTATAGGCGGGAAAGAATAATAGCCTTTGTTAGTGTCCATAATATTCAGGTAAGGAGGATGGATAGATTATGGATGGGCAGAATCAGAAGCTGAAAAAGATAGAGGAACAGGAATATGAGGATTTGGTTAACAGAATAAAGCCAAAACCTCCGGTTTTGAAAAACTGCATCTGGGCTTTTGTGGTGGGAGGGCTTATATGTACGCTGGGACAGCTCATCCAGAATTATTTTATGGGCATCGGCATGAGCCGTCAGGATGCATCAAGCTTTACATCGATAGTCATGATTTTTCTGGCTGCTCTGGCTACGGGGATTGGGGTGTATGATGAACTGGGAAAAAGGGCAGGAGCTGGTTCTATAGTCCCGATTACCGGCTTTGCCAATGCAATAGTAGCTTCAGCCATGGAATTTAAGAGGGAAGGTTATATCTTTGGGGTAGGAGCCAGGATTTTCAGTGTAGCAGGGCCTACTCTGGTTTTTGGTTTTGCAGTGGCTCTTTTTATAGGGCTGCTCAAGGTTTTTATGAACAGCTGATGAAAAAGGGGTAAAGTTTATGCAGAGCAAAAAAAGAGGCAAGCAGACGGTAGTCTTCGGAAATCCGCCGGTTATTGCGTCATTTGCCAGCATAGTAGGGCCTGATGAGGGAAAAGGCCCTTTTGCCAGCTATTTTGACCAGGTGCTTCCTGACTATATGTTTGGGGAAAAGACCTGGGAAAAAGCGGAGAGCAAGATGCTCAAGGAAGCTGTTAAAATGGCAGTAAACAAGGCCAATTTGAGGGAAGATGACATAGAAGTTATACTGGCTGGGGATTTGTTAAACCAAACTATTTCCGCCAATTATGCAGCCCGTGATTTGAACCTGCCTTTACTGGGCCTTTATGGAGCCTGTTCGACTATGGCAGAATCGCTGCTTTTGGGAGCTATGCTGATTGACGGCGGGTTTTTTAATAAGGTAGTTGCTGCTACTTCCAGCCATCATCATACAGCGGAAAGGCAGTTCCGCTTCCCTACCGAGCAGGGGGTTCAGCCTACGGTTACTTCGCAGTGGACAGCTACAGCAGCGGGAGCTGTAGTTTTAAAGGCTGATGGGACAGGACCCCGTGTAACAGCAGCTACAGTAGGCAGGGTTGTTGATATGGGGCAGAAGGATATGACGAATATGGGGAGCGCGATGGCACCTGCTGCTGTAGATACGATTAAGGCACATTTTGATGACCTGCAAAGGAGTCCTGATTATTATGACCTTGTGGTTACCGGGGATTTGGGGAAGATAGGGAAAGCTATTGCGGAAGAGCTTTTTGTGGCAAAAGGGATAACCCCTAAACCTTCTTACAGCGACTGCGGGGTGCTGCTCTATGATGAAAAGCAGGATGTCAATGCAGGGGGAAGCGGATGCGGATGTGCTGCCTGTATGCTCTGCGGGCCTTTCTTAAGAAAGATGCAGGAAGGAAGTATAAAAAAACTGCTTTTGGTGGCGACAGGCGCTTTAATGAGCCCCACATCCATGTTTCAGGGGGAAAGTATTCCCTGTGTGGCTCATGCGGTAGCTATTGAGATGAATTAGGAGGAGGTAATTATAGAATGGTACCCTGGTATATGGCTTTTATAGTGGGCGGAATTTTATGTGTCATTGGCCAGCTTATTATGGATTTGACCAAAGCGCAGATTACGCCGGGACATATTTTAGTAGGCTACATAACTTCAGGAGCTATTTTGAGCGGTTTAGGCCTTTACCAGCCCCTGGTAGAAATGGGGGGCGCCGGGGCAACTATACCTCTTTCCGGTTTTGGACATCTTTTAACCCAGGGGACTTTAAAAGCTGTAGAACAAAAGGGGCTTTTGGGGGCTTTCAGCGGGGGGATAGAAGCGGCAGCTGCCGGTATAACAGCAGCAGTTATTTTTGGCTATATTGCTGCGGTTATATTTAATCCTAAAGGATAAAAGGGGAAGAAAGGAAGTTAGAAGAGTGTTTAAGAGAGAACAACACCTTTATATAGACAAAAATCTGGATAAAAACCTGGAATTTTTCAAAAAAGAGCTGGGAGCGGAAGAAAGTTTTGATGTAATTGTCCGCCTTTTTAAAATAGCTGACCGCCGGGGAGCCTTTATCGCAATTGACGGGTTTGTCAAAGATGATATTTTGACTGAGATAATGCAGAGCCTGTCTATTCTGGAATACGAAGAAGAAATGTGGCAGGATGACTTTTTAAGTAAGCTGGAAACCTATATTCCGTATATCGAAATGAATAAGGAGAATAAGGTCGATAATCTCCTTTTGATGCTCCTCTCCGGAACGATTATCCTTCTCATTGATGGGCTTGCAGAAGCCCTGGTTATAGATGCCAGAACCTATCCGGCAAGGAGTCCGGAAGAGCCGGATATTGAAAGGGTAGTGCGCGGCTCCCGTGATGGTTTTACGGAAACGATTGTTTTTAATACGGCCCTTATAAGAAGACGGGTAAGGGATCCCAAGCTTAGAAACCGGCTGGTAAATGTGGGACGCAGGTCGAAGACGGATATATGCATATCCTATCTGGAGGATGTGGCTAATCCCGAACTGGTGGCAGAAGTTATAAAAAGAATCGAAGAGATTGAAATAGACGCCATCCCTATGGCTGAAAAATCACTGGAAGAGCTTATTGTCCCGGGAAGTGTATGGAATCCGTTCCCCCGGGTAAGATATACAGAAAGACCGGATGTGGCAGCGGCCCACCTTTTTGAAGGGCATATCCTGGTGCTGGTAGATACTTCACCCAGTGTCATGATTTTACCGGCTACTTTTTTCCACCATATACAGCATGTGGAGGAATACCGGCAGAATCCGGCGATAGGCGTTTATGTGAGGCTGGTAAGGTTTCTGGCTATTATTGCCTCAGTTGTTGTTACTCCTTTATGGCTTCTTTTTGCGCTTTCCCCTGAACTTTTGCCTGAGGCGCTTGATTTCATAGGGCCCAAGAAGGTGGGGGAGGTGCCTATTTTTATACAATTTCTTATTGGGGAAGTAGCTCTGGATCTCATGCGTATGGCAGCTATCCATACCCCTTCCCCTCTGGCGACTGCTCTGGGTGTAATAGCGGCTCTGCTTATAGGTGATATTGCGGTACAGATTGGGCTTCTGGTGCCGGAAGTGATTATATATACCGCTATTGTAGCTGTCGGCACCTTTTCCACTCCCAGCTACGAACTGGCGCAGGCCAATCGCCTGGCTCGCTTGTTTATGCTGCTGGGGGTAGGGTTTTTAAAACTGCCAGGACTTTTAGTCACAGCGGGATTGGTGTTTTTGCTTCTGGTTTTGACCAAATCTTTTAATGTTCCGTATTTATGGCCTTTAATTCCTTTTAATTACCGGGCATTAAAGAGCATATTGATACGTTCCCCTATTTCGGTGCAGGATATAAGGCCGGAGGCTTTGAAAACCAGGGATATAAGAAGGCAGCCTGAAGTGGCTTTTAAGAGGAGGAAGTAGATTATGAAAAAAGTAGGTATTCCACAGGGGCTGTTTTACTACTATTATTATCCTCTCTGGAAGGCTTTTTTCAGCTTTTTGGGATTTACAGTGATAAGTTCATCTCCCACCAGCAAAAAGACAGTAGATAAGGGGGTTACTCTGGCCGTCGATGAAGCCTGTTTTCCCATTAAGGTTTATTACGGGCATGTGAATGAGCTTAAGGATAAAGGGGTAGATTATATATTTTTGCCCCGTCTGGTGAGTATAGAGCCCAGGAGCTACATATGCCCAAAATTTATGGGCATTCCTGACATGATAAGGGCAGGTATAAAGGATTTGCCGCCGATTATTGACATAACAATTGATTTAAGCCGCAATGACAAAAGCTTTAAGTCAGAACTTTCCAGATGGGGCAAGATTTTAAATATTAACGGAAAATCTATCAGGCAGGCCTATGATTATGCCCTTGGAGAATATTACTCATACCGTATTTTGCTTAGGCAAGGCTATACCCGTGCTGAAGCCATAAAGGTGTGGGAGGGACAGGATGTTTCTCTGCCTTCGCATGATAGCCTTAATGTAGGGGTTTTGGGACATGGCTACTCTTTGTATGATGATTTTATAAGTATGGCGGTTGTAAAAAAGTTGAGGGACATGGGGGTAAAAGTTTGGCTGTCTGAACATATAAAAACGGAAGAGATAGAAAAAGAGGCCGCCAGCCTCCCTAAACGGGTTTTCTGGACTCTGGGGCGTAAAATGGTGGGCAGTGCTCTACATATGGACAAATCCCCGGATATTGACGGGATTATATATGTAGCGTGTTTTGGATGCGGTCCGGATTCGCTTGTTGGGGAAATTATTGAACGCCGGGTAAGGAAGCCTTTTATGCTGCTTACCGTTGATGAACATACCGGAGAAGGCGGAGTAGTTACGCGTTTGGAAGCATTTTGCGATATGCTGGCAAGGAGGAAGAAATGGGATGAAGGTAACCTACCCTGCTATGGGTAATACAGGTATTGCCATAAAAGCGCTTTTAAAAGGGCTTAAGCTGGAGGTGGTGCCGCCTCCTCCAATTACCAAAAATACTATTGAGCTGGGGGTTAAGTATTCACCAGAGTTTGCCTGTATGCCGCTTAAAATAAATGTGGGCAATTTTCTGGAAGCTATGGCCAGGGGGGCAGATACTATTGTGATGGCAGGGGGATGGGGACCCTGCCGTTTTGGTTATTATGCTCAGGTGGAAAGGGAGATATTGAGGGATTTGGGTTATGATTTCAGGATGGTCATCCTGGAAGCTCCCGATTTCAAGTTATCAGAGCTTTTTTCCCAGCTCAGGTCTCTGGCGGAAAATGTCTCTTTTATGGAAGCAATCCGGGCTATAAAGTTTGCCTGGCATAAATTGAGAGCGGTAGAGGTTATGGAAAGAAAGATGGAATATTTTTTGCCCCGGACCAGAGAAAAAGACCGGGCAGAAATAATTTACGAAAACTGTTTGGAAGCTATAGACAGGGCAGATAGCAGGGAAGAAGTTGATGAGGCTTTAAAAGAGCATGTCGAAGAACTGGAAAGATGTGAGATGCACGGCGAAGAAATATTGAGGGTTGGGCTTTTGGGGGAAATATATACAGTTCTGGAGCCGGCTTCTAATTATAATATTATAAATCATCTGGGAAGGCTGAATGTTGAAGTTACCCGCAATATATATGCAAGCAGCTGGGTTAATGACCATCTTTTGGGAGGTATCCTTTTAAAATCTGATCATAAACATATTGTTGAATGTGCCCATCCTTACCTTAAATACTGGGTAGGAGGACATGGCCTGGAATCAGTAGGTTCAGCTGTGGATTTTGCCCGCCGGGGCTATGATGGGGTGATTCAGATAGGCCCTCTTACCTGTATGCCGGAAATTGTAGCCCAGTCGATTTTAGGTGAGGTGAAAGACAGGGAGAATATTCCATGTATGACTTTGTATTTTGATGAACACGCGGCTACCGCTGGCATCGCTACCAGACTGGAAGCTTTTGTTGATATGCTGAAAAGGCGCAAGAAAATAGGTGAAAGAAGAGCGGCGTTAAGCAGGTAGTTTAAAAATAACGGTAAAGGAGTGCGGTATTTTGCTCTGCTATTTAGGTGTCGATATAGGTTCAGTGAGCAGCAATTTTGTCCTGATAGACCAGAACGGCAAGGTTAGGAAAAAAGTTTATCTTCGTACGCAGGGGAATCCAGTCAGAGCAGTAAGGGAAGGGTATTTAAAAGTGAAGGAAGGGCTGGATGCCAGAATCGATATAAGGGGAGTAGGGACTACTGGCAGCGGCAGGTATTTGGCCAGTATACTGCTGGGGGCAGATGTAGTAAAAAATGAGATTACAGCTCATGCAGTAGCTTCTTCTTATCTTTACCCTGATGTGAGGACGATAATAGAAATCGGAGGGCAGGATTCCAAGATAATTATACTGGAAAATGGTATTGTTGTTGATTTTGCCATGAATACGGTATGTGCAGCCGGGACTGGCTCTTTTCTTGACCAGCAGGCAGCCAGGCTCAATATACCTATAGAAGAATTTGGAATGAAGGCGATTGCTTCTACCCAGCCGGTGCGGATAGCTGGACGGTGTGGAGTATTTGCCGAATCAGACATGATTCACAAACAGCAGATGGGATATCCGGTAGAAGATATTTTGATGGGCCTGTGTGAAGCCCTGGTCAGAAACTACATGAACAATGTAGCCAAAGGGAAAAAGATAGCAGAGCCTGTCGTTTTTCAGGGAGGGGTTGCTGCCAATATAGGCTTAAGGAAAGCTTTTGAGAAATTTTTGGGATGCCGGGTAATGGTGCCTGAACATTATAATGTCATGGGGGCCATAGGGGCAGCTATACTGGCCAGGGAATATATAGAAGGCTATGGGGTGAAAACTCTTTTTAAGGGCGATGATTTTATCTTGAGCGGAGATTTTATTTCTAAAAGTTTTGAATGCAGCGGGTGCCCCAATCTTTGTGAAGTGGTATGCATAAAAAGGGATGATATCCCTCTGGCTTACTGGGGGGACCGCTGCCGAAAATGGGAAAATTCGCTTAACAAGCGGTACCGGGAAAACCTGAAAGTTGTGTAGAAGCGGGGAAATCCCCCGCTTTTTACATGCCAAGGATGTTTAGTATCACTTTTCTGAATTTATTTTTTTCTTCATCAGATCGGTTTTTTGTCACAAACTCCCCGACTACCCTGGCGGGCAGGGGAGAAAATACATAGATGCGGTCAGCCAGGAGCAAGGCTTCTTCGATGTCGTGGGTTATGAAAAGGATGCTGGGCCTATACTGGCTTCGCAAATCTAAAAGCCACTTTTGCATTTTGTGCCTGGTTATGGCATCCAGGGCGGCAAAAGGCTCATCCAGAAGCAGTATATCACTGGCAAAAAGATAAGTTCTGAGCAGGGCAGCCCTCTGCTTCATACCGCCGGAAAGCTGGCGCGGGTAGTAGTTTTCAAATTCCTTGAGCCCAAACTGGGATAGATAAGGTTTTGCCTGCGTTCTGGCTTCTTTCCAGCTTGCTCCTTTTAACACCAGAGGGATGGCAATATTGTCAAGAACAGTGCGGAAAGGGAGCAGAAGGTCTTTCTGCTGCATGTAGCCTACCCGCCCGGTTTTGCCGGTAAAGTCACATCCGTCAATAATTATTTTGCCTTTATCCGGACTTATGAGCCCGGATATGATGTGAAAAAGGGTGCTTTTGCCGCATCCGCTGGGGCCTAAAATAACTGCCAGTTCCTGTTCTTCAAGGTGTATTGATATATTATCCAGAGTATAAAGCCCATCCAGGGTTTTGCAGATGTTCACAGCTTCCAGTTTGGCCATGTTAAAAACTCCTCTTTTATGGCAAAAATTCATTGGTGAAAGCTTCAGATGGCTTGATGTTTTTCTTTATAAGTTTATTTTGATACATAAAATCGGCATATTTTTTCCATACCTCCAGTTTCATTTCTCCCCAGCGGGGAGCATCAGCCTGGTATTCGCGGGCAAGATACTGCTGGCTTTTCTTTACCAGCTCGGGATTAAGTTCGGGAGCTGCTTTAAGAAGTATGTCAGCTGCTTCCTGTGGATTTTCTATGGCAAATTTATAACCGCGGGAAGTTGCCCGCATAAACTTTTTTACCAGTTCCGGGTGGTTTTTAATTTTATCCTCACTGGTTATAATGACCGGAGTATAGAAATCAAGCGCTTCATGTTCATCGCGCAGTTTTATGAAATTAAGAGGGATATTCTTTAGCTCGGCTTCTATTCCTGTCCATCCGTAGTATATCCAGGCAAAATCAATGTCTTTTTCTATGCTGGTAAAAAAGTCGGCTGAGCCTATATTTATCATGTTAACTTTGCTGAAATCTGCCCCATATTTATCCATCAGGGCTTTTATCATGGCACTTTCCATGGGAGAGCCCCAGCCCCCATAAGTTTTGTTTTCAAAGTCTCTGGGGGTTTTGATGTTTCTGTCTGCTGGCGACGCAAAGCCGGAAGTATTATGCTGTATAACAGCTGCCAGCGCTACTACCGGGATATTTTGGGAACGGGCATAGGTTACTTCTTCCTGATAGCTTATGCCGAAATCCCCCTTATTTGCGGCTATAAGCTGGGCAGTCCCTCCTTCGCCCGGATTTACTATTTTTACATCTAGTCCTTCCTCTGCATAAAATCCTTTTTCTTTGGCTACATAAAGGCCGGTATGATTGGTGTTGGGAAACCAGTCCAGTATGACGGTAACCTGGGTAAGGTCATTTTCTTCTGCTTTTTTTCCGCAGCCGGGCAGCAGACTGACTATCAGAAGAAAAATTAAAAACATTGCGGTTTTGGAGCGCATTTTATCCCTCCTCTAGATCTAGAATATTTCTTCTATCTGAGTCCAGGGGAGCAGTATATATTCCATAAAGTCGATTATTTTTACCAGGAGAAAGCTTAAAAAGCAGATAATAACTACAGCAGCCAGCACTTCATCGATAGCAAAGCTTTTCTGCTTCAAGGTCATAAAATACCCTAATCCTTTCTGGGCTCCCAGCCATTCCCCGATTACGGCTGCCATTACGCTGTAAGTAGCGGCGATTCGCAAGCCGGAAAAGAAAGCGGGAAGGGCTGAAGGGAACTTTACCATGCGGAAAATGGCGAAATCGCTTGCCCCCATGGAGCGGAAAAGGTTTATCTGATCCGGGTCTACCGAGCTTATGCCTTCCATGAAATTGATGGTGATAGGGAAAAAGCATACCAGCACTACTATTATTATTTTGGGCGTTATTCCCCAGCCAAACCATATGGTAAAAAGGACTGCCAGGACTATAAGAGGGATAGTCTGGGATATGATAAGCAGGGGATATACGGCACGGTTTAAAAATTTACTGTGATTGAGTATGATGCCTATCACTAATGCCAGCAGTATGGAGATTAAAAAACCGCTCAAGGCTTCTCCCAGCGTGGCTGCCGTATGCATGAGGAGAAGTTCCTTTTCTTTTGCGAGTGCATTTATGACAGCCAGCGGTCCAGGAAGGATCCAGGGTTTAATATCGCATAATCTTACGGCTGTTTCCCAGAAAAAAAGCAGCAGGGCAATAGTTATCAATGGAGCCAGCCTATGGGCGGTATTTGCTGATTTTTTCATCAATAGTCACTCCGTCTGGCTTATAGTCGATAGTTATTACTGATACTACCCGGGGAACCCCGTTTTCTATACATACCTGGTTGGCTTTTTTGACCAGTTCCAGCAGGGTGTCGAGATCCCCTTCCACAGTAGTCTCGGAAGGGCCGACTACATAATTTAAACCTGAGTTTATTATGAGCTGTATTACCTTGTCTACCATTTCATATATGCGGCTTTCTTCGACTACCGGCAGAATTTTAAGGCTTAAATGGGCTTCTGCCATTTTAGACAACCTCCTTTTGAAAATAAGTAAGCTGCTTATACCAGCTAAAAAGGGTAATAAGCAGCCTGTATAGCCATTTTCCCTACGCTGGCATTACCCAGATCAGGTTCCAGGGTCAGGGCTCCATTTCACCCACTCTCAGCCGGAAAGGTCCAGCTCCCCTTATTATTAAGTTTGGGGATAATTGTATCTCTTATTAAAAATAAAGTCAATAAAAATTTGCGCGGTATTGTAAGGCTGTATATTTATATGCTAAACTTAATTTATCTCTTATTTGATTAATCTGCTGAGAGGAGAGTAGGTAAGATGAGTAGAGAAGAGCTCACCAAGATTATCCTGCCTGAGGAGAAGCTCCCCAAGTTCTGGTACAATGTACAGGCTGACATGCCCAATCCTTTAGCTCCCGGGTTAAATCCAAAGACTTTAAAGCCTCTTGCTCCTGCTGATTTGGAACCTATTTTTGCCCGCGAGCTTATAATGCAGGAGGTTTCTACGGAAAGATATATTGAAATTCCGGAAGAGGTAAGGGAACACTATAAGAAATACCGTCCTTCCCCTTTATACAGGGCAAGGGGTTTGGAAAAAGCGCTGGATACTCCTGCCCGCATTTATTACAAATATGAAGGGGTAAGCCCGGTAGGGAGCCATAAGCTTAATTCTGCTTTAGCTCAGGTTTATTACAATAAAAAGCAGGGCATTAAAAGGATAACTACCGAAACGGGAGCTGGCCAGTGGGGAACTGCTCTGGCTCTGGCCTGCAGGCTTTTCGGGCTGGAAGCCATGATATATATGGTAAAGGTAAGCTATTATCAGAAACCTTATCGCCGCTCTATTATGGAACTTTATGGCGGCAGGTGCGTACCGAGCCCAAGTGAACTTACCCAGAGCGGAAGGGATGTACTGGCTAAAAATCCTGACAGCCCTGGTACTCTGGCTATTGCTATAAGTGAAGCGGTAGAAGAAGCTTTAAAGAGGGATGACACCAACTATTCCCTGGGCAGTGTATTGAATCATGTATGTTTGCACCAGACGGTAATAGGGCAGGAAGTCAAAATGCAGCTCGAAATGGTAGATGAATATCCTGATGTAGTTATAGGCTGCTGCGGTGGGGGAAGCAATTTTGCCGGCATTGCGTTTCCTTTTATACCTGACAAACTGGCAGGCAAAAAAGTGCGGCTGGTAGCGGTAGAACCGGCTGCCTGTCCTACCTTAACCAAAGGCGTTTTTGCCTATGATTATGGTGATTCAGCTGGACTGGTACCGGTTACCAAGATGTATACCCTGGGCCATAATTTTACTCCTTCCGGCATTCACGCAGGAGGGTTAAGGTATCATGGAGAATCACCGCTGGTAAGCCAGCTTTATCATGACGGCCTTTTGGAAGCGGTAGCTGTAAAACAGAATCCTACTTTTGAAGCAGCCCTCCTTTTTGCCCAGCATGAGGGTATTGTGCCGGCTCCTGAATCTGCCCACGCAGTGAGGGTAGCGATTGATGAAGCTTTAAAGGCTAAAGAAGAAGGGGTTTCTAAGTGTATTGTATTTAATTTGAGCGGACATGGTTATCTGGATTTGTATTCCTATGATATGTACCTTTCCGGAGAAACCGAAGATATAGAATTTTCGGATGAAGAGCTGAGGGAGAGCCTTAAAGATCTGCCGCAAGTACCGGAAGAGTACAGGTAATATAAAAAGGGCAGCAGCCTTTACAGAGGGTGCTGCCCTTTTTGTTATCCAGCAACGATTTCGGTTATAAAGTGAGCAGGAATCAGTTCAAAACCGTCTTCCAGGTGGGGGGTAAATTCTGCCCTTGCTATTTTATGCGGTTCGCAAACTACATAGAGCGGCTTTTTGCTTTTAAAGGCTGTTTCTGCTGTGATGAAGGATGGATAGCCGTTTATCACCCTTTTATCAGCAAGGACGGTATCAGCTCCCAGCAAGACATAGTCAGCTTCAGGCAGGAAGGAAGGAATATTCTCATCAGGGATTATGTGTATGTTTAAAGGCACCCCTAGTTTCTCTGCCAATATTTCCCCGTAGGCATAAGAACTGCCAGGAGGAGAGGAGCGGGCGATTATTATGTCGAATTTTTTGCCTTCCCTGTATGCGGCTTTGATAGTTTCTGCTATCGTAGAGCTGTAGCTGCAGGTGGCCACGATAGATTTGTCCTTTATGAGCCTGGAACCTTTTTGTATAGTTTGTTTTTGTTTAATCATTGCCTGGCAGATGATATTGTCTGCTATGCAGGCAGCTTTTTTTCTCAGATCTGAAAAAGAAAGGGCAATATTTTCTTTCTGGTTTAACTCTTCTATATAATCAGAAACCAGATTATGGATGGAAACCATGCTGGGGCGGATGTTTTTAAGTTCTTCAGCCAGGCTGTTCATAGATTGGAGAAAAGAAATCCTGTCGGCAGCATCTATATCCAGGGCAGCTTTTTTCAGGATGTTAATAGCCTGCAGAGCCAGGTAGCTGGCTCCGTGGGTTTGGTCATTTTGCAGATCTATTATTTTCTGCCTTATGTTTTTCATTTAACCCTCTCCCAGGCTTCGTAAAGTCCGGGAACCGTGGGAAGGTCTTTTATTTTTTCCGGAAGCACCCACCTGAATTCGGTATGTTCCCAATCCAGCTTAAGTTTTTTAAGTTTAGTCAAGCGAAAGTGAAATGGATAGACTACCCATATGCGCTGCATTTTTTCGTCTGTTACCTTAAGGGGTTCCCCGGCTTTAACCAGTTCGTAGTCTTCTGCTTTAAGGCCTGTTTCTTCTTCCAGTTCTATCCGGGCCTGCTCGGATGGAGAATTGCCTTCTTCGATATAGCCGCTTATGCCTGCCCACTTGTATTGATAGGAGCTTACTTTGCTGCTTCTTTTTAGTATAAGAACTTTGTTTTCATATTCCAAAAAACAGGTTACCACATGACATTCCTGCATTTTCGCACCTCATTTTGTGATTATTATGAATATAAAGGCTTGTATGACTAATCTCTCTTGGGTTATATTATACCAATAAATATATGCGAAAGGGTTAAAATAGTTGTGTTCGATAAAAGACTGCTTGCCATAAGCCAGATGATCGTAAAAGGCCAGCCTCTGGCTGATATAGGGACTGATCATGCCTATCTCCCGGTTTACCTGGTAAAGAACGGGATGGTGCCCCGGGCTATTGCTACAGATGTGGCACAGGGGCCTTATTTGAGGGCAGTAAGGGAAATTGAAAAGGAAGGCCTTATGGACAGGATAGAGGTGAGAAAGGGAAATGGGCTTAGGGTAATAGAAAAAGGGGAAGTTTATAATGTGGTTATTGCCGGTATGGGAGGAGAAACGATAGCTTCTATTTTAGAGGATGATTGGGAAAAGGCAGAGAGTTTTGCCTGTTTTGTTTTCCAGCCCATGAGCAAGCCGGAAGCTTTAAGGCATGTGCTTGCTAAAAAAGGCTGGCCTATACTGGATGAAAAGGTAGTCATGGAAAATGGCAGGTTTTTTGTAATAATAAGCAGCAAGCCGGATAACAAGCCTTATTTTCTTTCTCCTCTGGAGGAGGAAATAGGGCCAGTTATTTTAAGATCTAAAGTGTATACTATGTTTTTGCGATATTATCTTAACAAATACCGGCTAATAGAAAGGGAATTAAGCAAATCAAAAGAGGCATATGAAAGCGGTTTGCTCCTAGAGTATGAGAAAAAAGTAAAAGAATTGGAGGAGGTTTTAAATGGCCAGGGTTAGGGATGTTGTAAAAATAATGGAAAAACATTTTCCCCTGCATTTGGCGCAAAAATGGGATAACTGCGGCCTGATGCTGGGGACGCTGGATAAAGAAGTCAAAAAGGTTTTGCTGTGCCTGGATTTAGATGGAGAGAACATAGAGAAAGTGATTGCTTATGGACCAGATCTGGTAATTACCCATCATCCTTTATTTTTTCGGGAATTTAAGAGGATTGATTACAGCAACCCACAGGGACAGCTTATAAAAAAGCTGGTGCAGCATGATATATGCGTTTATTCAGCTCATACCAACCTGGATGCTGCCGAAAATGGAGTAAATCAGATACTGGCCGAAATTCTTGGCCTTTCCGATATAAAACCCCTTTTTGCAGAAGTAAGCGAAAAGCTTTATAAGCTGGCAGTTTTTGTGCCTCACAGCCATGTGGAAGAAGTAAGAAGGGCAATAAATGGCGCTGGTGCCGGATATATAGGAAATTATTCGGACTGCAGCTTTCGCACCCCGGGAATCGGAACCTTTAAGCCGGGTGAAGGAACCAATCCTTTTATTGGAGAAAAAGGGAGGGTGGAGGAGGTAGAGGAGTACCGGCTGGAAACGGTAGTGCCTGAGAGTTTGCTTTCCTGTGTAATCGCAGCTATGCTGGAAGCACATCCTTATGAAGAGGTAGCTTATGATGTGTACCGGCTTGAGAACCAGGGAAAGATTTACAGCATAGGAAGGCAGGGATTTCTTGCTGAAGAGTCTGCCCTTGCGGATTATGCCAGGGAGCTAAAAAACAGGCTGGAATTAAAATGGTTAAAAATAGCCGGAAGCCCTGACAAGAGGATAAAAAAGGTGGCAGTAGTAGGGGGAGCCGGTATGAGCCTTGTTTCCAGACTGCCTTTTGATATTGACCTTCTTATAACCGGAGATGTAAAGTATCATGAAGCCAAAGAAGCCTTGAGCCGGGGACTGGCGGTGATTGATGCCGGACATCAGGAAACTGAAGAGATAGTGCTGCCTTATGTAGTGAACCTGCTTATAAAAGAGAGCAGAGAGCAGGGGCTGGAAATTGAATATATTTTTCTTAAAAATGAAAAACTTTTTTGGAATATTTAGTTTTTTAAAAAACAAAGAGGAATATAGCCAATTTTTATAGAATAAAAAATAAAAAATGCCATATTTCACACAAAAGGGGAAAAATATATGCTGAAAATACGGGTGGACAGCCTGAAACCCGGCATGAAGCTGGGAAAAGACATATTCACTTATGACGGCAAGCTGCTGTTAACTAAAGGCACCGTTATTTCCGAAGAACATTTAAGAAGCTTTGCTTCCCGCAATATAAGGGAAATATATATCATGGAGAGCACCCCCCAGCTTAAAGCCACCAAGAGTTTTGAAGAAGCTTTTGATGATTCGCTGGATGTTGTGAAATCTTTTATGCTGGAAGCCAAACTGGGGCAAAATCCTGACTACGGAGAGATCGAAAATTCGGTGGAAACCCTGCTGCAGCAGGTTTTCAGCATAACTGACATTTTTCGCCACATGCGGCTTATGAAAGAGAAAGATGACTATCTTTTTACCCATTCGATTAATGTGGCTCTCCTTTCTATACTTATAGGCAGGTGGCTTAAATGCTCCGAAGAAGAAATCCGCCTTTTGGGTATGGCAGGGATGCTGCATGATATAGGCAAAATTTATATAAGCAGTGATGTTTTAAACAAGCCAGGCAAATTGACTCCCGAAGAGTTTGAGGAAGTAAAAAAACACACTATATTGGGTTACAATCTGGTAAGCCAGAATGAAGACCTGAATGAAAACATCGCCAAAGCTGTTTTGATGCATCATGAACGGCTGGATGGCTCTGGCTACCCTATGGGTACTAAAGGTAAGATTAATTTTTATGCCGCAGTAGTGGCGGTGGCTGATGTTTATGATGCCTTGACTTCCAATCGCGCCTATGCGAGCAAGCTTTCTCCCTATACTGCTGCTGATATCCTGTGGCAGGAGTCTTTTGGCAAGCTGGATCCCAGGATTGCCAAGGTCTTTTATGACCGCATCACCAATTTTTATGTAGGCAATGAAGTAGTTCTTTCCAACAACAAGCGGGGAGTAGTTATTTATGTGGACCGGTGCAATCCCACCCGCCCTATTGTGATGGTGGGCGAAAATGAATTTATAAATCTGGCTGAAGAGCCTAATATAAGTATTATCGAAGTAATTGACTGATAGGGAACAAAAATCCCAGAAAACAGGCATTTTTATGTATAAAAGTATTATTTATATGGCAGAATGTTATTAACCTGGTTGTCTACAAAATTTTTTATAAAATTCTTTAAAAAAAATGGTTTTTATGCAGGAATTAAGCTTTTTTTGAGGAATCTAAATAATGGTTAATAAAATTAAAGGGAGGATTAAGCGTGAACAAAACGGAACTTGTGAAGGCTTTGGCGGAAAAGGCAGAAATGACTCAAAAAGATGCAGGTAAAGCTCTGGATGCTATGCTCGAAGTTATTCAGCAGGCTTTAGCTGCTGGAGACAAGGTACAGCTTATTGGATTTGGAAGCTTTGAGGTTCGCGAGCGCAAGGAAAGAAAGGTTATAAGCCCTGCTACTGGAGAAGAAATTGTGGTTCCGGCTACCAAAGTTCCTGCATTCAAACCGGGAAAAGCCTTGAAAGATGCCGTTGCGGTAGTGGAAGAAAAAAAGCCGGCAGCTAAAGGCGGCAAAAAAAGCTGCAAGAAGAAATAAGGCCTGAAAGTTTTGTTGACATAGTTATAAAGAGGGTGTATTGACACCCTCTTTTTTAGTTTCTGCTTTTTGTACTGTTGAGGTGCAGAATAGCAGCTTTTTGTACATATAAAATCATAAACAGGTAAATCTATATAAAGCAGGGATTTTTATACCTTTTAAGGAGGATTATATGTTCCCGTTCACAAGAAAGCGCAGGCGAGAAGAAGAAAAAGAACCTGTAAACCGGAATGACAAACAGGACCAGGTTAAATTACCCTGCCGGCTGGATGAAAAGGTAAATTTGCTGAAGCCTTACATAACCAAAAATGATGATATGGTGGGCAGGCCTTTCTTTCTTAAAGGAGAGCGGGAACTTAAGGCCTATATAGTGCATCTGGAAGGTGTTGTAGATAATATTAGCCTTTCGCAGGATATCTTGCGAAGCCTCATGTTTTATGCACGGGGAGAAGATTTAAGGGAAAAAGGCCTGGAATATGTAATTGACCATATATATAAAAACTGCCTTACAGTGACCCGGATTCAGAAAATAGACAATTTTTCTGACCTTATAAGGGCTGTATTTGATGGTTTTGTAGTTTTGTTTTTTGATGGGATAATGGAGGCTTTAAGTATTGATATCCGCAAAGTTGACAGGAGGAATGTGGAAGAACCTGTTCTGGAAAGGGCTCTGCGCGGTTCGAAAGAAGGTTTTGTGGAAAATATTGTAGTCAATACTGCCCTTATAAGAAGGCGGCTTAAAGACCCTAAACTGGTAGTAAAAAAATTTACGGCAGGAAAAAGAACGCGTACCGATGTCTCTTTGCTTTATGTAGAAGATATTGCTGATCCGGAAATAGTCAGAAATGTGAGTGAAAAGATAAACAAAATTGACATGGATGGGATTTTGGGAACTTCCTATATTGAACAGCTTATTGAAGACCATCACTATACCCCTTTCCCACAGTTTAAGACTACGGAAAGGCCAGACAAGGCCGTTATGGAGCTTTTGGAAGGCAAAATAATAGTCCTGGCTGATGGCTCACCTGATGCCCTTATCATTCCCAGCCTGTTTGCCAGCTTTTTGCAGGCATCGGAAGATTATGTAGAAAGGCCGGTTATAAGCTTTTATCACCGCTCGTATCGTTATTTGGCTTTTTTTCTGGCTGTATCCCTGCCGGCTTTGTATATTGCCCTTTTAAGCTTTAATCCTGAACTGGTACCGGTGCAGCTGCTCATCAGCCTGGCCCAGGGAAGGGATAAAGTGCCTTTTCCAGTAGTGCTTGAGGTTATAATCCAGGAGATTATAATTCAGCTGGTTATTGAAACTGGATTGAGATTGCCAGCTCCTATGGGACAGACAGTAGGAGTGGTAGCAGGTATTGTTCTGGGACAGGCGGCTATCGCTGCCGGGCTTGCCAGCCCAGCCATCATAATTATTGTTGCTATAACGACTATAAGTACTTTTGCTATCCCTAATTCGACGATGGTTTTGGCCAGCAGGATAGTGCGCATATTCATGATTGTCATGGCAGCTGCTTTCGGCATGTTTGGCTTTTCAGTGGGATGGTTTTTGCTGCTTACCCATCTTATAAGCCTGGAAAGCATGGGGGTACCTTATCTTGCGCCTTATGCCCCCATGCGCTACTCCGATTTTAAAGATTCTGTTTATCGTACTTTTATTTCCAGGATGCTTTTAAGGCCCGTTTCTATCCCGGTGCAGGATAAGGTGAGAAAGAGGCGAGAAAATGGATAACAGCAGGTTCGAAATCACCAGCAAACAGCTGATTTTTATGGTTGTAGGCTCCGAAATTGCCACCGGGATATTAAGTTTACCCAGAACATTAAGCGCTGAAGCCGGACAGCATGCGTGGATAGCAGTTATTGCAGGAGCTCTGGTACCGTTGACTTCTATTTATCTTATAAGCACTTTGTATAGAGGGTTTACTGATCCTGATTTTGTAAGTGTGAGCCGGATTCTTTTGGGCAAGGTGTTAGGCAATTTTCTGGTTATAACCTTTGTCTTATATATAATTTTTTTTCAGGGTATAGTTGTCCGTATTTTTGCCGAAATAACCAAGATTTTTTTGCTGCCCAGGACTCCGCTTTATATAATTCTTTTTTTCATACTTTTGCCCGTATATTATGCTGTAAGCAAAGGAGGCAGGGTAGTAGGGAGGTTAAATGAGATACTTTTCTGGATTCTTTTAATGAATCTGCTGGTGCTTTTGATTTTGATACCTTTAGGTGATTACACTTTGCTTTTGCCTCTGGGAGGGATAGATTATGCCGGTCTGCTTAAGGCAACCAGAGAAAGCTTTTACTCCTATACCGGTGTGGAAGTTTTACTGGTTTTATATGTGATGGTGGGAAAAGAGGAAGAAGTTTTTAAGGCTGCCGTAACTGGACAGGTTATAGTTGTAATTCTTTATCTTTTTACAGTTATCATATCGCTTTTGATTTTTGGCTTTGAATCTATTCAGTATCTGACCTGGCCGGTTTTAAATCTGTTAAGCGTAGAACATATAGCAGTCCTGGAGAGATTGGAAATCGTGTTCCTGCTCTTCTGGCTGGGTATTGGAGCCAGGCCGGCCATTAACCTCAGTTTGGCATGTAATTATTCTATTTACAGGTTTTTAGATTTTGCTTCAGATGGGTATTATGTTTTGATAAGTATTTTGACAGCTGCAGCTATATACTTTATTGCCATCTGGCCGGCGGATCTGCTGGAAGTTTTTAAGCTGGCCAATTATGCAGGCTTTTTGTTTCTATTTACTTCTCTGGGTTATCCGATTTTGTACCATATCCTGAAACTTATGCGCAAAGGCGTGATTAATGGTGAAAAGAAAGCTTAAGATATCCTTTTTGTTCTTATTTTGCTTTTTTTTCCTGTCTGGCTGTTTTGATGCGGAGGATATAGAAAACTTCAACATCCCCCTTATAGCTGCCTATGATGTGGCTAAAGACAGAAAAGAAGGGGTGGATGTTACCGTACTTTATCCCAATGTAGCCCAGAAAAACCGGGAGTTTGTGGAAAAGGTTTCCGGGAAGACCATTGGTGATACGCGAGCCAACAGAGGGACTAGATATCCCAGCACTCTGTTATTAGGGGATATACAGGTGGCTTTTTACGGAAAAGATTTGGCCAGAAAGGGTTTGGGACCTTATATTGATAATTATGTGCGCGATCCCCGCGTAAAAAAATCGTTGTTTATGGTGGTAGTTGAAGGCAGGGGGGACCAGTTTCTGGAAAAAGCCCATAAAATAAACCCTTATTTGGGATTTGAAATTCCCGGAGTGTTTACTTCCAAAAAGAAAAACCAGTTTTTTGCTACCACCACTTTGTATGACTTTTTTCATGCCGTTAATACTACCGGCAAAAACCCGGTAGCCTGCACCATGAAGGTTTTGCCTAATGGGCAGTATAAAGTAAATGGCACAGCAATTTTCAAAAAAGACAAAATGATAGATATCATAGGCATGGATGAAACAATCCCCCTTGTCCTGTTAAGAGGGGAAGAAGGCTGCTGCGGTTTTATTCCCTTTACGGTCAGGAAAGACGGAAAAGAAATAGATAAAGGAACGGTAGAGGTTAAAAGCAAAAGAAAAGTAAAAGTGGATAAGGAAGGAGACAGATTTGTTTTTTATATCAAACTGAAGATTGAAGGGCGGCTGGTGGAACATTATGCTTTAGACCGGCTTATCCTTGAGGATGAAAAATGCATAAGCGATATAGAAAAAGCCATGGAAGAAAAGATTGAGAAGGATGGCTTAAAATTGATTAACCGCATGCAGAATGAATGGAAGGTAGACTGTATCGACATAACCAAGTATGCCCTAGCTAAGTGGCGAGGTGAAATTAAGGATATGGTAGAGGAGGAAGCTTTTATTCAGAATGCCAATATCAAGCTTAAGGTAGAGGTTGACATCCCGTTCTGGGGGGCCAGCAGTTAAAAGGGGGCAAAATTTTGCCCCCTTTTATGCGATATTTATTATTTGTGCCAGCTAGTCGCGCAGGAGATCATTGGCAATAACCAGCCTCTGTACCTGGGCGGTTCCTTCAAATATCTGCATTATTTTGGCATCGCGGAAGTATTTTTCTACCGGGTATTCTTTGGTATATCCATAGCCTCCAAATATCTGAACCGCATCGGTTGCTACCTTCATGGCTGTATCACCGGCGAAGCATTTGGCCAGGGATGCTATCTGGGTAAAGGGAAGCCCCATATCCTGGCGGCTGGATGCTTCCAGATAGAGAAGGCGGGCGGCATGGATATACTGGGCCATATCAGCCAGCATGAACTGCACAGCCTGGAAGGAGGCAATCGGCTTGCCAAACTGTTTTCTTTCCTTGGCATATTTGATGGAAGCCTCCATAGCAGCCTGAGCTACCCCTACGGCCATGGCGGCTACTGAAGCTCGGGAAAGGTCTAATGTTTTCATGGCAATTTTAAATCCGTCGCCTTCTTTGCCCAGGAGGTTTTTGGCAGGTACGCGCACATCTTCAAATATTACCTGGGTGGTATTGGAACTTCTTATGCCCAGTTTGTCTTCTTTGGGACCTACCGAGATACCTGGGGTATTGCGATCAACCATGAAGGCGCATATTCCCTTGTGCCCCAGTTTTTTGTCCAGGGTGGCGAAAACTACATAAAGCTGGGCAACTCCTCCATTGCTTATAAATTGTTTGGTGCCGTTCAGGATATAGTAATCGCCGTCTTTTATACATCTGGTAGATAGATTGGCGGCATCGGAACCTGCTTCAGGTTCGGTAAGGCAAAAGGCAGCGATAGCTCCTTCATTTTGCATGCCGTAGAACCATTTTTTCTGTTCATGAGTTCCGGCAATCAAGACCGGATCAGCAGCCAAAAGAGTGCTGGCAGCCATGGTGGTGGCGATTCCGGCATCTCCGCGGGCAATTTCTTCAGTTACTATATTTTGTGCTACATGGTCAAGTCCAGGTCCTCCATATTCAGCAGGAACCCCTATGGTCATAAGTCCCAGCTCATGCATTTTTTTAACGGTTTCTTCAGGAAAGATGTTGTCTTTATCCCACTGCTGTGCATAAGGAGCAATTTCGTTATCAGCAAATTCGCGAGCCATTCTTCTCATCATTTCCTGTTCTTCAGTCAACCGGAAATCCATAAAATAAATCCCCCCATTTTTAAACTTAAATTTCTCTGGTCCAAATCGAAGCCATAGCTGGACCGCCGCCTACACATAGCGAAGCGCCGCCCAGGGTGGCTCCCATGCGTACCATCTGATAATACATGGAAACGATTATACGCAGTCCCGTACATCCAACAGGATGTCCCAGGGCAATGCCGGAGCCGTTAAGGTTGCATTTTTCCATATCAAGTTCTATGCCGTAATCTTCTTTGAGCATTCTTGCTACTCCCAAAAATTGCGCGGCAAAAGCTTCGTTTATTTCCCAGTACTCTATATCTTCAAATTTAAGGTTGGCCAATCTCAAGGCTTTAGGAATAGCGACTGCCGGGCCAAGTCCCATAAGCCTGGGTTCTACCCCTTCACTGCATATGGTTACCAGCTTCATTAATGGCTTGATCCCTAATTCCTCTGCTTTTTCTTTGGCCATTACAACGGCAGCAGCAGCGCCGTCATTTATACCGGAAGCATTGGCAGCGGTTACTACCCCGTCTTTTTTGAAGGCGGGAGGCAGTTTGCTCATGGCTTCCAGATTCGCGTCAGGGATCATGTGCTCATCTGTCTCATAGAGGATAGTTCCTTTTTTCGCTTTAATTTCTACCGGGACTATTTCATCTTTGAAGAAACCTTCTCTTACAGCGCGGGTTGCCCGCTGGTGGCTCATAAGGGCAAGCTCATCGCATTCGCGGCGGCTTATTCCATATTTTTCAGCTACATTTTCAGCGGTAATCCCCATGTGGCCAGGTACCATTACATCAAACAACCCATCATGAATCATGGCATCTTCAATGGTGCCGGCATTCATGCGGTAGCCCATACGGGCTTTGGGCAGCATGTATGGGACATTGGTCATGCTCTCTACACCTATTACCAGGGCTATGTCAGTTTTACCCAGCATTATATCGTTACATGCAATTTCCATGGCACGCATGCCAGAAGCGCAGTTTTGGTTGATATTTACCGCAGCGCTTCTTACCGGAAGTCCCAGGGCCATGGCAACCTGTCTGGATGGAAGAGAACCCTGCATATGAGGGTATACCTGTCCCATAGTAATTTCATCAATCATATCAGCCTTAATGCCTGCTCTTTCGATAGCAGCCTTGCCGACAGTTATAGCCAGTTCTTTGGCTTGTACATCTTTAAGGCTGCCCATGAATTTCCCTATGGCTGTCCGGCAGAGGCTTACCACAACAACTTCCCGCATTTTTAAACACCCCTCCCCTGTTGGTGATAAAAAGTTTTGTTAAATATGCATTGCTGCTCGTTAAATGTATATTAGATGGCAAGGTACAATTATTACATTATTTACAATTAATCTAAAATAAAAAATAAACTGAAAATTGCATCTTATTAACATGTTAAAACTGATGAAAAATTTTTACAACCAAAAAAATATAAGTGTTTGGGACAGTTTTTGACAAAAAGCCAGACCCTATGAAACGGAAATGTATAGTTTTATTTTTTAGTAGCATAATACTAATAGCCTTTAATATTTATGAGATAATAAAAGGGGGTAAAAAAATGGCCAAGAAGGAACAAAAAAATAAAGCTAAGCTGGAAAGCAAAAGCAGGCAGAAAATAGAACAGAGCAGCCAGACCAAAACGGAAGAAAGCAGCGAGTTAAAGTAGAAAAAAGACAAAAACGTACGCTTTTAATAAGCGTACGTTTTTTACATGTTTTAAGTAAGCAAATCTGTAAGCGGAGTTCTGTCGAGGATAGCCATCTATCTGGGATGCCAGTTGCCTGACACCTCAAGCGACCTAACCCGGGAACGAAGCGGGCCACTTCATAGTTCCCCTATTCGGTCTTGCTCCGGGTGGGGTTTACCTAGCCGTTTAGTCGCCTAAACGCTGGTGAGCTCTTACCTCACCTTTCCACCCTTACCACCATGCTGGTGGCGGTTTGTTTCTGTGGCACTTTCCTTGGGGTCGCCCCCACTGGACGTTATCCAGCACCCTGCCCTGTGGAGCTCCGACTTTCCTCAGGTATATATAAATATATACCCGCGGCTATCCGATTTGCTTACCACCTATTCTTTTTATAATTCCGCATAAAAATTATAATAGATATTAGGGATTTTGTAAAGAGAAGAAGATAATATTACGAAAATTGGTTCTTTTTTAAAATATTTATTTTTAGCAGGAAAAAAGAAAAATAAACAGAATAATAGTAGTGTTTAAAAATGTGTTTTGTTTATATTTTTAATATCAGGCTTGTATCAGGTAGGATAAAATTATAAAATAATTCCTAAAGAGAGGGGGGAACGGTTTTTATGGTATTTGGAGTAGAAGCTGCTCATGCGGGAAGTGCTGGTATATTTTCCTATCCAATAGTTGCTCTTCTGATAGTCATTTTAGCGATTGTAGTTTTCGTTAAATTCTGTGGATGGGCCAGGAATTTTTCTTTATCAAAAGGGGTAAAGAAGGCAGTTTATATTTTAACCGGTGTGGGACTGGTAGTATTTAACTATCTTTACTCAATGGGAAACAAAGCATATGCTGAGGGAGATTTTTCCCGGGCTACTCTGGCTTTAGTAGTATCATTGGTGTGGGTTTTAATCTTCTCTTTTGTATTAATGGCTGAAACCAAGGCTGAATAAAATTATTTTATACTGGAATTAGAGGCGGCTTTTGGCCGCCTTTTTGTATAAGTAATACTTGAAAATATTTTGTTTTAGGAGGCATTGATAATGCTTGAAACAGAAAAAGAGCCGAATAACAAAACTATATGCAGGGTGATTAAAAGATACCGAAAAGGAAAGGGAATAGAAGAGGAAGAAGATTGTATAATTCGTGAAAATAGCTATCAGGTGTGGGTTGACGATGATTTTTACGGAAGCTTTTACTGCACTCCTGAAGACTTGAAAGAACTGATAGTTGGTAATCTGGGTGTAAACAGAAAAATAAGGAGTTTAAGCGAAATTAAAGATATAATTATTAATGGCAATGAAGTGAAAGTATTTTTAAATGAATGTTTTAATTCCAATAGCTTTACTTTAAAAGGGGAAGGCTCTGATTTTTTTGTTTATGCTGAAGATGTTATTGATCTGATGGAAGCTCATCTGCAAATTTCTGAACTGCACAAAAGAACCGGGGCAGTTCATGTGATGAGCATCGCGGAAAAAGATGGTATTCTGGTTACCAAAGAAGATGTAGGGCGCCATAATGCGGTGGATAAGATTTATGGCTACTGTCTGTGCCATGATATAAGTCTTGATGATAAATTGCTCTTAAGCAGCGGCAGGATTACTCATGAAATATGCCTGAAGGCGTTTCATATGGGGCTGAAATTGCTGGTTTCCCGGGCAGCTGTAACCAGTATGGCGATAGAATTTGCCCTGAAGAACGATATGACTTTAATAGGTTTTGCCAGGGAAGAACGATTTAATATATATACAGGGGCAGAGAGGATAAAGCTTAAAGATTAAGAGCAGGTGGATTTTGTGGGAGAAAAGGTGAAAATAACGATAGTAAGCGGTGAAAAAAAGCAGGAATACTGGGCTTTAAGCGGTCAGGACGTATGGTCAATTTTAGCCTCCCATAACTTTGCCTGGGGTGACAATTGTGGGGGCAGAGGATATTGTGGCAAATGCAAGGTACGGATAGAAGGAGAGGTAAATGAATTAACCCCTGCTGAGCAGGAAAAGCTGCTTCCGGATGAGATAAGAAAAGGTGTAAGGCTTGCCTGCCACTGCCGGGTAGAGGGAGATACTTCCATATACATAGAGGAAAGTGAAAATTTAAAACCTGATAAAGCTGATTTTGAATTTTCCCCTGCGCTGGCTGAAGATGATGAAACGGTAAAGGTAGTAGATTTTTTTATATCTGGCCTTGACAATTATGCTCCTGTCCCTATTTATGACCGGCTGGTTAATGCTCTGCACGGTTATGAGATGGGCTTGCCTGTTGATAATTTAAATGAACTGATTCTGTTTGATAGGGTCGGGCGTCCGGCTATAGAACTGCAGGCACTGATTTTTGACCATAAAATAGTTAAAAAAATAGATAAGAAGATAGAAAAAATTTATGGTATTGCTCTGGATTTGGGAACTACCAGCCTTTTTGCAGCTCTGGTGGACCTGGAAGAAAAAAAGATAGCAGGCATAACTTCCAGAGCAAATATGCAGAGGATTTATGGTGCTGACATAATCTCACGGGTAAGCTACTGCCTGGAAAATAAAGATGGACTTGCTAAAATGCATCAAATACTGGTAAATAACATTAACAGCATGATAAAAGACCTGGCAGAAGAGAATAAGATATCATCAAAGCAGATTTATAAAATTACGGCGGTCGGCAATCCGGTAATGCTCCATTTTCTGGCTGGGTTAAATGTTAGAGGCTTTGCTTATGCTCCCTATACCGGTATTTTCAGGGGAAGCATGAGGTTGAGGGCCGGCAGGCTGGGGATTAATGTTAATGAGGAGGCGGAATTATTAATACTTCCCCAGATAGGGGGTTTTGTAGGAGCAGATACCGTAGGGTGTATTTTAAGTTTGGAGCCTGAGCCTCCCTTAAAATACCTCCTGGTTGATATAGGCACCAACGGGGAAGTGGTTCTGGCCTGTGGCGACAAAATGTGGGCAGCTTCGGCTGCAGCAGGGCCGGCTTTTGAGGGAGGCAATATTACAAGCGGCGGAAGAGCGGAAAGGGGAAGTATAAACAAGTTCTATCTGGATAAAGATGGGTATTTGAGGTTTACCTCTATAGGCGGGGAAAAGGTAAAGAATATCTGCGGTTCAGCTGTAATAGACCTGGTTTCCTGTCTTTTGTCAGCGGGGTATATTGATGAAAGGGGAATAATTACCGAAAAAGCGGCCGAAAGGCTTAAATTGACAGAAGGCAGCCGGGGAAAAGAAATTGTAATATGTGATGACATAAAGAGAGTAAAGAATAACCCCGTTGTATTTAACCAGGAAGATATAAGGCAGGTACAGCTGGCCAAAGCGGCTGTAAGAACAGCGATAGACATTCTTATGCACAGGGCAGGCATAGATAAGGATGATCTTGATTATGTACTGCTGGCTGGAACTTTCGGTACTTATTTAAATCCTGCAAACTGCGTGAATATAGGCCTTCTTCCGCGGATTGCGCTTTCCAGGATAAAAAATATTGGCAATGCCGCAGCAAAAGGGGCGGTTATGGCATTGGTCTCCTCTAAAATGCTTAAAAAAGCTGAAGAAATAAAGGATAGGGTGGAATATGTTGAACTGGCTCTGGACCCCCATTTTGAGAGCAGGTTTATCGAAAATCTTAATTTTTAGATAATAAGGCGGCTTTAAAGCCGCCTTATGCTTTAATGAAGTTTTTGTTTTCGGCATAACGGGAAAGCCTTGATATTATGAGAGTCATGATAAGATAGAGGGCTCCCAGCACTGTATAAGCCTCAAAAGAACGCAAGGTGGTAGAATAGATTTGCTGACCTACCCGGGTAAGTTCCACAACTGCCAGTACGGAAACTAAGGAAGAATCTTTCAAAACAGCAGAAAAACAATTTACCAGAGGAGGAACAGCTATTCTTATAGCCTGGGGAAGTATTATATACTGCATGGTCATTACATGGTTCATGCCCAGAGCGCGGGCTGCTTCATACTGCCCGCTGTCTACTGCTGCAATAGATGCGCGCACAAGTTCACATACATAGGCGCCTGTATTTAAAGAAAGGGTTATTATACTGGCCTGCAGGGGAGTAAACTTTATACCTATTTGCCCCAGACCGAAATAGATGAAAAAAAGCTGTACCAGAAGAGGTGTACCCCGGAAAAGTTCCACATAAGCAGTCAAAATATAGTTTATTAAACGGTTTACAGGTGATGAGCGGATAGTTCCGCACACCGTACCGATAACAGTCCCCAAAAACATCGATAAACTGGAAATGTATATGGTGTACAGCAGCCCTTCGATAATAAGGGGAAACCAGTTTATTATTATGGTAAAGTCTACATTATACACGCCTTTTTAGCTCCTTTGCCCCGGCAGAAATATTTCTTTTCTGCCGGGGGAGGGATTTATGGTAATGGTTATACAGAAAGCCATTTTTTGATGAGCTTGTCATAAGTTCCGTCCTGTTTGATGCGAGCTAAAGATTTATTTACAGCTTCCAGCAGCTGGGTATTGTCTTTTCTCACTACCATCACAATTTGTTCGGGATTAAACGGTTCGCCTACGATTTTGTAATCTTCCCCCATTTTTTTGATGTTGTGTACTGCATAGGGGTAGCCGATGATCACAGCATCAATTCCGCCCTGTTTGAGATCCATGAATTCATCAGGGGGCAGTTTGAATTTTTTAAGTTCTTTGAACCCTATTTGTTTATTTAGCTCTTCAGCAGCCATTTCATCTGCGGAACCAAGCTGTACGCCTACTACCTTGCCGGCCAGGTCTTCTTTCGATTTGATCTCATCGTTATTTTTTAACACTACGATAGAAGAGCCGAGTTCATAATATGGATCGGAAAAAGCGACAGTCTGGCCGCGGGCTTCACTGGCACCGAAACAGGTGATAAGTATATCATAATCGCCTTTTTGCAGGGAAGGTACCAACCCTTGCCAGTCAGCATCTTTAAATTCAACTTCCAATCCCAGGTCCTTGCCTATTTCTCTGGCCAGGTCAACATCAAAGCCTATTATTTCTCCTTTTTCATCCCGGTATTCAAAAGGAGGCCAGGTAGCACAGAAGCCTACTATAAGTTTACCTGGTTCTTTGGTGGGAATTTTGGAACTCTCGGTTGCCGATTTATTTTCTTTTTGCCCACAACCGGCTATCATTCCTGCTGCCAGGACAACAACCACAAGCAATATAAAAAGGGGATTGTTTTTAATCTCTCTTAACATACAATTACTCCTCCTTATAACTGGTTTTGGATAAATTGCTTGACCTCATCCATGGATGAAATGGGGTTTTCTTCATCAATGCCTTTAAAAGGAAGATGGATTCCTGCTTTTTGAGCGCTGGTTTTAAGGTGTTGCATGAATATGCCGGCACCTTGAACCATTTTGTAAGGCTTATCTTCGGGATTGCCTTTCCAATCTCCGCTGCAGGTAATATTGACTCCGCAGGAAGGGCTGCCGTCAATTCCTATGACTCCCAGTACTTTATAGCCGTTTCGGGTGTACTCTTTAACTTCTCTTATTACCATTTCTGATATATTTAAGCAGTGCTGGTGGTAAAAAGGGTTATCATACTGTTCTATTGTCTGGCTCCAGCGTTTTAAGCCGTGTGAAGTCAGTTCAGGGCATGGGAGCTGATATACAGCAATTCCTGAGGATAGTAAAAATGATATTAGTTCGGAAAGACATCCTTCATAAAGGGCTAATCCCTCCACTTTTGCATTAGCATTTAGAAGACAGTGTGCAAGCAGGATTATTTTCCTCCCCCGGAGCAAAAACATTCACCTCCTCTGGTTAGATACTGTTTAGGAATGAGCCGGTATCATTATAACATGATCATTTTTATTATTATAATGAAAAAAAGTTATACATAATTCGTAAGGATATTAAGAATGAAAAATAATAATAATTTTAATTATTTAAAATTAGAAAAATGGTTTTCAAAAGGAAAATTATATTTTGATGAAGAATAAATACTATAAAGGGTCTATTAATGAAACAGGAGGTTAAAATTATGCGGCTTAAGGACAAGGTGGCTGTAATTACCGGAGGGGGTACGGGTATCGGCAGGCAGGCGGCTATCGATATGGCTCTGGAAGGGGCAAAAGTGCTGGTGGCTGGCAGAAGGCCTGATCCTCTAAATGAAACGGTGGCTGAAATCAGGTCTAAAGGGGGAGAAGCGGTAGCCTGCCCGGCTGATGTAACCAAACTGGAAGATATAAGGAAGATGCGGGAAGTGGTGGAAAAAGAATGGGGAAGGCTGGATATTTTAGTCAACAATGCGGGTTCTGCCATGATAAAGCCTTTTCTTGAAATTACCCCGGAGGAACTGGATTATACTTACCAGGTTGATTTAAAGAGCGTATTCATGGTTACTCAGGTTATGGTTCCCCTTATGCTGGAAAGCGGGGGAGGAAGCATAATAAATATTTCTTCTATTCTGGGGGTTCTGGGGACCAAAAACCAGTCAGCCTACTGTGCCATGAAGGGCGGGGTGGTTCAGCTTACCCGCGCGCTGGCTGCGGAATTGGGACCGAAAATAAGGGTAAACTGCCTGTGCCCTTCCCACATTGTAACTCCCATGCTGCAGCCTATGATTGACCATCTGGAAGCCAGCGGGAAAATGGATAAGCTTATAAAACTTTTCCCGATGAAGAGGGTAGGCTATCCTGAAGATATGAGCCCAGCGATAGTATTTTTTGCCTCTGATGAATCGAAGTGGCTTACGGGAAATATTTTCATGATTGATGGAGGCCTTTCCTGCTACTGTTAAAGGCTTAACTGCGGTGTATGATAAGAAAGCCGGGATGTTCCCGGCTTAAAATATTTTTACAAAATGCACCTGGCGGTTTTTAAAGGTGGCGATATGTGTTATGTTAAGCTCTTTTAAAAGCTGGTAAGCTGTAGTGAAGTGAGAACATAAATCTTCAGTTTGATGCGCGTCCGAGCCTATGGTTATTATTTCTCCTCCCAGCTCAAAATATCTTTTTACTATGGCGGCCTGGGGGTGAAGCTGGTTAAGCTTATAGCGGTATCCGGAAGTGTTTATTTCAATGCCTGAACCATTGGCGATGATTTTTTTAAGTATTTCATCGATTATATCCTTATAGTCAGCATAGCATAAGGTTTTTTCGGGAAAATCCCCATAGCGGACGATAAAGTCCAGATGCCCGTATACATCGTAATTATTGAACTGCTGAACAGCTTCCAGGACATTTTCAAAGTACCTGCGGTAAGCCTCATCCTGTCTTTTGGCTTTGAAAAAATCACCGGTATAGAAATCAAGGCGATCAGCCATATGGGTGGAGCAGATGACAAAGTCAAAAGGGTAATGCCGCAAAACTTTTTCTATATTATCCCTGACATGGGGCTGGTATCCTACCTCTACTCCCAGTACCAGGTTTATTCTTCCCTGGTATTGTTTTTTTAGTCTGCTGAACTCTTCTATGTAAACATCATAGTCTATAGCTTCAAAGCTGGGATCAGGGTAGTCGAAATCTACATGGTCAGTAAAGGCTATCTCCTTTAGGCCAAGGCGGATAGCTTTTTTTATCATTTTTTCCATGGGAGCATTGCAGTCTCCAGAAAAGCTGGTGTGTACATGGTAGTCTGCGTAGAATGACATGGCTGAACCTCCAGTAAGAATTTTTTACAAACTAAGACTATCTTTCCCTATTTTACTTTTCTCTATTTATAAATGCCAGATTAATCTAGCATTTTGCTTGATTAAAATTTGTATAAGTGGTTAAATAACAAATTAGAGGAAATAAAGCGGCTTAAAAAGGATAAGAGAGCATAGGAAAGGGGAAAATAGAATAATGAGCAGTATAGCTGTGCTTATTATCAGTCTGGGAGTTATTCTGGTAGGAGCAGAAGTATTTGTAAACGGTGTGGAATGGCTGGGCAAAAAGCTTGACCTTTCAGAAGGGGCAGTAGGGAGTGTTCTGGCAGCAGTAGGAACAGCTCTGCCGGAAACCATGATTCCGCTGATAGCTATTTTGTTCGGGCATGGCGACGCAGGACATGAAATAGGGATAGGAGCTATTCTGGGAGCACCTTTGATGCTTTCTACCCTGGCTATGTTTGTGGCTGGCATATCGGTACTGGTTTTTGCCGGCAAAAGAGAGAACGGCAGGACAGTAGTGGCTGATTATGAAACGATGTCCCGTGATCTGGGATTTTTCCTGATTGTATTTACGGCAGCGGTTTTGACTGGTTTTATACCCCCTGAGCTTCGCCACTGGCAGCTTATAATTGCCGGTTTTATGGTTGTTTCTTACGCCTATTATTTATATGTGCTGGTAAGTGAAGAAAGGGAAGAGGAAGCAGATCACAACCTGCCTCCCTGCTATTTCGACCGCAGAAGCGAATCGCCTGCTTTAAGCAGGATAATATTGCAGGTTGTGGCAGCTTTGGCCCTCATAGTCTGGGGAGCCAATCTTTTTGTGGGTTCTGTCAAGGAAATTGCGGTTATGTATGGAGTGCCTGCCTTTATACTGGCTTTGATTATAGCTCCGGTCGCTACCGAGCTTCCGGAGAAGTTCAACAGCATTATCTGGATTTCCCGGGATAAAGATACGCTGGCACTGGGGAATATTACTGGCGCTATGGTGTTTCAGAGCTCCCTTATACCGGCTATCGGGATTTTCTTGACTGACTGGCAGCTAAAAAGCGGCGGCATGTTTTTGGCGGCGGTGCTTGCTCTGGCTTCAGCCGGGCTTATACTTTTTGAGCTCAGGAAGCGCAAGGTTATCAGTGCAGGCATTCTGGTCCTGGGGGGGCTTTTTTACGGTATATTTATATGGGCAGTGGTACAGGGCATTATAAGATAGGAGGTTAGAATATGAACATAGAACAGAGGCTTAGTGAACTCGGAATAATCATACCGGAAGCTGCCAGGCCGCTGGCTGCTTATGTGCCGGCTCTTAAAGCAGGTGAATTTGTTTACATTTCAGGACAGCTTCCAGTTAAGGATGGAAAACTGCTTTACAGCGGCAAACTGGGAAGGGATTTATCGGTTGAAGAGGGTAAGAAAGCAGCGGAAATTTGCCTTATAAACTGTCTGGCTGCCTTAAAAAGCTGTATAAACTCCTGGGATGAAGTGGCAAGGATAGTAAAGATAACCGGGTATGTGCAGAGTACAGATGATTTTCAGGAACAGCCGCAGGTTATAAATGGCGCTTCCGAACTTCTTATAAAGATTTTTGATGAAAAAGGGGTACATGCACGGGCGGCTGTGGGGGTAAACGCTCTGCCTTTAAATGCTGCCTGTGAAATAGAGATGGTTGTGCAGGTGAAAAGTTAGGAAAATAAACAGTTTTCTATCAAGAAAAAAGGGGGCTTACCTTAAAGTGAGTCCCTTTTTTATATTTTATATATAATTATTAAGCAACCTGGGACAGATTGGCTTCAGCCTGTTTGGGATGTCTGCGGTAATAGAGCTTGTAGGCAATTTGCCATCTTTTCTTTTCATCAGCACGTTTTTGAGCCAGATAAGCCTGCAATAAAGCGTGTTTTTCCCGGGCTTTTTTCTCTATGATTATGGTGGCAACGTATATGGCTATATAGATGGCTCCTTTAACTAAAAAATAGACAAATGTGTAAAAAAGGAAAACATGCTGCATTTCTGTCATCCTAAATTCCCCCTTTCTTTCGGGCCAGCTGGGTTTCTTATTCGCTTATGACTCCAGATAGACCCTCTTGAATACATAAAGCATACTTAAAGTTCCGGTTATCAATGATAATCCTATGGCGATAGCGGCTACTGCAGTTAACATATGAATCACCCCCCACTGTAATACAACATAACATACTATTATCTTAATAACATAATAACATAATATGTTAACATAACCAAATTAGCAAAAAAGAGAAAATAAATATATAAATGAGAATTTTCAATATATTTTCCTGAAACAGGCAGAAACAAAAAAATTAAGCCCGGATGTTTTAGCATCCGGGCTTAACTAAATTGGAGACTATTCAGATTTAGTTTCTTCATCCAGTGGCAGTGAACCTTTCTTTTCAAATTCTTTACGCCATTCTTCCAAATAATCTTCAATTAATTTTCTCACCAGGCGTGATTTGGTGGTAGCTTGGTCCGCACAGGCGAAACGAAGCTCACGGTCAATTTCTTCAGGTACTACTACCGAAATATACTTCATCTCCTACTTCCTCCTTTCATTAATAAAATTTCCGTTCCTCTTCCTATATAAGATTTTAATATGATATTTTGCTGTATACAATTTATCTAGAGTATTTGGCGGTTAATAAGGTTTCTTTCGTAATTTATATGGTATGAATTTCACATTTTGTTATTGTATTCACAAAAGCAATCTTTTTTGTTTATTATAACATACGATATTAACCTCTTAAAATGGGTTATTTGCATGATATTATTTTAACATGATTATGTTATAACGTAGTTTTCAGGAACTAACAGTGTCAAATATGCTTGAATTTTGATTATACAGGAATGTTTTAAGTCTGATAAAGAAAAAAATCACAAGATAAAAACAAACTAAGATATTATATTTATACTATATTTTAAATTATAAAAATTGAATTTTTATTCATATAACATATAGATAGTATACAGTATAATTTAGGTATAGAGGATTTACAAAAAGGCAAAAAAAAATAAGAATTATTCTATAAGTAAAGGGGTAAAAACCAAGGGGGGAATGAAAATGTATGAAATAGTTGAAAAGTCAATATTGGCGCCAGGCATAAAGTTGTTTGAGATTTATGCCCCTTTGATATCCAGAAAAGCAAAACCTGGACAGTTTGTTATTGTGCGCAAGGATGAATGGGGGGAAAGAATTCCTTTAACTATTGCAGACCATAATCAGGAAAGTGGAACTGTAACTATTATTTTCCAGGAGGTAGGACGTTCCACCCTGGAACTTGGCAAGCTGGAGAAAGGAGATAAGGTATTAGATTTTGTAGGACCTCTGGGAAAAGAGTCGGAAATCGAGAATTACGGAACAGTTGTATGCATAGGCGGAGGGGTAGGGGTTGCTCCTTTATATCCAGTAACCAGGGCTCTTTACGAAAAGGGAAACCGGATTATTTCTATTATTGGAGCCAGGAGTGCTGAGTATCTCATATGGAAAGATAAGATGGAAAAAGTAAGTGAAGAACTCTATGTTGCCACTGATGACGGCAGTCAGGGGGTAAAAGGGCTGGTTACTGATGTATTAAGAGATGTGATGGGAAAAAATGATATAGATAGGGTAATAGCTATAGGACCTTTGCCGATGATGCAGGCAGTTTCCGAATTGACTAGAACCAGGGGGATAAAGACCATTGTGAGCCTTAATCCCATTATGCTTGATGGCACAGGTATGTGTGGAGCCTGCCGGGTGCAGATAGGAGATGAGACTAGATTTGCCTGTGTTGATGGACCAGAATTTGATGGACATCTGGTAGACTGGGAAAATGCCAAAAAAAGGGCGCGTATGTTTATAGACGAAGAAAGGGAAGCTATGCGTGCGAACATTTGCAGCTGCCGGAATGGAGGTGCGGCGGGATGCCACGGGAAATAGTAAAAAACAAGTACCCTATGCCTCTTCTGCCTGTAGAAGAGAGGATTAAAAGCTTTAAGGAAGTTGCTCTAGGTTATACAGAAGAATTGGCCTTAAAGGAAGCGGAGAGATGTCTGCAGTGCAAAAAGCCCATGTGTGTGGAGGGATGCCCGGTAGGGGTAGATATACCTGCTTTTATAAAGCTTATTCTGGAAAAAGATTATATGGGCGCTGCGGCCAAAATCAAAGAAAAAAACAGCCTTCCTGCTATATGTGGCCGGGTTTGTCCTCAGGAAAACCAGTGCGAAAAGATGTGTGTGCTTGGCAAGAAAAATGAACCGGTGGCTATTGGCAGATTGGAAAGGTTTGTTGCTGATTATGAGATGGAACACGGGTGCATAAAGATTGAAAAACAATCTTCAACGGGCAAAAAGGTTGCCGTTGTAGGCTCTGGCCCAGCAGGACTTACCTGTGCCGCTGAGCTGGCTCGCAGGGGACATGAGGTTAAAATATTCGAAGCCTTACATATTCCAGGCGGAGTACTGGTTTATGGTATACCTGAATTTCGTTTGCCCAAGCGAATTGTAGCTAAGGAAATAGAAAATATTAAAGCTATGGGAGTAGAGATTGAAGTAAACAGTGTTATAGGCAAACTTTTAACTATTGATGAGCTAATGGAAGATTATGGGTATGATGCTGTTTTTATAGGCACAGGGGCTGGGCTGCCTTATTTTATGGACATTCCAGGAGAAAACCTGAATGGTGTTTATTCTGCCAATGAATTTTTAACCCGGGTGAATTTGATGAAAGCTTATGATTTTCCTAAGCATCTTACTCCTGTGAGAGTGGGACGAAAGGTGGCGGTTATTGGCGGTGGCAATGTAGCTATGGATGCAGCCAGGACAGCGTTAAGGCTGGGGGTGGAAGAATCCTATATTATTTATCGCCGAACGGAAGCGGAAATGCCAGCTAGATTGGAAGAAATCGAACATGCCAAAGAGGAAGGGGTTAAGTTTGTATTCCTGTCCTGCCCTGTTGAAATATTAGGTGATGAAGAGGGCAGAGTTAAAGCTATGGTATGTCAGAATTATGAATTAGGTGAGCCTGATGAGTCAGGGCGAAGAAAGCCCATACCTATTACAGGATCAGAATATGTTATGGAAGTAGATACAGTTATTATGGCTATAGGGCAGGGGCCTAATCCTCTGATTGCTGCTACTACTGAGGATTTGGCGACTAACAGGAGAGGAAATATAATAGCTGATGAAAAAACCGGTGCCACCTCCAGGCCTGGGGTTTTTGCAGGAGGAGATATTGTAACAGGTGCTGCCACAGTTATTTTGGCAATGGGTGCTGGCAAGAGGGCAGCCCAGAGTATAGATGAATATTTAAGAAACTTATAAAAATGAAAGACTTATGAATACAATATATCTTTTGCTAAGCTATTTACTTTATCCCTATAAAATTTATAATTTGAAAATATAAAAACATATTATGAATATTCCAAAGGGGGAAAGGCTATGTCATACGTGCAGGACCTTTTAAAAAGGGTAATTGAAAAAAATCCTAATGAGCCGGAGTTTCATCAGGCAGTAAAAGAAGTTCTGGAGTCTCTGGAACCTTTTATTGAAAAACATCCCGAGTATGTAGAAAGCGGGGTACTGGAAAGAATTGTTGAGCCGGAAAGGGTTATAATGTTCCGGGTTCCCTGGGTTGACGACAACGGCAAGGTACAGGTAAACCGCGGTTACCGCATAGAGTTTAACAGTGCCATTGGCCCTTACAAAGGCGGCCTGCGGTTCCATCCTTCTGTAAACCTGAGCATCCTTAAATTCCTGGGCTTTGAGCAGATTTTCAAGAATTCCCTTACCGGGCTTCCCATAGGCGGAGGCAAAGGGGGCAGCGATTTTGACCCCAAGGGCAAGTCGGACGGAGAAATCATGCGTTTCTGCCAGAGCTTTATGACCGAGCTCTACCGCCATATAGGAGCTGATACTGATGTACCGGCTGGAGATATCGGGGTAGGCGCCAGGGAGATTGGCTACATGTTTGGCCAGTATAAGCGCATAAGAAATGTATATGAAGGTGTTTTGACAGGAAAAGGCCTTACCTGGGGCGGCAGCCTGGTAAGAAAAGAAGCTACCGGCTACGGCCTGGTTTACTTTGTGGAAGAAATGTTAAAGACCAGAGGGGAAACCTTCAAGGATAAGAAGGTAGTAATTTCCGGTTCCGGCAATGTTGCCATATATGCAGCTGAAAAGGCTATGCAGCTTGGCGCTAAAGTAATAGCCATGAGCGATTCCAATGGTTATATTGTTCATGAGGCTGGCATAGACCTTAATACTATAAAACGGATTAAGGAAGTAGAAAGAAAGCGGATTAAGGAATATGTAGCTTATCACAGTGACGCGAAGTATTTTGAAGGCAAAGGTATATGGAGTATTCCTTGCCATATTGCACTTCCCTGTGCCACCCAGAATGAGCTGGATGAAAATGATGCCAAAACCCTGGTGGCCAATGGGGTTATTGCGGTGGGAGAAGGTGCCAACATGCCCTGCACTCCGGAAGCTATTGATGTATGGCTGGAAAACAAGATTCTCTATGGTTTGGGAAAAGCTGCCAACGCAGGCGGAGTTGCGGTTTCTGCCCTGGAAATGACCCAGAACAGCATGAGGCTTAGCTGGACTTTTGAAGAAGTAGATGCCAAACTTAAAGAAATAATGGTTAATATCCATAAGAAAGCCAGTGAAGCAGCTAAAGAATATGGCTATGAAGGTAATCTGGTAGTAGGGGCCAATATTGCCGGCTTTAAGAAAGTAGCCGATGCTATGCTGGAACAGGGGATTGTATAATTTTGGGATAAATTGCAATATTTTAGGGAGCCTTTCAGGCTCCCTTTTTATTTTTATTATTTTTGTAGTATGCTATAATTGCTTTTAGTCATGATGGGAGGATGATAGGGATGAAGAGGAATTTATTTTTTCTTTTGCTTATGCTGGCTTTAGTTTTTGCAGGATGTTCCGGAAAGAAGGAAGAAGTGGTAGCGGTAGTCAACGGAGAGGAAATCACCAAAGAACAGTTTGATGATTACTATAACATGCTTAAAAGCAGCTATGAATCAGAAGCTGGCAAGATTGATGAGGATAAAGACCGGATGATTATAAAAAATATGCAGGATAAGGCTTATGATGATCTGGTTTTGCAGGTTCTGGTAAAACAGCAGGCGGAAAAAGAAGGGATTAAAATAGACGAAAAGGAAGTAGAGGCTGATTTAAAAGCTTTTAAGGAACATATGGGAGAAAAAGGATACCAGGATTTTTTAAAGAGAACAGGTATGACCGAAAAAGAATTATTGCGGCAGCTCAAAATAGAAAAAATGTACATGAAGCTTAAAGAAAAAGTTACTGCTGATGTTAAAGTAAGTGATGAAGATGTCAAAAAATATTATGAAGAAAATAAGGAAATGTTTAATGAACCGGGAGGCATAAGGATTTATCACATACTGGTCGATAGTGAAGACAAAGCCAGGTCAATTATAGCCAGGCTTAATAAAGGAGAGGATTTTTCCGAGCTGGCCAAAAAGTATTCCAAATGTCCAAGCCGGGAAAAAGGCGGAGATTTGGGGGTAGTTAATGAGAATACCAATTTTGTGCCTGAATTTAAAGAGGCAGCTTTAAAGCTTAACCCCGGCGAAATCACCAAAGAACCTGTAAAGACGGAGTTTGGCTATCACATAATAAAGGCAGGGGAGCGGAAAGGGGCTAAAACAGCAGCTTTTGAGGATGTAAAAGAAGAGATAAGATATCAGCTTCTGGAAGAAGCAAGGAACAGGGCTTTTAACAGCTACCTGGCTGAATTAAAAAATAGTTCCAGGATAGTTGATAAGCGTACAGGGCAGTAAAGTATACAATATATCTTTTTTTGAAATATTGTTTTTTAAAAAATATGGTTTAAAATAAAATCAAAAATATAGAAATTGAAGGACAAAGGGGACCTGGTATAGCTCAGAAGCTTATACCATGTCTCCTTTTTTTAATGCAGCTGAACCTGGAGGTTTTCAGGGAAGGGGTGATAGGTGTTGTGCATGATGGGATTATTGTTATTGGAGACAGCAATAAAGTGAGCAGAAATTTTATAAAAGATGTGCTCAAAAATTCTGGTTTTAATGTACAGGAAGAAGCAGGAAATATACCTGAGCTCTTAAGGAAATGCCGCAGAATTTACCCGGATTTGGTAATAGTGGATTCTGATATTGAAGGGGGGAGTTTGCTGGAAGCAGCAGATATTATCGAAGGGGATAATCTGGGATCTTTACTTTTCATATCTAAAAGCAGCGACAGCTATTTTTTGCGCGGTTATCCTCATATAAGCAAGCCTTTTAGTGCTGATACCTTAATATCGGTGGTGGAAGTTTCCCTGTACTATCGGCAAAAACTAGGAGAGGTTCAAAAGCAGGCCAACAAGCTAAAAGAAGATTTAGAAACGCGCAAGCTGGTAGATAAAGCCAAGGGAATAATTATGAAAAAATACGGGATGGATGAAGAAGAAGCCTACCGCTGGCTGCAGAAGGAAAGTATGAAACATGGGATACCAAAACGCGAGGTTGCTCGCATGCTTATCATTGCTCAGCAAAAAAATAAATTATAAGGGGGATATATATTATGAATGAAGTGCAAAAAGAAATGATTATGCAGAAGGTTAAGGAGAATGATGTGAGGTTTATAAGGCTCCAGTTTACAGATATTATGGGGGTTTTAAAGAATGTTGCCATTCCGGTAAGCCAGCTTAAGAAAGCTCTGGATGGCGAGCTCATGTTTGACGGCTCTTCAGTACATGGTTTTGCTGATATTTCTGAATCAGATATGTACCTTTTCCCCGATCCGGATACTTTTGTGCTTTTTCCCTGGCGAGGAGGCAATAACGGGAGGGTAGCACGCCTTATATGTGATGTGGGAAATCCGGATGGAACCCCTTTTGAAGGGTGCCCGCGCTATAATTTAAAGCGGGTTTTAAAGGAAGCTGAAGAAATGGGATATGTTATGCATGTAGGGCCAGAGGCTGAATTTTTCCTCTTTCTTTCCGATGAGGAGGGGAAAGCGACTACCCGCACCCAGGATGAGGCAGGGTATTTTGACCTGGCTCCAGCCGATTTGGGGGAAAATGCCCGCAGGGATATGGACATTACCCTGGAAGAAATGGGTTTTGAAATAGAGGCTTCTCATCATGAGGTAGCTCCTGGCCAGCATGAGATAGATTTTAAATATGGTGATGCGCTTAAAATTGCAGATGCCATAATGACATTTAAGCTTACCGTAAGATCTATTGCCCAGAGGCATGGGCTGCATGCTTCTTTTATGCCGAAGCCTATTTATGGTGTTAATGGATCAGGTATGCATACCCATATTTCGCTTTTTGACATCAGGAAAAATAAAAATGCCTTCTATGATGCTTCGCGCGAAGATGGCTTAAGTGATACGGCACGTTACTTCATTGGCGGCATCTTGAAACATGCCAGGGCTTTGTGTGCGGTAACCAATCCCACCATAAACTCCTATAAAAGGTTAGTGCCCGGCTATGAGGCGCCTGTTTATATAGCCTGGTCCGAGAAAAACCGCAGCTGCTTGATAAGGATACCGGCCAAACGCGGTGCCAGCACCCGCATAGAGGTTAGAAATCCTGATCCCAGCTGCAACCCTTATCTGGCACTGGCTGCCATGCTGAAGGCAGGTTTGGACGGAATAATTAATAAAATCGAACCCCCTGCCCCGGTAGACAGGAATATTTACAGGATGGAGGAAGAAGAACGCAGGAAACTGGGGATTGAAAGTTTGCCGGGAAACCTGCTGGAAGCCTTGCAGGAACTGGAAAAAGATGAAGTGGTACGCAGTGCCCTGGGAGAGCATATTTATGAAAAGCTGGTAGAGGGAAGGATGCAGGAATGGAGAGAGTATAGCATGCAGGTTACTCCCTGGGAGATAAAGCAGTATTTAACCAGATTTTAATTATAGTATCATTTCACCTCTATTTCGCATATATTAAAAAAGGCAATGGGGCCGGAGCATTGTTCTCCGGCCTTTTATATTTTAAAAGGGGTGATAAAAATGTGCGGAATAGCAGGGTGGATTGAATATGGAAAAAATGGTACAGCTAATAAAGAAGTGATAGTGAGGAGAATGAGCAGCCTCCTGAGCCACCGGGGGCCAGATGAAGAAGGTATGTGGACGGGAGAAAATGCTGTTCTGGGGCACAGGCGACTTATCGTACTGGATCCCGCAGGCGGAAAACAGCCTATGGTAAGAAAGGAGGGGAAGAATACTTATGTTATAGTTTACAATGGGGAGCTGTATAATGCTCCTGATCTGCGGGAGGAATTAGAAAAAAGGGGATATATTTTTACTACCAGCAATTCTGACACGGAAGTAGTTTTGCTTTCCTATATAGAATGGCGGGAGGAATGTTTAAGCAGGTTTAATGGAATATATGCCTTTGCGGTGTGGGATGAAGATGAAAATGGCGGTAAATGCTTTATAGCCCGCGACCGGTTGGGGGTTAAGCCGCTTTTTTACTGGCAAGGGGGTAAAAGCCTGGTATTTGCTTCAGAAATTAAGGCTTTGCTTGTACATCCTTATATAAAAGCGGAAGTTGATGAGGAAGGGTTGGCTGAGCTTCTTTCAATAGGCCCTGGCCGTATGACAGGAAGTGCGGTATTTAAAGGTATACGAGAATTACTGCCTGCCAGCTATGCAGTCTTTAGCCAGAATGGCTTGCAAATAAAAAAGTACTGGCAGTTGCCGGCTGATTTACATCAAGATAATCCGGAGGAAACAGCTTATAAGATAAGGAGTATATTAAAAGATGCAGTAAAAAGGCAGTTAAATGCAGATGTCCCGGTATGTACACTGCTTTCCGGCGGATTGGACTCCAGCATTATAACTGCTTTAACAGCTGATAATGCCGAAGGATCGGATAGTTCAGATATCCTGGCTTCTTTTTCCGTGGGATATGAGGGTAATGACAGTTATTTTGTTGCCAACCAGTTTGAGAAAGATTTAGACGATTTCTGGGCTTTAAAGGTAGCTGAATTTTTGAATATAAAAAATTACCGCGTTATGCTTGATAATTCGCAGCTGTGTGAAACCCTGGAAGATGCTATGGCAGCTAATGATCTTCCAGGGATGGCCGATATAGATACTTCTTTATACCTTTTTTGCTGTTATATAAAAAAATATGCTACCGTTGCTTTATCGGGGGAATGTGCTGATGAAGTTTTCGGGGGATATCCCTGGTTTAGCCTAAACCAAAATAATTATAAGAATAATATCACTTTTCCCTGGGTAAGGATGCTTGAAGAGAGAGATGTTTTTGCGTGCACATATAAGGGAAAAGCTGCAGATTAAAAAATATGCGGCATATTGTTATGAACAGGCTCTAAGCGAAGTGCCATGCCTTTATGAGGCTGGCAGTTTGGAACAAAAAATGTGTGAGGTAAGCTACCTCAGCATAAATTACTTTATGCCGGTGTTGCTTAACCGCAAGGATCGCATGAGCATGGCCTGGGGATTGGAAATAAGGGTGCCGTTCAGTGATCACCGGCTGGTAGAATATGTATGGAAAATTCCACCTGATATCAAGTTTTTCGGAGGTCTGCCTAAAGGCATCCTGCGTAAGGCGATGGAGGAATTTTTGCCGTCAGAGGTTATTTATCGTGCTAAAAGCCCGTACCCTAAAACTCATAATCCGCAGTATGAGTTTAAGGTAAGGCAGAGTTTCCGAAAGATTCTGGGCAATAGAGAGGAGCCTTTATTTATGCTGTTTGACATAAAAAGGTTAACCGATTATATAGATAAAAATGGTCGAATTTTTCCTGTTCCCTGGTTTGGCCAGCTCATGGGCGATGTTCAGTATCTAGCTTATCTCATACAGCTTAACCAGTGGATAAAAAGATACAATATAAATCTGCTTTTATAATATAGAATACAGGTTTGATATCACGAGGGCAATGAAGCTCTTACTCCTGTAAGGGGTAAGGGCTTCTAGTTTTATGAAAGGGGGAATTTTTGATGAAGAAGATTGAGGCTATAATAAGGCCTACCAAGCTGGAAGAACTTAAAGCAGCTTTAAATGAAATGGAGGTGAGGGGGATGACGGTTTATCATGTCATGGGAAGGGGATTGCAGCGTGATATAAAACAGTATTACAGAGGGCAGGAGGTAACAGTAGACCTTTTCCCTAAAGTAAAAGTAGAGGTTATATGCCGGGATCACTGGAAAGATAGGATTATTGAAAAGATAATTGAGGTATGCCGCACGGGTCAGATTGGTGACGGCAAGATTTTCGTATATCCGGTGGAAGAAATTGTAAGGATAAGTACAGGCGAAAGAGGAGACAGTGCTCTATAAGTTAATTTAGCTTAAAAAACTATATTACTGCTGCTATTGGACAAAGGTGTTCGGTTGTTGGAACACCTTTTTTATTTCAGGATGGAGGGATGAAGATGGGGATGCTTATGAAGTTTACTAGGTACTGGTTTTTGGCAGCTGGTTTGGCAAGCTGTTTGCTGGTTTGTGAGCCGGCGGTGGCTGCTGATGGTTCAGGGATTATAAACGCAGGGGATACTGCTTTCCTGATTATATGTACCGGACTGGTTATGATAATGACCCCGGGATTAGCCTTTTTCTATGGTGGAATGGTAAGGAGCAAGAATGTGCTCAGTATTTTGATGCAGTCACTGTTTGTTATGGGACTAATTTCTGTACAGTGGATTATTTTCGGCTATACTTTATCTTTTGGACCTGATATGGGAGGAATAATTGGCAGCCTGAGGTGGTCTGGCCTTTCAGGGATAGGCCTTAAACCAAGTGATGTTTATGCTTCGACTGTACCGCATATGGTTTTTGCTCTTTTTCAGCTTATGTTTGCTATTATAACTGCTGCTTTAATAACCGGCAGTTTTGCCGAACGCATGAAATTTTCAGCTTTTGTTCTTTTTGTTATCCTGTGGACCACGCTGGTGTATGATCCTCTTGCCCACTGGGTATGGGGAGGAGGTTTTTTGGGCAAACTGGGCTCCCTCGATTTTGCCGGAGGCCTGGTAGTACACATAAGTTCCGGGGTATCTGGCCTGGTAGCTGCCGTAATGCTTGGGCGCAGGCGTCAAAATGCCCTGGATCCTGTAGTGCCTCATAATATGCCTATGACGGTCCTGGGGGCAGCCCTCCTGTGGCTGGGGTGGTTTGGGTTTAATGCGGGAAGCGCCCTGGCTGCTAATGAGATTGCGGGGCTTGCTCTGGTTACTACCCATACCTGTGCCGCAGCGGCCCTGCTTTCCTGGGTAGTTACTGAATGGCTGGACCATGGAAAACCTACCGTACTGGGAGCTGTAAGTGGTGTGATAGCCGGGCTGGTGGCTATAACTCCAGCTGCCGGTTTTGTAAGCCCTATGGCGGCAGTGGCTATAGGATTGCTGGTAAGCCCTCTGTGCTATATGGCTGTAAGCCGCTTGAAGGTCAGGCTGGGTTATGATGATTCCCTGGATGTTTTTGGCATACATGGTATAGGAGGTATTTTTGGAGCTTTAGCCACGGGAATTTTTGCCTCCAGTGCCCTGAATCCGGCAGGGGCGGATGGCTTGCTAAAGGGCGGTTTGCAGCTTATGCAGGCCCAAATAATAGGGGTTCTGGTGAGTGTTTTGTATGCTGGCTTCATGACTTATTTGATATTAAAAGGTATAAGTGTTTTTGTTCCTCTCAGGGTATCCAGGGAAGATGAGGAACTGGGGCTTGATATAGCAATGCACGGGGAGCAGGCTTATGTTTACAAGGATTATAGCGGAAACCTGACGGCTTAACAATGTATACATTATATTTCCTGTTTACATGTTGTTTTAGATCTTTAATAGATTTAAAATTACGGTAAGGATATAACTGCAAAATATCTTTACCGTAATTTTTTTAATTGAATCCAGGTATTTTGGGACAAAGGGGTCCCCAAACACCTTGCTAAAAGGTGTTTGGGGGCTTTTTGTTTATGAAGGGAAAAAAGGGGGTAATTAAGATGCGGGAGGGAGTTTTGAGGATTCCAGCTGGTTGCGCTATCTGCGGGATTATGGATCAGAAAAAGAATCTTTTTAGCGGCAGTGAAATCATAGATGCTATAACGGTTATGCATGAAAGGTCTAACGGTCTGGGAGGAGGTTTTGCGGTTTACGGCATTTATCCCGGCTATGAAGATTGCTATGCTCTGCACATCTTTTTTGAAGATAAGGAAGCAAGGAAGCAGACAGAAGATTATTTGAACCGCGATTTTAAAGTAAGCATGACGGAAGCTATGCCAGTTAGAAAAAACCGGTTTATTAAGGATCCGCCCCATATATGGCGGTATTTTGTACGGGTTAAAGAACAGAAGCTTATGGAATATGGAAAAAACGAGGATGAATTTGTGGTGCAGTGGATAATGAGTATAAACCGCATGGTAAAGGGAGCGTATGTTTTCTCCAGCGGCAAAAATATGGGCACTTTTAAGGGGGTAGCCTATCCGGAGGATATAGGTGATTTTTACCGCCTGGATGAGTACAAAGGTTATTTATGGACAGCTCATGGGCGATTCCCTACCAATACCCCGGGCTGGTGGGGAGGAGCCCACCCTTTTACCCTGCTGGACTGGTCAGTAGTTCACAATGGTGAAATTTCTTCTTATGATGCCAATCGGCGTTTTATTCAGATGTATGGTTATGAATGCACGCTGATGACTGACACGGAAGTTATCACCTATATTTTCGATTTTTTGGTGAGAAAAAAAGGTTTGTCTCTTAAGGATGCGGTAAGCGTAGTGGCTCCTCCTCTCTGGTCATTTATAGACGAAAAGGAAGAAAGCGCGAATATTAAAAAGATGCGCATTATTTACGGCAGTCTGCTTTTAAACGGGCCGTTTTCCATTATTCTGGCTGCCAGTAATGGCATGATGGCTCTTAATGATCGGATAAAACTGCGTTCTCTGGTAGCAGCCAGGAAAGGCAGCCGCTTTTATGTGGCCAGTGAAGAAGCGGCTATAAGGGCAGTAGAGAAAAATCTTGATGTGGTATGGGCTCCCCGGGGTGGAGAACCGGTGTTTGCTTTGCTGGAAGGAGCCGAAGATATTTTTAATCCTCAAAAAGAAGATTTTGCCTCTGTTTGTACTTTTGCCAGTTAAGGGAGTGGTATTTATGGGTATAAGTTGGCAGGTTCCGGAATTTGTAGTGGAAAGAGATTATGCAAGATGTATAAACTGCGGGGTTTGTGTAAGCCAGTGTGCCAATGAGGTACATTATTTTGATGAGGACTGGCAGAAGGTAATGCACCGGGATATAAGATGTGTTAACTGTCACCGCTGTATAGTCTTTTGTCCTACCGGTGCTATACAGATAAAGAAGAATAGTACCTCTTTTACTTTCAATGCCAACTGGGATGAGCTGGCCATAAAGAATATTTACCGGCAGGCTGAGACCGGAGGGGTTTTGCTGACAGGTATGGGAAATAGCCGGCCTTATCCTGTTTACTGGGATAAGATGCTTTTGAATGCTTCCCAGGTTACCAATCCTTCCATTGACCCTCTGCGAGAGCCTATAGAGACAAAGACATTTTTAGGAAGAAAGCCTGTGGACTGGAGAGAAAACCTGCCCCCGCAGCTGGAGCTGGAAATGCCGGTCATGTTTTCAGCCATGTCTTTTGGATCTATAAGCTTGACAGCTCATAAATCACTGGCCTGGGCGGCACATGAACTGGGGATATTCTGGAATACAGGAGAAGGGGGGCTGCACCAGGAACTCGAGAGATTTGCCGACCGGACTATTGTCCAGGTAGCTTCCGGACGTTTTGGAGTAGGGCCTGAGCTTCTCAAAAAGGCGGCAGCGGTGGAAATAAAAATAGGGCAGGGGGCTAAACCAGGTATTGGAGGTCATTTGCCGGGGGAAAAGGTGTTAAAAGAGGTGGCGGCTACCCGCATGATACCTCTGGGAAGTGATGCTATATCACCTGCTCCCCACCATGATATTTATTCTATTGAAGATTTAAAACAGCTTGTTTTTGCAATTAAAGAGGCTACCGATTATGAAAAGCCGGTTGCTGTCAAAGTAGCCGCTGTGCATAATATAGCAGCTATTGCTTCCGGAATAGCCAGAGCAGGTGCCGATATAATTGTCATTGACGGTTTTAGAGGAGGAACCGGAGCTGCTCCGCTGGTTATAAGGGATAATGTGGGTATTCCGATTGAATTTGCCCTGGCAGCCGTAGACCAGAGGCTGAGGGAAGAGGGAATAAGAAATGAGGTTTCCATAGTGGCAGCGGGAAGTATCAGAAACAGTGCTGATGTGGTAAAGGCGATCGCTTTAGGTGCAGATGCGGTATATATTGGGACTGCTGCTTTAATAGCTTTAGGCTGCCATATGTGTCAGAAATGCTATACAGGCAAATGCAACTGGGGGATAGCTACCCAGGAACCTAAACTGGTAAAAAGGCTGAATCCCCATATAGGGAGCCAAAAGCTTATCAACTTGTTAAATGCCTGGAAACATGAGATAAAAGAAATGCTGGGCGGGATGGGGATGAATTCTCTGGAGAGCCTGCGCGGAAACCGGTTAATGTTGAGAGGCATCGGGCTTACCCAGGATGAGTTGAGGATTCTGGGCATTAAGGCTGCTGGTGATTAGGAGGGAGATAAATGAAGAAGATATATATAAGAAAAGATTATTGCCTGGGATGCGGTTTGTGTGAGATTTACTGTGCCACTTTCCATTCCAGGTATCCAGACAGCATTGTCAAGGCTTACAAACTTTCTGCAAGCAAACCGGTATCCAGGCTGGTTGTGGAGAAAATGGGTGATGATGCCTGTTCTGTTATGTGCCGGCACTGCCGGGAGCCGATGTGCCTTTATTCCTGTATAGCAGGAGCTGTATACCGTACTGGAGAAGGAGCGGTAGTTGTTGATGAGGACAGATGTGTCGGATGTGGGACCTGTGTTCTGGCTTGTCCCTACGGACTTATAAAAAAAGAAAAGGTAAAAGAAGGCGGAAAGTTTTTAGCTTTGAAATGCGATCTTTGCGGGGGGAAGAGCGAATTACCCCAGTGTGTGGCAAATTGCCCCAATGAAGCCCTGGTCTGGAGGGAGGAGGAAGAGGCATGTGCTATGTAATAATAGGAAATTCAACTGCCGCTATAGGGGCAGTTGAGGCTATACGCGAAAAAGACAGGGACAAAAGGCTCATAATGATTGCCAGGGAGAATTATAATGCCTATGCCCGTCCCTTGATTTCTTATTATTTAAGCCGAAGCATTGAAGAAAAAAATATTTATTACCGGCCTTATGATTTTTACGGCTGCCACAATATTGAAACCTTCTGGGGGCAGGAGGAGATATTGATAGATCCGGAAAAAAAAGAGGTACGGCTCAAACCGCAGGATATAACAATAAGCTATGAAAAACTTTTGCTGGCTACCGGAGGAAAACCCCATAAGCCTCCGTTTTTAAGGGATGGTTTTGCAAATGTATTCTTTTTTCACACTTTTGATGATGTAAAAAAGATTGACAGTTTTATAAATGAAAATAAATGTAAAGAAGCAGTAGTAATAGGGGGAGGGCTGATTGGCCTAAAAGCAGCTGAGAGTCTTGTTTTAAGGGGACTAGAGGTAAAGATTGTTGAAGCTGAGGAGCAAATATTAAGTTCTATTCTGGATTATGAAGCGGCGAAACTGGTTGAAAGATATCTGCAAAAACGGGGTATAGACTTTTGGCTTTCCTCCAGGGTTAAAAGCCTGGCAGGAGATGAAAAAGCTTATAAGGCTGTTCTGGAGGAAGGTGAAGTCAACGGGGATATTTTTGTTGTAGCGACAGGGATAATTCCCAATCATGAGTCAATAAAGCTGAAAGGTTTAAAGATAGGCCAGGGTATTGAGGTAAATGAATACATGGAAACTTCGCTTCCTGACATTTATGCTGCGGGTGATGTGGCAGAAGCTTATGAATTAATTTCAGGACAAAAAAGGCTGGTTCCGATTTTGCCTAATGCTTATTTACAGGGTAGAACTGCAGGTTTTAACATGGCAGGGGAAAAGAAAGCTTTTGAAGGCAGCCTTGCTTTCAACTCTCTTCCTGTTTTGGGACTTAATATAGTGACAGCAGGTTTGAGTTATGAAACAGGAGATGGGTATACAGTTATTAAGCAGGTGGGGGATAGTTTTAACTATAAAAAGCTGGTGTTCAGGGATGATGTTTTAGTTGGCTTTACCTTGATAGGAGATATAAGCCGTTGCGGCATATACCGGCATCTAATTAAAGAAAAGGCAGTGTTTTATGCTGATAAAAGTATTCTTTTAAGGCCTGATTTTGGCCTTTTAATGCTGGAGAAGATAGGGGTAGGTATCAAGGGGGAAAAATTTTATGACGGCAGTAATTAGTGCGGACAGCAAAGGTTTCAATGTGCTTAATCAGGAATTAAAAAAAGCCTTAAAAGACAGAAAAGAGATCTGGCTAAAAGAGGTTAATGGACAGCGGTATATTGGGGCAGGATTGGACCAAATATGTTATATAGGCATTGAAGGGACACCTGGAAATGACCTGGGGATTTTTATGGATGGCCCTTTTATAGAGGTATATGGGAATGTGCAGGATGGGGCAGCCAATACTATGAATGGCGGCACGATAGTTGTTCACGGGAGTGCTGGAGATGTTTTGGGCTACGGTATGCGCGGAGGGGAAGTATATATAAGGGATAATGCTGGTTATAGAACTGGCGTCCACATGAAAGAATATGGCTCTAAAAGGCCTGTAATTGTAATCGGGGGCACGGCAGGGGATTTTTTGGGTGAGTATATGGCGGGAGGAATCATACTGGTTCTTAACCTTGAAAATAGGGAGGTGCCAGCCGGCAATTTTTGCGGCAGCGGGATGCACGGTGGGGTCATTTATATAAGAGGAAAAGGGGATATAGCCTGTGGCGGCTGTGTTGTTCCGCTTGAGAGCGGTGATATAGAAATTATAAATTTTTATGTAAATAATTACAGCAAATTTTTTAAGTACCAGGTTGATATAAAAGAGGATGAATTTGTAAAAATAGTGAGCAGCGGGCAGAGGCCTTATAAAAAGCTTTATGCTGGCTGTTAATATTGGGAAGGAGGAGAACTATGCGTAAAGGCTGGCTGGTGCTGGAAAACGGCATGGTTTTTGACGGATATCTTTTAGGTGGGGAAAAGAAGGCGGAGGGGGAAGTAGTTTTTAATACCAGCATGAACGGCTATCAGGAAATTATAACTGACCCTTCCTATGCCGGGCAGATACTGGTATTTACTTATCCGCAAATCGGCAACTATGGTTTCAGTGAATACGCGTTTGAGCATGCAAAACCGGTTTTAAGTGGTGTGGTCTTAGATGAACTGGCAGATATGACCGGGCACTACCAGAGCAGATGGCTGGGGGAGGAGTTCTTTCAGGACTATGGCGTACCCTGCCTTTGTGGTGTGGATACGCGCAAGCTTACCAAGATTTTGCGAGTAGAAGGCAGCATGGGGGGAGTAATAAGTGAGGATTTGGATGATATGAGGGACCTTTTGCGAAAAGCTCGCGCAAGCAAAAAAATTTTGGACAGCAACCTTCCTTATGCTTTAAGTGTAAAAACACCTGAGGAACTAAGAAAAGGAGACAAAAATGTAATAATATGGGATTTGGGTGTTAAAAAGAGTATTATAAAAAGCATTATGGACTATAACTGTAACTTAATACTGATGCCAGCTGACTCTAAAGCGGAAGAAATCCTTGCTTTTAGGCCGGATGCGCTTATTATTTCCAATGGGCCAGGAAATCCTAAAGCTTGCGGGTATGTTTGCGAGGAAATAAAAAAACTTCCTTCTTATATACCTATCCTGGGGATATGTTTGGGGCATCAGCTTATGGCTTTAGCTCTGGGAGCTAATACCCACAAAATGCGTTTTGGACATCGAGGGGCCAATCATACGGTAAAAGATCTGGAAAATGGGAGATGTTTTGTTACCTCACAAAATCACGGCTATGCTGTTACGCGTTCTTCAATTGTGCGGACAGGGTGGAAACTGTGGTTTGAAAATGTTAATGATGCTTCGGTAGAAGGCTTGAAACATCGGGATTATCCATACTTTACGGTACAGTTCCATCCGGAGGGAGCACCAGGCCCTAAAGATACTATGTATGTTCTGGAAAATTTTATGCTGACGGCAGGAGTGGAAAGAGAAACCTTTAAACAGGAAAAAATCCATTCGTAAGGGGTTCATATAGAATTTAAGGTGGTGAAAATCGTGGATTTTGTCAAAATGCATGGGCTGGGCAATGATTTTATAATAGTTAGGGCCTCCTCTTTTGACGATGCCGGAAGGTTGAAGCCATATGCCGAAAGTTTGTGCCATCGCAATTTTGGCATTGGGGCTGATGGATTAGTTGCGGTAGGAAAAGATGAAAATGCGGATATATTTATGCGCATATTCAATGCAGACGGTTCGGAGGCTGAAATGTGCGGCAATGCCATAAGATGTGTGGCTAAATTGGCTTATGAGGAAAAGATAGTGGGGAAAAAAAGGATTTCTGTCCGCACTCTGGCTGGTTTGCGCTGTGCGGAGATTATCCCGGGACCTGATGACAGGGTGGTGGCAGTCAGGGTAGATATGGGGGAGCCAGTATTGAAAAGGGAGCATATTCCTGTACAGGGAGAAGGGGATGTGATTGTGATTAAAGCCAGGGTTTCAACAGGAGAACTGGAATTTACTGCCGTTTCTATGGGGAATCCGCACTGCGTAGTTTTTGTGGAAGATGTGCTTAATTTTCCAGTAACTGCTCTGGGGCCAGAACTAGAAAACCATACGCTTTTTCCTGCCCGAACTAATGTTGAGTTTGTACAGGTTTTAAACGAAAAAGAAATGCTTATGCGGGTTTGGGAAAGAGGGGCAGGTGTTACTCTGGCCTGTGGCACAGGCGCGTGTGCCAGCCTGGTTGCCGCTGTTTTGAATGGAAAGACAGGGAGGCAGGCTACCGTGCATTTATTGGGAGGGGATTTGTTTATCGAGTGGGATGAAAAAGACAACCATGTATATATGACGGGGCCTGCCAGCTTTGTTTTTGAGGGAAAGTTATGTTTAGAAAACCTTGGGAAAAACTAAATGCAAGGAGGCGTTATTATGCAGGAAAGCAGGACGATGAAAAGTCTGCCCCCTTATCTTTTTGCCCGTATTGAACAAAAGATTAGTGAGGCCAAAGAGAAAGGCATTGATGTGATTAATTTGGGCATTGGAGATCCGGATCTGCCTACTCCCAGATATATTGTTGACCGGATGGCACAGGCTATATATGATAGTAAGAATCATCAGTATCCCAGCTCAGCTGGTATGCTGGAATATAGAAAAGCAGTTGCCGGGTGGTATGAGAAGCGCTACGGGGTAGTTTTGGATCCCAAAACAGAAGTTATTTCTCTTATAGGCTCCAAAGAGGGAATTGCCCACATTTCCTTTGCCTATTTAGATAAAGATGATATAAATTTGGTGCCAGATCCCGGTTATCCTGTATATGGGATAAGCACCATTCTGGCAGGGGGAAAACCTTATACAATGCCTTTGCGAGAAGAAAACGGGTTTTTGCCGGTACTGGAAGATATACCATCAGATGTCGCCAAAAAAGCTAAACTTATGTTTATTAATTATCCCAACAATCCTACTGGTGCTGTGGCTTCCAGGGATTTTTTCGAGAAAATAGTGGAGTTTGCCAGGTCTTTTGATATACTTGTATGCCATGATGCCGCATATTCAGAAATTGTTTTTGACGGAATAAAGCCTTTAAGTTTTCTGGAAGTTAAAGGGGCTAAAGATATAGGAATAGAATTTAATTCGCTTTCCAAGCCTTTCAATATGACGGGATGGCGGATTGGTTTTGCTGTGGGCAACCGGGACGCTCTTGAAGTATTGGGGAGATTTAAGTCAAATGTGGATTCAGGCGTTTTTCAAGCTGTGCAGTATGCAGCAATAGAAGCTTTAGAGGGGCCGGAAGATCATTTGCATGAAATTAAAAAAGTATACCAGAAAAGGCGCGATCTGGTAGCAGAGGGATTGCGGAATATGGGATTTAAAGTGAGCCCCCCTAAAGGAAGTTTTTATTTTTGGGTAAAGGTGCCAGAAGGATATACCTCAGCTTCTTTTGCCGAGATGGTGCTTGAAAAGACAGCAGTGGTTTTAACTCCCGGCAGTGGATATGGCGAACATGGGGAAGGGTATTTCAGGATTGCGCTTACAGTTAGCGATGACAGGCTTGCAGAAGCTTTGGGACGGATGGAAAAAGCCCTGGGAAAGGTTGAGTTTTAGGATAGCTGGGAAATTTAAGCATATTAGCAAACGGGTTATTTAAAATATAGTTGACGGAATACGCTTATAATTGTAAACTTAAAATAATAATTAAATAAAAGGGGAGTAGCTTTTACTGTAAGGCCGTCATTACGAGGATAGCCTCCGGTTTTACAGGCAATTGTAAAAATTGCGGGCGAGACCTTTTATCTACTTTTAAATTAAGGTAGGTAAAAGGTCTTTTTTGTTGGTCAAACGAGAATAATAAAAAGGATAAGGAGGGGTTTTATGGAGTTTTCTATTCTGGCTGAGTATCTGGGTATACTGCTGTTTTTGATAGTTTTAGAAGGAATACTGGCAGCAGATAATGCACTGGTTCTGGCGGTAATAGTTAAAAATCTTCCCCCACAGGAAAGAAAAAAGGCGCTGTTTTATGGTTTGCTGGGGGCTTTTGTTTTCCGGCTGGCTTCACTTTTTGCTATCTCTTTGATAGTAGGGGTATGGCAGCTGCAGGCAGCAGGGGCCTTGTATCTTCTGATAGTGGCAGCAAGCTATTTTTACAAAAAGAGATTAAAAGGGGAAAAAGAAGCTGAAGGGCTGGAAATTCAAATGGAGGAAAGCAACACCACCTATAACTTCTGGAAAACAGTATTAAAAGTAGAGCTTGCTGATATAGCTTTTGCGGTAGATTCCATACTGGCTGCTGTCGCTCTGGCTTTAGCCCTTCCTGCTACTCCTTTGCCAGCTATAGGAGGGATGGATGGAGGACAGTTTTTGGTAGTATTTACAGGAGGATTTGTGGGACTTGTAATTATGCGCTTTGCTGCTTCACTTTTTGTAAATCTTCTCGAACGCAAAAAAGGCCTGGAAGACGCAGCTTTTGCTATTGTAGGATGGGTAGGGGTAAAACTCATTTTGACTGCTTTATCCCATCCGGGGGTAGCTCTTTTGCCAGCGGGGCTTACTAAAGAGGCGGAGTGGAAAGCTGTCTTCTATCTGGTGATTTTAATAATAGTATGGCTGGGATGGAAAAAAGAGGAGAAAAAAGTTTAGAGGGGTGACAAAATAGGAGCAAATCTGCACCAAATAACAGTATTTTTTGTGGTAGAATAAAAACGGATTTTTAAAAGGGGGAGAACTTATGGCAAGGATTAAGGGTGCAGTTTGCTTATCTGTCCTTTTATTTTTGTGCATGCTGGCTTCAGGCATTTTTTCTTTCCAGCCAGAGGCGAAGGCTTCTGAAGATATGATGGCAGAACTATATGAGAAGGCTTTGGTTCTGGAAGTAAAAGACGAGGTTCCCGGTACGGAAAATGAGGAACAGGTGTTTACGGAACAGATTATAAAGGTTAAGGTGCTTTCGGGAAAGTATAAAGGCAGGGTTATGGAAGCGCGCAATTCTTTATCTGGCAGTAAAGGATGGGATCTGGTAGTAAAGCCCGGGGATAAGGTTGTCCTTTATATGACCGAGGAAAATGGCAAGCTTAATGAGGTGTATATAGCTGATATGGCAAGGAGTTCATATCTGAATTACCTGGCTTTGCTTTTCATATTTTCCCTGGTACTTATTGGGGGGATTAAAGGGATAAAATCGCTGGTAGCTTTGGGCTTTACCATCCTGGGCATTTATAAGATTTTGCTGCCTGCCCTTATGAAGGGTTATTCCCCTCTGCCGGTTACCATAGCTGTGCTTATAGGGGTTACCCTTCTGACCATGTTTATAGTGGGAGGAGTGAGCCGCAAGTCAGTGGCCGCAACTCTGGGGACAGTAGGAGGAGTAATTATTGCCGGATTGATTGCCATGTATATAGGAGACCTGGCTCATTTGACCGGATATGCGACAGAGGAAAGCCGTATGCTTTTGTATGTCGATAATTTTAAGATAGACATGAAAGGGCTTCTGTTTGCCGGCATAATAATTGGAGCCCTGGGGGCTACTATGGATGTGGCCATATCCATAGCTTCCGCTATCGATGAGATAAAGAAGGCTAATCCAGGCTTAACTAAAGCACAGCTTATCGGGGCCGGCATGAATGTAGGGCGCGATATTATGGGAACCATGGCGAATACCTTGATCCTGGCTTATACCGGAGGGGCTTTGCCTTTGCTGCTTCTTTTTATGGCTTATAATACTCCGGGAATACGGATATTTAATGCCGAAATGATTGCTACCGAAATAGTAAGGGCACTGGCAGGCAGTATAGGATTGATATTCTGTGTGCCCCTTACTGCTGTTATTGCTGGTATTCTGGCGACCGAAGAAAAATCGGTTTATTATGAGCGGAATTTTTAAGCTTGTTTAAAGGCCGCTTCTCCGCTGGCAGGGGAAGATAGGCCTTTTATTGTATTTAACTTAAGAAAGGGGAAGAAAGGTATGAATTTCACAGGCCTTATATTTGGTTTTTTTGTGTTTTTGTCAATCGGCATTTACCATATACTGGTGGTCAAAATAGAGTACCACATGGGAACCTGGCCCTGGGTAGTTTTTTTGGTTTTGGGCTTGGTGTGTATTTATCTGTCTCTTGCTGGAGATAGTGATGCTGTTTCGATATTCTGGGGCTATTTGGGCTTTGTAAATCTCTGGACGATAAGAGAACTGTTTGAACAGAGAAAAAGGGTAGAAAAAGGCTGGTACCCATCTAAAAGATGATTTTATTTTTTATATTATGATGTTAAAATAATATAAATGATAACTATTGTCAGCTAATGAGGGAGCATGATGGATAAAAAGATTGCCAGCAAGTTAAAAGAGAATAACTATAAGCTTACCGAACAGAGAGAAGCGGTGCTGGAAGTAATGCTTGACAACCGGGGGAAGCATTTGAGTGCGGAAGAGGTTCTGCAGGAAGCCAAGCAGAAAATGCCTAATATAGGGATAGCTACGGTTTACCGAACCCTTGAAAAGCTGGCCAGCATGGATATTTTATACAAAACTATGTTTGAAGGCGGAAAGTTTCGTTATGAACTTTCTGATGAAGATGCTCATCAGCATCACCATATTGTTTGCCTCAAATGCGGGCAGATCTATGAATTTGAGGAAGATCTGCTCAATGAACTGGAGAAAAGGCTGGAAGACCGGGGTTTTGAAATAGTTGATCACGAACTCAAGTTTTATGGATATTGCCCTGCATGTAGAAGAAACCAGAGAGAATAAAATTATTTTATGGCATTTATATGATAATGATTATTAGTATTAATATTCATGAAGGCAGGAGGCAGGCCTATGTATATTGCTGTGCTGGGTAATCCCAATGTAGGAAAAAGTTCTGTGCTGAACCGGCTTACGGGGAGCATGGTTTTTATATCCAATTATCCCGGAACCTCGGTTGATATATATGAAGCCTCTATGAAACTGGCAGGCAAAAATTTTACCCTTTATGATACTCCGGGTATCTATTCGCTTTTTTCTGATGGTGATGAACAAAAAGCGGTAAAAGAGCTTCTGGAGAATAAAGATATTGGCCTGGTTTTAGATATTGTTGATGCGGCCAATCTGGAAAGAAACCTGGTTCTTACCCTGGAAATAATAGAAACCGGCTTGCCGGTAATTGTAGTCCTCAACCAGATAGACCGGGCCAGGAGTTTGGGAATGAAGATTGATGTACAAATGCTGGAAAAACTGCTTAAGGTTCCGATAGTACCTTTTTCAGCTGCTACCGGGGAAGGTTTGCTTGAACTGCAAAACCTTATTTTGAAGCAGCATGATGTGACAAGAAACCTGAGAGTAAGGGATGAAGCAAAGAACATTTCGATGGTAGCTCTGGATAATACTATGGGCTGTGCCGGACAGTGTACCAGGTGTTCGATTCCGGAAGTAAAATGTGCTACCCTGGCCCATTTTAAAAGAGCGGAAAAGGCAAGAACCATTGCTGGCATGGTGGTATATGAAACCGCGAAAAAAGAAAAGCTTATACTGGACAGGGTGCAGGATATCATAGACAGGCCTGTTGTAGGGACTTTTTTGCTTCTTCTATTTGCTTATCTGGCTTTCCTGGTCTTGCTGAAATTTATAAACTTCAGCGAAGGGCCTATAAGCCTGGTGCTGGAACCGGTAAATAAATTTTTGTCTGATTTTATTCTGGATATCCTGCCTCCGGGCATGCTGGGCAATATACTGGCCAGGGCGATACCGGAAGGATTGATAATCCCTTTTACTATAATAATGCCAGCCATGTTGATGGTAAGCATTATTATGTCGGTAATTGAAGATACTGGCCTTTTGCCGCGTTATTCAGTAGCGCTGGAAAGGGTGGGGAGCTGTTTTGGGGTATCAGGGCAGGCGGTAATTCCGCTGGCTTTGGGGTTTGGATGTCGTACACCGGCGGTTCTGGCTACCCGCATAATGCCTGATTATACACAGAGGTTTATCATTATAACCCTTTTAAGTATTGTTATACCCTGTGCAGCTACCCTGGGCATATTAACATCAGTTATAAGTGCCTTTAATGCATCCCTGCTGGTTATTATGCTCACAATGCTCACGACCTTAATGGCGCTGGGGCTGATACTTAGCCGTCTAAATCCGCGGGAAGAAGTTTTTGTTTATGAACTTCCGCCCCTCAGGATACCCCTGGGAAAGAATGTCTGGAATAAGATTAAGATGCGCTTTTCAGGATTTTTCACGGAAATACTGCCGCTTTTACTGGTTATGAGTATTATCATCAGGGCTTTGATAGAATCTGGAGTTTTAGAATATTTTAAAAGTCTTGAGGGTTTTACCAGATTTTTGTTTGGTATTCCAGCTGAGGCATTTGTAGCTGTGCTGGTGACCATATTTCAGCGTTATCTGGCACCTCTGGTTTTGCTTAATTTGAATTTGACGCCCAGAGAAGCTACTATTGCCATAAGTATGATAGCCCTTTCCCTTCCCTGTCTGCCGGTAATGGTAATGACGATAAGGGAGATAGGGGTAAAGGGGCTTATAAAGATATTGATGCTTGGTTTTTTTACTTCTTTCACAGTAGGGATTATGCTTAATCTTATTTTGCCAGCATAAAAAGGGGTGATAGAATGAAGGTGGCAGAACTGCGTCCAGGACAAAAAGCAAGGGTAAAAGAGATCAAAAAAGGGGTAAGTGGTCAAAGAAGGCTTTTTGAAATAGGCCTGATACCGGGAACGGAGTTGAAACTGGTTTCCAGTCATCCCTTTAACGGGCCTCTGGTATTGCAGATAGGCAATTCCAAGATAGCTCTGGGGCGGGGTATGGCGGAAGCAGTAGAAGTTGAGTTGCTGGAAGAATAAATTTAGGCTATTTATTATATATAAATAAAAATTTGAAAACCAAAATTATAAGTTTATGGTATTATGATGTATGAAGAAAAGTAATCAATTTAACAAATAATTTTGAATATTCGCCACAGCTGCGGTAAAATTTTTTTAATCAGAGGTTTGTTGTAGCATAACTTTAAGTAATGATAAAATGTATTATAATAGTTCAGGTAGCAGAAAAATTAGGAGGAAAATAAATGCTGGTACTGAAAAATATAACAATGGCCCTGGAAGGCAACGGGGAAAATAAGGAAATATTAAAAGGCATAAATGTGGAGTTTAAACCGGGAAAGCTTTACGGTATAACCGGTCCTAATGGGGGAGGCAAGACCTCGCTGGCCAAGGTTATCATGGGTATATACAGGCATACGGAAGGAAGCATTTATTTTAATGGAGAAGAAATAGGAAATCTTTCCGTAACTGAAAGAGCCAGAAAAGGGATTGCCTATGCTTTTCAGCAGCCTCCCCGGTTCAAAGGGATTGCGGTACGGGATTTGCTTAAGATTGCCAATCCGGATATGGATGAGAGCCTTATGCGCAAAAGCCTGCGGGATGTCGGTTTGTGTCCCGAAGATTATCTGGAAAGGGAGCTGGATGCAGGTTTAAGCGGTGGAGAGATAAAGAGGCTTGAGATAGCGCAGGTTTTGGCCAGAAAAGCTAAGTTGAGCATTTTCGATGAACCGGAGGCTGGAGTTGACCTGTGGACCATACAAAAGCTTATTCACATAATAATGAGCAATTATAAAGAAAGTCCGGATTCTACGGCGATTATTATTACCCATAATGAAAATGTCCTTCCGGTTTGTGATGAGATAATAGTTATAAAAGACGGGGTAATTGATGTAATAGGACGTCCGGAAGAGGTTTGGCCGTTTATAAAAGATGAGATAGAATGCAAGCGGAGAATGGAATGTAGAGGAGAAATGGTATATGGAATTAAGTAGCCTGGATGTGGAAATTTTAAAAGCAGTGGCGGATATTGATGGTATTCCTTCCGGGGCAGTTAATATCCGCAAAGATGGTGAAGCGGTAATAAGAAGTTCTTCTTCCAATATAAAGATAAGTTCGCATCCGCAGCACGGGGGACTGGTGGTAGAGATAAAGCCAGGCACCAAAAATGAAAAGGTACATGTGCCGGTTATTTTGACCAGGCCAGGTTTTAAGGATAAGGTTTACAATACCTTTATAGTGGGGGAAGATGCTGACGCTACTATAATTGCTGGCTGTGGCATACATAATGAAAGCCATAGTGAATCAAGGCATGACGGCATACATGAGATAATAGTGAAAAAGGGAGCCCACTTAAAGTATGTAGAAAAACATTATGGACAGGGAAAAAGCACCGGAAAAAAAGTTTTGAACCCTTATGCGGTAATAAGGCTGGAAGAAGGGGCCAGTGCTGAACTGGAGATGGTGCAGATAAGAGGGGTAGATGATACTTCCCGGACTACGGTGGCTTATATTGGAGAAAATGCCAGTTTGAAGATTATAGAACGGCTTTTGACCCATGGGGAGCAAAATGCCCAATCTAGTATTGATATATATATTGAAGGCAAAAATGGGAGTGCCCAAATTTTATCAAGGTCAGTGGCCCAGGATGCTTCCATACAGCTTTTTAAGGCTTCTCTCACTGGAAAAACTGCCTGTTTTGGACATGTAGAATGTGATGCTATTATAATGGACAATGCCAAAATAAAGGCTATTCCGGCTCTGATAGCAGAAGATGCGGATGCGGTTCTTACTCATGAAGCTGCTATTGGCAAGATTGCGGGAGAACAGCTGATAAAGCTTATGTCGCTGGGGCTTACGGAAAAAGAAGCGATTGAAACTATATTAAATGGTTTCTTAAGATAGGCAGGTGAATATATGAATATTAATCTACTTAAAACCTATATCAGGGTTATTGAGACACAGAATCTTTCCAAAACGGCAGAAGAATTTGGCCTTTCCCAGCCGGCTGTAACCAAACAGATACAGGCTCTGGAAGATATGTACGGAGTTTTGCTTCTTGAAAGGTCGGGAAGAAAGCTTAAACCTACTGAAGCGGGCGAAGTTTTGTATCAGCATGCGCGGGAAGTTTTAAAAGCCGTGGAAAAAGCTGAAAAGGCTATGGAAGAAATAGCTGAGAGCCGTAAAGGCAAACTTTTTATAGGTGCCAGCACTATACCGGGACAGTATATCCTGCCTTCTATTTTAAAGAATTTTAAGGATGAAAACCCGCATATAAGCATCAGTATGGATATAGGGGATACGGAGGAGATTTTTGGCCGTATAGCGGAAAGAGAGCTGGATGCAGGTATTGTAGGGGGCTGGATAAATAACCGCAAGGTAGATGGTTTTAAATGGCTGGAAGATGAGCTGGTGGTTATTGTACCTGATAGTCATAGCTTAGCTAAAAAAGAGGAAGTAGATGTAAAGGATATTTTACAGGAACGCTGGATTTTCCGGGAAAAGGGATCCGGAACCCGCAGGGCGGTAGAAGAACTTTTATTGGCTTATGATATTAAAAAAGATGATTTAAATATCTACATGGAAGCAGGCAGTACGGAAGCAGTTTTGGCGGTGGTGGAATCAGGAATGGGTATATCCATAGTTTCCAGATGGGCACTTAATAATATCGATGGTTACCGAAAGATAAAGGTATTAAAAATTAAAAACCCTAAAGTAAAAAGGTTTTTTTATGTGATATATCCCAGGCAAAAATCACGCCGCAAATCAGTGCAGGATTTTCTAAATTATATAAAAGAACAGGGGCAGAGCTTAGGTTCCTAAGCTCATTTTTTTTGAAAAGTTGGGGAAAAATAGGTTTGCATTTTAAAAGAGCTCAGAATATAATAATTCTATTGTTTAAAGGCTTAATGAAATATGGCATAAAGGAGGAAGGATATTTGGAACTCTGGGTTACTGAATACCAGACACCTAATTTGGGATTTTCCTGTAAAGTTAAAGCTACTTTAAGGAATGAAGAGACTCCTTTTCAGCATCTGGCTGTAGTAGACACTGAACAGTTTGGCAGAATGCTTCTTTTGGATGGCATGGTCATGACTACTGATGTAGATGAGTTTGTCTACCATGAGATGATTACCCAGATAGCTTTAAATTCTCATCCCCATCCGGAAAAGGTTCTCATAATAGGTGGCGGAGATGGCGGAGCTTTAAGGGAAGTGGTAAATCATCCCCAAGTAAAAAAAGGAACTCTGGTAGAAATAGATGAACGTGTTATACAGGCAGCTCGTGACTTTTTCCCTGCTTTGGCCTGTTCTTTTGACCATCCCAAGGCTGAGGTAATAGTAGATGATGGAGTGAAATTTGTTAAAGAGCATAAAAATACTTTTGATGTAATCCTGGTTGATTCCACAGAACCTGTAGGTCCGGCTGTCGAACTCTTTTCTCAGAACTTTTACCGGGATGTTTATGAAGCTCTAAAAGATGATGGCATGCTGGTAGTCCAGAGCGAATCTCCTTTTTATAATAAAGATGTTATAAAGATGGCTTTTTCAGGTATAAAAAATGTATTCCCTATATGCAAGCTTTATTTGGCGAGCATACCTACTTATCCCAGTGGACTGTGGAGTTTTACGGTTGGTTCCAAAAAATATAATCCAGAAGAGATAGATTTTGTTTACGAGAATGCGGATTTAAAATATTATTCGCCTGAAGTGCATAAAGCAGCTTTCAAGCTTCCGCCTTTTGTTAAGAAGATTATTGAGGGAGATGAATAAAGTTGAATTCCTTTGCTGTACCTTATTTAGAAAAAAAAGCTGCTTTCATGGCCAGCTCGGATAAGCTGGATGAATGTGAAAAGGTTATAATCGGTATCCCTATGGATCTTACCACCAGCTTCAGGCCGGGAACCAGGCTGGCACCTTTTCGCATACGGGAGGTTTCGGAAGGAATAGAAGAATACAGCGTATATCAAGATAAGTCGCTGGAAGATATAAGTTTTTATGATGCCGGTGATATAGCAATACCTTACGGTAATGTTGAGGAGAGCTTAAGAAGGATAGAAGAAGTTGCCTCTTTTTTTCTTAAATCCGGCAAGAAGGTTTTTGCTTTAGGGGGGGAACATCTAGTATCCCTGCCTTTGATAAAGGCTTATAAAAAATTTTATCCGGATTTAGCAGTAATTCAGTTTGATGCTCATGCTGATTTAAGGCTTGATTATCTGGGAGAAAGTTTTTCCCATGCCACGGTAATGCGCAAAGTGGTAGAAATAATAGGCCCGGGAAATCTTTATCAGCTGGGAATTCGTTCCGGTACCCGGGAAGAAATGGAATATGCAGTGCTTAATACTAATATGTATCTAAACAGGCTGTCTTCCGCGGTGGAAGAGGTTAAGGAGAGAGTAGGCAGGCGCAAGGTTTATATAACCCTGGACATTGATGTTCTGGACCCTGCTTTTGCTCCCGGTACGGGAACTCCGGAAGCGGGAGGTTTTTCTTCGCGGGAATTGTTTGAGGTTTTGCTGGCCTTAAGAGATCTTGACATAGTTGGATTTGATCTGGTGGAAATATCTCCCCCTTATGAACAAAATGACAATACTTCCCTTTTAGGGGCCAAGATTTTAAGAGAAGTTTTGCTGGCTTATTAAGAGAAAAGAGGGTAAGTTTATAAGGCTTACCCTCTTTTTTATATTCTTATTTAGTAATTTTCACACATCACTTCGTAATAGCTTTGCGGATGGGCACAGGCCGGGCAGATTTCGGGAGCTTCTGTACCTTCATGAACATAACCGCAGTTGCGGCATTTCCATTTTACAGGATGATCTTTTTTGAAGACCGTTTTATTTTTAACATTTTCCAGAAGTTTTCTGAAGCGTTTTTCATGCTCTTCTTCTACTTCCGCAATTTCCCGGAATACATCGGCTATTTCATCAAAGCCTTCTTCCCTGGCTATTTTTTCAAATTCAGGATACATGCTGGTATGTTCGTGGTTTTCCCCCAGGGCAGCCTTAAGTAGGTTTTCTTCAGTTGCCGGTATAGAGCCGCCTACCAGAAATTTGTAAAGCCTTTTCGCATGTTCTTTTTCATTATCTGCTGTTTCCAGGAAGATGGCAGCTATCTGTTTGTATCCTTCTTTATCAGCCTGGCTGGCAAAGAAGGTATACAGGTTGCGGGCTTTAGATTCCCCAGCAAAAGCTTCCCACAGGTTTTTTTCCGTCCTGGTTCCCTTAAGATCTTTCATAATCCTTCCTCCTTCGTTCTAAAATCTCGTGAGATAGGCAGGGTATACATAGATGGTATCCAGGCTTGCTTTTTTGCAGGTCATAAATTGATTCAAAAATTCAGTTATATTTTCACTTTCTTCCTCTGACAGGTTATCTGCATTATAACCTTTAATTTGAAATAAGGCAATATCTGCCTCCATCCAGTTAAGAAGCCTCAGCTCCTGCAGCCCTTCTTCCAAAAATTCCAGATCCCTGTAGGGCATGGAGAAAGGGGTGCTGGATTTGCTTTTTATATGGGCTTCCAGTTTATCTATGAAATATTTGAGCTTTTCTTCTTTTTCCGGTGTTATACAGTATTGAAAGAGGATATCATAAAGGGTCTGGGCAGTTATTATAGCGGTTATATTAGGAAGAAGCAGGTGTTTTTCGGTGCGCAGGAATTTAAGCTCGAATTCTGGAAGGTTTGTCAATCTTTTTCACCCCTTTTAAGCGGTAATTTAGGCTTTTTAATATAAATAATAGAGCTTTTAAAATATTTTTGGCAATTATTTTTTATTCGCCTGTTAAAACAGCTTAATAAAACTAAAGGGGAAAATTAATCCCCTTTAGTAGCAAATCCCTGAATTATTTAAAATAAGCAATCTTCATGGCCTCTCTTACTTCTTCCATGGTTTCTTTGGCTACTGCATGGGCTTTTAAGGTGCCATCGCGCAGTATATCTTTAATATCGTCAGGGCTGTATTTTTGTCTCCTTTCGTGCATGGGAGATAGAAGTTCATTAATTTTATTAGCCAGATTTTTCTTGCAGGCTACACATCCTATATTCCCCTGCCGGCAGTCAATTTCAATGGCTGCTACTTCTGCTGGATTAAAAATCTTGTGATAAGCGAAAACGGTGCATACTTCAGGATGTCCGGGATCATTCTTTCTTATCCGTGCCGGGTCGGTTACCGCATTCCATACTTTTTTGTTTACTTCTTCCGGAGTATCGCACAGATATATGGCATTATTAAGGCTTTTACTCATCTTGGCCTGCCCGTCAAGTCCTATAAGGCGCGGCACTTCTCCCACCATGGCCTGAGGTTCGACCAGTACAGGAGCATAAAGTTCATTAAAGCGGCGTACGATTTTGCGGGCAAATTCGATATGGGGAATCTGGTCTTCCCCTACCGGCACCAGATCAGCTTTAAATATGGTAATATCTGCTGCCTGGCTTACCGGATAGCCCAGGAAGCCGTAAGTCATTTCACTGAAGCCGTGCTGGGCAGCTTCAGTTTTTATAGTTGGATTATGCCGCAGTACATTTACGGAGGTAAACATGGAAAAATACATGGTAAGTTCATGTATTTCCGGTATCATGCTCTGGATAAAAATCGTTACCTTCTCCGGGTCAAGTCCAGCAGCCAGATAGTCAGAGGCTATCTGCATTACGCTTTGATACAGGCTTTCGCCTTTTTCCCAGTGGGTAGTGAGGGCCTGCACATCAGCGATTATAATATAACTTTCATATTCATCCTGCAGTTTGACCCGGTTTTTTAAACTTCCTACATAATGCCCCAGATGAAGGCTTCCGGTAGGGCGGTCACCTGTTAATATCCTTTTTCTTGTTTTTGGCATTTTTTATATTAACCTCCTGTTTTTGGGTAGATATAGTTTTAAAGTGTAAAGTTTCGGGATATAATTTTTGTATATAGAGGCTCAAAAAATTATATATTTGACTGTACGACTTTTTTAAAATAACATTATAAACTGTGGAATGCAAGCCTGTCTGGGGGATAAAAATTTATTTTAATAAGTAATTTATGTTTACACATAATAAAAAGGTGTAATAATATAATTATAAAGAATTTAAAGTTCAAAAAATTTGAGTAAAGGAGTTTGATTTATGAACGATTTATCAAGCTATATATGCTTTAATATGCGGGCGGCTATGAAAAAGATTGACAAACACCTAAGTGAAAAGCTCGAAGGTTATGGCATAAGTATCCCCCAATCGTTTATTTTGTGCTGCCTTCTGGGGGAAAATGGCTTAACTCTCAAGGAGATAGGCAACCGCACCTTGATTGACAGTTCTTCCATGACGGTTCTGGTTGATAAACTGGAAAAAGACAACCTGGTAGAAAGGCAGCTTGATTCCCAGGATCGTCGTGCCATAAGGGTTTTTATAACCGATAAAGGCAAGGAGATTGCCGAAAAAATTGAAAGTTTAGCCAGTGAGTTTAATGCTCACCTGTTTGAACTGCTCGGAGAAGGAAATCAAAAAGAATTTTTACACGGATTAAACAATATAATAAACGGATTGGAGTAAAAAAGGTTTAAATTTTTAAAATCTGTAAAATTAAAAAAGGATTTTCCTTTTCTATGTAGAATGATTACTAAATATCGACAAAATCTTATAGGTTAAAAAGCTCGCCGAGTTTATAATCCTAAGGTTTTTAGACTAAGGATTATAGACCGATGGGTATGGCTGGAAACGGCTGTGCCTCCCGTGTTTGGAAAGGAGAGCTAGTATTATGGTTAGCCTTTAGGTGCCAGGCGAGTATTTTTAAGTGCCTGGCTTTTTTATTGCAGATGGGGAGAAAAGGTTTATGGATACCATGGCTGTATTAATCGCGCAAAGAGAGGAAATAGCGGGGATTGTTTTTTTATCCCTGCTGGTATCTGGTTCGGCAACGGTTATAAGTTCGCTTGTAGCTATTCCCCTGGGCGCTTATCTGGCTCTTCGCCCTTTTAAAGGCAGAAATTTTTTTCTGCAGCTTTTGTATGCCTTCATGGCCATGCCTCCAGTTCTGGCCGGCCTTTTAGTGTTTATTCTTTTATCACGCAGTGGCCCTTTGGGAAGCCTTAATTTGCTTTTTACCCCTGCAGCGATGATTATTGCTCAGTGTATTCTGGTTTTGCCTATTGTGGCAGGACTGGTAGCCTCAGCGGTAGCTGCCAAAGAAAGGCTGGTTTATGAACATGCTTTAAGCCTGGGGGCTAGTCATCATCAGGCGATTTTAAAAGTTCTGTCTGAAACTCGATCTGGCATTATATCTGCGGTTATGACTGGTTTTGGCAGGGCTTTTGCCGAAGTAGGAGCTGTTATGATGGTGGGAGGCAATATGCGCTATAGTACGCGGGTGCTTACTACCGCTATTGTAACGGAAACCAGAAACGGAAATTTTGAAATGGCAGCGGCTTTAGGAATCATACTGCTTTCTCTATCTTTTATAATAAGCTTTATAGTTCTTTTGAATATTGACGATTTAAGAAATGTTTCGAGGTAAGGTCTATGGGCGAGATTTTGCGGGTAGAGAATATAATAAAAAAATATGGCGAAAGGATAGTCCTTGATATAGAATATCTGCAAATAGATGAAAAAACTATCTATGCACTCCTGGGGCCTAATGGAGCAGGAAAGACTACTCTGCTCAGGATTTTGAATCTTTTGGAAGAACCTGATAGAGGCAGCATATTTTTTAAAGGAAAAAAGGTGCAAAAAGAAAGGGATCTAAAAATAGCAAGGCTTATGAGCATGGTTTTTCAAAAACCTTTGATGTTCAGGGGAACGGTATATCAAAATTTGGCTTATGGGCTTAAATTGAGAAGAATACCTGAAAAAGAGATTAAGAAAAGGGTTTATGAAGTCCTGGAATTTGTAGGTATGCAGGGTTTTAAAGATTTTACAGCCTGCAGGATGTCAGGCGGTGAAATGCAGCGGATAGCTATTGCCAGGGCTTTAGCTTTAAAACCGAAAATATTGTTTTTGGATGAACCGACAGCCAATCTTGATCCTGGAAGTGTACAGGCTATTGAGAAAATAATTAGGGAATTGCCTTCGGTTTATGGTACTACGGTTATCATGGTAACCCATAATCTGTTTCAGGCACAGCGCATAGCTGATGAGTGTATTTTGCTGATAGATGGAAAAATAGTGGAAAAAAGTGATAAGGAAGCATTTTTTAATTCTCCCATACAGCCTGCGACAAAAGCCTTTTTGACGGGGACTATGGTTTATTGAAAGGGGAGATAAAAAATGGTTTTTAAGATTCATAAACCATTTTTAATCTTTCTTATAGCTGCGGGTATTTTTTTTCTGCCTCTAGCTGCTGGATGCCAAAATAAATCTGCAGGGGAAGAAAAACTGCTTCTGGCTACCACTACCAGTACCCAGGATTCAGGGCTTTTAGATGTTTTGCTTCCTGTTTTCGAGAAAGAACATGGCATTAAAGTCAAAGTGGTAGCTGTAGGAAGCGGGCAGGCTATTAAAATGGGAGAAAAAGGAGAGGCTGATGTGCTTCTTGTACATTCACCGGAGGCAGAAAAAGAATTCATAGAGAAAGGCTGGGGAGTAAAAAGGCATCCGGTCATGAAAACCAGGTTTGTGCTGGCAGGGCCAAAAGATAATCCAGCCAGGATTGATGAGAAAGATGACATAATAACCGCTTTAAAAAAGATTGCGGAAAAGGAAAGCTTTTTTGTTTCCCGGGCTGATAATTCAGGAACTCATGTGAAAGAGCTTGCTTTATGGCAGGAAGCTGGGATAAAGCCGGCAGGGAATTGGTATATGCAAACCGGCCAGGGGATGGGAGAAACTCTTCTTATAGCAGATGAAAAAGGCGCTTATGTTCTAACTGATGAACCAACTTATTTGAATTTTTGCAAGAAAGGGAAGATAGGATTAAAAGTTTGGATAGAGGGAGATGAAAGGTTATTTAACAGCTACAGTGTAATTGCTGTAAATAAGGAGAAAAATCCGCATGTCAATTATGAGGGAGCAGAAAAATTTATAAGGTTTATAACCGGACCTGAGGGACAGGGCCTGATAAGGGAGTTTGGAACAAAAGAGTATGGAAAGTCCCTTTTTGTTCCGGATGCTGAATGAAGCAAAGAGGAGGCGCTTAAACCTCCTCTTTTTTGGTGGCTTTCGTGTATATGAAAAGAGTTGCTGCAAACCAGAGAAGATAACTAGCTGGGATTATTCCAGAATCATTGAAAATCAACGCGGTTATCGCACCCAGCAAAAGGCTTTGTATGCCGATAAAAATAAGGGGATCAGTTTGCTTAAGGTTTTTGGAAACCGGGGATGGTTTTAGAATAATAACGGCTGCTGCTGTAAGCAGAGCCAGGAAGAGCCATCCCAGTTTGGCATAGTTTATTACCCGCAGATGAAGGAGCATTTTGGAATGAATTATGTTTGTAAAGGCCAGCCATCCTCCTTCCATGATTGCCCTTATGCTTTTCCCTATATGAGACTGCATAGCAGCTGGCTGTTTAAGGTCAACTATAATCATCGCAGATATAACCATAAGAGTAATAAGCATAATGATAGCGGCGTTTTTGGTTTTTATAGGATGTTTCTTATCAAGTTTGTTGATGTTAAGCCAGGCATAAGTCAGGGCTACACAGGCGGTAATAGTGCCTCCAAAGTTAATTCCCAGCCTGGGGAAGGCTAAAACAAATATAGTTACGGCAAACAGGATGGCAGACAAGATCTGGCAAATCCTGGCCGGGTATCCGGTAGTGGAGAGTACTGAAAAAGTTATCGCTGAGCCTATAAGTATGCCCATATATTCATTGCCGATTCCATAATAGCGAATGCCGTTTATAAGCTGGTAGCTCATGATGCAGTTTTTGACCAGATTGAATCCCAGCAGGGTATCCAGGATTATAAGCAGTATGTTTAAGGCAGCTATGGTTAAAAGAGGATTAATCCCGGCTGTTGAGTGTAAAATAAGGCTTGCGCTGACCAGAAAGGCAGCCAGGACAAGTGATAAAAGAATAAACAGGAAAAGGTTGTGTATCCTGAATAAAGGCATAATAAGCAGCACTGCCGGTATGGCCAGGGGAAAAGATAGCAAGATTAAAATATTTTTTTCCGATTTTTTTCTGCTTAGATATAAAATAGCCAGAAAAAGCGCGAGGACAGCCAGCAGGGCATAAGTAGCAAGTGCTGGTGCCTGGTTTGCAAAATTAAAAGCAGCCTGCTGGTTTATCCTTTTTAATTCCTGGATGGGAAATTGATTTTTTTCCGTATATAAAGGATCTTCTGTTTCTGCCCCCACACTATTTAATATTGAAAGGTGCAGGTTTTCTAGGGTGACCACTTCCCGGCGGGTAGAGAAACTTTGTAAAAGCCCTTTATAACCTGCTTTTTTAATAAAGACAGGCATGAGCAGGGCTTCCGGGTCATTGCCCTGCCTGGAAGGGCTGAGGTTTATTATGTAGCTGGCGGTGTTCCCCTGCTGGCTTTTTTCGATAGAGGCAATGGAATTATCAATTTTCCTTAATATCTCCTGCCTTTTTTGGCTGTATTCAGCTGGAGAAAATAGCGAGGCCATGGATTCCAGCCGGTAAAGATCTCCATATTCTATAAGGGCTACGGTTTTGCCTTTTATTCCCTTAACCTGTTTTTCAAGAGAGCTGTAATCAGTCCATATAAGGGAAGGAAGTTCAGGATCAGCTGTATTGGTAGATTTATCGATGCTTCCTTTATCAACCAGTCCTCTTTTATCCATAAGTATTACTGGGGCTAATCTTACATGATATCCGACCCTGTCAGCATTGCCGGCAACCAGGGTGGCATAACCTTGAGCTTTTATTTTTTCCCCTAAGATTCCTACCTCACCCGTGTTTTGTTCTGCATTGATATCTTTAACGGAAATAATAGAAATAACTACCACATTTTCCATATCCGGTTTTAATCCCGTATTGCGAAAAAATATATCTCCTGCCTTTTCTCCGTTTATAAGTTCTGAAGCGTTGAAATTAAGCTGGGAATAGTTGCTTCCCAGAGCAGGCTTACCGGCTGATAAGGTGGCACAGGCGTTTTTAACAGTACGGTTTTTGGCCGAGGAAGTATTTAATAAGCCTATCCCCCAATTTTTTTGATTTTGCCATAAAAATGGGGTGGTATCCGGATTTATATCGTTTAAAGCCAGGTTGTCTACCATATAGATTATGACTTTGTCATATGTCTTTTCGGGTTTATCCTGTGCCATGGCTGGGGTAAAAGGATAAAACATGAAAAGAGCAATAGTTAATATTATTGTTGTCCATATTTTTCCCATATTCATGTTAATTCACCTGGTTCAATTTTTTTGTAGTTAGCCATAAAAGTGAGAATAAATACAAAAGTATAAAGGAAGCTGCTATTACTCCGGTGTCGTTTACTGCAAAAACGACTGCTGCCGCTGCCATAAGGATGGTTATGGCTTTGTTTATAAAGGGATATTCACTTTTTATACGGCTTAGAATATTTTTATTTTTGCATAAGAAAAGAAGTATTATTTCTATAATGAGTACCAAAGTCCATACAGAATGGAGTACAGTGCTGGCGAGGATTCCCAGTTTTATGCGTATTATGGATAAAAAGGCCTGGCTGCCTCCATTAAGAAGGCTTTGTATAGCCCTTCCGGCATGGGAAGGATTGGGGTTTAAAAAAGCATCCAGACTGGCAATAGCTACCACAATAAAAACAGATAACAGGCCGGTAACTATAATTTTTCGGATGTTGAGCTTATCCTGGCTCATAACGAGAACAAAAACTCCCCAGGTAAACAGGGAAGCGATAAATCCGCCAACATTAGCCCCTAATTCGGGATAGCCGATGGCCAGAGAAGCTATCAACAAGGGGAGGGAAGATAGAATAATTATAAATTTGTTTTGGGCTTTAAATTTATTAATTCCTAAAGAGGTTGCTACAACTGCTGAGGCAATAAGTATCCCCATATAGTCATTGCCTATGCCGTAAAATCTTCCTCCGGCTATGGCATCAGAGCCCAGGGGGGAATTGAGCATTAAGGCAGAGCCTGAAAAGATGTCAATTATAAGCAGTAGAGCAGTAGCTGATGTCAGGATAAACAGCCCTTTTAAGCGGTCAGCAAAAATTTTGAGCAAAATCAAAGCCAGGGAAAGTGATAAAAGCAGAGTTAATATTATGGAAATAAAAATGGATTGGTAGCCGGTAAAACTTATGAAAAGGAATACCACTGGCATACATAAAGCAGTAAAGATGACTTTATCCATATGTTGATAGAGATGGTTCTGGCGGCGGCTGGTTATCGCATAGCCTAGCAGAATAGAAGCTATGGCTGTGATCATAAAGGTAATATTTAAAGGAAGCCGGTTAGTTCTTAAGTTTTTAAAGAAAAGGAGCTTGTTTTGCAGGTCATTCAGGTGGTTGTTTTTGTCTATAACCTGCATCCCTTGACTGGCTGGTACTATTTCTCTATCAAAAAAGGAAAATATGGAAGGGAGTATGTCTCCACTTACCACTATCCCTTCCCGACGGGTGGTGGGAGAAGTCAAGAGGCCTTTTTTGCCTTCCGGGTAATGTACAATTATGGGGGTTAATCCCAGGTTGTTTTCCTCTATCATTTTTTTGCTGGGATTGGGAGACATAATAATGAGCATAGTTTTGTTAAGGTCAATGGCAGATAAAATTTCCCCCAGCAACTGGTCATTGCGTTCCAAAGCCTGTTTGCGCTGTTTTTCTATTATGTCTGGTGCTGCGTTTATCCCGTCATTTTCTACCCGGCTGGTATCTCCAAAATCGATAAACAGGATGTCACTTTCCGGTAAATATTTATTAATATAAGAAAGCATAGCCTGGTGATCGGTTTGTAAACCGCCCAGAACCAAAGGATTAACCCTGGTGATATTTTGGCTTACATTGCCCAGAGGAACCTGGCCGTTTTCGTCCATAGCCATCAGCACTATATTGCGGTTGAGCATGGATATGGTATCAGCATTACCGATAACGGCAACTTTAAGGCCGTTTTCACGGGCTATTTTGCCTATTTGCCCAGGTTCATAGGGAGGCTTATATTTAAAGGCAGTATTTTTCAGCATTTCAATATATATGTTTACTACTCCTTCAGCAGGAGGTGTCTTTCCGGTAAAGGTGAAGTATAAATTTTTTGCTTTAACAGTAGCATTTTGATTTTGAAAAACATAAGGTAGTACAGCAATATTTTCATTGCTGTTGAAAGATAACTCGGCATTGGGAACAGTTCCTATTTTCAGTCCGCTCCCGATTGACATATACGGACTTGAAGGGTTTGTATTTTTGGCTCTTACATTCATAAGGCCCGTGGCACTCTTTTCTATAAGCCTGTCCAGATTAGGGGTATTGGCATTTAGAAGGTCAGAAACATCTATAAAATCCATTACGATTATTACAGCTTTTTTGTGTTCATCCTCAGGTCCAGCTGAGGCGGGAAGTGGCATAAAAAAGGAAATTACAAGCCAAAAAGATATAAATAAGCTGATGCCTGTTTTAAGTTTAATGTTCATAAGCTGGCGGCCTCCTGTTTACAAAGATTAAAAAGTTTCTCTTAATTAATCATTTGCTAATTATACAAAAATAAAACGAGGAAAAAAACTTAATAATCATATTTGATAAGAATATAATTTGATTTAAACAGATGATTATCCTTTAAAAGGAATTATTTTTGCTGATAGAGCAGGAAAATTTTAATTTATGGTTGACTTTCTATGCATTTGTGCTAAAATTCTACATGTATCTTGTGCATTGAAGGAGGTTTGGGAAACCAAACGCAATTTTTGAAGGGAGGCGACATTATTGCAGGCTTTAGGGCGTCATATTTTAGCTGAAGTTTATGGTTGTAAGTTTGAGGTATTAAATGATATCAAAAAGGTAGAAGATATCATGATCAATGCCGCTTTGGAGGCTGGAGCAGAAGTTAGAGAATTTGTTTTTCACAAATTTAGTCCGCAAGGGGTAAGTGGAGTCGTTGTGATTTCAGAATCCCATCTTGCGATCCATACCTGGCCTGAATTAGGTTATGCTGCCGTAGATGTATTTACCTGCGGAGAAAAAGTTGATCCGTGGGATGCATGCAACTATCTGGCCAAACATTTTGGTGCTGAATATGTTAACGCTACGGAAGTAAAAAGAGGTATTATAGAACAGGGCCAGGAAGAGCGCTTGGTGGTAAATATTTAGGAGGGATACTATTTTAGTTGACCGACGCAGCTTAAAAAAGGGGAGCAGTAAGTACCGTTAGTAGACCTTATTCGTTAAAGGAAAACGAGTAAGGTCTATTTTATTTTTATTTTCTTTCAGGTTAGAGGATTATAAATTATTTTTCTAGCTATAAAAATGACTTTTCATTTATAATAAATAATAATTATATTGGCTAAGCTGAAGAATTAAATGTCTACAGGGGAAGAGGGGAGTATAAAGTGAAGCAGTATATGATGCCTGCCATCCTGGAAGAGGAAATGCAAAAGCTTGATGACTTTTTTGAAAGGACAGTAGGTTTGGGCAGAGACAGGATAGACAGATATGTGGCTTTTTTGGAGCAGGACCCTTTGTGGCGGGTTATTCCTGCTTTTGTTCTGAGTGCCTGTCGGTATAAAGGTATAAAATCTGATTTAAGCATAGCCATGGCTAATATATTCAGGAATATTTACCTGGCTATTTATATACATGAACAGATAAGAGATGATGAGGAAGGGCAGGAATATGATACAGAAATGCGCTTTTCCATATTACTGGGGGATTATATATTTGGAAAGATTTTAAAATTACTTCTGGATGAAAATGCTGCCCATCTGGTTGATATTTTTGCCAGCCTTATATGTAAACTAAGTGAAGGATTGACGGCCAAATATAAGATGGGTGCCAACCCTATAGACAATATTTGCAATATCTATGCTCCTTTTTTTAGAGCTGCCTTTCTTTCTGCTTCTCGCCTGTCAGAAAATGATGAAAATGAAGAAGCTTATGGTGAACTAGGCTATAACCTGGGACTGGCTATATGCTTTCATATTCTGGATAATCCTGAGGAGTACATGTCTAAAATTAGATACCACCTTGATGAGAGTATAAGGATTTTAAAGGGAATATCTCCTGAAAACAAGGTTACTGCCAGCTATGTTTATAAACTTATTGCTGAATCATATGCCCTGCTTTATATGCCTGCGGAAAAAGTCGCTGCTGTATAAAGGTTTTATTGGAGGTAGTGATATTATATGGCTTATCAAGATTTAAGGGAATTTATAGACCGATTGGAAAGTGAAGGGGAGCTTAAACGAATAAGTGTTGAGGTAGATCCTGAACTTGAGATAACGGAAATAACTGATAGGGTTTCCAAAGCTCATGGACCGGCTTTGCTTTTTGAAAATGTAAAAGGCTCTAAGATGCCAGTTTTGATAAATGCTTTTGGCAGCCGAAAACGTATGGCCATGGCTTTAGGGGTAAAGGACCTGGAGGATATAGCACAGGAGATAAGTGAAATACTTGATATAAAGGATAATGTTCCCCTGTCCCTGTGGGATAAAGTTAAAATGCTGCCGCGACTGGCTGAATTGGCTTCTTTTATGCCTAAAATGGTAAAAAAAGCTCCCTGCCAGGAAGTGGTAGATTATGAGCCTTCTCTGGATATCATGCCTATTTTGAAATGCTGGCCCAAAGATGCCGGAAGGTTTATTACCCTGCCCCAGGTTTATACCAAAGATCCGGAAACCGGGAAGCGAAACGCAGGTATGTATCGGATGCAGGTTTATGACAGCAGGACTACCGGTATGCACTGGCATATGCATCATGATGGGGCAGAAAATTACCGCAAAAACTGCAAGCTTGGAAGACCTACCGAAGTAGCAGTAGCTTTGGGAGGAGATCCCGCCATAACTTATGCAGCAACTGCTCCGCTGCCCAAGGATATTGATGAACTGATATTTGCCGGTTTTTTGCGTAAAAAGCCGGTTGAACTGGTAAAATGCAAAACCGTTGATCTGGAAGTGCCTGCTGACGCGGAGATAGTGATTGAAGGTTATGTTAATCCGGGAGAAACCAGGATAGAAGGTCCTTTTGGGGATCATACCGGCTATTATTCGCTGGCTGATGAATTCCCTGTATTCCATGTAAAGTGCATAACTTATCGGAGGGATGCCATTTATCCGGCAACGGTTGTTGGCAAGCCTCCACAGGAAGACTGTTATATAGCTCTGGCAACAGAACGCATATTTTTGCCTCTTTTAAAGTTCCAGCTGCCGGAGATTGTAGATATGCATTTACCTATGGAAGGAGTATTTCACAACTGTGTCATAGTATCGATACGCAAATCTTTCCCGGGGCATGCTCGTAAAGTTATGAATGCACTCTGGGGAATGGGGCAGATGATGTTTGCCAAGTTTATTATTGTGGTGGACGAGGATGTAGATGTGCAGAATGTATCGGAAGTGATGTGGAAGGTATTTAATAATGTAGATCCCCGGCGCGATACGGTAATTATGGAAGGTCCTTTAGAAGTTCTGGATCATTCTGCTCCTTTGCCTCTATATGGAGCCAAGATGGGTATTGATGCCACCAAGAAGTGGAGAAGCGAAGGGCATAACCGGGAGTGGCCGGAGGATATTGTTATGTCTCCGGAAATTAAGGCTTTAGTCGACCAAAGATGGAGTGAATATGGCCTTGACTGATAAAGTAAAACTTTTTTTGGAAATGATAGATTTCAAACATACCCTTTTTGGCTTGCCGTTTGCTTATCTGGGGGCTTTTCTGGCGGTTATGGGGATGCCATCCTGGCATGATTTATTGTGGATTACGGTAGCCATGATCAGTGCCCGTACCGCTGCACTTTGTTTGAACCGGCTTATCGACCGGGAGATTGATCGGGCCAATCCGCGTACCAAAGACTGGGTTATGGCTGCTGGCAAGCTTTCGGTTAGAAAAGTATGGATAGCTGTTTTTGTGTTTTTCTTCTTGCTTTTTTATGCTGCCTATCAGCTTAATATGCTTTGTGTAAAACTGGCTCCTCTGGCGGTAGCTGTTTTGTGGATATATTCTTATACTAAACGCTTCACCTGGTGTTGTCATTTAATTTTAGGCCTGGCTATCGGAATAGGTCCGATAGGTTCATGGATTGCGGTTACCGGCAGTTTTGATTTAGAGCCATTTTTCCTGGGATTGGCAGTCGCTTTCTGGATTGCAGGCTTTGATGTTATGTATGCATGTCAGGATATTGAATTTGACCGCTCCTATGGTTTAAAATCTATACCAGCCCGTTTTGGGGAAGAAGGTGCTTTAAAGTTTTCATCCCTTTTTCATATATTGACGGTAGTTTTTTTTGTTTTAAATGGTTTGCTTTTAAAACTTGGCTTTTATTATTATTTAGGTGTGGCTTTTGCAGCCCTGGTACTTATATATGAACATAGCTTGGTCAAGCCGGGGAATCTGGAAAAAGTGAATTTTGCCTCATTTGTTATTAACCGCTATGTAGGGATTACAATATTTGCTGCTGCCCTTATGGATATTTTTGTTTAGCCCAAGAAAAAATAGTTTACAAAGGTTATATTTTAGGAGGTAAACCCTTGAAAAGATATGTAGTTGCTTTTACAGGTGCAAGTGGCGCGGTCTATGGAGTAAGGCTGGTTGAGGAATTGCTTGAAAGGAATTATGAAGTTCATCTTATCGTAAGTGACCCGGCTAAAATTGTCCTTAAGCAGGAAATGAACTGGGATTTTACCGGCCCGATGGAGGAAGTGTTTAAAAAATATTTTAAAGGCAATCTTTTTGTATATGACAATGCTGATATAGCTGCTCCTGTAGCCAGCGGCTCTTTTCTCATTGACGGCATGATAGTTATTCCCTGTACTATGTCTACTATATCGGCTATTGCCCACGGAATTTCGAAGAATCTTCTGGAAAGGGCAGCTGATGTAATGCTGAAAGAAAGAAGGCCGCTTGTTGTAGTACCCAGAGAAACGCCTTTAAGCACTATACATCTCAAAAATATGCTTACTCTTTCTGAAATGGGTGTATATGTTGTGCCAGCCATGCCAGCATTTTACCATTTTCCAAAGTCAATAGATGATATGGTCGATTTTATAGTGGGAAAAGTTTTGGATGTTATGAGAATACCTAATGACCTGTATCAGAGGTATAGTTAAAATTTGTTTTCATTAAGGGGAAAGTTATGGGGTTTGATTTTTTTGCACCAATAGAAGAAGAGCTCAAAATGGTGGAAAAGAGTTTAGGGGAGAATATAACTACTGATATCTGCATTCTGGATGAAGCTGCCCACCATTTAATAGGTGCGGGAGGAAAAAGATTAAGGCCTGCTTTTGCGCTTTTAAGTGCCAAAGTTTTCAGGGAAGATCTGGAATATATCCTGCCTATGGCTATTGCCCTGGAACTTGTCCATATGGCTACCCTGGTGCATGATGATGTTATTGATAATTCAGAGATGAGGAGAGGAACTTTTACTGTAAAAAGCGGCTGGGGAAACAGAATTTCTATTTATGCCGGCAATTATATTTTTGCCAGGGCTCTGGCTTTGGCTGCCTCTTATGGGCGCAGTGACATACTGAATATCCTGGCTGATGCCAGTATGAAGATATGCGAAGGGGAGATCGTCCAGCTGCTGAGCGCTTATGATGTTACGAAAGGGCTAAAAAATTATTTGCGGAGAATTGAGCGCAAGACAGCCTTGCTGATTGCAGTAAGCTGTGAGCTGGGAGCTGTTTTATGTAATGCGGATAAGAAACAGGTGGAAGCTTTAAGGCTTTATGGACATAATCTGGGGATGGCTTTTCAGATTACTGATGATATTTTGGATCTGGTGGCTGATGAAAAAGTTTTGGGCAAGCCTACCGGAAGCGATATAAGACAGGGGGTAATAACCCTGCCCACCCTTTTTGCTTTAAAATACAGCCCTAAAAAAGATGAGCTCAGGCATCTTTTAGCTTCTCCCGAACTTTGCTCCCGGCATGTTGATTATATTATTGAAACTGTACTTGATGCCGGCGGCATAGATTATGCTTATGAAGTAAGTATACGTTTTGCCCGTAAGGCGCAGAAACAGCTTTCTTATCTTCCTGATGCTGGAGTAAAACAAAATTTGTATGACATTGCCGATTTTATTATAAAACGAGATTATTAGCGGATAGGGGAGAGGATTTGTGGTTTTCAGCGATCTGTCACCGGAGGATAAGCAGACTATAATCGAACATCTGGAAGATTTGCGCAAATCTCTGCTTATAAGTATAGTTGCCATTATTATTGCAGCGGTTTTTGCCTTTTATTATAGTGAACAGATATTGACTATCATAATGTCCCCGCTTTCTTCCCTTAACGAAAACCTTATAGTGACAGGTGTTACGGAAGCTTTTTTTGTTAAACTCAAATTGTCTTTTATTGCAGGTTTTGTAATAGCTTTTCCTGTTGTGGTATGGGCTTTGTGGCGTTTTATCAAACCTGCCCTTTATCCTCATGAGCGTAAATATGTGTATATTCTTTTTCCGGTAACTATAGGGCTTTTTGCAGGAGGAGTGCTTTTTGCCTATTACGGTATTTTAAAACTCATACTCAATTTTTTTATCTATATTGCTGGTGAAAATCTGGAAACCATGTTTAAGGTTGACCAGTATGTAAGTTTTGTTCTGGCTTTTACTATTCCGTTTGGGATAGTGTTTGAACTGCCGGTGGTAGTATTTTTCTTGAGTAAACTGGGTATTATTGGCTATGAAACTATGGCCAGAAACCGCAAGTATGCTCTTCTGGTGATAGTAATACTGGCAGCTGCTTTAACTCCGGGGCCGGATCCTTTTTCCCAGATGATGATGGCTATTCCGGTATATTTGCTTTATGAAATAAGCATATGGATTGCCAAGCTTGCCAAACCAGGCGAAGAGCGAAAGCAAAAAATGGAACAAAGATTGGCACGCAGTGACAGTACTGATTGATGTTGATATTAATTGATAAAAGCACACAAAAATAGTGGTCTTTAATTGGTGGAAATGCACAAAGGGCTTGGGCTTTACAAAGTTTTTGCTTTTTGTCATAATAGCAGTAACAATTTAATTTCGCGGTACGATTTAATACAGGAGAGGGGAATTTGTATGCTGGGATTGATAGGAAATTTTGGCCCCTGGGAACTGGTGTTGATTTTACTCATCGTCCTTATCATTGTTGGGCCTGGGAAACTTCCGCAGGTGGGACAGTCTTTGGGAAAAGCTATCCAGAGTTTTCGCAAGGCTAAAGAAGAGGATTTAGAAGAACTGGAGGAGAAAAAAGATAAATAAGGTCTTTTTAAAAGGCCTTTTTTTTTAACATGGTATATTAATACTGGAAAATAAAGGAGTAAAAAATGGCACATTTATTCCCGGCTTTTATCAATCTGGAAGGAAAAAAATGTTTGATAATTGGCGGAGGAAAGGTAGCTGAGCGGAAAATAGCTAACCTTTTTACATATAATGCGGTTATCAAGGTAGTAAGCCCGAAGGTTACCGAAAGGATACGAAAGTGGGAAGAAGAAGGGCTTATCACAGTAGCTTTGCGCCAATTCAGGGAAGAAGATTTATGCGGCATGTTTATGGTTTTTGGAGCTACAGATGATAGCAATCTTAACCGGGAAGTAGCCAGGCTTTGCCGTGAGAGAGGCATTTTGCTCAATGCGGTTGATGATCCTGGTAACTGTGATTTTTATGTACCATCTGTTGTGCGCAGGAATTCGCTGGTGGTTGCTATTTCTACAGAAGGGAAAAGCCCGCTTTTTGCAAGAAAGATGAGGGAGGAACTGGAAACTTTTATTCCTGAAGGGTATGGATGGTATGTTGATATACTTGGGGAAATCAGAGAAATAGTAAAGAGAGAAGTGGATGATATAAATAAGAGGGAAGAAGTTTTCAGGCAGCTGGTAAATGAAGAGATATTAGCCTGGCTGCGTATGGGGGAATTGGAAAAGGTGAGGGAGAAGGTGGAAAAATGTATGTCCTCCTTACAGGACTGAGTTATCGTACAGCTCCAGTAGAAGTAAGGGAAAAACTGGCTTTATGCAGCAGCGATTTAAACGAAGCCTATAATTTTTTGAAGAATGGTGCCGGGATCGAAGGGGCGGTAATTCTTTCTACCTGTAACCGTATGGAAATATATGTGACTACCAGAGATCTGGGTAAAGCCAGGGAAACTGTATATTCTTTTTTGGAAAATTATTCAGGGATGAAGTGTGAAGATTTAGAGCCTTACCTTTATTGTTTCAACTGCTATGAAGCTATTTATCATTTGTTTAAGGTGGCTTCCGGTTTGGATTCCATGGTATTGGGAGAAACCCAGATAATAGGACAGGTAAAGGAAGCCTACAATTTGGCTAAAGATTTGGGGGCTACTGAAGGGGTGCTTAATACCCTTTTTCAAAAGGCCCTTTATGTTGGAAAAAGGGTAAGAACCGAAACTATGATAGATCAGCATCCGGTGTCTGTAAGCTACGCAGCGGTGGAACTGGCGCGCAGTATGCTGGGGACTTTGGATGGCAAAACAGTAATGCTGGTAGGAGCCGGTGAGATGAGTGAACTGGCTGCCTATTATCTGGTGCAGAATGGTGCCAGTTCAGTCATAGTCTCTAACCGTTCTTATGATAATGCTGTAAAACTGGCGGAGAAGTTTAAGGGAAAGGCTGTAAAATTTGACCAGATAGGAGATTGCCTTTTATTGGCTGATATTGTTATAAGCTGCACTTCTGCCCAGCATTATGTAATGCGCATGGATAACTGTTACCAGGCTTTGAAAAAGCGGCAGGGCAGGAAAATAATAATGATTGATATTGCGGTTCCGCGGGATATTGATCCTGAACTTGGCCAAATAGAAGGTGTATTTATTTATGATATAGACGACCTGCAGAATGTAATTGATGAAAGTTATTTAGCCAGGCAAAGGGCGGCCAGGCAGGCACAAAAAATTGTTAAGGAAGAAATGGAAGCATTTAGCAATTGGCTTTCCTGTCTCTATGTAGTTCCTGTCATAAAAGCACTCCGCATGCGGGGGGAAGAAATCAAGCAGAAAGAGATTACCAGAGCGTTTAACCGCCTTGGCAATATATCGGAGAGGGAAAAAAAGGTAATTGTTTCTATGGCCAACTCTATTGTTAACCAGCTTTTGCATTTTCCTATTGTTAATCTTAAAGAAATGGCACTTAATAGTGACGGACATATGTATGCGGAAATGGCAAAAAAATTGTTCTCTCTTAATGTTGATGAAGGGGAGCAGGAAAAGTATGACAACTTTGAGGCTAGGAACTAGAGGAAGCCAGCTGGCGGTCTGGCAGGCCAGGCAGGTGGCTTACAGAATTAAAGAAGAATTTCCTGATATTAACATCCAGATTTATACGGTAAGAACCAAAGGAGACAAGATTCTGGATGTGGCCCTTTCTAAAATTGGAGATAAGGGGCTTTTTACCAAGGAAATTGAAAAAGAACTGCTTACCGGGAATATTGATATAGCAGTACACAGCATGAAAGATCTGCCTTCGCTTCTGGAAAGAGGGTTAACCGTGGGTGCTGTTTTGAAACGGGAAAATCCGCAGGATGTTCTGGTATCTGCGCGCAGGTATAAATTTAGCAATTTACCGGAAGGAGCAGTTATAGGTACTTCCAGCTTGAGAAGGACAGCTCAGCTGAAAGCCCTGAGGCCTGATATAAAGGTGGTAGATATAAGGGGAAATGTGGAAACCCGGATACGGAAGATGATTGAAAATGAACTTGATGCTATTATTGTGGCTTATGCCGGGGTAAAAAGGCTTAATTTGGAAACTTATATAAGTGATTATTTGCCATATGAAGTTATGCTGCCGGCGGTAGGGCAGGGAGCTATTGCCGTGGAATGCCGGGAAGGGGATCAGGAAGTCTTAAGAATTCTGGAGCGTATCAATGACCAGGCTACTATGGATGAAGTTAAGGCGGAAAGAGCTTTTATGCGGACTCTGGAAGGGGGATGCCAGATGCCGGTAGGCGCGCTGGCAAATAGTGAAGGGGATAAATTGATTCTGGAAGGCTTAATCGCTTCCCTGGATGGGCAAATGGTTTATCGGGATAAGATGGAAGGAAGTAAAGATAATCCTGAAGAATTAGGCATAAGGCTGGCTAAAAAGCTTTTAAAAGAAGGCGGAGAGAAAATATGGCAAGATATAAAACGGCAGGGGAATAAGGTATGAGAAAAAAAGGGTTTGTTTATCTGGTAGGAGCGGGCCCGGGAGACCCGGGGTTATTTACCTTAAAGGGAGCACGGATTTTAAAAGAGGCACAAGTGGTAGTATATGACCGGCTGGTGAGCGATAGGATACTTGCTATGGCTAATCCGGAGGCTGAGTTTATATATGTAGGAAAGGCTTCCAGCCAGCATGCTATGCCGCAGGAAAAGATAAATGAACTTTTGGTGCAAAAAGCCTCAGAAGGCAAAGTGGTGGTAAGGCTTAAAGGGGGAGATCCGTTCCTTTTTGGCCGGGGAGGGGAAGAAGCTTTATATATAAAAGAACATGGTTTTGATTTTGAAGTGGTGCCTGGCATTACTTCTGCAGTTGCTGTACCTGCTTATGCCGGAATTCCAGTAACCCATCGTGATGCCACTTCGACCCTGGCTATAATAACTGGCCATGAAAAACCGGGTAAGGAAGAGAGTTCCATCAAATGGGAGCATATAGCGACTGGTGCCGGTACTCTGGTTTTTCTTATGGGAGTGGAAAATTTAGAGTTTATATGTAAGAATCTTATGGCTAATGGCAGAAACCCTGAAACTCCAGTAGCCCTGATAAGGTGGGGAACCTGGCCAGGTCAGGAAGTGTTGACAGGGACTTTATCTGATATAGCAGAAAAGGTCAGGCAAAATGGTTTTAAGCCTCCAGCAGTAATAGTGGTGGGAGAAGTAGTAAATTTGCGCGAGAAGCTTAAGTGGCTGGAAAATAAGCCATTATGGGGCAAAAAAATTGTGGTAACCCGAGCCAGAGCGCAGGCCAGCCTGCTGGCTGATAAAATATCTCTGCTGGGGGGAGAAGCTATTGAGTTTCCTGCTATATCTATAAAACCGCTTTCTGATATGCATGGACTGCATAATGCTTTACACAATATAGAGCATTATAACTGGATTATATTTACCAGCGTAAATGCAGTAGATTTATTTTTTGACGAGATGAAAAAATTAAGGCTTGATATAAGGAACCTTAAAGGTATAAATATCTGTGCTATAGGGCCTGCTACCCGTGATAAATTAGAAGAGAGAGGGCTTATGGTAGATGAGGTTCCTGATGAGTACAGGGCAGAAGGTATTTTATCTGTACTTAAACCGCGTATAAAGAGAGGAGATTGGGTTCTTCTTCCCCGGGCCAGGGGAGCAAGGAGCGTACTTCCCCAGACTTTGCGGGAATGGGGAGCTCATGTAAATGAGGTATATCTTTATGAAGCAGTGCCGGTAAGCACAATAAGTGAAGAGACCAGAAACAGGATAGTTAATGGCATGGTAGACTATATTACTTTTACCAGCTCTTCTACGGTAAGCAATTTTATAAAAATAGTGGGGCGGGAAAATATTCCCCTTATAAATAAGAAAGCCAAAATTGCCTGTATAGGGCCTATAACAGCAGAAACCGCGGAAAAAGAAGGATTTACGGTTCATGTGGTAGCCAGGGAGTACACTATAGACGGGCTGCTTGATGCTATATTAGAGGCTGAAAAAGCTTTATCCTGAAGGGGAGGGAACAGATATGATAGGGTGTACAAAACTGCTTTGCGGCACAGCCACAGTATCAGAAGTAATAAAACACAGCGGTAAGGAAGTGCCCCCTAATTTGCTGCAGTTTTCCGAGATAAACAGGCCCCTGGTGGTATGGAATATGACTAACCGGTGTAATCTGCGCTGCAAACACTGCTACATAGATGCTGAAGACAGGCATTACAAAGAGGAGCTTACAACAGAGGAAGCCAGGGAGTTTATCTGTGATTTGGGGAAAATGCGGGTGCCGGTTTTGCTCTTTTCGGGGGGAGAACCCCTTATAAGAAAAGATTTGTTTTTGCTGGGAGAGCTAGCTTCTGAACAGGGATTAAGGCCGGTTATTTCCAGTAATGGAACCCTTATTGATGATGAGATAGCTAAAAAAATTAAAAAAGCCGGGTTTCAGTATGTAGGGATAAGCATTGATGGCATGGAAAAAACGCATGACGAATTCAGGGATCAGCAAGGATCTTTTAAAGCTGCCTTAAGAGGGATAAGGGCGTGCCTGGATAATGGGGTAAAAACCGGTATTCGTTTTACGGTTAATAAATATAATATGGCTGATTTGCCTGCTATTCTGGACCTGGTTGAAAAAGAAGGCATTCCCAGATTTTGCATGTATCATCTGGTGTATGCCGGACGGGGCAAATCTATGGCGGATATGGACACTACGATAGAAGAAAAGAGAAATATACTGGAGTTTCTAAGTCAAAAAACCCTAGAACTTTTCCATAAAGGAATAGAAGTGGAAATATTAACTACCGACAATCATGCAGACGGCATATTCCTGTTTAATTACATAAAAGAGAAAGAGCCGAATCGGGCAGACGAGATAATACAGCTTTTAAACATGCATGGTGGATGTTCAGCAGGCACCAAGTTTGCCAATGTCGATGCCTTTGGCAATGTCCATCCCTGTCAGTTCTGGCAGGATTATACGGTAGGAAATATAAGGCAAAAACCTTTCAGCCAGATATGGAATTCGGATGATGAACTGATGGTTAAATTGAGAGAAAAGGAAAAGCATGTACAGGGAAAATGTAAAGAGTGTTCCTATAAATCCCTGTGTGGAGGCTGCCGCATAAGAGCCCGGGAAGTTTATGGCGACATCTGGGCTGAAGATCCTGCCTGCTATCTTACGGAAGAGGAAAGGAAGGGGTAGTTTTTATGTCTTTTCCTGTTCACCGCATGCGAAGGCTTCGGCAGAATGAAACGATAAGGGCTATGGTAAGAGAAACTGTTCTTATGCCTGATGATTTTATCTATCCTTTGTTTATAGTTTATGGAGAAGACAAGAAACAGCCGGTAAAATCTATGCCCGGAGTTTTTCAGCTTTCTCGGGACAGGCTCAAAGAAGAAATTGATGAGCTTAAGCAGTGGGGAATAAAATCAGTGCTCCTTTTTGGCATACCGGAATATAAGGATGAGGTAGGAAGTTCTGGTTATCAGGAAAATGGCGTGGTACAGGAGGCTATAAAAACTATAAAAGATTTATGTCCCGATATTTATGTAATAACTGATGTATGCCTTTGCGAATATACTGACCATGGCCATTGTGGGGTTCTGGATACCAGAGGAAGAATTGATAATGATGCTACTCTGGAGCTTTTGGCTTTGGAAGCCTTGTCCCATGTTAAAGCCGGGTGTGATATGGTGGCCCCTTCGGATATGATGGATGGCCGTATAGCCTATATACGAAAGAGGCTGGATGAAGAAGGTTTTTGTGATGTTCCCATCATGTCCTATGCGGCCAAGTTTTGTTCAGCTTTTTATGGACCTTTCAGGGAAGCCGCTGAATCTGCCCCTAAATTTGGCGACCGCAGGACTTATCAGATGGATCCTGCCAATGGCCGGGAGGCATTAAGAGAAGTAGCTTTGGATATAGAAGAAGGTGCAGACATAGTTATGGTAAAGCCTGCCCTTGCTTATCTGGATGTAATAAAGGCAGTAAAAGAAAAGTTTGGCCTGCCGACAGCTGCATATAATGTAAGCGGCGAATATGCCATGATAAAGGCAGCAGCTCTTAATGGATGGCTGGATGAAGAAAGGGTTATGCTGGAGGTTTTGACTGCTATAAAGAGAGCAGGAGCTGACCTTATCATAACTTATGCAGCTAAAGATGCAGCAAGGATACTCAGATCTTAAACTATGATGGGCGGGAAGTGGTAATATGTTAGTTTCTTGGAACACTACCAACATGTGCAATATGTTTTGTGACCATTGCTACCGCGATGCAGGTGCCAGGCTTGATGAAGAGCTTTCGACTGAAGAAGGAAAAAGATTGATTGATGAGATAAAAAAGGCCGGCTTTAAGATAATGATTTTCAGCGGAGGCGAACCTTTGATGCGGCCTGACATTTTTGAGCTGGGCAGCTATGCGGCTAAACAGGGATTGAGGCCGGTTTTAGGGACTAATGGAAGTCTTATTACCACTGAAGTAGCTTTAAAACTCAAAGAAGCTGGTTTTATGGCGGTTGGTGTTAGCCTTGACAGCCTGGATCCTCAAAAAAACGACCGTTTTCGCAAACTGGAAAATGCGTTTAATCTCACGGTAGAAGGTATGAAAAATCTTAGGGCTGCTGGTGTGCCTTTTCAGATACATACAACGGTTATGGACTGGAATGTGGAAGAAATCGAGGCTATTGCTGATTTTGCCGTTTCTATTGGTGCCATGGCCTACCATGTATTTTTTCTGGTGCCTACCGGAAGGGCAGTTAACATTGAGGAAGAAGCCTTAAGGGTCGTGCAGTATGAAAAAACGATAAATGTGCTTATGGAAAAGCAAAAAAAGGTTGACATTGAGATAAAACCTACCTGTGCTCCTCAGTTTATAAGGGTTGCGGATAAAAAGGGAATTCCTCTCCGTTTTACCCGTGGTTGTTTGGCTGGCATAAGCTACTGCATAATAAGTCCTAAAGGAGATGTCCAGCCTTGTGCCTATCTTGATATACCTCTGGGAAATGTGCGGGAAAAGCCTTTTAGCCATATATGGAAAGAAAATGCGGTGCTTAATGCCTTGAGAACTATGGATTATAAGGGAAAATGCGGTATCTGTGACTATAAGGAAAGGTGCGGCGGATGCCGGGCCAGGGCTTATTTTTACAGCCAGGGTGATTTTATGGCGGAAGATGAGTGGTGCCTTTATAAACCTAAAGGGGCGGTAAAAAATGAAACTTGACCGGCTTGATCAGGAAATATTAAACCTTTTGCAAAATGAATTCCCCTTGGAAAAAAGGCCCTATGCTGTTTTGGCCCGAATATTGGGCATAAGTGAAGATGAGCTGCTTTTGCTGGTAAAAAGGCTTAAGGAAGAAGGGATTATAAGGCGTATAGGCGGAGTTATTGATTCTAAAAAGTTGGGATTTTATTCAACTTTGTGTGCATGTCATGTAGAGGAAGATAAGGTTCTAGAGGCGGCGAAAATAATCAATGAAGAAAAAGGGGTAACCCACAATTATGTAAGGGATGATTGGTATAATATCTGGTTTACTTTAACTGCCCCTTCTGAAAACGAGGCTTATAAAGTTATAAGAGATTTGGAAAGCAAAATCGGTACGAGAATAGAATCGATGCCGGCCAAAAAGGTTTATAAGATAAGGGCGGTTTTTACGGCAGGTGAAAGATAATGGATGCAGTAGATAGGCAGATTATTAAACTTGTTCAAGGAGATATACCTTTAAAAGGACAGCCTTTTAAAGAATTGGCCGAGACGATAGGTGTAAGTGAAGAAGAACTGCTGAAACGTATAAGATATATGCAGGAAAATGGTATAATCAGACGCTTTGGCGCGGTAGTTCGCCATAACCGGGCAGGCTTTACCGTAAATGCCATGGTGGCTTTTAAGGTAGATGAGAGTAAAGCCGATGAAGCAGGCTATAAGCTGGCAGATTTCAAGGAAGTAAGCCATTGCTACCTGCGGGAAGTGCCGGAGGATTTTGGGTACAACCTTTTTGCCATGATACATGCCATGAGTGAAGAGGAACTGGCAGGCATTATAAAAAGAATTGAAGAAAAGACAGGAATTAGTGAATATAAAGTTTTTAAAAGCATACGCGAGATGAAAAAGGTTAGTATGACATATTTTTAACCCGGATGTGAATATAGATGAGGAGGGGAAAAGGTTGCAGCGGGAAAAGTCAGATCAGCTTTTTAAAATGGCAAAAGAATGTATGCCGGGAGGAGTTAGCAGTCCGGTTAGGGCTTTTAAAGCCGTAGGGCTTGATCCCCTCTTTATAAAGAGAGGACAGGGATCCAAAATTTATGATGTAGATGGCAATGAATTTATTGATTATGTAGGTTCATTTGGGCCTCTTATTCTGGGACACAGCCATCCGGAAGTGGTAAATGCTGTAAAAGAAGCGGCGGTTAATGGTACCAGCTATGGAGCCCCCTGTGAAAAAGAATTAGAACTGGCTCAGATGATATGCAGCGCTATTCCTTCGATAGAAAAAGTGCGTTTTGTAAATTCGGGCACGGAAGCTACCATGAGCGCTATCCGACTGGCTCGTGCCTATACAGGGAGAAATAAAATAGTAAAGTTTGAAGGCTGCTATCATGGACATGCCGATTCTTTTCTCATTAAAGCAGGATCAGGTCTTTTGACTTCTGGTATTCCCAACAGCGCGGGGGTTTTGGAAGAACAGGCCCGCAATACTTTGGTGGCTAAATATAATGACCTGGAGTCGGTAGAAAGAATTTTCAGGGAAGAGGGACGGGATATAGCAGCTGTTATTGTGGAGCCTATAGCCGGCAACATGGGGCTGGTACTTCCCGATCCGGATTTTCTTAAGGGATTGAGAAAAATAACGGAATACAGTGGGAGCCTGCTTATTTTTGATGAGGTTATAACCGGTTTTAGGATATGCTACGGAGGCTTTCAAAATTTTGCCAATATAACACCTGATCTTACCACTCTAGGCAAGATTATTGGCGGCGGCCTTCCAGTAGGGGCTTATGGTGGACGTAAAGAGATAATGAGCCGTGTAGCTCCGGAAGGCGATGTTTATCAGGCCGGGACTCTGTCAGGCAATCCTTTAGCTATGGCTGCCGGGGTGGCTACCTTGAAAATTTTACAGGATAGGGATTGGTATGACCGGCTGGAAGTTATGACCTATATGCTTACTACCCGGCTTAAAACAGTTTTTGAAGAGAGAGGGCTTTTCTACACTATAAACCGCATAGGGTCAATGTTTTCTATATTTTTCACTGAGTCAGAGGTAAATACCTATGAAGATGTCTTAAAGTGTGATACCGAAAAGTATGCCGCATTTTATCGGCATCTTTTGGAGGAAGGGGTTTATTTCCCGCCTTCCCAGTTTGAAGTCTGCTTTGTATCCTGCGCTCATGATATGGAAGATATCGACAGGACGGTAAAGGCAGTTGCAGGTGCTTTAGATAAAATTATGTAGGGAGGAGAACTTTTGAGTATCAACAGTTGGGAATGGTTTGTCAGTAAATTTGAAGCCTTAAGCAAAATTGACCTTAACGCTTACAAAAGGCCGCAGATGGAAAGGCGCATAAATAGTTTTATGCGTTCAGTCGGAACCGAAAGTTATCATGATTTTATAAATTTGCTGACCAGGGACCATAATGTTTACCGCCGGTTTTTGGACCATATTACTATAAATGTTTCTGAGTTTTTCCGCAATCCTGCCCACTGGGAGGTACTGCGCAAGGAGGTTGTCCCTCTGCTTCTAAAACAGAGAAATAGCCTAAAGATTTGGAGTGCAGGATGTTCTACCGGAGAAGAACCTTATTCCCTGGCTATAGCTGCCAAAGAGGATAGATGGCCGCTTAAAGAGAAAATACTGGCTACCGACATTGACCGTGAAGTTTTGGAAAAAGCCGATATAGGACTTTATACGGCTAAAACGATTGAAACTGTTCCGCCTCCGTATGTAAAGAAGTATTTTGTTCAACAAGGCGCCAATTACCGTATTTCTGATGAGATAAAGCAGATGGTTAGCTTTAAACAGCATAACCTCCTTAGGGATCCTTTTGGAACCGATTTTGACCTTATTTTGTGCCGCAATGTGGTAATTTATTTTACGGAGGAGACTAAAGACAAACTGTATAAAAGATTTGCGGAAGCTTTACGGCCAGGGGGAGTAATTTTTATAGGCAGTACTGAACAGATATTTAATGCGCGTAATATCGGATTAAAGTCAGTTGCTACGTTTTTTTATCAAAAAATGTAGAAAACGAGGAACAGGCATTTTACAGAAAATTTTTGAATTAAAAAAGAAGCAGGAAAAAAAATATTTACAGCGAATTTTGAGAAAAGGGATGTTTTGACGGTAAAATTGCCGTAGGCAAGATAAGATAAAGCATAATATTTTGGGGGTGGTGGAGACTAAAGCACCAGTATTTGCAGTTTGTCAGGCTTTTAGTAGTTTTCAAAATTATGAGAGGGAAAAGGAGGAATGAACTTGAAGGTTCTGGTATGTGTTAAGCAGACATTTGATACTGAAGCTAAGATCGAATTGAAAGATGGCAAGATTTCCGATGCAGGTATCAATCTGATTATCAACCCTTATGATGAAGTAGCTGTAGAAGGAGCTATCCAGCTGAAGGAAAAAGGCATTGCCAGTGAAGTAGTAGTAGTATCTGCTGGCTCTGACAAGGCTATGGACGCTATCCGTACCGCTTTAGCCATGGGTGCTGACAGAGGCATACTCATCAAACAGGATACTGGTGCCGATGAATATGCAAGAGCAGTAGCTATCGCTGAAGTAATAAAGAGTGAAAACCCGAATCTCGTTCTGGCAGGCCATGTTGCTGCTGACGACGGTTCTTCTCAGGTACCGACCCGTATTGCTGAAATTTTAGGCTGGCCTCATATCAATGTCATAACCAGCTTGGATATTGCTGATGGCAAGGCAAAATGCGCAAGTGAAGCTGACGGAGGTTCTCAGGTAACTGAAGTAGCTCTCCCGGCTGTTATTTCTTGTCAGGTAAGCTGGAATGAACCGCGTTATCCTTCCATGAAAGGTATTATGCAGGCCAAGAAGAAACCGGTTGCTACTGTTGATGCGGTAGCTGTTGAAAACAAGACCAAGATAGTCGAATACTTCTTGCCGCAGGCAAAACAGGCAGGAGTAAAATTTGAAGGCGAACCTGAAGAATGTGCTGCTAAACTGGCAGATTTCATAAAGAATACTGCCAAGATCGAAGTAAAAGCTTAATAAGCTAAAGGCATGATCTATAAAAAGGAGGGTAATTGATGGCAGGAACATGGGTATTTGTCGAACAAAGAGACGGTAATGTACGTAAGGTAACTTATGAAATGATATCTGAAGCTAAGAAATTTGGGGATGAAGTATGTGCTGTTATTTTTGGTAAGGGGATTGAAGGATTAGCTCCTGAATTTGCTAAATATGGAGCAGATAAGGTTTATGTAGTAGAAGGCGATGTATTTGCTCAGTATAATACTGGTGCTTTTGTAGCCCAGATGGCTGCTATGATAAATGAATATAAGCCCAATGCAGTGCTGTTTGCTCATACCTTTAACGGCAGAGATTTTGCTTCCAGACTTGCTCAGAAGCTGGATGCCGGCCTGGCTACTGACGTAATAGCTGCTGAAATAAGCGCCGGCAAAGGCGTATTTACCAGAGCTATTTATGCTGGTAAAGCTTTTGCCAAGGTAGAAGTTACTACCCAGCCGATTTTGGCTACGGTTCGTGCCGGTGTATTTGAAGTTAAAGAAAATCCTGCTGCTGGCGAAGTAGTAAAGCCTGCAGTTGTAGCTACTGCTGCTGATGTATATCAGAATATAATTGAATTTAAGCCTACTGTATCTGCAAGACCAGAACTTACAGAAGCTGATGTAGTTGTATCCGGCGGACGCGGATGTAAAGGACCGGAAGGCATTAAGCTGGTAGAACAGCTGGCTGACCTTTTGGGAGCTGCCGTAGGTGGATCCCGTGCAGCAGTTGACTCTGGATGGTTAGGCCATGAATATCAGGTAGGACAGACTGGTAAAGTTGTTAACCCGACTCTTTATGTAGCTTGCGGAATTTCCGGAGCTATCCAGCACCTGGCTGGTATGTCTTCTTCCAAGTTTATCACTGCTATTAATACTGACCCCGAGGCTCCGATATTCAATGTAGCAGATTTTGGAGTAGTAGGAGACCTTTTCAAGGTTATACCTAAACTGTGTGAAGAACTGAAGAAATAATTAAGCTTTGGGTGGGAAAATGTAAAATGGGGATTTACTGGATATACAGCAATGTATATCCAGTAATATCTTATTTTTTTATTTAAGGGAGGGAATGAAGAATGATATTTGGCTACGTTCCTTTAGAAGGCGGCTATGAAGTTCCTATGAGAGTGGTAGGAGCTAATGTTCCCTTCGAATGGCTTATTTATATACTGATGTTTATACCGCTTGGGGTATTTTTGTATGGTTTTTATCAGCGTGTACAGGTCTGGATGCTGGCCAAGGGAGAAATTCACCGCAATGACAGGATAGGCCAGAGGATATGGTCCTGGTTTGTTTATACTTTCCTGCAGCTCAGGCTTTTCAAAAAGCCTACTCCAGGAACCATGCATGCGTTCCTGTTCTGGGGATTTTTGGTATTGTTCCTGGCAGCAGGTGTAGACGCTTCTCACCACTGGCTTGGTTTCCCGCATATTGAAGGGGCTTCCTATATAGGGTTTTCAGCAGTAGTTGACATAGTTGGTTTTCTTGGACTTATAGGAATAGTTGTACTTGCTGCTATCCGCTATATCCAGAAGCCTGATCGTCTAAACGACACCAAAGCTTCCGACGGCTGGATTATTTTGCTTGTCTTTGCTATCCTCCTCACCGGTTATTTCATTGAAGGATTGCGCATAATGGCCCAGATTAAATGGTCACCGGAAATGTCAGAAATTTTGTATGAAAAATATGCATCTCCGGTGGGATGGTATTTTGCTTTCCTGTTCCAGGGCATGAGCCGTGATGCTATCCTGGTATGGCACCGGATTCTCTGGTGGTTCCACATGGCTATTGCGTTCTTGTTTATTGCTCTTATCCCTTACACAAAACTGTGGCATATTATGACAGGTATGTTAAATTATATATTCCGCAATCTGGAACCTTCGGAAATCCGCATGGTAGAAAATATTGAAGAAGCCGAAACTTTCGGGGTAGAAAAGATAGAAGAATTTGGCTGGAAAGACCTTCTGGATCTGGATGCCTGTATCCGCTGTGGAAGATGCCAGGAAAATTGCCCGGCTTATAATACCGGCAAACATCTTAATCCCAAGATTACCCTTATCCAGAATATGAAACAGCACCTGGACGAAAAAGCTCCTTACCTTATGCAGCAGAAGGGGCAGGAAGCTGATGCCGAAATGGTTGCCATGACTGAAGAGGCAGAAGCTGTACATCCTATGGAAAAGAGCCTTATTTATGATGTAGTTACTACTGATGTAATCTGGGACTGCACCAACTGCCGCGCTTGTATGGAACACTGTCCGATGTTTATTGAGCATATTCCCAAGATCATTGAAATGCGCCGCAACCTGGTTATGTGGCAGGGAGATATGCCGTCAGAAGCCCAGATGGCCTTTACCAACATGGAACGCAACTACAATCCGTGGGGTGTTGGTTGGGCTAACCGTGCTGAATGGCTTAAGGAAAGAGGCATTCGCGAAATGGTTAATGTTCTTTCCGAAGATGGCGGCGAATTTGAATATCTGCTCTATGCCGGCTGTGCAGTTTCCTTTGATGATAGATATAAGAAAGTTGGAGAAGCTCTGGTAAGACTGCTTAACAAAGCTGGTGTAAGCTTTGCTTATCTGGGTACCGAAGAAATGTGCTGTGGTGATTCTGCACGCCGTCTGGGTAATGAATATCTGTTCCAGACTTTGGCCAGGCAGAACATTGAAAACTTCAACAATTATGGGGTAAAGAAAATAATTGTTGTGTGTCCGCATGGATACAATACCATTAAGAAAGAATATCCGCAGCTGGGCGGAACCTATGAAGTATATCATTATACCGAAATACTTGCCAAACTGGTAGCCGAAGGCAAACTTAAACCCGGAAAAGCTCAGGCCGTTAAGACTACTTATCATGATTCCTGCTTCCTGGGCAGACATAATGATGTTTATGATGAACCCAGACAGGTACTTAAGGCTGCTGGCTGCAATATTGTTGAAATACCGCAGGCTAAGAACAAGGGATTCTGCTGTGGGGCTGGCGGCGGACGCATGTGGCTTGAAGAGCATGCGGTAGAAGGCTACAAACGTATAAATGATACCAGAACTGAGCAGCTGTTAGGTCCGGATCCGGAAATGATAGTTACCAACTGTCCGTTCTGTCTTACCATGATTTCTGACGGAGTAAAAGGTGTCAACATGGAAGAAAAAGTTAAAGTATTTGATGTGGCAGAAGTTCTGTGGAAATCTATTGAACAATAAATACCTGGAAAATTAGATGTTTAAAAGGTTCAAGGCTATTAAAAATAGCCTTGAACCTTTTTTTATGCAGGCATGTTGCATGTTGCCAGGTTATTATATTTTTTTAGGCATAAAAAGGATATTGTGGTTATATATAGAATATAAAAATATAGGGAATTTTTATTATTTTCTGTTTTATTTTTCATTTACATTAATTTATTGGGAGGGAAATTCGTGAATAAGGAGGTAGTGCTGGTAGGGGCTTGTCGTACACCGATAGGAACATTTGGGGGCAGGCTTAAAGATGTAAGCGCAGTTGAATTAGGGGCTTTAGTGATGAGAGAAGCATTAAACCGGGCAGGATTAAAAGGGGAACAGCTGGATGAGGTTATTTTTGGCTGTGTCCTGCAGGGAGGGCAGGGGCAGAATGTAGCAAGACAGGCAGCAATAAAAGCAGGCATACCTGAGACAGTAACTTCTTTTACCATAAACAAGGTATGCGGTTCAGGCCTCAGATCCGTAAGCCTGGCAGCCCAGATTATAAAAGCAGGGGATGCGGATATTATTCTGGCGGGTGGAACTGAGAACATGTCAGCAGCTCCCTATCTTCTGGAAAAGGCCCGTTTTGGCTACCGCATGAACAGCGGTGTGCTGGTGGATATGATGATTAAAGATGGCCTCTGGGACGCTTTTAATGACTATCATATGGGAATAACCGCCGAAAACATCGTGGAACAGTGGGGAATAAGCAGGGAAGAACAGGATGATTTTGGGTATCGGAGCCAGGAACTGGCCAAGAAAGCCATAGAAGAAGGAAGGTTCAAAGATGAGATTGTACCGGTAGTAATTAAAGACAAAAAAGGCGATATAGTTTTTGATACCGATGAACATCCAAGGCTGACTACCCGTGAAAAAATGGCTGAGCTTAAGCCAGCTTTCAAAAAGGATGGTACCGTCACAGCTGGCAACGCTTCCGGCATAAATGACGGAGCAGCGGCTGTAATAGTCATGAGTGCGGAAAAAGCCGAAGAATTAGGGATAAAACCGATGGCCAAGATCGTAAGCTATGCTTCCGGAGGGGTTGATTCCAAAATTATGGGCATAGGGCCGGTTCCAGCGACCCGCAAAGCTTTAGAAAAAGCAGGGCTTACCCTGGATGACATAGACCTGATTGAGGCAAATGAGGCTTTTGCTGCCCAATCCATTGCGGTAGCCAGGGAATTAGGTTTTGACAAATGTATGGAAAAAGTAAATGTAAACGGGGGAGCTATTGCTTTAGGGCATCCTATTGGTGCTTCCGGTGCCAGGATTCTGGTTACCCTGCTTTATGAAATGCAGAGGCGCGATGCCAGGAGAGGGCTTGCCACCCTCTGTATAGGAGGAGGACAAGGAGTAGCCATGATAGTTGAAAAGTAACATTTTTGGGGAGGGGTACAGGTGAATTTTAAACTTAGTGAAGAACATGAGATGTTTAGAAAAACCTTTCGCGATTTTGCCGAAAAAGAAGTAGCGCCTACCGCTGCGGAGCGGGATGAGGAAGAAAGGTTTGATATGGAACTGTTTTACAAGATGGGGGAACTGGGCATGTGCGGCCTTCCCTGGGAAGAAAAATATGGCGGGGTAGGTGCTGACTTTTTAGCGTATGTTATTGCCGTAGAAGAGCTTTCCCGGGTTTGCGCATCAACTGGGGTAACCTTATCCGCTCATGTTTCCTTATGTTCCTGGCCGATATGGAAATTCGGGACCGAAGAGCAGAAGATGAAATATCTGGTACCTTTGGCAGAAGGCAAAAAATTAGGGGCTTTTGCTATTACCGAGCCAGGAGCGGGGAGTGATGCAGGAGCTACCAGGACTACTGCTGTTTTAGATGGTGATGAATATGTGCTAAATGGGACCAAGGTATTCATAACCAATGCCTATTATGCTGACATTTACGTGGTTATAGCCCGTACCGGGCCTAAAGAACTGAAGCATAAGAGCATAAGCGCGTTTATTGTAGAAAAAGGAACCCCTGGTTTTAGTTTTGGCAAGAAGGAAAAGAAACTGGGCATTCGCTCTTCCGCCACCTATGAACTGATATTTGAAAACTGCCGCATACCGAAAGAAAACCTTTTGGGACAGGAAGGAGACGGCTTTAAGATAGCCATGATGATACTGGATGGCGGGCGCAATGGCATAGCAGCCCAAGCGGTAGGCATAGCCCAGGGAGCTTATGAATTTGCCTTAAATTATGCTAAAGAAAGGATTCAGTTTGGCAAACCTATTGCGGAACAGCAGGCTATTCAGTTTAAGCTGGCTGATATGGCTACCAGGATAGAAGCGGCCAGGCTTTTGACCTATCAGGCGGCCTGGCTGGAAAGCCATGGTTATCCTTATGGCAAACAAAGTGCTATGGCCAAAGTTTTTGCGGGTGATACAGCCATGTGGGTTACTACCGAAGCAGTGCAGATTTTGGGAGGTTATGGCTATACCAGGGAATATCCGGTAGAGCGTATGATGAGAGATGCGAAAATAACCCAGATTTATGAAGGGACAAACGAAATCCAGAGGATAGTAATAGCCAACCATATTCTAAAATAGCTAAAAGGCGGCAGATGCCGCCTTTTAGCAGTTTAAAGCACGCCAGATTTTCTCTGGGGTTGCAGGAAGGTCTCTTATACGTACTCCGCAGGCATTATATATGGCATCCATTATGGCGGGGGCTACCGTGTTTACTACAACTTCGCCAATTGATTTGGCACCATAAGGGCCGGTGTCTTCATAGCTGGGAGCAAACTCTACAGTTATTTTACCTATATCTCTGCGGGTAGGAATTTTATAATCCATAAAATTGTCTGTTACCAGTTTGCCGTTAGGGGCATATCTTACTTCTTCATAAAGGGCCAGGCCTATGCCGGTTACAATTCCGCCTTCTGCCTGAATCCTGGCCAGTTTGGGATTGATAGGAGTTCCACAGTCCACGATGCCAACAAATTCTATTACCTCAACTTTTCCGGTTTCTAAATCTACTTCCACCTCAGCAAATCCAGCCATATAAGGGGGCGCTTGTTTTTTGGGAACAAAAGAACCGGTAGTGGAAAGCTGAGTATGAAGTATATTATAGGTTATTTTTTTGGAAAAATCGGCCAGGCTTATTTTTTCATCATTATCCAGGCAGATGATGTATTTGCCGTCAAAAACTATTTTTTCCGGGCTGGTATTAAAATAGAGAGCACCTGTTTTTATTATTTCTTCTTTCATTTTAGTGGCTGCTTCGATTACTGCGTTCCCGGTGGTATAAGTAGTACTGGAAGCATAAGCTCCTGTATCAAAGGGTGTAGCATCAGTATCTGAAGAATAAACAACAATCTGGTCCATGTCTACTCCCAGGGTTTCAGCTGCTATTTGGGCCAGGATAGTTTCAGCACCGGTACCTAAATCAGTTGCTCCCACCAGCAGATTAAAGAAACCATCGTCATTGAGCTTTATGGTGGCAGCAGCCATATCTATATTGGGAAGACCGGAACCTTGTTGAGCGATAGCCATGCCCAGGCCTCTGACTTTGGTTTCGCTTACCTGGTATCTGGGGTACTTTTCATCCCATTTTATAAGTTCTTTTCCCCGTTTTACACAGTAGTCCAGCATACAGCTGTCCATGTACATGGGTTCCGGACCTGCTCCTTTGGTAGTCATGTTAATAAGAGGAGTTGTTTCCCCTTTTTTTATCATGTTTATATCCCTGATGACAGAAGGATCCATACCAAGTTCAGCTGCCAGTTCATTTACAGCTGATTCTATAGCAAACGTTCCCTGAGTTACTCCAAAGCCTCTAAGGGCTCCTCCCGGTACAGTATTGGTGTAAACAGCTGTTCCATTAAAACGTACAGCTTCTACCTTATTATAAAGAGGGAGAACTTTTTTGCCTGATGCGCCCAGCGTAGTTTCTGCATGCTCTCCGTAAGCCCCGGTATTGGAAACGGCTTTTACATCTATGGCCCTTATTTTTCCATCCCGCATAGCACCTATAGTTACCGTAAATTTCATGGCATGACGGCTGGTAGTGGCATTAAATACTTCACTGCGGGTATATACTATTTTGGCTGGTTTGCCTGTTTTTAAAGTAACCAGGGCAGGATAAAACTCAGCATTAACGGTTTGTTTGGCTCCAAACCCTCCCCCGATTCTCGGTTTTATTACCCGGATTTTGCTGGCTGGTATATCCAGGGCATTAGCCAGGATGCGCCGGGCATGAAAGGGAATCTGGGTAGAGGCTACTACTACCAGGCGGCCATAAGGGTCGAGATAGGAAAATGCCCTCTGGGTTTCCATCATAGCCTGTGCCTGGGCCTGGGTTTTATAGGTGCGGGTGATAACAACTTCACATTCTTCGAGGACTTTATCTACCTCACCTAGAGCCAAATTGACACGGCAGGCCACATTGTGTTTGGGATCAAAACCTACCGGCAGATTGGCAAAGATATCATCTTCCGGATGAACACGAACGGGGTTTTCTTCGGCTGTTTCAAAATCAAGCACCGGCTTTAGAACTTCGTATTCCACTTTTATGAGTTTTAAAGCATTAAGGGCTGTTTTTTCATCAACAGCAGCTACAATAGCCACATCATCCCCTACATGGCGCACATATTCATCCAGCAGGAATTTATCATAAGGCGATAACTCGGGGTGACATTGTCCAGCCCGGGTAAAAGGCTTGCGGTGAACATTTTTATAGGTAAATACACATTCTACGCCGGGCAGCTTTTCTGCTTCGGATGTGTCGATTTCTTTTATCCGGGCAAAGGCGTGCGGGCTCCGCAGGACTTTTACTACCAGGGCGTTGGATGGACAAAGGTCATCAGTATACAGCGGTTTGCCTTTAACCAGGCTCATGCCGTCAATTTTGTTAAATGACTTGTTTACTACCCGCACCATATTTCACCTCCAGGTATTTTTTGATAGCTCTGAGCTGCCCTTCATAACCTGAACAGCGGCACAGATTGCCGTTAAGGTAATGAAGAATCTGTTCATCAGTAGGATTGGTGACACATTTTTCGAGATAGAGAATGCTCATTATCAAACCAGGGCTGCAGTAGCCGCATTGTTCTACCCCTTCTTCTACCAAAAATTTGCCTATGGTTTCAGCTTCTTCCTGCACACCCTCCAGGGTGGTTACTTCATGCCCGTCCAGGCGGCAGGTAAGAACGGTACAGGATAACACTGCTTTTCCGTCTACATGAACTGTACATACACTGCAGGTGCTGGTGTCACAACCCTGTCTTACGCTCAAAAAACCCAGGTTTCTCAAGGTGGTAAGCAAAAATTCATCAGGAGGCACATCCAGTGTATAATGACTGCCGTTTATTTTGAGATTAACTACCATATCTTTAGAGCACCTCCTTTATAGCTTTTCTTAAAAGCACTTTGGCCAGCTCTTTGCGGTATTCAGCACTGCCTCGGCCATTGCTGCCGAAACTTAGCTCAGCAGCCAGGATTTCTCCAGCTTCCTTCAAGCAAGAAGAAGTTAACTCCTGCTTTTGTGCGTATTCCTGATTTAAATATTCCATGGTTTGCAGGGCTAGAGCGGCACGACCTGGCCTTGCTCCTACCACTATCCTGAATTTATCTTCTATTCTGGAAGCTGCCAGGTTTAAAATGGCATAATCGCCCCGGGAATTGCGCATGGCTTTGAATGCTGCCCTGCGCTTATCTTTTTTTATAATGATTTTTTCCAGGATATCTGGTTCTTTGGAGCCGTTTTCCAGGAAGTATTCGAGATCAAATGTGCCCTGTTTATAGAGCTTAACCTGGGTGTCCAGAGCATGCAGGGCAGTGATGAAATCTGAGAAACCGTAGCGGGAGAAGACGGTTCCGCCTACGGTTACCAGGTTGCGAAGCTGGATACCTACTATATCACGTACAGAAAGGGCTAAAATGTTGTCAAAATAGCGTTTTAAAATTTCTGAATGCTCAATATCCCCGAAAGTTGTCATGGCGCCGATTTCAATATTTTCTTCATCTTCTCTTATAAAAGAAAGGTCAGCTTTTGTAAGGTCAATAGCCAGAGGAATATTGCGGGTACCCAGGTTGAGATAGGCACATCCGCCTAAAAGGGTAGCACCTTTTTGGGAAGTCAAATATTGATATGCTTCTTTAAGGGAAGCTGGTGCTACATATTCTTTGATGTTCAGCAAAAAAACCCCTCCCTTTGACTGGAATGTTTAGTGAGCCAGTTCAGCAGCTGTTTGGCTGTTTGCCGCTGTTTCTTTTTTCTCTTCAGGGAAAATCGCATTCAGGATAAGGGCCAGGATTCCGGCTGCTACCACGCCGTCTTCCAGGAAAGCTTTAAGGAAGCCAGGCATGTGTTCAACAGCAGCAGGCACAAAGCTGAAGCTTAAACCTACTCCAAAGGCAATGGCAAGAATGGTGGTATTGCGGGGAGTAAAGCCGGAGCTGGCTATCATTTTCATGCCGGTTATCATTATCATGGCAAACACAATTATTACTGCTCCCCCTAATACACTGGGAGGCATAGCAGCAGCTACTGCTCCTACCTTGGGAATGATGCCGGCTAAAATGAGGAATATAGCACCGGTAGCAACAGAGAAGCGGTTTACTACCCGGGTAAGGGCGATTATACCTGCATTTTGCCCATATGAGTTGAGCGGCATGCTGTTAAAGAGCGCAGCCAGGGCACTGCCCAGAGCATCAGCAATTATAGCTCCACCCATTTCTCTTTCTTTGGCTTCCCGGTTTTCAGCTACAAAGGTTATGGCAGAAAGGTTGCCGATAATTTCCAGAGCTACGATTAAGTAAACGATGGCAAATTTTATGACTGCATCGAGATGGAAATCAAATCCGAACATAAGCGGGCGGGGGAAGCTTATCCAGGCAGCCTGGGCTACCACATTAAAATCGACTTTTCCCAAGGGGATAGCTATGAGATAGCCAATAACCAGGGCGATAAGTATGGCAGCGACATTTAAGATGCCTTTGGCAAAACGCTGCAGGAGGATTACTGTAAGGAGAACGATGAATCCCAAAAGCAGGTTTTCCGGGGAGCCATAGTCAGGCTTTCCTACTCCACCGGCGAAATAGTTAACTCCTACTGGCATAAGGGAAAGTCCGATGGCGATAAGAACTGTACCTGTAACCAGAGGGGGGAAGAAACGACGCAGATTTTTTATAAATATTCCGAGCAGGAGAGCAGCAAAACTCCCGACAAAAGAGGCGCACAATATTGCAGCTATGCCGTATGCTTTGCCTACGGCGATGGCAGAAGGGACAAAAGCAAAGCTGGTACCTACAACGATGGGAAGACGTGCACCAACCGGACCAATAGGATAAATCTGCACCAGGGTAACCAGGCCAGCGAAGATCATGGCACACTGCAGCATTATGACTTTTTGTTCCTGGGGTATGCCCAGGAGATTGGTGATTATTATTATAGGAGCAATATTGCCAATGAACATGGCCAGAACATGCTGCATTCCAAGCGGGATAGCCACTCCCAGGGAAGGTTTACCGTCCAGCTTATAAATAAGTTCCTGATCAGTTAAGGTTTTTGCATCGGCCATAGAAAAACCTCCTTTTAAATTTTAGATTTTGGTTTGTGCTGGAAGTTTTAAAGTATTTTAACTTTTTCATCCCTCCTTTTTGTGTTTTTGGCCCAAAAAAAACCAGGCCAGTTTCAGGGAAGCTTGCTTCCCTAAAACTGACCTGGTTAAAGCCGAACCTCATTAAGTCCTCTTTAACATTTGTCAGTGGTTTTAAATTGACTGGGATGTTACTTTTAACGAGAAACCGACTAATCCCGAAGGATTTTCGCTTTCCCGTAAACTATTACATTTAGTTATCTTTATTAAACCATGGCTTTCGAAAACTTGCAAGAGGGAATTTTATTTTGTTGAAAATTCTAAAATTTATTGACAATAATGTCGAAACTGATACACAATTTAAAATAAATCAGGCAGCTGATGTTGTTGAGGATAGAGGATGAAAAACAGATCAAAATCCAGGCTTACATTTTTTATAAATTCAATAATTTTATTTTTATTTATGCTGCCGTCCGGAGTGAGGGCGGAAGATTACCAGAAGGTGGTTCTCCAGCTCAGATGGCAGCACCAGTTCCAGTTTGCTGGCTATTATATGGCCCAGGCTTTAGGCTACTATGCTGATGAAGGATTGGATGTAGAGATAAGATCTGCTTTTACTCCGGAAGGTGAGGTTTTAAATGCTCCCCAGGAAGTCGCCGAAAAGAGGGCTGATTTTGGTATAGGGGCTATTGATATTCTGATAGCAGAAGATGAAAAAACGGATTTTATGGTCGTAGCTTCCATTTTTCAGCGCAGCCCTACAGAATTCTTTATGCTGCAGGATACCCCTTATAGTTCGCCAGCTGATCTGGCAGGTCTTAAAATTGCCAGAAGAAAGCATGATTTGCTGGATATTGAACTGCAGGCTCTGCTAATAAGAGAAGGGATTGATCCGTCAGTATTCCCTTTTTGCCAGCATATAGGCAATTTTCAGATAGAAGATTTGGTTTCGGGAAAGTATGATGTAGTTCCCGGCTATCTGGGAACTATCAGCTACTATGCAGAAAAAAAGGGGATAAAGCTTAAACGTATAAGGCCAGTTGATTACGGAATAGATTTTTATGGTGACACTATTTTCACCCGCAAAAGCCTGGCTTTGACCAATCCGGAACTGGTAGAAAAATTTCGCCGTGCCAGTTTGAAGGGCTGGGAATATGCGCTAAATCATCCGGAGGAAACAAGCAGGTATATAGTAGACAGATATTATTCCCAGGCGGAAAATAAGCAGGAAATACTGGAGTTTAACCTGTTTCAAGCGGAAAGGGTTAAGGATTTTACCCTTTATCCAGTAGTGCAGGTAGGCAATATAAATCCCTACCGCTGGGAGCAGATGTATACTACTCTGCGCAGTTTGGGGCTTATGCGGGAGGATATAGATATAAATGATTTTATATTCGATTATGAAAATATAAAAGAAAGCCGGGAGAGGCAGAGGCAGAAACTTATAAATGTATTTACCCTGGTTTTGGTGGTATTATCCCTGTTTGCTTTGACTGTCTATCTTACAGCCCGCCGTACAATGGCAGAACTGAAAGCTGCATTTGAGAAACAGCTGGAAGAAAACAAGCAGAAAGAGGCGCTTATAATCCATCAGGCCAGGCTGGCAGCGATGGGGGAAATGATGGCTAATATTGCCCACCAGTGGAGACAGCCGCTTAATAACCTGGGCCTGGTGCTTACCAATCTGGAAGATGCCTATAAAAGAGAAGAGCTTACCCCGTATATCATGACATCTTCCCTGGAGAAGGCAAGAAGGCTCATAAGCAATTTATCGCATACCATTGAGGATTTTAGAGATTTTTTGAATCCCTGCAGTGAGAAGGAAGTATTTTATATTTATGAAGCAGTAACTTCGGTACTTGATCTGATGGAGGAAAATATCAAGTTCAACAATATCAAGGTGGAATTTGCCAGACTGGAAATGGTGTGTGCTTATGGTTATGCCAATCAGTATGCCCAGGCGGTATTTAATGTGATAAACAATTCTTTTGAAGTTTTGAAAAAAAGTTTGCGCCCTGACAAAAAGATAGTTTTGCGGATTTATGAAGAGAGCGGGATGGCGGTTCTGGAAATCGAAGATAATGGAGGAGGTATAGATGAGAGTATAGGGGACAAAATTTTTCAAATTTATTTTACTACCAAACATAAAGAGCGCGGAACCGGTTTGGGGCTTTATATAACTAAAACGGTGATTGAACAAAAGATGGGAGGAAAAATAAGCTGGCATAATACTGGAGAAGGCTTATGCATGCAGCTGGCAGTACCAGTTTTTGGAGGGGATGCAGATGGAAAATGGCAAGGATAGCCTGCTTTTAAGCCAGTGTAAGGTGCTTTATGTTGAAGATGAAGAGTTTACCCGGGAAGAATTGGGTTTTTTTCTCAAAAAAAGGGTAGGAAGGCTGATAACAGCTGGTAATGGAGAAGAAGGGCTAAAGCTGGCCAGGCTTCATGAACCTGATATAGCTCTGGTAGATGTGCGGATGCCCCTTATGGACGGAATTACTATGTGCCGGAAAATCAGGGAAGCTGGATTGGACTGCGCTTTTATAATAGCATCTGCCCTATCAGACAGTCCAACTATTTTGCAGGCAGTTGATGTGGGAATCGTAAAATATATAATAAAACCGATAGATCCTAACAGCTTGCTGGAAGTTATGGAAAATGTAGCCAGGGAAATCTTTAAAAAAAGGTTTAAGAAACAGGCAGAGATTAAAGGATGGAGCCTGGAGAGAGAAAAAAGGCTGGAGCTGGAAAAGAGAATAAAGGCAGCGGTAGCGCATTTTTTGAAATCAGCGACCGGGAAAGGACCGCGTGATATACAGGTTTTTTTGGGCGGAGGCAGGCTGGAAATCAAAGCGATAGAGGTGCTTACCCTGCTGGAGCAGAGTATCTTAACTAACAGTAAGAATGGGCATCTGCTTGAGTACCTGCGCCGCCTTTTGTATGTGGAAAAAGGAAGTGAACTGGAAAAAATTTTAGGGGATATTCTATCGGTAGAAGTGAAAATAAGGGATATTCAAATTAATATAAACGATAACCGGGATTGTATAACTTTTGATTTATCCTAAATTATGTATTGTAAAATCGGCAGGTTTATGTTTAAATAAATTTAAAATCATGACGATGATGCTAAAAGCAGTGGTGCTGGTTAGCTCATCATTAAAAGGTTACAAATTAAAAAAGCTGGAAATTATTAAAGATAAGGTAATTTAGCTTTAATAAGCCAGCTCCTGTACAGTAAAACAGGGGCTGGCTTGTTTGTTTAAGCAATTGTTAATCTTTTTTTAATATTATTTTAACTTATGTTAACAATAAAAATATGGCATTAAAAAAACTAATATAGTATCATTAATTTTAATTATTATCAAGTAAAGTACGCTATTTTATCCTGAATCATATGAAAAGGAGGAATAATATGTTAACAGATTATGCAACTATTGGGCTGTTCTTTCTCCTTTCTATCGGTTTTCCTCTGGCTGCCCTAGCTTTAGCGGCTCTGGTGCGTCCCAAATCCTATTTTAATAAAGAAAAAATGATGCCTTATGAGTGCGGAGTTGATACCAAGGGGAAAACCTGGGTCAGGTTTAAGGTTAACTATTTTCTCTATGCCCTGGTTTTTCTGGCCTTTGAGGTAGAAACCATATTCCTGTTTCCCTGGGCAGTTAAATTTAACCATTTAGGACTGTTTGCTTTTATTGAAATGATAATATTCCTGATAATACTTCTGGTTGGGTTGTTCTATGCCTGGAAGGAGGGGGCTTTGGAATGGTACTAGAAAATGATGTAAAAATGCTGGAAAAAAACAACATCATCGTCACTACTCTGGAAAAGATATGGAACTGGGGAAGGGCGCATTCCTTCTGGCCGCTTTCCTACGGCTGCAACTGCTGTCCGATAGAAATGATGGCATCCGGGGCGGCCCGTTTTGATATTGCCCGCTACGGCTATGAAGTTTTCAGGGCATCTCCCAGGCAGGCAGACCTTCTTATTGTAGCAGGGCCGGTTACGGTGAAGATGAAGCCGGTAGTACAGAGGGTTTATATGCAGATGCCGGAACCCAAGTGGGTTTTGGCCATGGGCAACTGTGCCATAAGTGGAGGGCCTTTTAAGGACGGGTACAGCGTTTTGCCCGGCTGTGACACTTTTCTCCCTGTAGATGTATATGTGCCGGGATGTCCTCCGCGTCCGGAAGCTTTGTTTAATGGGCTTCTAGAACTTAAGGCGAAAGTTTTGGGCAAGAGATAGGAGGGAAGCTGATGACAGCAGATTTAAAAAGGCTTACAGGCCGTTTCTCCGGGGTTGAGATAGAAGAGGGCGGGTTTTTTACACTGCGGGTTAAAGAGAGCCATGATTTGTTCCCGCTTCTCAAGGCCTTAAAAGAAGAATACGGGTTTAATTATCTTGCCAATTTGACAGCTGTTGACTATAAAGACAAATTTACTGTTGTATATCATATTTATAAAATTCCAGAAAATGAAAAAGTCTGCGTGAAAATAGATGTAAACCGGGATAAGCCGGAAATAGATTCGGCGGTAAGCTTGTGGCCGGCGGCCGATTTTCAGGAACGGGAAGTTTATGACTTGATGGGGATTATATTTAAAGGGCATCCTAACCTGGAGCGCATACTGCTACCTTCTGATTTTGTCGGACATCCCCTGCGCAAGGACTATAAACCTGCTTGAAGATCAAGATAAGGAGGTTTGTTATGCTGGAAACAGATTTTATAACCATAAATGTAGGGCCCCAGCACCCCAGTACCCATGGCGGTCTGCATGCCGAAACGGTTCTGGATGGGGAACACATAGTGGACTTAAAAGTACATTTGGGCTATGTTCACCGTTCAGTTGAAAAAATAGCCGAGTCGCGCACTTATACCCAGTTTATTCCATATAATTCCCGTTTAGATTACCTGGCTACCCATCTGCCGACTATGGGGTACTGTCAGGCGGTGGAAAAACTTTTAGATATTAAGGTGCCGGAAAGGGCGGAATATATAAGGGTTATAATGGCAGAACTTTCACGTATCGCTTCTCACCTTCTTTTTATAGGCAGTTTGGCTATCGATATAGGTGCCACTACCGGGCTTATCTATTGTTTCCGGGATCGGGAAAGAATAATGGATATGTTTGAAATGACCAGCGGGCAAAGGCTGATAGCCAGTTATATGCGCATAGGGGGATTTCATGAAGATTTGCCGGAAGAATTTTATCCAGCAGTAAGGAGTTTTTTGGATGACCTGCCTTCTATGCTTGATGAATACAACAGTCTTCTAACCGGCAATGAGATTTTACAGGCGCGTCTTAAGAATACCGGTGTTCTGTCAGCTGAAGATGCTATCGCTTATGGGGTAAGCGGCCCTAACCTTAGAGCCAGCGGGGTAGCTTATGATATACGCAAAGCTGACCCTTACGGCATCTACGACCGCTTTGATTTTGACATACCGGTAGGGCAAAAAGGGGATAACTGGGACAGGTTTCTGGTAAGGATACGGGAAATTGAGGAAAGTGCCAAGATTATAAGGCAGGCTTTAAAAGATATGCCGGAAGGGGAGATAAGGGCAAAGGTGCCAAGGGTTATAAAACCGGAAGAGGGAAGGGAAGTCTATCACCGCATTGAATCTTCCAAAGGGGAATTAGGGTTTTATATTGTAAGTGATGGGAGTGAAAAGCCCTACCGTTTGCATGTAAGGGCACCTTCTTTTATAAACCTGGGGGTTTTGTCTCTCATATCCCGGGGAGGAAAACTGCAGGACCTTATTGCCAATATTGCTACTCTGGATCCTGTTTTGGGAGAAGCCGACCGGTAGTCTGGCATATAAACTGGTAAGGAGAGTTGGTATATGAGAGGAGCGGAAACCTTTTTTGTTGACCTGGCTGGAGCTATCGTAAACGGACTGAAGAACATGGGCATGCCCACTTTATGGGCAGAAATCATACTTCTTGTAATAAAATTTGCCTGCATAGCAGGTATTGTAACAGTCAACATCATTATTCTCATCTGGCTGGAGAGAAAGATTTCAGGTTTTATCCAGCAGCGTTTGGGGCCTAACCGGCTGGGACCCTGGGGGATATTTCAGACCATCGCGGATGCGATAAAGCTTTTGACCAAAGAAGATATAATACCTTCCGAAACGGATAAGGTTATTTTCCGCACAGCTCCCATCGTTTTCATTATTATATCCCTTATGCTTTATGTAGTCCTGCCGTTTGGGGACGGTATGGCGATTGTAGACCTGAATCTGGGGGTTTTATACTTTATCTCCGTAGGTTCCCTGGGGACGATAGCCCTTTTAATGGCAGGCTGGGGCTCCAATAATAAATGGTCTCTCTTGGGGGCTATGCGTTCGGTAGCCCAGATGATAAGCTATGAAATCCCGCTTGCCTTTTCACTTCTGGCAGTAGTCATGATTGCCGGTTCTCTTAATATGTCGGATATAATAAAGGCTCAGGACAATATATGGTTTGTTTTCCTGCAGCCGGTTGCTTTTATAACCTATTTTATTGCCGCTACCGCTGAACTTAACCGGGGACCTTTTGATATGCCGGAAGCAGAGCAGGAGCTGACCGCAGGAGCATATACAGAGTACAGCGGCATGCGCTGGGCGCTCTTTTTCCTGGCTGAATACACCAACCTGTTTGCGGTTTCGGCTCTGGCAGCTATTATGTTCTTTGGCGGCTGGCAGGGGCCCTGGCTTCCTTCCTGGCTTTGGCTGCCGATAAAAGCCTATATAATAATGCTGGTCTTCTTCTGGCTTAAATGGACTTTGCCGCGCATACGCATGGACCACCTTATGGCTTTCAGCTGGAAAGTCTTGATACCTGTCACCCTGGTTAATCTGGTAGTTACCGGATGTGTACTGCATTTTCTCAAATAGGATAGGTGGTGATTAAGATGTGGGGAAGTGGAATATTAAAAGGTTTGGCCATAACCTTGAAACACCTTTTTGAATGGGACATAACCGAACAGTATCCAGAAGAAAGGCCTAATCTGTATCCGCGCTTCCGGGGACGGCTCATGTTAAATCCGGAAAAATGCATTGTATGCGGTATGTGTGTAAAGAGCTGTCCCAATGGGGTTTTAAGCTTTACGGAAGCCAGAATAAAAGACAGCAAAAAGAAAGTTATTACCAGCTATATCATAGACCATCAATACTGCATGTTCTGCAACCTTTGCGTAGAAGCGTGTCCTACCAGGGGGCTCTACTTCAGCCATGATTTTGAGTGGGCAGCCTTCAGGAGGGAAGATATAAAAACCGTTTATAAACCTGACCTTACTGGACTTGAGCTCGTAGCTTCCGAAGGGGAAGATGAAGAAAAAACGACTGCCGCTGCAGAAGATAAAGATAAGCTTTTAAAACAGGTGCAGGCTATGGTGACGGCTATAAAGAAAAATCCAGCCAAAACCCTGGCCCGGGTAGCTGAAAGCGAGGAAGAGGCTTTACAGCTTGCTAAAATCCTGGGTGATGATGAAAACAAGATTAAAAAGCTGGCAGAGCTTATGGTAACTGATAAAGAAAAAGCAGCCAAAGTAGCTAAAGCCTTTTTGGCTAAAGGCAGGAAGGAACAGGAGGGATAAAGGTGCAGATAGCTGATTTAGTGTTTTATGTTCTGGCAGCATGCGTAATAATGGCTGCTCTGGGAGTAGTAGCTCTGCCCAATATCGTGCACAGTGCCCTGTGCCTGGTTTTGACATTTGTTGGAGTTGCCGGCGTTTATTTTTACCTGGGGGCAGATTTTATAGGGCTTATTCAGATTCTGGCCTATGCGGGAGCAATATCAGTCCTCATAATTTTTGCCGTAATGCTCCTTTTGAGCCGGGATGTAAGCGAAAGCAACCCTTCTTTGCCCAGAGGAAAATTCTTGGCTGCGGTTTTTTCGGGTTTATTTGCTTTTTTGCTTATGGTTTCTATCTACAGCACTTCCTGGAACCTGGCAGGAAAGGCGGAGTTTAAAGACAGCATCGGAAAGATTGCCTTTATGCTTATGGGTGATTATGTAATAGCTTTTGAAATAGCTGCCATCCTTCTGCTGGCAGCAGTGATAGGGGCCATTATTCTGGCCCGGGGGGAGGATAAAAGATGAGTATAGGGCTTAACCATTATCTCATTTTGAGCACGATTCTCTTCAGCATAGGGGTTTATGGTGTTTTAGCCAAAAGAAATGCCGTTGCGGTCCTTATGTCAATTGAGCTTATATTAAATGCAGTAAACATAAATTTTGTGGCTGCCAACCGCTTTATCGCGGGAGATGGAATAACCGGACAGCTTTTTGCCATTTTTGTAATTGTGGTGGCAGCTGCCGAGGTAGCGGTAGGACTGGCTTTAATAATCTCTATCGTAAGGCAGAGAAAAAGTGTTAATCTTGATGACTACAATATCCTGAAGTGGTAAGGGGGGAGATTAATGTTTGACTGGACTCTGCAGCATATATGGCTTATTCCGCTTATACCATTAGCTGCCTTTGCCCTGATTGGGCTTTTTCTGCACCGCTTTCCCAGGCTTTCTGCAGGAGTATCTATAATAAGCATTGCTTTAGGATTGGTGATGGCTGTAATTATACTGGCCGGGATGTTTAAAGCAGGAGAGCCTCTTAATTATGAAGTAGCCTTTCCCTGGCTTAAAATGCCGGGACTTACGGTGGAAATGGGGCTTTTAGTTGATGGCCTTACCGCAGTCATGCTGTTTATAGTGACATTTGTAGCTTTTCTGGTACAGGTCTATTCCCTGGGATATATGGAAGATGATCCGGGTTTTGCAAGCTACTATGCCTACCAGTCCCTTTTCGCTGCTGCCATGCTGGGATTGGTGGTGGCCAATAATTTTGGGCAGATGTTTGTGTTCTGGGAGCTGGTAGGGCTTGCTTCCTATCTTTTAATCGGCTTCTGGTTTGGCAAAAATTCTGCCCGGGATGCAGCCAAAAAAGCGTTTATCACCAACCGGGTGGGGGATTTTGGTTTCCTTCTTGGCATTTTGTTTGTGCAGATAATTTTTGGCACCTTAAATTTCGGGGAACTGGCTCCCCTGGTGGCAGATTATACGAATACAGCCCTTTTGATAACTGTAACCCTGCTTCTTTTGGCTGGGCCGGTAGGCAAATCAGCTCAGTTTCCGCTTCATGTATGGCTTCCGGATGCGATGGAAGGGCCTACCCCGGTTAGTGCCCTTATCCATGCCGCTACCATGGTAGCTGCCGGGGTATATCTCATAGCAAGAGCTTTCTTTATTTTCAGCGCTACTCCGGAAGCTATGCAGGTTATAGCTTTTATCGGCGGCTTTACTGCCCTTTTTGCGGCGGTTATAGCGGTTACCCAGTATGACATAAAGCGGATACTGGCTTATTCTACCTTGAGCCAGCTTGGCTATATGGTTATGGCTATGGGGTTAGGGGCTATGACAGCCGGAATGTTCCACCTGACTACCCATGCTTTCTTTAAGGCCCTCCTGTTTCTGGGGGCAGGCAGTGTGATATATGCCCTGCACCATGAACAGGACATAAGGCATATGGGGGGGCTTTCCCAAAAGATGCCGGTTACTACCTGGACTTTCGTAATCGGCGCTCTTGCTCTGGCTGGAATTCCGCCTCTGGCTGGATTCTGGAGCAAGGATGAAATCCTCCTGAGTGCCTATGCTGGAGGTTATACCGGGTTTTATGTACTGGGCCTTTTGGTAGCCTTCCTGACTGCTTTTTACATGTTCCGCCTCATATTTACAGCCTTTTTCGGTGAAAGCCATTCAGACGGGCATCACGCAGAAGTGAAAGAATCGCCGGCAGTAATGACTGTCCCTCTGCTTTTGCTGGCGGTTATGTCTATAGGGGCAGGCTTTATCGGAGCCCCTGTTACTGGCAATATCTTTGGCCATTTTGTACATTATGCCGGGGAAACTCATCATGAGCCTGAAATGGTGGTGGCAGCCACCTCCGCATTAATAGGGGTTCTGGGGATAGCTGCCGCTTACCTGGTTTATGGAAGAAAGCTGGTTGATACCGCGAGGGTTAAAGAAAGGCTGAATGGAATTTACTCCCTGGTATATAACAAATTTTATATAGATGAGCTCTACCTTTGGCTTATCCGCGTTTTTGTCGATAAAACGGCAGAAATTATGTTCTGGATAGATATTCATGTTATTAACCGGCTGGTGGACCTTTCAGCCGAGATAACCGGGGCTCTGGGCAAAGTTTTGCGTTATACCGAAAATGGACAGGTACAGACTTATGCCTATTACATGCTGGCTGGCGTAATAATCATTTCGGCTGCTGTTTTGCTGGCCGGATTAGGAATAATGCAGTAAAGGGGGAGAAAAATGGGCAGTATACCGGTTCTCACATTGACACTGCTTTCTCCGGTCCTGGGTGCGGTTTTGATTATGGCACTGCCCCGGGAAAAAATAAAAGGGATAAAATATACAGCAGCGGCAGCTACTTTTGTAAGCCTGGTTTTATCGCTGATAGTTTTTATAACCTATGACCGGCAGGCTGGAGGCATGCAGTTTGTAGAAAGGATAAACTGGACACCTGACCTTGGCGTAAGCTATGCCCTGGGGGTAGACGGCATAAGCATAACCATGCTCCTTCTTACTACCCTTATCGGCTTTAGTGCGGTTTTTGCCTCCTGGAGAATAAACGAACAGGCCAAAGAATTTTTCTCCCTGCTTTTGCTTCTTATAACCGGAGTTATGGGAACTTTTATAACTACGGACCTTTTTATATTCTTCCTCTTCTATGAGGTGGTAGTAATTCCCATTTATATCCTGGTCATAATGTGGGGGAGCAGCAAGCGGGTTACCAAGGAATATGCGGGCATGAAGCTTACCATATACCTTTTAATAGGAAGTGCATTTCTCCTTTTAGGAATTATATCCCTTTATGTGAAGTCTTATTTGCTGACCGGAAAGCCGTCAACCGACCTGATGTACCTGGCTGCTTTGGATTATGATGTGACTTTCCAGATATTTGTTTTTGCCCTTATGGCAGTCGGTTTTGGGACCCTGCTTTCCATGTTCCCGTTTTATTCCTGGTCGCCTGATGGCTATGCGGGGGCTCCTACAGCAGTAAGCATGATTCATGCCGGGGTTTTGAAAAAAATAGGAGGCTACGGCTTGATAAGGATAGGGCTCTACCTTTTGCCGGCTGGGGCTCAGGCGGTTGCGCCGGTAATAGCTGTTCTGGCTATCGGCAATGTACTTTATGCTGCCTATATCTGCATAAGCCAGAAAGATTTGAAATACATTGTCGGATATTCCAGTGTAAGCCATATGGGATATGTCCTCATAGGGATTGCCGCTTTAAACCTTATCAGCATCAATGGCGCGGTTATGATGATGTTCGGGCATGGGGTTATGGCTGCCCTCTTCTTTGCCTTGATCGGCAACCTTTATGAAAAAAGCCATACCCGCAATATTGATGATTTTGGAGGCCTGGCCCACCAGATGCCGCGGATGGCTACCGGTTTTATGATAGCGGGGCTTGCTTCCCTGGGGCTTCCGGGCATGGTGAACTTTATTGGCGAATTTACCATCTTTGTCGGGGCTTTCAAACATTACCAGGTTATCACCATCCTGGCTGTTTCCGGGGTTATATTTACGGCCCTTTATATATTAAGAACCCTGGGGACCATGTTATTTGGCCCCCGGCAGGAAAAGTGGGACCATCTTGCTGATCTTAAAGGGGTAGAAATGGTTCCCCTGGTGGTGCTGGGAGCGGCTATTATCCTGGGAGGAATTCTGCCTTTTGGCCTTATGGACATAATAAACCAGGGCACCTTTGAACTCCTGGCTCAGGCTAAACTGCTTACGATAGGGGGAATTTAGGCATGATAAAGCTGCTTTTGCCGGAAATAACTATAGCTTCCCTGGGGGTATCAGTCATTATTCTGGCTCTGCTCCTTCCCCGCAAAGGGGAAAAAGCGGTACAGGCATTGAGCATTGCCGGCCTTATTTTTACCTTATTTCTGGTAACAGGAATGTGGGAAAAAGAAGATGTCCTCTTTAATGGCATATATATAATTGATGCTTATGCCGGGTTTTTTAAGATGCTGTTTTTAACTGCCGCGCTTCTGGTTATTCTAAGCTCAACAAACTATATAAGAAATTTTGCCGGCCGCATATCTGAGTTTTACGGATTTCTCCTCTTTACCATCCTGGGCATGATGGTGATGGCAGGAGCTGGTGACCTTTTGACATTATATATTGCCCTGGAACTCATGACTATAAGTTTTTACATCCTGGTAGCCTATGTCCTGAATAGGGAAACTTCCCAGGAGGCAGGGATAAAATATCTGATTCTGGGAGCCCTTTCTTCCGGTATACTCCTTTTTGGCATCAGCCTGGTTTATGCCTTGAGTGGTACTACGGTATTAAGCGAAATAGTAAGCCGCTTGAGCCTGGAACCGGCTTTAATAAGCGGGATTATCCTTATTCTGGCCGGGTTTGGCTTTAAAATTGCCCTTATTCCTTTTCACATGTGGACACCGGATATATATGAAGGAGCTCCAATTAACATAACCTCTTTCCTGGCGGTAGCTTCCAAAGCGGCCGGACTGGCAGCTATGGTAAGGGTATTTATGATGAGCTTTAACATCGGGTTTTTCGACTGGCAGTTTGTGCTGGCGGTGCTTGCGGCGCTTACCATGATAATAGGGAACCTGATAGCTATAGTGCAGAGCAATATAAAAAGGCTTCTGGCCTATTCCAGCATTGCGCAGGCTGGCTATATGGCGGTAGGGTTGGTGGCTGCCAATGAATATGGGCTAAAAGGGATACTTTTTTACAGCATGGTCTATGTTTTTGCCAATCTGGGGGCTTTTGCCGTGGCTACCCAGGTGGAAAATGACACCGGAAGCAATGAGATAGAGGCTTTTGGGCAGCTGGGCAAGAGATCCCCATTTCTGGCTGCAGTTATGACGGTTTGTCTGCTGTCACTGGCTGGCATTCCCCCGTTGGCCGGCTTTGTTGGGAAGTTCTACCTGTTTTCCGGCGCGGTAGAAGCCGGCTATGTTGGACTTGCCTTTATCGGCCTTTTGATGAGCATGATATCGGTTTACTACTATCTGACGGTGGTAAAGGTTATGTATATCGGCAGGAGCGAAAAGGAATCCTCTTTGTCCATAGAACCTGCTGCCAAGCTGGCTCTCTGGATATGTGTACTTTTAACTGTATTTTTAGGCATTTATCCTTACCCCCTTACATTGCTTACCCGCAGTGCGGTAAATATATTTATAGGCTAAAAGGATAACTTACTATTCTGACAAATGTTCAAAAAGCAGGAAAAAAGAAGGAGGAGTAGAAGTAATAAGAGGAGATTTTAAGAAAACAAGGGGGTAAATTTTTTGAAACTGGCAGTATATCCGGGCAGCTTTGATCCAGTAACCAGAGGGCATATAGATATTCTGGAAAAAACGAGCCGTCTGTTTGACAAGGTGATAATCGCGGTAGTTCACAATGTGCACAAAAAGGCTCTGTTTACCCTGGAAGAAAGGGTGGAGATGATAAAGGAAAGCACCAGCCACCTTCCCAACATAGAAGTGGAATCTTTTACCGGCCTTTTGGTGGATTACCTGCGCCAAAAAAATGCCTGTGCCATAATAAGAGGTTTAAGGACGGTTTCCGATTTTGAATATGAAGCGACCATGGCTTTCATGAACAAAAACCTGCTGCCTGATGTGGATACCATATTTGTAATGTCCAGGCCGGAATATATATTTATAAGCTCCAGCGGGGTAAAAGAGGCAGCCCTCCTGGGCGGGGATGTAAGCAGTATGGTTCCGGAGACGGTGGAAAAGAGGCTCAGGGAAAAAATAAAATTTTAATAGCTTTTCCAGGTTGCTGCGTGCCTGAATAAAATTAAAAACAATTTATATCTTTAGAAGCCGGCTTTAAGCTGTAAACAAAAACTTTACGAAGTAAGCCGGCTTTTATTTTTAAAATATTGACTCTGTGCTTTGTGGAAGATAAAATTTAGACAAAAAATTGGAAAATCCATTTGCCGGTGTAGGTTATAAAAATAAAAGCTCTTTCAAGCCCACTTTAATTTCCTATTTTTAAGATTTGTTTTTTTTAGCCTACCTTTGAGGATTATGTCCCCTAAAAATGCCAAATTTGTAGCCTACCTATTTAAGGAATAAGATTTCCCTCTTAAATAAGATTTCTGTTCGACAAGGGATGCAGTTTTGTGTTTTTTTGTTTTTAGGCTGAATTTTGAAAAAATTTAGCTACGCGAAAAAGGTTGAATGTTAAGCACGCGAAAATTTATTTGGCAAGGGAGGGGATGGATGGTTGTTATGTGCTTTTGCCAGTTTTGAGGCTTTTAAGCGAGCTAGCTGTATTTGAATCAAAACCTAAAAAATAATAAATCGTCAGTTTCGGATGTTTAGCTTTGCGAACAGGGGGTGCACGTTGTGAAGGCTTTGTGTCTATTGGTAGGGACAAATCCTTTGCCCAACTATGTGGTGATGAAACATTTGAAAGATAGTTATGATAAATTTTTCTTGATTTATTCCGAAGAAAATAGGAATCAGAGAGGAACTGGTATATATGCCCAAAAGTTGCAGGAAGTTTTGGATGGTTTATCGGGAAAAATAGAGCGATGGAGCTTGCCTGATGTCTCTGATTCGCGATCTATATATAAGCACATGAGCGAACTTTTTAAAAAACCTGGAGAGCTTGATGAAATACATTTGAACTATACAGGTGGGACGAAAGCGATGGCTGTCCATGTCTATGAGTTTTTAAAGGAAAATTACCAGGAAAAATTTGTATATTCCTATCTGGATGCCAGGAATTTTGAGCTGGTGGTTTATGAAGGGACTTCTAAGGGTGCAGGAAAGATAAGGGAAAGATGTTATTTAAGAAAAGTGGGCATTTCAATCGAAAACCTCCTGAAATTGCACAACTGTGATAATATGGCCTTGGGTAAAAAAATAGAATTTTCTGCTGAAAATAAAAAAAATATCAACTTTGATTTTGATAAAGAGGAGCTGGAAATATATAAAAAAATTCGCACCATTTTAAGTAATTCTGCTGATAGAGATATTTTGATTGAGATGTTTAAAAATGATAGCCTAGAAAAAATGTTTGCATATTTAGCAGAAAAAAACCGGCGGGATAGCTGGGATGATTTGCTGGATTTAATAGGAGAAAAAGATTTGAAAAATTTTAGAGGCGGAAAATGGCTGGAGTTTTATATTTTTCACCAATTGCGGGAGACTTTAGGGAAAAAGGATATAGAATCTTTTAATCTGAGTTTGGGGATGAATTTGCAAGCCAGGAAAAAACTGCCATCACCGAAGGGAGCCTCTCAAGGAGGAAAAGATTTTGAGATAGATGTTTTTATTATCGCTGGCTATCAGTTTATTGGTATATCCGCAGCGACGAAAACTGACAAAAAAGCTTGTAAATTAAAAGGTTTTGAGATAGCTCATAGGGTAAGGCAGATTGGGGGAGACGAAAGCAGGGCTTTTTTAGTGACGACACTTTCCCCTGAAGTGGCTAAAGACGTGGAAGACGAGCTTTTTTACGAGACAGGCTCCGATAGCGGAAAAGTAAAAGTTTTTGGTATAGATGACTTGGCAGATATAGGAGAAGAGATTTTAAGGGAGGTTGGGATTATTGAACAAGAGTTTTAGCGCTGTATTGATAGATACAGTTTCGATACAGGAATATATATTTTCCAGTAATAAGTTAAAAGAGAATATAGGAGCCTCTTTCCTGGTTAAAAAAATATATGAAAGGCAATTGCTGGGAGCCCTGACTGAGATTTTTCCTTTTGTTGGTGCAGCAGATTTGTCAAAATGGCGGGAGATGCCTGAAAATATATATATTTTGGAAAAAGGAAATATTCCTTTTGAGATAGGGTATATAGGAGGAGGAAACGCTTTACTGCTTTTTAATTGTAAAGAGGAGGCTGTTAGGTTCATAAAGGCGTATACAAGACTGCTTTTGTCTGAAGTGCCAGGGTTAAGGACGGCTTTTGGATTTGTGGGCGATTTTTGTTTTGATAATTTTAAGACAGATATGAAGAGGCTGCACGATAGTCTGCGGGATAATAAAAATAGGTATTATCCAAATATCACTCTGCCTAAATTTGGCTTTAATCTGGAATGTCCCTACTCTAACGAAGGTGCTGAATACAGCAGGAGAGATTTAGAAGGAAGGTTTATTTCCTCTGTTTCTTATGTGAAAAATCATGCTGCTGAAGAAGCGCTTAAAGAAATGGAGAGCCTTTTGCAGTTGGAGAACAATATGGCTGAGAGATATGCTTTTACTTCCGAGGTGGGTAAAATATCTCTTAAAAAGGATGAAAAGGGATATGTGGCTGTTGTGCATGTTGATGGGAATGAGATAGGGGAAAAATTCAGTAACTGTAAGGATCTGCGGGAAATGCGCCGGCTATCTTTAGATATAGATAAGATTGCAAGGGATTCTTTTGTAAAGATGCTGGGAGAATTGGCGGAAAAGATGGAAACCGATAGCGATTGGAAATTTGAAAGTGGGGAAAATGATAGACGGATTTTGCCTGTAATACCCCTAGTAATAGGAGGGGATGACCTCACTTTTATTTCTGATGGCAGGCTTGGGATATGGTTGGCGGAAGTATTTGTGAAAAATTTTTGCGCGCGCGGAGCTCACCTTAATTTGTCTGCCTGTGCAGGTATAAGCATTGTAAAGACTAAATACCCTTTTTATAAAGCTTATGTGGCGGCAGAAGATTTAACATTGCGCTCTAAAATCAAGGCGAGGGGAAAAAACAGCAATGCTTCATATCTAGATTTCTTTATTTCCTCTGCTGGGTGGAGTGGAAGTATAGATGATATATATGAAAAGTATATGAGGACAGGGGAAGGGTCTTTGCACATGGGTCCTTATAGGTTAGATAGTGAAGAGGATGCGGATTCTATTAAAAAATTAAAAGATTTGCTGAAAGAACTGAATAAGCTGCCGCGCAACAAAGTGATGGAGATAAGAAAAGTGCTTTTTGAAGGTAGAGAAGCGGGAAAAATATTGGCGGAAATGTTGAAACGAAGAAATGAGGCAGCAGCGGGATTAGAACTTTCCTGCAGTGATTTGGGTTTTTGGGAAAACAAAAATACTTTATATTTTGATGCCATTGAGCTTCTTGATTTTTATCCGGAGGGGTGGCTATGATTTTTGTTTTGAAAACATTATCTCATGTTTTGACAGGCTCTGGAGAAGCTGGAGGATTGATTGATACCGATGTAGTTTTCGATAATGTCGGTATTCCTTATATTCCTGCTCGACGCATGAAAGGCTTGTTAAAAGAAAGCTGCATGGAAGTATGTGATATGCTGGGCTATATTTCATATGATTTGGTTTTTGGAATCTTTGGCAAAGATGGGGGGGTAGAGGCTAAAATATCTATTTCCAATCTTTATATAGATAATTATGAGCAAATAGTGGAAGACATAAATTTTTTGTTAAACCAGGGGTTATATAAGGATGTTTTACAGAGAGAAAAGGTGATCTCAAATTTTTGCGAGATTAGGCATCATACTGCTGTCGATGAGATTACAGGTACTGCCAAGAAAGGAACCCTTCGCACTTATAGGATGCTAAAACCGGGCATTATTTTTAAAGGAAAGATAAGCGAGCTAGAATTGCTGACAGAAAAGGAAAAAGCCCTGTTATGCTTGGCAGCCATGAATTTGAGGAGAGTAGGCTTAGCACGAAATAGAGGGTATGGAAGGGTACAGTGCGGGATATGTTGTGATTTAGATTATGGAAAGAATGAGAAGAAAGATGTAAAAAAAATGCTTGATATTTTAAGGGGGGAAGAGGGGAAATTAAAAGAAAGAAAAGAAGAAAGAATAGATTTTGGTTTGCTGGATGGGGGAAAAGGTGAGTTAAAACGGCTTACTTATGAGATAGTGCTTAAAGCACCTCTTGTTATTGCGGAACAGGTTGGAGAACAGAATACGGTTTACACCAAAAAATATATTCCTTCTACGGTTATAAGAGGGTTAATAGCCAGGGAGTTTGAAAAAAAGGCTGCGGCAAACGATGTGTTATATGAAAAATTTTTCCAGGACATTTTTGTAAATAACCTGGTTAGAATTTGTCCAGCTTATCCCGTGAGCGGCGGCAGAAAGTTTTTGCCTCTTCCCATGTTTTTACAAAAGAATAAAAAAAATAATGACAATAAGCTTTATTGTGTTTTAAATGGACAAAATAGGGATTTAAAGACTAAGGCAGCGAGGGATTTTATCTATTTTGGCGAAAACCAGCTTGTGGAATTGTTTGTCCCTGAAACTGAATTTTATTTTCATAACACGCGGGACCGCGCTAAAGGCAGGAACACAGAGGAAGGTATTTTCTATTATGAGGCCATTGCTCAGGAACAGAGGTTCAGGGGAGAAATAATAGGAAGCGCGGAGTATTTGAGCTTTATGAAAAAACTTTTGCGCGAAGATGAGGATTATTTTATAGGGCGCTCCAAAACAGCGCAGTATGGCAGGATAAATTGGAAATGGGGGGAACTGGAGGGTTTAGAAGATAGAGCTTTGTGTTTTGGCGAGCAGGTAGATGGGGTTTCTTATATTGTTATAACTGCTGTTTCACCTATTATATTGTTTAATGAGTTTGGAAATCCTGAAGTTTCTTCTGACATAATGGAAGCCTATTTAAAAAGGATTTTAGGGACTGAGCTTAAAATTGTAGAACAATTTTGTTCTGCAGAAAGAGTAGAGAGCTTTATGCGCGTATGGAATTTAAAAACAGCTACTGAATTAGCTTATTCACCAGGTGCCAGTTTTTTGGTGGAGATACCTTCCTTGGATGAGAAAGTGAAGGAGAGACTAAAAAATTTGCTGATAGAGGGAATAGGCGAAAAAACCGAATGGGGATTTGGCTGTGTTAATGTATATCCTTTATGTGAGCTAAATGATATATATGAAGTAAGATCTCCTGACAGGAAAAATAGAAAATCAGGGGAAGCAGGAAATCATGTGAAAGATATAATCATAGAAATAGTAAAGAGAGATTTTTTGAGTTCGGTTAGATATTTAGGTTTTGAGAATGCTAGGGAGTGGAATGAAGATAATAAGATCCCTATCTCCAACAGCTTCCTGGGGAAAATAGAGTATATGTTTTTGAAAACGTCTTCCGCAGAAGAGTTTAAAAAACTTTTGGAAGAGATAAAAGATAAAAAAATAGGAGAAAACATAAGTAAATACGAGGTTTTTAGCAGTTTGCGCGGTGAGCCGAAAAAATATATTACTGAAAACTTATTACAAAGAAATTTATTAATAAGAGATCAAAATGTGCGGCAATTGCTAGAAGATATTTTACAAAAAGATGAGGCCTGGGCTTGGACAGTTTTTGCTGAATATTGGCTTGCTTTTTTGAGGACTTTGCGCCTGTTAAGTAAAGGCACTAATTGATAGTGGGAGGATAATAGGCTAATGAGCAGATTGAAGGGATGTATCGTTTTAAAGGGCGTAATGCGCAATACTTCCCCTTTTGTTATTGGGAGGGGAGAAGGAAATTTCGTGGATATAGAAATAGTAAAAGATGGCTCTGGAAACCCTTATATTCCAGCTACATCTTTTACAGGCGCGGTTAAGCATTATTTGATGAACCATTTTGATATTCCTTGCGAAATGCAAGACGGTTGGGAGGTATTCTGGGGAAGTGGTGATAGGCAAAGCAGTTTCGTAGTTAATGACCTGTGTTTGGTGGAAAACAATGTTTTTAATAGCTTAGAGCCTGTTATAAGTGTTCGTGATGGGATTGCAGTTGATCACGATAAAGGGATTGCCTTGGAAAAGGCTAAATATGATTATGAGCTAGTCAATCAGGATGTATGTTTTAATCTGGAAGCGGAGATTATTTTGCGAGAACAATATCCTGAAGAGCATTTTATTGTTATACTTAAAACTATTTTAGAAGAACTGAAGGCAGGGAACATATATTTGGGAGCGTTTATTAATAAGGGATTAGGAAGGTTTAAACTTGAAAAATGTGATGTCTACAAATTTTGTTTTCCAAAAGATGGTACTCAATACTTCCATTTTCTTGAGGATGGCTCTCTAACTGACGCAAACAGATTAGATATGCAAGGTATCGCTGTTTTGGCGAAGAAAAAGGCCAAAGACTTAAACATTATTATTGACTGCAGTATAAAAAGCTCTTTGATTATTGGTTCATATAATGTTTTGCCGAACTTGCCTGATAAAGCGAATATAAGGTATGCAGATATTCCTGTTATAAGTGGATCTTCTTTGAAAGGAGCTTTAAGGAACAGGGGATTTAAAATTGTGAAAACCCTGCTTGACAGCTGCGATCTCAATAAAGAGGTGCAGGAAAAACTGGATAATCTTTTTGGTTATGTAAAAAAAGAGAAGGAAAAAGATAGTGCCAGTTTAAAGAGCAGAGTAGTAGTAGAAGAAATAAAACTCGCAGATGTTGAAGAAATAGAGCATACGAGGATAAAAATAGATAGATTCACGGGAGGGGTTATGGAGGGTGCTTTGTTTAATAGTAAGCCGGTGTGGCATAAAGGTGAAAATATAAAGGTTTGTATTAAAGTGAGAAATGCTTTGACATGGGAAGTAGGCCTGTTTCTATTAATTATAAAGGATCTGTGTAACGAAGATTTGCCGATTGGAGGGGAAAAATCCATAGGAAGGGGGCTTCTGCGATATAACAAGACTGAGATCTGCTATGGGAATGAGATGTATGTAATAGAAAGGGAGCGGGAGCCTAAGAATTTAGATGAGCTGGAGTCCTATGTAGGATGTTTTTTACGGGAACTGGGGGTTTGATGGATAGTGAAAGCGGTATGGAATATAAGAAAAATTCCGGTTCATATTGAAAATGGCACTGTTGATATGCTAAAAGATTTAGAATCTTATGTTTATGATTTTGATAGAGCCTGTATAGTGGCGTGGTTTGCGGATAAAGTTCTATTTGGCAATTTAGAGAAAGGAATAGTTCATTTTTACAACTATGAATTTAAAGGTTTGGACCTGGGAAGCGAGCATGTCTTAAAAATGAGGGTATTTAATGAGTTGAGTGAATTACATATATGGAGAAGTGGCAACAGTTTTGGTTATAGATATATATGCGATGGGGCTAAGGAGGGGCAAGAGGCTGAATATATAGATGCTGAACAGGTAATGCTGGGAAATTATTTTTCGCAAAGCGAAGATAATAATGAATTTTATATGGTGACAGAAAAAAGGAGAGGTATAAAGTATTTGGTCCCTGCTCAGATTTTTGCCGATTTTGATGAGACTAAAGAATGGCGTTTAGTTTTAAACACGCGCAATTATATTGGTTATAATGCAGTAGGACAGGCTGGTTTCGTGGATTGCAGGTTTGTTAGCCTAGAATTAAAAGAGGTGGTTTAGAGTGGGAAAAGATAATAAAAAAAGTGCCAATAACAGGAAAGAGATAGAGAGAAAATCTGCCAAAGCACCGTATAACTTTGTCCAGCTCCCGCATAAGATAGTACCTGCTCCTGATTTAAAGGATGAATTTTTTGGCAGATTTTATGACTATGATAAATGTGGAAGAAAGCGTTATACCGGCTATATAGATTTATCTATAAAAACCTTGACCCCTCTTTATATAAGAAGGGAAAAAGATGAGAGCGATTTTTTTAGGGCGGGTAATTCTGTTAGAATTCCAGGAAGCTCTTTGAGAGGAATGACAAGGACTTTGCTGGAGATAGTCTCTTATAGCAGATTTAAATTTTATGATGACCAGAGGTTTTTTTACAGGGCAGTTGCGGATACTTCAGCCTTAGGCAAGGCTTATAGGAATTTTTTTGTTGGGGAAGACGGTATCTACAAGTTTAAGGCAGGATTGCTAAAGGAAAAAAAAGGAAAATATTTTATATATCCTTCTAAGACATTGAAGGGGACTCAGATTTATAGGGTGGAAAATGAGCTTATTTCCAAAAAACTTGCAGATTTTGATAGATACAGAGATGTTTACCGTATTGAAAAGGTTTGTTTTAAGCCTGCAGAAATAAGGGAGCACAAGCACAGCAATAACACGAGGCTGAACTATGCGAAAATAGATTGTTTTTGTGAGGAATCAAAAAAAGAGCTTTGCCCTGTAAAATCGGACGCGAAGTGTTGCGTGATGGGATATCTAATAATAACTGGGCCTTTGGGTAAGAAAAAGCATATGCAATGGGTGATAAATGAGGAAGATGGTAATATTAAAAAAGAAGTTCCCAAAGAGGTTATAGAAAATTATAGGCAGGACAAGAATCGGGGAGAAGGATATGATGTTCTTGCTAAGCTAGCAGAGGAAGGAAAAGTGCCAGTCTTTTATTTATGTGATGAGAAAGGTGAAGTTGTTTATATAGGGCATACAGGTTTTTTCAGGATAAATTACCGATATACAGTAAGCGATCATATACCTGAATATGTGCTAGATAACAACGATGTTGCGATCGATTTTGCAGAGGCTATTTTTGGAAAAGAATCTAAATTTGCCAGCAGGGTATTTTTTGAAGACGCTGAAATTGTGGGAGAGGAAGATGCGTTTTTGCCGGAAACCTCCCCGAAGCGGCTAGCTTTGCCTAAGCCTACAGCTTTTCAGCATTATCTGGAACAACCTTGTGGGGCTAAGACTTCCAAGAAAGATTTGAAAACCTGGAATGATAAAAATGCTTTTATAAGGGGATATAAGCTTTATTGGCATCGAAAAGTGCCTGATTTCCCTGAAGGGAAGCTGGGTGAGTATAGCTGGAATACAGGTGAAAAAAGATATGGGAATGGTGATACTATAATAAAACCAATAAAGAGTGGAAAATGTTTTAAAGGCAGAATAAGATTTGAAAACCTGCTGGAAGAAGAATTAGGAGCCTTGCTTTTTGTGCTTGATTTACCGGAAGGCTGTGCACATAAGTTGGGAATGGGCAAACCTTTAGGCTTGGGAAGTGTCAGCATCAAACCAGAACTTTTTTTGATAGATAGAAAGAAGAGGTATAAAAAGCTTTTTGAAAATGGAAGGTGGAACCTGGGAGAAGAGAAGGCGGACATAAAGGATATGGAAAAGTTTAAAAAGGCTTTTGAAAACTATATTTTACAACATATTGATTCAGAGGTTGATTCAGAGGCTATTTCAAAACTGTGGGATATTGAGCGACTTAAGCAGCTTAAGCTTATGCTAAGCTTTAAATCTTTTAATTCCAGTGAGAAAGGGCTTGAAAATACAAGATATATGCTTATTGGTTGCAGGGGGAATAAATGCTTGGTTGATGGGAACGAATTTAAAGAGAGGTTTGTTTTGCCTAAGCCAGATGAGGTTTTTGAAGAGAAATAAAAAATGAAAATTATTTTCAGAATATGTTCTCCTTTTAAGGGGATTTTTTTTTTAGACATATTTACTAAAAAAAGTTTATAATACAAATTTTATATATGATATATAATGATAGTGTATACATAAAACCTTATATACTAAATACTTAAAATGCTGCAATGAAGTTGTTAGGGATGCCAGTTATTATAAGTAATTGGGGAGAGTTTATGATATGTCACTAAAAAAGCAGGTCTGGCAGGAGTTTGTAGTAATATTTCTGGTAGCTATCATATTGTTTAGTTTTGTGTTTTATTTTACTGCCAGCAGTATCGAGGATAGCCTGGAAAAAAGGTTTATGAGGAATAATCTGGAGCGGGTAATTTCTATTTTGGAAAATGACCTCAGGGTAATAGATAAGATGGTTAATGATGAGGCGGAATGGGATGATACCTACTGGTTTGTCTTACGTAAAAATCAGGATTATGTTGAAAAAAATTATCGGGATTCTACTTTTGAGAATGCGCGCATAAATTATGTGGCTTTTTTGGATGCTCAAGGTGACCTGGTATATGCGAAAGGGTATGATTTTAAGAAAAAGCAAAGGATAGAAGTACCAGCTGATATTTTTATAAGGGTTAATACTGATAAGGGCAAGAAAGGTTTGCTGAAGACAGACAAAGGGCTGGTATTAGTAGCAGCCAGGCCGGTGAGCAAGAGCGATAGAAGCGAGATGGGGACGGGCACTATTATTTATGGGCGGCTTTTGGATGCTGAAGAAAAGAAGACTATAGAGGAGAGAGCTGGGGTTAAGGTAAATATATATCCTTCTAGTGAAAAACCTTTTTTTATATCGATAGGCGGTAATTTTGATAATGGTAAGCCTTTTTATCTGAAAAATATAAGTAATGAGGAGGCTACTGTTTTTACATCTCTCAATGATATATGCGGGAAAGAAAGTTTTTATCTGGAGATTTCTTATAAGAGATGGCTCCCAGATATTTTGATGACAGTAGCTCATATTTTAGCTTTCTTGCTTATAGTGGTATTGGCCGTTTGTTTTTACCTGATTTATAAATGGATAGATGAAAAACTGTTGAGGAGAGTAATTGCGCTTACTGAAGCAGTAGAAAAGGTAGACAGGGATTATCGGCTAAAGCAGGATATACCTGTATTTGATGAAGATGATGAGATAGCGACCCTTTCCTTGTCTGTTAAGGAAATGCTGAACAGAATAAATGAACAGCAGGATGCAGTTATAAAAAATGAGCAAAAATGGCATTCGCTTCTTTCTAATGCCCCAGGGGCTATATTTGTTATTCAGGGAGGAAAAATTTTATTTGCCCGCGGAAGGCTTTTGGAAGAAGCGGGTTATAATCGCGAAGAAATTGTGGGAAAACCATTTAAAAATTTTGTTTATTGGGAAGATTTTAAACGTCTGCTCAGTGTCTACGAGGATTTGCTAGGAGGGACCAGAAAAAAGCTTATTTATGCGTTTCGCATAATAGATAAAAAAGACAACATAATATGGATTGAAGATAACGCGGCGGTTATTAAATGGGAAGGGCTACCAGCTACGCTGCATTTTGTGAGGGATATCACGGCGCGCAAGATTTTAGAAGAAGAGATAAATCGGCTGATGGAAGAGAAAAATATGATTTTAGACAGTTTGGCGGAGAGAGTAGCTTTGGTAGATTGCGATATGCATATAATTTGGACAAATAAAAAATTTGTTGGCGAATTTGAAAGAGGAGAGCTGCAAAATGTGGGAGAACTGTGGGGAGCGAAATGTTATGAGCTGTGGGGAAAAAGGAATGATATATGCCCTGGCTGTCCTGTGCCAGAAGCTATAAAAACTGGCAGAATGGCAGCAGGAGAAGTAGAGCTTCCGGATGGCCGCATCTGGAGAATAAATGCCAATCCGGTAAGAGATAAAAAAGGCAGTATTACCGGCGTAGTTAAGGCGGGGCTTGATGTAACCGAGCGCAAGCGGTATGAAGAACAGCTGAGGTACCTTTCGCTGCATGATGGGCTTACCGGTCTTCATAACCGCGCCTATTTCGAGACAGAGATGAAGCGGCTGGAAAAGAGCCGGGATTATCCGATAACTATAGTTATTGCTGACCTGGATGGGCTTAAGCTGGTCAATGATACGATGGGACATAATATAGGGGATGAAATGCTCAAAGCTTTTGCCGATGTTTTAAGAAGTGTTTTCGGCTCTTCCGACCAGGTTTTCCGCATAGGCGGGGATGAATTTGCCGTTCTTCTGCCTGGCACAGATAAAGAAGATGCTGATAATATAATGAAGAGGATGTATGCGGCTTTTGACGCTTATAATGAAAAACATCCAGCTCTCCCTATTAAGGCATCTTTAGGGGTAGCTACGGCATTAAGCCCTGATGAGCCTCTGGTACAGGTATTCAAGCGGGCAGATGATTTCATGTACCGGAATAAAATGCTAAACCGGGCTGGTTTACGGCATAATATTTTAAATGCCCTCATGGCTACCCTGGCGGAAAAAGATTATTTAACCTGTGGACATGCGGAAAGGCTTAAAGATATATGCCTTAAAATGGGAGAAAACCTGAAGCTTTCCTATCAGCAGATGAATGACCTGGCTCTACTGGCGGAAATTCATGATATAGGTAAAGTTTCAGTACCAGACAGCATTTTGTTTAAAAGTGCTCCACTTACCGAAAAGGAATGGGATATAATAAGGCAGCACGCGGAAAAAGGCTACCGCATAGCTCTTTCCTCACCTGACCTGGCCGCGATTGCTGACCTTATTTTGAAGCACCACGAGAGATGGGACGGTACAGGTTATCCCCTGGGGTTAAAAGGGGAGGAGATACCGCTGGAGTGCCGGATACTTGCCATTGCCGATGCTTTTGATGCCATGACAGGTGAAAGGCCTTACCGAAAACCGATGACCTGTAAAGAAGCCCTGGAAGAAATAAAAAGAAATGCCGGGAGCCAGTTTGATCCTTATTTAGTAGAAGTTTTCCTGTCTATTATGGAAGACAAATAAAAAATACCGGGCTTAATGCCCGGTATTTTTTATGGATAAACTGTTATGGTGACTGTCTTGATTCCCCAGTTTAATGCTTCCTGGTGAGTGCTGAAACATAAATCGATGCGGTTGCCTTTAATGGCTCCCCCCTGGTCAGCCGCTATACCTTCCCCATATCCCGGGATGTAAAGGCGACTTCCCATAGGTATTACGTTAGGATCGACTGCTACGATGCCTTTGCGCAGCGGATAGCCTAAATAAGAAGGCTTGCCGTAAAAAGGATAATTGCATTTGGCACATGGGCAGTACCCGGTAGCGACTACCGTTAAAGTTCTGGCACTTCCCCGGGAAGGCCTGGTATAGCTGGAGTTGGGAACGCTGGCCTGTCCCAGTGCCTGCCAGGTTTGAGGCCCTACTATGCCGTCAACTTTGATACCCGCATCTTTCTGGAATTTTATAACCGCATTGTATGTTTTACTTCCAAATATTCCATCTACATTTCCACACCAGTATCCTTTGCTGTTAAGGGTTTGCTGAAGGGTTTTTACCGCTTCCCCGCGGGAACCCCACTTGAGTAGAGGCTGCGCTGCCCTTACATCATCAGCTAAAGCAAAGGTAAAGGAAGCAAATATAAAAGATAGAATGATTAATAATGCAAAACTTTTTTTGAGCATAAAAATTCTCCTTTCTCCCCTGAATGGGTTAAAAGTAGTTTTGAGAACAAAAAATCAGGCTTACATACAAGCCTGATTTCTCTATTATTTTAACTTTTATCCCTTTTGGCCCTCAAACGGCCTGAAAAAGGAGATAGGAGGACAGGCCAGGGAGGTGGAAAATGAACGGGGATATAGTATCTTTTTTACAGCTATATGTCCATATGGGCAGCCATACTATTTGCTGGATATTTAGCCATTTAAAGGTTTTAAACCGGCAAAAGACCGCCTGGCCAGGTCTTGATAGACTTTAACTGCCAGCTGGTTGTAGTTCAGCATATTTTCATCCACATCTTTTACCACCCTGGCAGGATTTCCCATAGCGATTTTGCGGGATGGAATAACTTTCCCGGGCGGCAAAAGGCTTCCAGCTGCCAGCACAGAACCTTCTTCTATCTGACATCCGGCATTTACTATTGATCCCATTCCTACTATCACATTTTCTTTTATTACACAGGGACCGTGCACGATAGCGGCATGGCCGATGAGTACATTGCTGCTGATCACTGCTTCAGTGCCTGGCTCTATGTGCAGAATGGCGTTATCCTGTACATTGGTTCCATCTCCGATAGTTATTTTACCATAATCCCCTCTTAAGACTGCACCAGCAGCTATATAACAGTTTTTGCCTATGACTACCTCACCTATAACTACTGCCTGTGGATGTACAAAAGAGTTTTCGCCTATCACCGGTTTTTTCCCTTCAAATTCGTATAATGGCATCGCTTATCCCCCCAAAATAGATATAGCCTTAAAATTATACATTCAGAGGGGATAATCCTCCTGTTAAATCTTAATTTTAAAAAAGGCTTATAAAAGGTATAATTAGTAGAAGAATGGAAAGAGAGGAAGTAGTTATGGAAAGGGATTATTTGATTCGTGCTGCCGATAAAGGGAAAAATATACGCATTTTTTTGGCCCGTACTACTGAAGCTGTGGAGGAAATGAGAAGAAGGCACAACACTTCGGCTACGGCTTCAGCAGCTGCCGGCCGTCTGCTTACAGCTGCTTTTCTGATGGGAGCTGACCTGAAAGGCGATACAGATACCCTTACTCTGCGGATAGTGGGGGATGGTCCGGTAGAGAGCCTGGTGGCCACTGCTGATGCGAAAGGAGGAGCCAGGGCTTATCCTTTAAACCCGGAGGCTGATTTGCCTCCCAGGTATCCTGGAAAGCTTGATGTCGGAGGCCTGATAGGAGAAGGGTATCTGGAAGTTATAAAAGATTTGGGGTTAAAGCAGCCTTTTGTAGGGAGGGTTGAACTGGTAAGTGGTGAGATAGCGGAAGACCTGGCTCATTATTTTCTGAAGTCAGAACAGATACCTTCCCTGGTATCGCTGGGGGTTTTGGTGGAAAAGGATTTGACTATAAGGGCTGCTGGCGGTCTTTTGATTCAGGCCATGCCGGAAGCTGATGATGCTGTACTGGCTAAAATTGAAGAAAATGTTCTTAAGATGGGGCCTATAAGCAGTGTCATGGAAAGGGAAAAGGCTTTGGAAGATGTTCTGGCTGCCATCATGCAGGGAGTGGAATATGAGGTCTTGGAGAAAAGGGAGCTGGCTTTCAGATGTACCTGCAGCCGGGAAAGGCTTAGAAGTATAATAGCCGGTTTTTCCGAAGACGAGCTTAAGGATATTTATGAAAAGGAAGGCAAAATTGAGCTTAAATGCAACTTCTGCAATGAAGTATATGTATATGAACTGGATGAAATATATGCCGAAAAAAGTAAAAAGCCTTAGACTTGCATCTAAGGCTTTAAAAGTTAAACAGCTCTTTGTACTTTGCCAGAACGGAGACAACGGGTGCAGACATATGCTCTCTTAGGAGTTCCGTCTACGATTATTTTAACCCGCTGCAGATTTGGCTTCCACTGGCGGCTGGTTCTTATATGGGAGTGGCTGTATTGTTTGCCGAAAGTAACGCCTTTGCCGCATACTTCACATTTTGCCATAGTTCTGCCCCCTCTCTTGCACAATTACTTAAATATTTTAGCAGAAGGTGGAGGAAAGGGCAAGAAGCAGGAATAAATATTTGCACTATCGAATTAAAATTAGTATGCTTATAGTTTAGGAGGGATATATAATGTATAAGGTGAAAACGACTGAACTTGGTAATATACTGGTTGATAAAGAAGTAATAGAAACTATTGCCGGTTTAGCAGCTATAAATTGCTATGGCCTGGTAGGCATGGCTGCTCAGAATATTCAGTCCGGGCTTACCAGTATTTTAGGCATAGAATCTATCCGCAAAGGGGTAGTGGTTAAAGATTCCGAGGAAGGGCTTATTGTAGAACTTAATGTTATAGTAGGCTATGGGGTAAAAATCCATGAAGTAGCCCACAATGTGATGCAAAAGGTGGCTTATGTGCTTGAAAATGAGGCAGGATTACCGGTAGCCAGAGTAGATGTGAATATAAAAGGGGTAAAAGTAATGAAAGAAAACTAGGGGAGGAAACTGGCATTGGCTTTAGAACAGATAAACGGGATTGATTGGATAAAATCAGTAAAAGCAGGTTGTATCAAACTGGAACATAACCGTGATAAAGTTGATCTCCTTAATGTTTTCCCGGTTCCGGATGGAGATACCGGGACCAATATGTACCTGACTTTGCTGTCAGCTGTTAAGGAAGGAGAAAAAAATAAGGAAGAGGCTATTGGCAAGGTGGCCAAAGCGCTTTCCATGGGCTCTCTGATGGGAGCACGTGGAAATTCAGGTGTCATAATGTCCCAGGTTTTCAGAGGGATGGCCAGGGTGCTGGAAGGCAAGAAAACCGCCGGGGCGGCAGATATTGCCCAGGCTTTAAAAGCAGGTTCTGAAACTGCCTACAAGGCGGTTATGAAGCCGGTGGAAGGGACTATCCTCACAGTGATAAGGGAAACGGCCAGGGCTTGTGAGGAAGAGGCCGCCAAAAACCGCGACATCATTGCCTGCCTTCTTACAGCCATTAAAAAAGGTTATGAAACCCTGGAAAGGACACCGCGTATGCTGCCGGTTTTAAAGGAGGCAGGAGTAGTTGATGCCGGTGGACAGGGGCTTCTTTATTTTCTGGAAGGGCTGGTCGAGGGCCTGGCTGGCGAAAGAGAAATAGAGCTGGAAACCTATAGGGAAGTTAAGGCCCCGCAGGCCAGAAAAGGGGAAAAAGAGATAGATTTGGAGTTTCAGTACTGTACGGAACTGCTTATAAAGGGTAAAGATTTGGACATTGATGACATAAAGGACCATCTATCTCCCCTGGGAGATTCTATGCTGGTAGTAGGGGATGAAGAACTGGTAAAGGTGCATATCCACTCCAACCATCCGGGCAAGGTTTTGGAAACCTGCCTGCAGTGGGGGGATTTGAGTGATATAAAAATAAACAACATGCTGGAAGAGGCTCATGAACATCTGCAGAACTGGGAAGAGATGGAAGAAAAGACAGCTAAAAAATACGGCAAGAAACTGGGTCTGGTAGCAGTTGGCGTTGGCGAAGGCATAGTGGAAATACTTAAGAGCCTTGGTGTAGATAAGGTGGTAGAAGGCGGGCAGACCATGAACCCGAGCATAGAAGATATACTAAATGCCTGCAATGAGGTTGATGCGGAAAGTGTTATTATTCTCCCCAACAACAGCAATATTATTATGGCTGCTGAGCAGGCAGCTGGTCTTTGCGCAAAACAGGTAAAAGTAGTTCCTACCCGTTCCGTTATGCAGGCTGTAACTGCCCTGGTTGCTTATGATCCGGAAGGGGAGATTGAAGAAATAGCTGAAGCGATGAATGAAGAGATAATGGAAGTAAAGTGGGGAGAAATAACTTATGCGGTAAAAGATTCTGCCTTTAATGGACTTAAGATAAAGGAAGGAGATATAATAGCTATCGAAGAGGGGAAGATTGTATTGACTGCTGAAGATGTCCGAACAGCTTTAAAAGAGCTTATAAACAGGATGATGGATGAAGATAGCGAGCTTATCACGGTCTTCTATGGAGATAAGATAACGGAAAAAGAGGCTGAAGAAATCGGGGAGGAACTTGAAGAAATGTATCCAGACTGTGAAATAGAAATTCATTATGGAGGTCAGCCGCACTACAGTTTCCTGGTTTCCGTAGAGTAGGCATATTTTCAAAACAGTTAAGGAGTATTCTTTAAGAGAATACTCCTTTAAATTTATTTTCCGCGGCAGGTGGTTAGATGGAAGATTTGTTTCGTGAAATCCAGTATGTCAAAGGGGTAGGCCCCAAAAGAAGCAAGCTTTTTATCCGTTTGGGTATAAATACAGTTTTTGACCTTTTATGGAATATTCCCCGGGCTTATGTTAATTATGAAAATATAACCAGCATAGCCCATTTGAAAATCGGCGAGAAAAGTATGGTTAGAGGAAAGGTAGCATCCATGCAGAATATAAAGACCGGCCGGGGCATGAGTATTTTTAAGGCTCTGCTTCAGGACGATTCGGGTTTTATTCAGGCAGTATGGTTTAATCAGCCTTATATGGAAAAAATCATAAAAACCGGGCAGGAGCTTATAGTAACAGGCAAAGTAAAAAGCGGTTACGGAGCGCTGGAAATAAATGTGGCAGAATATGAAGTGGTGGAGGATGAAAGGCCATCTTTTAAAATACTCCCTATTTATAATTTGACAGAAGGATTGAACCAGAAAACAGTACGTCAGGTTATGTTAAATGTTTTACAGGAGTTTTTACCTTATTATCCGGAGATTTTTAGTGAAGAAATAAGGGAAAAATATGACCTGTGCGGAATAGAAGAGGCTTTTTATAACATCCATTTCCCAAAAGGCAGGGAAGAATATAAAATGGCGCGCAAAAGGCTGGCTTTTGAGGAGCTTTTTCTTTTTCAGCTGGGCGTGAAACAGGAAAGAAAACCTGCTGCCTGCGGCAGTTTTGTTGTACATAAAGAAAAAACGGATTTGGTTAAAAAGGTTTATGCCAACCTTCCTTTTTCTTTGACCGGGGCTCAAAAGAGGGTTATAGAAGAAATATTCCGGGATATGGAGAGTGAAAAGCAGATGAACCGGCTGGTACAGGGAGATGTAGGATCAGGGAAAACGGTAGTTGCTGCACTGGCTATGGCTAAAGCAGTAGCCAGCGGTTACCAGGCAGCGATTATGGCTCCCACCGAAATACTGGCCGAACAGCATTATAAATCTATTTTAAAATTTTTTAATAATACCGATGTAGTGATAGCTCTTCTTACAGGCAGTACCGGGAGCAGCCAGCGAAAAATGCTGCTTGATGCGCTGAGCATGGGGAAAATAGATATTCTGGTAGGAACCCATGCCCTGATTCAGGAAGATGTGTATTTTGACTGCCTGGGACTGGTGATAATAGATGAGCAGCACCGTTTTGGAGTAAAACAGAGGGCGCTTTTGAGCCAGAAAGGAAATTTTCCGGATATTTTGGTAATGACTGCCACCCCTATACCCCGGACATTGGCTTTAACTGTTTATGGCGATTTGGAACTTTCTGTAATAGATGAACTTCCTCCCGGAAGAAAACCGGTAAAAACTATTTATATCAAAGAAGCATTCCGTTCCAAACTTTATGAATTTATAAAGGAAGAGCTGAAAAAGGGAAGGCAGGCATATTTTATATGCCCGCTGGTGGAAGAGTCGGAGAAGCAGGATTTGCAGGCAGCAGTAAGCCTGTATGAAGAATTAAAAAACCAGATTTTCCCTGATTATAAAGTAGGGCTTCTGCACGGGAGGATGAAACCGAAGGAAAAAGAATATATCATGGAAAATTTCAAATCCGGCCTTTTAAATATACTGGTTTCTACCACAGTAGTGGAAGTAGGCGTAGATGTGCCTAATGCTTCGGTGATGGTGATAGAAAGGGCGGAAAGGTTTGGCCTTTCCCAGCTTCATCAGCTTAGAGGCAGGGTGGGCCGGGGAAGCGAACAGGCTTACTGTTTCCTTCTGGGAGAACCTAAAACAGAAGAAGCTTTTCGCCGTTTAAAAGCTATGGAGAATACTAATGACGGATTCAAGCTGGCAGCTGAAGACCTGCTTTTAAGAGGGCCAGGTGATTTCTGGGGTGTAAGGCAGCATGGGCTTGACCAGCTTAAAGTGGCCGATCTTATAAAAGATGGCAGGATAATCGAGAGCGCGCGTGAGCTGGCTTACCTTACCGAAGCAGATGACAGGCTGTTATTTTATATAAATAAAAAATTTAAAAAAGAAAATGATGTAATTCATAATTAATCTGAATAAATTTTTAAAATGGTTTGCAAGCTAAAACAGGCAAAAAAATTATAACCTGTTTTAGCTTTTTTATTTGGAAAAATGATGGGAGGTGAAAAGGTGAAAACTGATAAGGAAAAAAGAAAAGACATAGAAAAGGTGAAGTTTGAAGTAGCTCAGGAAATGGGGCTTTTTCCATCTGGGAGATCAAAGGAAACCGGGGAAAATGTTAAAAAGTCATGAAAATACTTCTAGCATATAAAAAAGGACGCGGTGAAACAATAAGACTACCAAAGCAAAGGAGGTGAACAAGATGGCAAGAAACAATATATTGGTACCGCAGGCTAAAGCTGCTATGGATCAGTTCAAGTATGAAGCTGCTCAGGAAGTAGGGGTCAGCCTGAAACCTGGCTACAACGGAGACCTTACTGCCCGCCAGGCTGGAAGTATCGGCGGACAGATGGTTAAGAAGATGATCTATGATTATCAGCAGAGAGCTGCTGGTGGTGCTGGTACTTCCCTCAGCATGACTCAGGACCTGACCACCATTAAGCAGCAGAACCAGCAGAGTGGTATGAAATAACAGAACTAATCCTTAATATAGGGTGAGAAAAGCGGGCGGATAATTCTTAGATTATTCGCCCGTTTTCCATATCAAGAGTTTATTAAGATTAAGTAGCATATAGCTCCAGCTGTTCTTCTGAAATGCCGGGGAATAATGATTTGGCTACGCCCATAGCCAGGATGCGGGAAGTATTTTCAATAATTTCATCTATTTCTGTAGGGGTGACACCCAGGCTGCCGCCGAAGAAAGAGAGCACCTCTTTAATAGCATCAATCGCTCTGGTTTCATGATACATAGCCCCGCTGTGGAAGCAAAATTTTCGTATAGCCTGGTCAGCAATGATGCCGGCATTTACTATAGTGGGACAGCCGATAGCAATGACTGGCACTCCTAATCCTTCATAGGTTAGAGAATGCCGCATATTTCCTATCCCTGCTCCCGGCTGTATTCCGGTATTGGACATCTGGATAGTGGTGCCGATGCGTTCCACATTTTGAGCTGCCAGTGCATCTACAGCAATTACCAGGGCAGGTTTAATCCGGTCTACTACTCCTTTTATGATTTCAAAGGTTTCTATACCCGTTATTCCCAGAACACCAGGAGCTATGCCGCATACCGGGCGCATCCCTTCTACCAGGGCCTGAGGCGCTTCCTGATGATAATGCCTGGTTATAGGGCTGTATTCTATGAATTTGGGGCCTAAAGCATCAGCTGTAGCCCTCCAGTTGCCGAGTCCCACTAAAAGGACAGTATCTCCTGGTTTGAGCATGTTTTGAAAAAGGAGGGGCAATTTTTTTTCCATGGCGGCTATGATTTCATCTTTTACATAAGGGTCATTGATTTTAAGGGGCGGAGACTGAATAGTTACATAGGTGCCGACAGGTTTTCCCATCTGTTGGGCACCGAGTTCATTTATTATATTTATAGTATTGATTTTAATATACTCCATCTGTTCCACGGTTTCTTCTACCCCGGGAATTTCCTGCCCGGTGGCTCCCCGTACAAGGTCTCTGGCTTCTACTGCCAGGTCTACCCTGAGGTTTAAGATTCGTAAGAGCTCATTCATAAACCATAACCTCCTTTCGCTTCCTTTATTATCCGCAGGAGGGAGAAAAAATATGCGAAAAGTATAAAAAAGGGAGCAAATATTTTTAAATATCTGCTCCTTCAGATAATGTGAAATGATAATTTTTACTAATTTTTAAGTGCTTTCTATAGAATTTTTTGGCTTTCTATTCAATACTATATTTAAAAGAATTGCTGATATAGTTACCATAAACAGCCCCTGACTGAGAAGCATTCCTAATACGCCTGGGAGCTTGGCAAATAAGCCTTGAGCAAAGGTTGCTCCTACGCCAATGGCTATACTGGTTCCTACTATTGTAAAGTTATTATCTTTGGAGAAATCCAGGCTGGAAAGTATTGATATTCCAGCTGAGGTTATTATTCCAAATAAGGCTAAAGTAGCTCCTCCAATAACTGGCTTGGGGATTATAGTGATTATGGCAGCGAATTTTGGAAAAACACCAAGCAGTATGAGCATAAGTCCTGCTATTTTAATTACTGAGTTGTCTTTTACTCTGGTAAGGTTTATAAGACCTATGTTTTCATTGAACATGGTAGAAGGTATAGAGTTAAATATACCTGAAATTCCTTGAGCCACTATTTGGGCTCGTATGCCTTTTATTTTATCTTCATCACCTGTTTCAGTTCCTACGACTTCGTCCAATACGGAGAAAACCCCTATACATTGAATGATATTTATTATACAAAATAAAGTCATTATTATTATGGCATTAATTTTAAATTCAGGTGTGCCAAAAGCGAAAGGATTTACAAATTGAAACCATTTAGCCTCCAGTACAGGCTCTATATTTAACATATTAAGGGGATAAGCTATGGCTGTTCCTGCTAAAATACCTATTAATAAGGACATTGTTTTCATTAATCCTTTTCCAAACTTACCTACCAGTATTATTATTATCAAGACCAAAAATCCTAGAATAAGGTTTTCTGGTGCGCCATAATTAGGAGAAAATTGACCTCCACCGATATCTTTTATGGCTACAGGAGCCAGACTGATTCCTATTAAGGTTACAAAAGAACCGACTACCACTTTTGGGAAAAATTTCATTATTTTATGCATAAAGAAAGAGAGTATAAACATTAAAACTGCTGATCCGATTATAGCTCCGAACACAGTCCGTAGTCCATATTGCTGTCCTATTAAAATCATGGCTCCTAAAGGGACAAAAGATGAGCCTAAAATGACAGGAAGCCTGGAACCAATGCTGGGACCTATTCCTATTATGTTTATTAAAACTGCTATCCCGCTTGTGAAAAGATTAGCTGCTACCAGGAAAGCAGTGGTTTGTGCATCCAGATTCAGGGCGCTTCCTAAAATCAAAGGAACCACTATGGAACCCGGGCACATGGTAAGCACGTGCTGGAAAGCAACTATTAGCTTTCGTGAAAAACTGATTTCCTCTTCCCACAAACAATCATCTTTTTTGCTGCGGTTTTCGCTTGACATAGCAACCACTCCTTGATATAAAAGTTAATGTGTGTTGTGTAATTTTTTACAGTAAACTAGGTATATAGAATTAATTAAGGCTTATCTAAAAAAGGTGATTTTTTGATATAAAAAACCGGGGGAAAAATTTATGACTGCTGTAATAGTAATGTATTCTTAAGGACTTTTCTCCTGACAAGAAAAGTCCTTAAGAATTTTTTATTATTTGCCTTAATTTAAGTACAGCTTTTTTGAAATTTTGTAACACGGGAGGAAGTTAAGCGTTTTCTGCTTTATAACTTAATCCCAGAATCCCTCGTGAACTTTGGCGACTTCTTCTTCCACTTCCGGGATAGGACCTATAACTTTAATGTCTTTTTGCCCTCTGCTGAATACTTCTCTGCATGGCAGATCAAAGGTGGGATTTTGATGGTGGTTGCCAGTAAGCTCCAATAAGCGTTTTTCAGACATTCCGTACACAACCCTGCCTATATTTGCCCAATAGATAGCCCCTGCACACATAGCACACGGTTCGACTGTCGTATATAGCGTACATTCCCATAGAAAGCTTTTATCATACTGTCTGGAAGCTCTTTCTACCAAACTGCACTCCGCATGGCCTGTACATCTTTTTTCGGTTATTTCTACATTTCCTTGTTCCATCAGAATATTTCCTTCTTTGTCAACCAATATTGCCCCGAATGGTGTATTGCCTGATTCGCGGGCTTTCTTAGAAACTTCGATGGCTCTTCTTAAATAATAGGCATGATCCTGGTAACTCATTTTTTCTGCCTCCTTTTTGTGATATGTAATATGTAATATGTAATATGTAATACGTATTACAATTTCAATATACTATTACTTTATATAAAATGTCAATGAGGTTTTTATATTTTTTAATTTTCGATATTTTTGAAAATATTTATTTTCAGGGACAACTGTCGGGGGGAGATTGGTGCTGGTATTTATATTGTTTAGTTAGACTTTATGTTTATTAAGGATTGAACTGTTGCGAAGGAGCCTGTGTGGCTGAGTGTTGCTGCTTTTATTAATAGCTGATGAAAATATTAATTTAGCAGGGTGTGTTATTTTATACTTTGGAAATTAAATGTTTTATAATTATAATTGGTTTTATAGACCAGCATGATTACTTTCTGGGAATGTTTTAAAATATAAAGTTCGGAGGAATACAGGCATGAAAAGAAATAAGCTCAGGGATAAAGCGCTGACAGAAGAAGTAAGGATGTATTTGAATGACTATATAAAGTCGCTTAATTTAAAAGAAAATAACAAGCTTCCAAGTGAAGAGGTGCTGGCAGAATTAATAGGCGTTAGCCGAACCACTATAAGGGCTGTGCTTAATGAAATGGCAACAGAAGGAATTGTATTTAGAAAACAGGGTAAAGGGACATTTGTAAATATTGAGGCTCTAGAAATGAAGGTAAAATTTAACCCGGTCATGGAGTTTAAGGACATGATAATAAATAGTGGTTATAAACCGGATGTAAAGCTTTTTGGCATGAAAGTGATCAAACCCGGAAAATTTGTAGCTGACAAATTATGTATAAGTGAGAAAAAAGATATAATTGTAGCCAAAAAGGTTTTTTATGCCGACAAAATTCCCTGTGCTTACTGTATTGATTATTTTGATAAAGATATAGTAGGTTCAGCAAGTGATGAGGATTATCTGAAGTATCCTAATTCTATATTTGAATATATTTTAGAAAAAAGCGGTAAAAGAGTTACCTGGGATAAGGTTGAGATATTAACACGCACTAATTTGGATAATCCAGAGTTAACTGAGGTTTTTAAGCTGGGGGATAAGGTAAAGTCATTTCTTCTGTTAAGAGGGGTGAATTTTGATGATAATGATGAGCCATTGGTATATGCAGAAGAGTATATAGATACTGATTTTATAAAATTTAACATGATAAGGCAAAGATGTATAAATTATTAGATTATAATTTTTGTATATATGGAGGGAATTTTAGAAATACTGGTTTGATATAGTCTTATGTAAAACCTGGAAATAAAAATGATTGTTATCAAAGAGAGGGAGCTGTTCCCTCTTAATTTTTTTGGTGAATTTAAAATGGCGGTCATTTTTGACCGCCATTTTGGGGAGAGGAGAATTTTGTAAAGTTGTTGGGGAGGGTTTGTTACCAGATTTTCATCTGGTACTAATATCATTGCCGTTTTTGGCTCAGTCTATACAGTATTTTAAAAAAATTTTGTGGTAAAATATAAAATCAATAGGGTAAAAAAGGTAATAGCCGTTATATTGGCGAATTATAGAAGGAGAATTAAAAGTGCGGGTAATAGCAGGAATGGCTAAAAATAAAAAGCTGATTTCCCCTCCCGGACTTAGTACCAGGCCGCTTACTGACATGATAAAAGAAGCCCTGTTTAATGTGCTGGGAGAAAGGGTTATAGGTTCGGTTTTTCTGGATCTTTTTTGTGGAAGCGGAAGTGCCGGCATTGAGGCTTTAAGCCGGGGAGCCGAAAAAGTTATTTTTATTGACAGCAGCCGGGAGGCGGTGAAAGCGGTAAAGGAAAATATAGAAAACTGCGGTTTTTCGGAAGGTTTTGAGGTATACCGCAATGATGTTTTTAAGGCGATTGATATACTGAAAAAAAGAGGGCTCAAATTTGATATTATATTTGCTGATCCGCCTTTTACCAATCCGGGCATATTCGATAAGGTAATGGAAGCTTTAGATAGGGCAAATATATTGACGGAAGATGGGATATTGATTATAAGAAGCAAGCGGGACAAAGATATGCCGGAAAAACTTGTGTATCTGGCAAGATACCGCATGAACAGCTATGGGGATTCAACACTGCATTATTACAAAATGTTGCGGGAGGCTTAAAAAATGATGGAGATTTACCGAATATTAGATGAACTGGAAATTATGGTAAAAGAAGGCAAAAAGGTTCCCCTGTCAGGGAAAACCATGATTGAACCGCATTTGTTTCTGGACAGGCTGGACAGGATAAGGGCTATCCTGCCGGAAGAGCTGGAACATGCACGGCTTATTATTGAAGAAAGGGAAAGGATAAAACAGGAGGCTTACAGCCAGGCGGAAGAATATATAAGAGAATCGGAAGAAAGGGCCAGCCGTTTATTGAATGAAAATGAAATAACCCGCAATGCGCGTCAGATTGCGGATGAGATAATAGCCAAAGCCCAGAAGATGGCGGAAGAAATAAGGAAAGATGCTGACGAGTATGCTGAAGGGGTTTTAACCCATATGGAAATAGTCCTGCGCAAGGGATTGGAAGCTGTCCTGCAGGGTAAAGAGGAGCTGAGGAACTTTTCATCTGCGCGGGATTAAAGAAAAGGTTTTTCTTCTGATATTTTAAGGACAAGGCTTATGGCGACCATTATGATGATTATGATAATCCCGATTATAAAGGAGTTTATGGCCAGCTGCCAGGCATTAACCGAGTATAGAAGTTTGTGATAGGGAATAGAAAGGGACGGAACAAGGCGGGAGGTTTTTAAAAGATATACATAGCCGCTGCAGGTAAAAAAGATAGAAAAAATCATCTGGATAAAACGGGCTTTAAGATAAAAAGAAAGGCGGATTCCCGTCCCGGCTACTACGCTCATTACCTGGGAGATTATGGAGAGTCCGCTGAAGGACATAAGAAGGCTTATTAGAATAAGTTTGGGGAGCAGGTTTATGTCGGATGAGCTCACTGTTTTTATGCCGATGGTCATTTCTAAAATGCCCATTCCTGCTCCATAGGCAGCCTGGTAGTTTAATCCTGTGCCAGGCAGGCTTTGCAGAAGAAGATGGGCAAAAATGTCCATAATTTCCCATACCATAAGCATACGGGCGAAAACGGAAAAAATTATGATAAAGCCTGCTATCTGTAGGATATTGGAGATGCTGTTCCTTATTGCATCGCCTGCCAGACGTCCAATTCCGGGAGTTTCGTGATTTAAAAACAGCCTGAAATTGTTTTTGTGGGAAGAGATAGAGGAGGTTATTTTTTCTTCTGCTCTTCTGGCCAGAAATAAACCGGTTAGCAGATTGGAGGCATAATGTGAAAATGCCAGCATATATCCGAGAAGCGGGGAGGAGAGCATACCTACCCCTACTGCCCCTATGATAAAAAGGGGACTGGAATTATTGGTAAAAGATACCAGCCTTTCCGCTTCTTCACAGGTGAGCATTTTTTCATCATAAAGCTTTCTGGTAAGGACTGCTCCCATCGGGAACCCGGAGGTAAAGCCCATTACCAGAACCAGGCTGCTGCAGCCGGGAAGCTTAAAAAGAGGGCGCATTACTGGTTCTAGTATAGAGCCTAGAAGTTTAACCAGGCCCAGGCTTACCAGCAGTTCAGCAGCGATAAAAAAAGGCAAAAGGGCAGGCAAAAGAACTGAATACCATAATTTAAAACCGCTTAATGCGGCATTTACTGTTTCTTGCGGACTAATAATCATAAATAATGTGAAAACTACGGTTATAGCTGTAAACAACAGGCGTGAAAAAGGCGCCATGAATAGATACCCCCCCTTGCCGGCTTAAAAAATAATATGGCAGGAAGTGAAATAATAGAATTAAAGGATAAAACAAAAGCAGGAGGAATAATATGGGAAAAAGTCCGCGCATAGCTCTGGTACTGGGGGCAGGCAGCGCCAGAGGCTATGCTCATATCGGAGTACTGCAGGTGCTGGAGGAAAATAATATTCCTTTTCATTTCATAGTCGGCAGCAGCATGGGGGCTATGGTAGGCGGAATCTATGCTTCAGGAACCAATCTTAAAATGCTGGAAAAGATGATATGCCAGATAAATACGGATATGTTTTACGACATCCATGTACCGCGACTGGGATTTATGGCTGGCAAAAGAGTAACCTACCTCCTGGAGCTCCTTACCAAGAAAAAAACCTTTGCTGAACTTAACCTGCCTTTTTATGCCGTAGCTACTGACCTCATTTCCGGACAGCGGGTAGTTTTGGAGGAAGGAAGCGTGGCTGATGCTATAAGGGCCAGCATATCTATTCCCGGCATATTCAATCCGGTAAGGAGGGATGGCATGGTTCTGGTTGATGGAGCTGTGATTGACCGGCTGCCGGTAGATGTAGCCAGAGAAAAAGGGGCTGATATTGTAATTGCCGTGGACGTAACCTTTGGCCCTGACAAACAGGTAGAGATAAGAAACACTCTGGATGTAATCATGGCATCACTGGATATTATGCAGAAATACCATTTTGATTTGGCTTCTTCCCAGGCAGATGTGCTTCTGCAGCCCAAAGTGGGCCGCTTCTCTTCCCGCGATTTCGATAAAGCGGACCGTATTATAGCTCTGGGTAGGGAAGAGGCAGAAGCCAGGTTAGAGGAGATAAGGAGGGTGCTGGGGGTTGGAGGGGAATAAAAGGCTGAGGATAAAGAGGAGCCTTAAGTATCTGGCCTTGTTTATGTTGCTGGCGGCAGGGGGAGTATTTTTATGCTGGCTTTCACCGCTGTGGAGGACGGAAGCCAGGCTTATCGGGACCTGGGCAGGTGTAAACGATAAAGGGCTCATGGATGTCTATACATTTAACCCGGATGGAATTTATTATTACTACCAGATAAGCCTGGCTGTTCTGGAAGCTTCTGCTTCCAGGCCTTCGCAAGGGGTATTTTATGTTGATAAAAATGTTTTATCTTTTTATCCGGGATCTGCTGCCTTTAAAATTAGATTCCTGAGCAAAGATATAATGATGTGGGAAAACTTGCCGAAAAATTGTTATATTGCCTTACATCGCATAAAGCCGCAGAATGCAGAAAACTTTATAAAAGATGAAAAAAAGGCTTCCAATTTGGAAGCTGAAAAAGAAGCCAGGATAGAAAAGGATAATAAGCTCTCAAACCAGGATGGAACAAAGGATTTAAAAACCAGAGTTCTTAATGCCTATTATCCTTTTGATATGGGCAGGAGACAGCTGGTTAATGGCTGCTGCCAGTATGTAGAGCCAGATACCTCAACAGGGATATTGCGCGAGAATGTTTTGATAGCAGAAGCTGAAGAAGTTATGGGTTTTGGGGATATTAATAACGACGGGTTTACCGATGCGGTGGTTGTTTTAAATGAAAACTACGGAGGCAACGCCTGTTTCCCCAATATTTACGCATATTTTGATTATGGGAGCGGACAGTATGAAACTGTGCCTGTTGACGAGCTTTTTATGAATTCCCGGGTTTTGCGGATCAATGTTTCCGGTTCCGAAATAACGGTAAACTATCTTACTATGGCTTCTGGCCAGTCCAAAATAGATGACCCCAAATTGTTTGTGAGTGCCACCTATGTCTTTAAAAACGGCAAATTCGCCCAAGAAGAAGAAATAAGCCGCGATCTTCGCTTTCAGTAGTTGAGAGCGGCAGATATTTTCTTAAAATATTCAAAAGCCCTCCGTTATGTCTGTTATTTTGCCTTTCTGGTTAAAGGTTACTGCAACAAATGCGGGCCTGGTAAAGCTGTAGTCTCCGCCTTCGCCGGTAGTAAAGGAAAGTGTCACGATTACTTTAGTATTACTGGGCGGCTGTTTTTCCGCAACTATGTCGTATATAAACACTTTGCCCCAGCTGAAGGTTTTGTGAACCGGGAACAGCGAATAGATGCCTTCCCCTTCTTCATAGGTATAGATAGGATAGAAATCGTCTGCGAAATATTTTCGCAGCTGCTTAATATTCTTATCGATTTCTTCCGGGTTATCAAACTGATAGGTAGCCATGACAAATTTCCGGGCTATTTCTTTATAATGGCTCAATTCACGCTGGCTGGCTGTATACCTGGCGGAAACATACCTGCTGGCAATACAGTGGTCAAAGATGCAAAAATATGTTATCGCCAGTATGGAACTCAGAATTATAACATGCAGTTCTGATTTAAAAACAGTTATGATATCGGTTTTTTCCTTGAAGGAAGAATTCTTTTTATCCATAGAAACCACCGCTTTATTTAGTTAAGTTCCCTGATATTTTTGATTTTACCCTCAGCATCGAAAGTTATCGCAATAAATACCGGGGTCTTGTCTACATAACCCCCTTCTGATTTTTCCCATCTTCCGACTATGACTGCCATTACCTCATTATCAGGCTTTTTTTCCGCAGCCATGTCTATTATGGTTATCTTCCCCCATTCATAATAAATCTTGCGCTGGTACAGCGGGGAATCACTGGCGGGATTAATGTAGCAAAGGTAAAAATCAGGTTCAAAGCTGCTCCTGATCCGGGCAAGTTTTCTGTCTATTTCAGACGGGTTTTCAAACTGATAGGTAGCCAGTACAAATTCTCTTCCGATTTTTTTAAATCTGGCTAATTCGCTCTTGCTTGCCAGATAGGGGGTTGAATAATATCCATGAACGATATATTTGTTAATGAGATATAAGGCTGTGCTTCCTGCTGCAAAACTTATGGCTGACAGGACAAAAATAAAAAGGGCGTCTTTCCTCAGTTTATGCAGGAAATCTTTCATTTTGCGGAAAAAGGGGAACTGGCTCTGCATAGAGATCACCTTTCAGGGGATGAGGATAAATAATATTTAAGTATTTATAAGCTAAGGTGGCAGCGGGTAATTTTTTCTGCCTGCAGTCTGTTGTAGCTTTAAACTGGAGCAATTATTTTATCTGGCTGACGTTTTGAAAAGCAGTTTTATTCATGGTGGATTAAGCAAAATTTGCTCCGTACAATTTTAGGTATTGAGCTGCCAGCAGCATTTGCAGAAATTTTTGCATAAAAAAATAATTATGCCAAAATTTAAATACTAATTGAAATTTTAGCAGGAATTTCTGTGAAAAGGAAGAATTTTTCATGTTGTATTTTTGAATATTGTGACTTGGGGGGATAAGATGGGAACACGGATAACATTTTATGGAGGTGCTGGCCAGGTTGGCGGCAACCAGATATTGCTGGAAGATAAGATGATGGGCAATATTATGCTTGATTTTGGAATGAATTTTGCTGAGGAAGGGGAGTATTTTGAAGAGTTTTTAAAGCCTTCTAAAAAAAGAGGTCTGCATGATTACCTTTGTTTCGGCTTTATTCCACCTCTGGAAGGTATTTATAGAAGAGACTTTGAACTTGATGATTTATGGGAAAAATTCAAGAACAGGCCTCTGTATCGTAATTTGGAGCTTGATGCAGTTTTTATATCCCATGCCCATACAGATCATTTTGGTTATTTATCTTTTGTAGATGTTACTGTTCCGGTATATTGCAGCCCTGTTACTGCTTTGATAATGAAAGCTATGCAGGATACTTCACAGAATATATTTGATATATGCTATTTTAAGGAATACAAAAAAGAATATTCTAAAATAGAAAAAGATGGGCTCGAATTTACGAAAGAAGTAATTAGAGCTGTTTCTAAATCTGATTCTAAAAATAATTCTAAATATGATCATAATTATCAACTTAGAGGTTTTGTCCTTTTAGAAGAGCCACGGTATGGCTGTGAAAAATTTACAGAATTTATGATTGAATCGCCTACAAAAAGTAATGAAATAAATAAAAATAGGCACAAAATAAAAGAAACCAGGCTTAAAGATTATAAGTATTGGCCTGTTGATCATTCTGTGCCTGGTGCTACTGCTTATGCTTTTGAAACAGAAGGAGGTTGGGTGGTTTATACAGGAGATATTCGCATGCACGGCAAGAAAGGGGGCAAAACTAAGACTTTTATCCAGGAAGCAGCTAGACTTAAGCCAAAGGTTCTTATGTGTGAATGTACACATGTTGATAGGGAAAAATCAGTTACAGAAGAAGATGTCAAGAATAATGCTTTAGATGTTGTCAAGAATGCCAAAGGTAAACTGGTTATCGCTGATTTTGCACCTCGCAATATAGAAAGGCTGGAAACGTTTTTTGACATTGCAAGGTATACAGGTAGAAAATTGGTAGTTACTGATAAAGATTTTTATCTTCTAAGTGCCTTGTATCATAATGTGGGAGAAATAAATTGGGATCCGTTATCAGATGAACATATTAATATTTACTATGATATTTCTTTAAGAGAAGACAAATGGAAAAATAAATTATTGGAGGGTATTAATGACAAATTGGTTATTGGTGATGAGTTAAGGAGGAATCCCGGAGACTACATATTATGTTTTTCTTATTATGACTTTGATGATTTGCTTTCCATAGAGCCTTATAATGCTGTGTATATATATTCTTCCAGCGAAGCTTATAATGAAGAAATGGCAATTGACCATAAGAAAATGCTGAATTGGATTAGATTCTTTGACATGGAATTGTATGGAAAGCTAGGAGATATAAATAAAGATGACGGAAGGTTTCACTGTTCGGGACATATAGATGGACAAGGCATGATAGAGCTTATTGAAACTATAAGGCCTGAGATTATTATTCCCGTACATGGAGAAAACCGCCAGTTTTTTGAAAAGTTCAGAGGAATGGCAGAAGTTGTTTGGCCTAGTGAAAAAGGTTTTAAGATAGAACTATAAACTTTCAAATATTTGAAGAGGGGATTAATACTCAAATATAAAGATAATGTTTGATATATTCATTGTTCGGGAATCAAGTTTAAAAATACTGAAAAAGATATGACAGATAAGGATATTTAATTTGCTTGTGCACTATGTCATTGGGATTTTTTTAAATTTGGTAAAAGAATTATGAATGAGAAATACTTTGGATGTAATTAAGAAGTATTATTTTGTTTTGACCCCCTACCAAATAAATGTACTTTTTCGGCCAAAAGTAGGCTGTTTATCTTTTGTTAATTTTAAAAGAGCAAACTGGATTATAGTTCAAGGCAGAAAAAAAACAGAGGTAAAATTCGGGGAAATGATGTCGCTTATGAGAGGCGGCGGAAAAATAAAAATAAGATTGCAGCTTGATTAAAAAAAGTTGGGAAGAGAGAAAAAAGAGGGGAAGGTTAAATGAAAAGGATTATACTAATTACTGGTTTATTTTTAACATTGATGTTTGTTTTTTTGATCAAAACTGATCCTGTTTATGCTGTAAATTATGAAAATATGCAAAAAAATTACAGAGTTAAAATATTAATTGACAATGAAAATAATGAACTGGAATTAAAGCCAGGTTATGGAGCGCCTTTTATAGTCCAGTCAAGGACATTTGTTCCTTATAGACTTGTTGGAGAAGCTTTAAATGCTCAAATTAATTGGGATGAATCCCAGAAAAAAATAACTGCAATTTTGGATAATAATAAAGTGGAAATGGTTATAGGTGATAAAAGGGTTTTTATGAACGGGCAGAAAAAAACAATGGATGTAGAGCCATTTATAATGAAATCAGAAAGAAGAGTTTATATACCTATAAGATATTTGACTGAAGGCTTAAATTATAAAATAGAAGCTGTAAATGCTAGTTATGGAAGAATTTATATTGTAATTTTTACTCAAGGCCAAGATAGGAGGCAAATAAATTATGTAATAGGTGCTATCAAAAAGAAGTACGCTTGTACTGGCAAAGAAGGACCGGTATATTTGAAAGATGGTTTAGATGATGAAGAAATAGCAAAATTGCAAGATTGGGCAGAAGCTGGCGCATATTCAAATGAGAGAAATGATGTATGTAGATTGGATTGGGCAGTTTATTACAGGTATGATGAAATTAAATCTTATTATGAGCCATGTATGTACAGGTTTTGGGAACCCTGTTTATCATGGACATGGAAATATGAGTTGATAATTGATCCGCGTCTTGTAGGAGAAATAATTTATGAAGATGGCAGTAGAGAAGTCTACTGGTATGTTATTCAAGTTGTAACAGGTAATATGTATGAAATGAAACTTGAAGGAGGAAAAGTATTACGCCCTTATATGATGTTTAATGTCGATCATGAACGCTGTACTCCCATTCCATTGGAAGAAGTGCAACAAAAAATAAAAGAAGAGGCAGAGAAAACAGCTAATGAAGAATTGCGAAATGAAACATATAAAGAATCACAAGCTAAAATGTATTATAAAGAATTTCAGGAGGGAATAAATGAAGAGTTAGAGGAGAAAATAGATGATGAAATTCAGCAAGAGATAAATGAAGAATTAGAGGAAGAAATAGATGAAGAATTTCAGGAAGAAATGAATGATGACAGTTTATTTAATTAGTACTTGTTGAGGCTGTAAAAAATTTTGTGCTTTTATAAAAGCTAAGCCTTACTCCAGTCTGGCAAAATTTATTTTCTAATTTTTAAAAGAACCAGAAGTTTATAAGGATTTGATTTTTATAATTAATAACAAAGTTATTTTGTCCTTAAAATTATTAATTTTTAAAAAGTTAGATTGATTTTCCTGAGACTGAATTTTGTTTATGTTTCTATATTCAGTCTCAGGAAAATAATTTTATATGTAAAGTTTTTTATACTCTTCTAGTGCATAATTGTCGGTCATCCCTGCGATAAAGTCACATATATTTCTGCATAGGCAATTTAAAAAATCATTCTCGTTTGTACTTTTATCCCTATCTAATTGATTTCTTTTTTCTCCAACCTCTTTTTTAAAATCCTCTATTGAATTAATTTGGATAGGGGAACCTTGACAATCACTGTAAATTTGCAATATTACATCATCAGGAAGCTGTTGAGGATTAGCTAAATATGCCCTGAAAAGTTTTCTAATTATAAAGGCGCCTTTCCCATCCATTCTTTGTACTTCAAATGAATTGAGAACTCTATTTTTTAAAAAATTTCTTATTTGTTTATCTTTTTCTACAAATTCTTCAGAAAAACTTACCAATTCAGTAATTCCCTCTGATAACTCACCAAATTTTTCTACAAAACCTTTACGATCTATTTGGTGATTTTCGGTAAATTTTTTTATTTTTTCCATACTATTGGCCAATAATTGTGTAACATAAAGATCAACGATTAATCTGGACATGTAAGGTACAAAATACATACCGTTTATTTGTTTTTCCATATTTTTTAAATTATTATTGAATATAGTTTTATAGTTTTTTCTTTTAAAACTAAGAAAATTAAGATCTGAAAAAGTGTTTTTTAATAATTCGCAAACTTCACCAGGGGTCATAATTTTTGCTAGGATAGCATCTTCCAAATCATGATGCCTTTGAGCTATTTCATCACTTAATTTTACTACTTGCGCTTCCAGCGAAACGGCATCTATTCCCAATTCTTCTATTTTTAGATATTCACAATTATCTGTATAGAAATTAGTCGACAGTTGTCCTGAACATGCACAATTTTTAGGTCTGTAGATTTTAATTTTACATTCTGAATTTTTTTCATCGCAATACGGGCAACGATTTTCCCATTTAGCAGAGGTATGATGGAATATCCCGTAAAGCGTAAAGTTGGTTAAGTTTAGACTTTTATTATCGCCATAAATACTTTTTTCAATTTTAGTCAGAACTCTTATCCCTTGTAGATTGTGTTTAAAACCTTTATTTTCATCTTTATTTATAAAACAAGTGAATTCTTCGCAACCATTCATTATGAGGTTTAACACTCGTTCTCCTATGTGGCCAAAAGGGGTATGACCAACATCGTGTCCTAGAGCAATAGCTTCGGTCAAGTCATCATTTAGTTGGAGATTGGCAGATATAGTACGGGCTATCTGTGCAACTTCAAGGGTGTGGGTTAAACGGGTTCTTCTGTGATCATCGATTTTGGTTAAGAAAATTTGCGTTTTACCGCTTAAACGTCTAAAAGCTTTAGAATATAAAATTTTGTCTCGATCCCTCATGAATTCATTACGGTAGCTATGATTGCCTTCTTGTTGATATTTTCTGCGTATGTATTTTTCAGGTGCGGATAAGGAAATAAAAGAAGTATTTTTTGGCATTTATTGATTTCCCCCCCAAGTATTTAATTTATAAAAATTATTTGTAAAAATTTATATATTAATTGAAATTTTAGCAGGAATTTCTGTAAAAAGGAAGAATTTCTCATGTTGTATTTTTGAATATTGTAACTTGGGGGGATAAGATGGGAATAAAATGCAATTTTTTAATGGTTGAAGAGTATTGAAAACATAATAGTCAGAAGTGTGTTTGTGTAATTATAACTAGCATTTGAAGAGGTGTGGAAGTAAATATGATATCAAAACAAGAAAAGAAGATGATATCGAAAGCGATTGCAGAAGATTTAAAGTTAGGATTGAATGGGATTTCATTAAAAGGTGTAAAACTTTCTTATGATAAAAATATGGCAAATGAAGATACAACAGTTAATATTGGTGTTAGGTTGGGAGACGATTATTTGTTTAATATTAATAGTAATGATAAAATGAGCGATAAAAGTAAATATATTGTAATAGAAATTAAGGAATATAACGTAAACTCTAAACTAAAAAAAGAATTTCAAGATATAAATAAGGCTTTTGCTAATAATACTACATTTTATTTAACTGCTAACCCTAATGGTTTTGATAAACTAAATTTAAATCCTATTGTAAAAGATGGTAAATATAGGAATTTTTTAAATTTAGTGATTGATGCTATAAAATATTTTGCTAACCCAACAGCGAATAATGGTTACTACCAAGCTTGCAAAAAGTTAAATAATCTTTATAAATATAGCAAATTTATGATATTAACGGGGCCCCCGGGTACAGGAAAGACACATATAGCTAAGAGATTAGCTGCTAGGATTTTGGGGATAGATCTTAAGGGAAAGAAGATAACCTTTGATAGCGACTATGATGATAATAAGGAAATTTTTTTTAGTGATATAGATAATCATGAACTAGCAAAACAAATGGAGAAACTCAGATTCAGTAGTCGTAAGTCGGAGGATAGATATAAAGGTGCTTGGGAAATAGTCCAGTTTCATCCTTCTTATACCCGGGAAGATTTTATCCAGGGAATTAAAGTAGAAACTGGTAAAGGAAATATAAATTATGAAATTAAGAACAGGATTTTAGTTGAGATGGTAATGGAGGCCTTGATTGCTTATATATTGTTCTATGATAGCAGTGAAGGCCTTGAGGATTTGAAGAGAAGAGAGATTAAAGATTTGATAAAAAAATATAGGGATATTAGAAAATTTAATGAAATTGCAAATAGGAATCCTGAGGTAAGAGTGAACCATGAATTGGGGGGAGCAATTGGTGAAGAAAAGGGACCCCCTAGATATGTTTTAATTATTGATGAGATTAATAGGGCATTGCTGTCAGCAGTTTTAGGGGAGCTTATATACGGATTAGAGTACAGAAACGAGAAAATAAAGTCTTTATATTTTAATGAAGATAAGGATTATGATTTTTTTATTCCTGAAAACTTTTATATTGTAGGTACCATGAATACAGCGGATTTTTCCTTGGAAACTTTGGATTATGCAGTTCGTCGCAGGTTTGCTTTTTTTCAGTGTCCTTCTGATAAGGAACTACTTGAACGTTATTATGTTGGCAATAAAAGTAACTTATTAAGTTTTGCTAGGGATTTGTATACAAAAGTTGAAGAGTTTTTTTACAGAGAAGGGTACTGCACCTCTAATATGAATAGGGAAGATTTTATGATTGGACATACTTATTTTATGGCTGAGGATGAGGAAGAGCTTATCTTTAAAGCGAAGTATAAGGTGCTTCCTTTATTGAAGGAATACTTAAAGGATGGCATTTTAACTGCCAAAGCTGGAGAAAAAATAAAAGAAATGGAAAAGAATTCACCAAGAGATTGGAAAAAAATTATTTTGTAAAGGGGAGAGGGAAAGTGATAAAGACTATTATTAAGGAATTAGAAGTGGCGGAAATATTGCTGCGGGGGTGGACAAGACAAGTTATTTTGACCGGGCCTCCCGGTACCAGCAAGACTTATTCAGCACGCAGAATTATAGGTTGGCTGATAGGAGAAAATATGTTTGATTTAGATAACAAAAGCTTTGAAAATAAACTCAATGAATGCAGATTTGGCGATCATAATAACGGTAATGTAATTTGGGATATAATTCAATTTCATCCTTCCTACAATTACGAAGACTTTGTAAGGGGGATAACAGTTAGGAGTGAAGAAGGGAAAATTATTTATGAAACGAGGGATAAGATATTGGGAAGGATGGCAAAGGAAGCAGCAGGAGCAGAATCTGGTAGGCATGCAAATAAAATGTATGCGGATATGTTTATGATTTTCAGAAAGTTCCTTGCTGATAGTAATAATTTTGGAAGCGAGAATTTTAATGATATTGATGATGAAAATTTAAAGATTATGGTAGAAGATTTAAAGGAATATAATGAAATTGATGCCTTTCATAAGATAGGCAAGCTGAAAGAAATATATGAAATATATAAGGAATTTGTAACTAATATAGATAAAGATGAGAAAAAATACATTTTGGTTGTAGACGAAATAAACCGCGCACCTTTGGCAGCTGTTTTGGGGGAACTTATATATGCACTGGAGTATAGGGGGGAAGGAATAAAGATACCTTATGAGATAGACGGCGATAGCACTATTAAACTTCCTGATAATTTATATATAATAGGCACCATGAATACAGCAGACCGTTCTATAGGAAGCATAGATTATGCAGTAAGAAGAAGATTTGCTTTTATTTCTTTCTTGCCGGATGAAGAGGTGATTGATTTTTACTATGATAAAAAGGACAAAAATTTAGGAGACAAGGCTAAAAAATTTTTTGGAAGTGTAAAGGATTTATTTGTCGATGAAAATAATTTGGCTCCTGATTTCTATGCTGAAGATGTGCAGATAGGGCATACTTATTTTTTGGCTGAGAGTGAGGAGGAACTGAAATATAAATTTGTTTATCAGGTTATTCCCATACTTAAGGAATATATGAAAGATGGTATTTTTAAAAATAATTTAGTTATGGATGTGGATGGAGAAAAACTGGATTTAAAGAAATCTATTAATGAAATTGCTGAAAAAGTTAATAAAATATGGCAAAATATTTAAAATGCTGATGAGGTTTGCTTTCCAAACTTTCCTGAAAATGGCTGGCAAAGAGAGGTAAGGCAATGAGTGGGGAAGAAGGCATGATAATTTTTTGTGATTATAGTAAAATTGAATGTGAACTTGAAGATAAAATTCAAGAGGAGTTATTAAAACAAGAGAAGCCGGATCCTTCAATAAATTTAGGTATTTTTAGAAATTGGAAATTTAACAATGGTGATTTATGGACAGCTCAGTTTGTTGGCGCTCAATATTTGAAAAAATCGGCAAATGAGTATTTTAAAAATGATAAGGATGAAATGGTTCCCTTAATCATAAAACCAAGATTTGCGGATAATATGCTTTTTTATATATTGGATAAAGTCTTTGCTGATGAAGAGATCGACATTTATTTGCAAGCCAGAAGCAAGGAAAATAAAGGGGAAAGCCAGTTATTTTACATATTTGACAAAGAGCCTTTGATAGAAGTAAGGAAAAAAGATGCCCAAAATTTTATTATATTTATTGCGATAGCATATATTAATACGCTTTACAAGCTGTGCCAAAGGACTATAAAATATCAGTTTATAAAAAAAGAGGAAAATTTAACCGGAAAGATAAAAGGAAAGATTGTTTTTAAACATCATATAAGAGAAAACTTGGTTAGAGGAAGAGAAGACCGGATATTTTGCCAATTTAGTGAGCTTAATATCAATTGTTTGGAAAACCAGATTTTAAAAGCAGCTTTGGAGTGTACTAAGATTTATTTGAGGGAATATGATAAATTGTTGCAGAACAGCGATTTAATAAATAAAATAGCTTTTTGTACTATGGTTTTAAAACCTGTAGAATTAAAAAAAATAAACCCTAATGATTTCAAAGGACTAAAATTCAACGGAATATTTAAAAATTATAAGGAAGCAATAAGATATGCAAAGATAATCTTAAAAAATGTACCTGCAGTGCATCATCAAGAAAGTGAAAATATGGTGAAAATTCCGCAGTATTATATTGATGTCCAGATGCTTTTTGAATTTTACCTGCGTGCACTTGTGAGGGATATACTAAAAGAAGCCGATACTTTAAAAGGCTGGAAATTGAGGAGATATGTTGCCTATGAGGAAAGGGAAAAGGAAAAGGATTTAAGAGTATTTATAGAAAATAAAGAAAATTCTAGATTTTTCTTGAGCAAATACCTTTTGCCTGATATTATGCTTGAGTTTGAAACGGTTAAAGACAATCAGGCTCAAGAAACTGATAACAATAAAAACAAAAGAAGTAGCATTATATTGGATGCAAAATATAGAAGTCAGAAATCTTTAGAGACAGGTCGAAGAGAAATTACTCACCAGCTGTTGGCTTATGGATACCTGTTTGACGCTATAGGTTTGGGATTGGTATTGCCTAAAGCTGATGCGGAGGATGAGGATATTCTTCGTGAGACGAAATTGAATAATTCTTCCCAAAATCCTTATGCAGAAGTGTCTATAGATTTGCATGATAGTAGCAGTTATGAAAAGAATAAGGAAAATCTTAGGAGAGTATTAAAATATTTATTGAATGGTGGGCAATAACTGTATAATTTTTTATTTTACATATTTAATCCCTCTTGATGCACAAGAGGGATTAGTTTTTAATGACCAGGCATAGAACTTAAAAATTTTGTGTTTAAAAGATTTGTCATTTCTTATTAGGTTTGTATATTTAATAATTTTTAAAATATAGAATTTATATATTATAATTTTACATATTAAAATATTATATTAATTAATTATGGTATTATACATTAGAAAAAGATAGATAATCAAACCTGGCTCCATAATTATTTAAAAGTCCCATAAAAGAAACGAGGAATTTTTCAATGAATTTTGTATTAAGTCTAGCTATTAACAGTGAACTGGTACCGTGATATACAGATTTTATATCTGCTGGCGTTAGCAGTTGGCATAATGGATGATGTATATTTTCTATATATTCAATCTCTTCTTCAGGATCCAGGAGATATTCTTCATTCTGGGCATAGTGGAGAACTCTGGCTATATCTATTTCAGGACCGGTTAATTTTAAAACAACCCTGAGGTCTTTTAAGTTAAATGTATTTATATCGAGTATTGCATTCAGTTCTTTATATGTTAGTGCAATTTTTTTACCCTGGGGAGGAAGTTTTACTAATTCGGCGGTTACTCTGTTGTCAGTATAGAAATCATTAAGAAGAAAGAGAAGTTCCTTGAAAAGGTAGTCTTCTATAAAATCCTGGCTTATTTTTACCATGAATCTTTGGTAAGCGGGATTGGGGTTTGGACATATCTGGTAGTAAGTTATGAGTTTTGCGGATTTTGCTTTTTTAAGGGAAATTTTTACTTTTTGGGTTTTATCACGGGTATATATTTCAAGCTTCCTGTTGTTCGGCATATTCAGGATTTTTGAGAAATAATCCATAGTATGAAGTATGATACCTCCTTTTTGGAAGGTTAAATGATAATCAGGTTAAAGTGATATTAAAAATTTAGGGGAAGGAGGGGGTACATCCCCTCCTTTATCTGCTATTTGTTTTACAGCCTTTTATCCTGGAAATATAAAAATTAAAATTGATTATATAGCTCTTCAACTTGCTTAAATATATGAGGATTTTTTTGTAACAATATTTCTTTGATAAAATCCTTTTTTTCTTGCGGAGTTGCAAATCTTTTTCTTTGTTTGCTGGGAAGAGGAATATTTTGGCTGTTGTTTGTGCTGTTTTTTTCCATTGCTGTTTTGCTGCTGTGGAGAGAAGCTAAAGTTTTTCTAGCATTCATTATTTCTTCAATTTCCTTGCGCCTTCCCCATTGTTCCATGAGTTTTTGTTCAATTGTATACAAACTATCCTGATAGTTTTTTTCAACTAGGCCATTACGATAAACCTTAATCAAGAAATTGTTTTGCATAATAAATATAACCTCCTTCTAAATTTTTAATTGGATTAAGTTTTATTATTGCTACATGTTTATAAATGTTATATGTCACCTGCCTTTCTTTTACTGTTTATACATGAAGAGATATACCACCTCCTTTAAACTTGTTGCATATGTTTTTGGTTTTAAATATCTGTTTGACCATATATGGAATAAGTTGATGACTTTTTGGGATATTTCTTTAAAAAAACTATATGAAATTTTTTTATAACGACAATAAATAAAATTTATTATATAACAAATAGCTTTGGGAAGACTTGTAGGTGTTTTTATAAGGCTGGCAGGAAGTGTTTTTTGTGTTGGCTGGATTAGAAGGCGGGATGGCAAGATATTGGGAAATTTTACTGAAAATATAAGGATACAAGCTGTCAGGATGATATTGGTGCAGGACAAAGGCAATTAAGAGTTTTTTAACATAGGGTTCTGCCAGATAATAGTTATAGTTGTAGGGGCGCTTTTGATTATTATGAACGCTGTATTTTAGATTAAGCATGCTTTATTTACGGAGAGGTTTGAGGGTATAAAACTTTACAGAATTTTATAAAAAAGGAACTCAGTTTTTTTACAGAAACTGCGTTCCTTATTTTATATATCTAATTCTTTACCACTTCCATCCTGAAATCCTGGCCCCCTCTTCGCGCAGCTGTGCCAGGATAGAGCAGGCTGTAGATGTGGCCGGCTTTTATGTCAAGGCTCAGCATTTCCCGCAGAACCGGGTCAGGATCTTTTGTAAGGGCTTTTTTTATTTCACTTCCCCGGCTTAAGATTTTAAGGGGGGAGTTTTTTTTGATTTTGCGCAGCAGGGTTTGTCCTTTTTCGGAAAAGCCAAGTACCCTTATGTACCGGGGACCGTGTTCATCAAAAAGCCGGGCTTTTTCCCATGTAAAATCAAAGAGGGCATAAAGGAGGGTGCGGTTTATACGGGTCATGCTGTAGCGTTTGGTTTTTATGTTCTGCCTTAGCTCCTCCAGGTCTGCGCTCTGGTAAGCAGCGTTAAGGAATCTTCCTTCCAGGCCTTCTTTTATCTCATATATGTTTATGAGCTCTTCTTCGGTCATGGTGCGCAGTTTAAAGAGGATAAGGTTTCCCAGTTCTTCATCCAGCACCGGGGCATATCCTTTTTCTATTTCTTCATTAAGGATGTTAAAGCTGGTTTCCGGCAGGGCTTCTTTTATTTTTTCCATAGGGACATTATTTTTCAGGGCCTGGCGGATAGCAGTGGCGCTGGCGATTCTGGTGAGTTCAGTGCTGTGATAGCCGCTGCCGGTACGTTTTATTACAATAGGGGTTATAGCAAGTTTTTTTTCTTTTATATTGCGCAGGTATTCTACAGCCAGTATGTCATTGGGATTTTTTATGAAATCTTTGAGGTTTTTTTCTTCTACTATGTCTTCCAGGGCGCGGGCACGGGCAGCAGGAAAGTTGAGACCTTTATCAAGGTACTGTTTAAGCTGGTTTTTGAATTCCGGGCTTTCTTCCAGCCAGTAACCGGCCAGGGCATCAAGTTTTTTGAGGTTTCCGCTTTCACTTCCGAAAGCAATATGGGTTACTAGGCCGGTTGAGGCCAGCAGGTTTACTCCTCCCCGGGCAAAGTAGTAGGCGCTTCTTACCGCAAAGCAGAAGGGCAGTTCTATAACAAGGTCAGCTCCTGCTGCAAGAGCCATTCTGGCTCTTGCCCATTTGTGGCATAAGGCAGGTTCGCCGCGCTGCAGAAAATTGCCGCTCATTACACAGATTATGCCTTCCGGGTCTTCTGTTTTGCGGGCTTCATTTATAAGGTAGAGATGTCCATTATGGAAAGGGTTGTATTCAGCTATGATTCCTATGACCGACATTTTTTTACCTCACTTGTCATTTTTATGGCCTATATAAATATTGCCAATATCTTATTAATTTATGATAAAATAAAATGTGAAACATGTACACATGTTTCGGTGAGGGAAAAAATAAGGGAGGTAGAAGGGATGAGTTTGTTAGCACAAATCAGGGAAAAAGCAGCCAAGAAGCAGAAGACTATTGTTCTTCCCGAAGGTTTGGAAGAACGCACCCTTATGGCTATTAAGCCTATTGTTGAAAACAAGATTGCAAGGCCGATACTCTTGGGGGATGAAGGAGAAATAAGGGCAAAGGCCAGCCAGATTGGTGCCGATATTTCAGGCGCTGAGATTATTAACCCTGTAAAAGCACCTTATTTTGATGATTATGTACAGGCTTTTTATGAAATGCGCAAAGACAAAGGGGTAGACCTGGATAAGGCTAAAGCAGCTATGCTTGATCCGCTGTACTTTGCCTCCATGATGGTAAAGATGGGACAGGCTGATGGTGAAGTAGCTGGTGCTGAAAATACCACTGGAAATGTTTTGCGCCCCGCTTTGCAGATCATCAAGACACAACCTGGCATTTCCGCTGTTTCCGGGGCATTTATCATGATTGTTCCCGACTGTGAATATGGTCATAATGGCATATTTGTTTTTGCTGACTGTGCGGTAACTCCTGTTCCGACTGCCGAACAGCTGGCTGATTTTGCCAAGGCTTCTGTTAATACTGCTGTTGAGCTTTGCGGCATTGATGATCCGAAGATTGGCATGCTTTCTTTCTCTACCAAAGGTAGTGCAAGCCATGAAGTAGTTGATAAGGTAGCTAAAGCTACTCAGATAGCCAAGGAAAAATTCCCCGAACTGAAGATTGATGGTGAACTGCAGGCTGATGCTGCTCTGGTTCCCAAGGTTGGTGCCTCCAAGGCTCCCGGCAGCCCGGTGGCAGGACAGTGCAACATACTTATATTCCCTGACCTGCAGGCTGGTAATATCGGATATAAGCTGGTACAAAGGCTGGCCAAGGCTGAGGCTATTGGTCCCATTCTGCAGGGTATGGCCAAGCCGGTTAATGACCTCTCCCGCGGCTGCAGCGTAGAAGATATTGTTAATGTAGTAGCTATGACTGCAGTAAGGGCTTAATCTGTTTTCAAAAATTTAATATGCAATTTTAAGGAGGTAATTAATAGATGAAGGTTTTGGTAGTTAATGCGGGCAGCTCATCTATAAAGTATCAGGTTTTTGATATGACCAATGAAACTGTTCTGGCTAAAGGATTGGTCGATCGGGTGGGGATTCCGGGAACTACTCTGGAACATAAGCCGACCGGCAAGGATGAAGTGGTTATAAAGAAAGATCTGCCTGACCATACAGAAGGCATGAGGCTGGTTCTGGAAGTTTTGACCCATGAAGAGTATGGTGTAATCAAGAGCATGGATGAAATTGGCGCTGTAGGGCACCGGGTAGTACATGGCGGCGAAAGCTTTGCTGAATCCGTAATAATCGATGACCATGTCAAGAAAGTTATTCAGGACTGTTTTGATATTGCTCCTTTGCATAATCCTCCCAACCTTATGGGGATTGAGGCATGTCAGGCCCTTATGCCCAATATTCCTCATGTAGCTGTTTTTGATACTGCTTTCCATCAGACTATGGAACCGGCTAACTATCTGTATGCTCTGCCTTATGAAGTATATGAAAAGTATCATGTAAGAAGATATGGTTTCCATGGAACTTCTCACTATTATGTATCCCACAGGGCTGCTGAAATGCTGGGCAAGCCTTATGAAGAGTGCAAGATAATAACCCTGCATCTCGGCAATGGTGCAAGTATGGCTGCCATAAAGAACGGAAAAGTGGTAGACACCACCATGGGCTTTACTCCTCTGGAAGGATTGGTAATGGGTACCCGCTGTGGAGACATTGACCCGGCTATCGTGTTCTATCTCATGGAAAAGCTTGGAATGGACACCAAGGAAGCCAACAACTACTTCAACAAGAAATCCGGTATGCTGGGGCTTTCCGGCGTATCCAATGACCTGAGGGATATACTGGAAGCCGCCAAATCCGGAAATTACAGAGCCCAGATTGCGCTGGAAGTTTATTACAACAGGGTAAAAGGGTATATCGGAAATTATATTGCCAAGCTGAACGGCTGTGACTGTCTGGTATTTACGGCTGGTGTTGGCGAAAACGGCTATGACATAAGAGAAAATATATGCAAGGATTTAGATTATCTCGGGATTAAGATTGACGTAGAAAAGAATAAGGTAAGAGGAAAAGAAGTAGATGTGGCTGCTGAAGATTCCAGGGTAAGAATATTTGTAATTCCTACCAATGAAGAACTGGTTATTGCCAGAGATACTTACAGATTGGCACAGGGCAAATAATATATATAAACTGATAGCAGTGAAGGCAGGGATAACCTGCCTTCATTTTTTGCTTCATTTGTATAAGGGGTTATTTTGTGCTACTATGTTTTGATAAGGAGATGATAGTTTAAATTCTTATAATCTCTTATGCTTTTATTGACAATACCTGTCCGGGAAGACTATAATTATTCTGGTGTTTTTATGGGGTGCATATTATGAGAATCAATCTGAAGGAATTAAAGCAAAAAACGGTAGCCAGTGAGGATTACAGCTTTAATGCCAGGTTTGGCGATGAACTGCTTTCCTCCCTGGGAGGGAGGTTTTCAGGGCCTGTACATGCTGATCTGCGTGTGGAAAGCACGGGTAAGGTTTTCTGGGCCCGGGGAGATCTGCATACAGGGATAGTTTTTGCATGTTCCCGCTGTTTGCAGGAATTTATATTTCCGGTAAATATAGAACTGGATTTTAATATAGCAGATGCTGTTTACCGGAATGATTTTGCAGAGGAAGAAGCAGTGTTTTTTACTGGTGATGAAGTGGATATAACTTCTTATCTGGAAGAAGAAATCCTGCTTTCATTGCCGATGCAGCCTTTGTGCGACGAGAACTGTCGGGGATTATGCCCTATCTGTGGAGCAAATCTTAATGTGGAAAACTGCAGATGCAGTGACGAAAAGATTGATCCCCGCTGGGAGAAATTAATGCAATTAAAAACAGGGAAGGAGGTTTAATCCATGGGTGTACCGAAGAGGAGACAGTCACATTCCCGCAAAAACAAGAGGCGTTCTGAATGGCTGAAAATAGAAAAGCCGGTGCTGGTAGAATGCCCTCAGTGCCATGAGTACAAATTGCCTCACAGAGCATGCTTGAATTGTGGATATTACAAAGGGAAAAATGTTATGTAACCATGTAAATATATTGCATTTTAACCAAAAAGTAAGTTAAAGTCTTGTTAAAAGACTTAAAGCTTACTTTTTGTTTTTAAGGAGGATGTTAAATGAAAATTGCTCTTGATGTTATGGGGGGAGATTATGCCCCTTATGAGATAATTGCGGGAGCAGTTGATTTTATCCAGCAGGAAAAGAAACAGCTTGTTCTGGTGGGAAAAGAAGAGGTTATAAAAGAAGAGCTTAAGAAGTACAGCTTTGACAGCAGCCTGGTGGAAATAGCAAATGCTTCAGAAGTGATAGGCATGGACGAATCCCCGGCTACTGCTCTGCGCAAGAAAAAGGATGCCTCTATAGTGGTGGCCACCAAACTGGTGAAGGAAGGTAAGGCAGATGCTGTTGTGTCCTGTGGGAGTACAGGAGCGCAGATGGCAGCAGCTATATTTATTTTGGGACGCATGGAAGATATTGAAAGGCCTCCTATCATCACTTTTGTTCCCAATCAGAATGAAAGCTGCACTTTTCTTATCGATGTGGGGGCCAATGTGGACTGCAGGCCGCGTCAGCTTTTGCAGTTTGCCCTGCTGGGCAAGGTTTATGCAGCTTCCGTTATGAACATCGACAATCCCCGGATAGCCCTTCTTAATAACGGCGAAGAGGAGACTAAAGGCAGCAGCCTCTATGTGGAGGCCTATAATCTTTTGAAGGAGGCTCCTGAGCTCAATTTTATCGGCAATATAGAGGGCAGATACATTTTTGATGGCAAGGCAGATGTAATCGTATGTGACGGTTTTACAGGCAATATAGTATTAAAGACGATTGAAGGGGTTTCTTTATTTATTGCCCGCAATGTAGCCAGAGAGCTGGGAACTTTGCCTTCCTTCTTTAACAAAATGGATTACACTAAAATAGGTGGAGCGCCGCTCCTGGGAGTAAATGGCATAAGCATAGTGTGCCATGGAAGTTCCAGAAGAGAAGCGGTATATAACGGCTTGTGCGTAGCTCGGGATTGCATAGAGAAGGATATTGTAAGAAAACAGGCAGAAATGCTGGCTAAAATCAAAGAAAATTAAAGGAAAAAGCAGGTATGGCTGCCTGTAATGCGTAATATTTATAGGTAGAAGATTTTCACAAAATCAGGAGGTAAAGGGAATATGGAAGAGTTTTTTGCCCTCGCCAGAAAATTTTTGGCTGACCAATTAGGAATTGAAGAAGACCTGATTCAGATGGAAACTACTTTTGAAGAGATTAATGCTGATTCCATCGACATTGTAGAAATGATAATGGCCCTGGAAGATGTTTATGATGTAGAATTCCCTGAGGAAGATCTGGAAAACTACCCCACGATGGGCTCTCTGGTAAGTGCATTATATGAATATCTTACCCAGGTGAAAAATGCCTAATGATTTAGAAGCTGCTGCCAGGTTTTTGCGGGATAATAATCTCCATTTCAATAATCCCGGGTTAATAAGGATGGCACTAACCCATCCTTCCTATGCCCAGGAAAAAAACAGCCCGGTTAACAATCAGCGCCTGGAGTTTCTGGGGGATGCTGTCCTCAATTTTATTGTAGCCGAATATATTTACAATCATTATCAGGATAAACCGGAAGGTGATCTTACCAGGATAAGGGCCAAGGTGGTATGTGAAAAATCGCTTGTAAAGGTGGCAAAGAAGATAAATCTGGGGGATTACCTGCTTTTGGGCAAAGGAGAAGAAAAGTCTGGCGGCAGAATGAGAAATTCTATTCTGGCTGATGCAGTGGAAGCAGTTATCGGCGCTATATACCTGGATCAAGGGTATGAAAAAGCCCGGGACTTTATTCTGCTGCATCTTAAAGAGTATATAGAAGAGAGTGCCGATGGGGATTATTATGACTATAAGTCCAGGCTGCAGGAGATGGTACAGGCAGTAAGCAGTGAAAATGTAAGCTACCGGATTATAAGTGAAAGCGGTCCAGCTCACTGCAGGAATTTTGTGGCAGGTGTCTTTTTTCAGGGGAAGCTTATAGCTACCGGTGAAGGCAAAAGCAAAAAGGAAGCTGAACAAAATGCAGCGGAAAAGGTGTTAAGGGAAAATCTTTTAAAATTTATAACCAAAAAGGGGAAGTAAGTTGCGAAAACATTTCAATATACCAATTTTTATACCCCATTTAGGCTGTCCTTTTGACTGTATATTTTGCGACCAGAAAAAAATTGCCTCTGCACAGGGAGCACCGGAAGCAGGCAGCATAAAAGGCATAATTGAGGAACATCTGGCTACTATTCCAGAAGGTTCGGATGTGGAGGTAGCTTTTTTTGGCGGAAATTTTACTGCTGTTAGAAGGGAATGGCAGGAAGCTTATTTGCGGGAAGTCTTTCCCTATATTGAGGCAGGAAGGATAAGTGCAGTAAGGATTTCCACCCGACCTGACTGTATTGATGAGGAAATTTTGTCTTTCTTAAAGTTATGGCGGGTTAAGGTTATCGAGCTGGGGGTTCAGTCTTTACATGATGAAGTTTTAAAAGCATCGCGCAGGGGATATACAGCCGGTGATGTTTTTAAAGCTTGCCATCTTATAAAAGAACACGGATTTCGACTGGGTATTCAGCTTATGGTGGGCCTGCCCGGCGATAACTACAGGTATTCCCTCATGACAGCCCATCTGGCAGCCGGCCTGAAGCCGGATATGGTGCGGATTTACCCTGCTCTGGTTATATCAGGTACGGCTCTGGAAAAGATGCTTGTAAGAGGGGAATATGAGCCTTTGAGTCTGAAAGAGGCGGTAAGGACAGTAACCGATATGTTTCTTGTCTTTGCCTCCCACGGTATTAAGGTTATACGTATGGGGCTGCAGCCCAGCGAGGAGCTGCGGGGAGAAGGAGTAGTAGCAGCTGGGCCTTTTCATCCTGCTTTTGGTGAACTGGTAAAACAGGAGGTATTTTTGAGGCAGAGTGAAATGCTGATTGCTGATGCAGGGGATTTGAAAAATAGTGATGAAATAACTTTTTTTGTAAATGGGCGAGAGGTATCCAAGCTGGTAGGCAATAAAAAGGCTAATATAAACTATTTAAAAGAAAAATACGGTTTTAAAGATATTAAGGTAAAATCTTCCCTTTTCATGGCGGAAGGGGCTTTAGGTATAGGAAAAGATGAAAAACTGTATAAGATTTTGCGTTTTGAAGATTTTCTAAAAAGGCTGCCTAATTTGTAGAAAAAGGCTAAAGCAGCAGAGACTTTAGCCTTTTTTTATGGATAAAAATGGCTGGTTGTCGTTTTTTTGTAAAAGGGAATTAAGCGGTTTTGTCAAATAAATCAGAAGGAAGTTGTTGATTAAGCTTAGAGCGGGGAGAAAAATATGCGGGATGAAATTTTATCTGAGCTTTACCGGCATCAGGGGGAATATGTTTCTGGTCAGGAACTGGCTGACAGGCTGGGAATAACCCGGGTAGCGGTATGGAAAAATATAGAAGCCTTAAAAGAGGAAGGTTATGAGATTGAAGCAGTGAGCCGCAGAGGATATATTCTGCATAATGGGAAGGAAATGGTAGTTCCCGGGGTGGTGCAGGAGGAACTTAAGGACAGGCTTCTGGGGAGGAAGGTTATATATTATCCTGAGCTGGATTCTACCAATGAGGAAGCTAAACGGATGATTGGTGCCGGTAAGAACCTGGAAGAAGGTGTGGTTATAGTAGCTGGCAAACAGACAGCAGGCCGGGGAAGGCTGGGAAGAAAGTGGGAATCACCAAAAGGAGGCCTGTGGTTTTCGGTTGTTTTGTGCCCCAGGCTACCAGTAAGCGAACTTTCGCTTTTATCTCTGGTTTTTGCCTGTGCCGTAGCAAAGGGCCTTGGCAGTTTTTTGCCTTATCCGTGCGAGATAAAGTGGCCCAATGACATTTATATTAAAGGGCGTAAAGCGGCAGGCATACTTCTGGAGCTGAGTGGGGAACTGGATTTGGCCAATTATCTTATAACCGGGATAGGCATAAATGCAAATGTGGATATAAATTCCCTTCCTGATGAGCTAAAGGGGATTTCTACCTCATTATATATGGAAACAGGAAGGAAAATAGATATAAATAGGCTGCTGGTGAGTGTACTAAGGAGTATGGATGAGTATTATAAATTGTTTTTGCAGAACGGTTTTGCGCAAATAAGGGAAGAGTTTAAAGAGCGGTGTATGCACCTTGGACGAAAAGTTTGCATAAAAAGGGGAAACAGCTATATAGAAGGGATAAATGAGGATATAGATTTGATGGGCAATATGGTTGTAAACACAGGCCGGGAAGTTATAAGGGTATCTACAGGTGATGTAAGCATTATAGGGGTTTAGGAGGAAAAAAAGTGTACCTTAAAAAGATAGAGATGAAAGGTTTTAAGTCTTTTGCCGACCATACGGAAATAATTTTTAAACCTGGGGTTAATGTAGTGGTAGGCCCCAATGGGTGTGGAAAAAGCAACCTGGTAGATGCTGTGCGCTGGGTACTGGGAGAAAATAACATCAGGGAACTTAGAGGGCAGAAGAGTGAAGATGTTATTTTTAACGGTACTGATAAGTTTCGGCCCTTGAGCATGGCCAGTGTGGAGATTGTGCTGGACAATACAGACAACCTTCTGCCGCTTGAATACAGCGAGATTTCGGTAGGGCGCAGGATTTTCCGCTCTGGAGAAAGTGAGTTTTATCTTAATAAGTCCCGGGTGCGCATGAAGGACATAAATAAGCTTTTTACCGGAACTGGCCTTGGCAAATGCGGCTACTCTATAATAGGACAGGGGGAGCTGGAAGAAGTTTTAAACGGAGAGCCTCTGGACAGGAGGCTTCTTCTGGAGGAAGCTTCCGGAATTATAAAGTACCGGCAGCAGAGAAATGAAGTGAAAGCGAGGATTGCCAGTACCGGCAGTGATTTGGTAAGGATTGGTGATATATTAGGGGAGCTTAAAAATCAAAAGGATGAACTGGAGAAAAAGGCTGAAAAGGCTGAGCTTTATCTTAAGCTGAGGGAAGAGTTTGATGACCTGAAATACAGGGTAAGCCTTTTTGAAATAAAAAAGCTTCAGGACAGCCTTTTGAAACAGGAAGAATGCCTGCGGGAAAAAAGCGCAAAACTGGCTCTGCTTCTGGCAGAAGCTGAGGAAAAGGAAGGGCAGCTTGAACAGGAAGAAAGCAGGCTTCTGCTTAAAAGGGAATACATAGCTCAGTATAAGGAAGAAAGGTATCGTCTGGAAAATGAGATAAATGAATTAAGAAGCCTTATTAACTTAAGCGGGGAAAAGATAAAAAACAAGGAAGAAAGAATAGAGACAGCCAAAAAGGATAAGGTTAGATATGAAGAGATGCTTGAAGGGCTCTGCAAAGAGCTGGAAAAGATTGAAAAGGATTATCGGGATGCAAAAGAAGAGTACCGGGAGAAACAAAATCTTTTTTGCACGCTGGAAAATAAGCTGAAGGAACTGGAAAAGGAAATAGAGGATAAGAAGAGCGAATTTGAAATTAAAAAGGAACTGGTTTTTAAAACGGCAGAAGAGGCGGCAGATGCCAAAAATAGATTTCGGAGCGAAGAGGAAAAATTAAAGAAGCTTAAGGAAAAGCGGGAACGGCTGGCGATAAGAAAAGAGGAAATTGAGGAACGTTTGCTGAGGCAGAAGGAAGAGGCCAGTTTTTTAAGAAAGAAAAAGGAGCAGGATGAGAAGTTAGTTTTAGAGCTTAAGTCTGAACTGGCAGAACTGGAGAACAGGAGAAAGTCGCTGCTTGATGAAATGAATACGGCCAGCAGCCGGCTGGAGGCTTTAAACCGGCGAAAGAGCGAGATAATGCAAAAAATCATGCACCTGGAAGATGTGAAAAAGAATTTTGCCGGTTATTCTGCTGGAGTAAGGTTTATAATGCAGAATAGGGTCAAATTATCAGGTATATTGGGTATACTGGGAGAGCTTATTGAGGTTCCCCCTGGACTGGAAACAGCTATTGAGGCAGCAGGAGGCAGGGGCCTTGAAAATATAGTGGTAGATAGGGCGGTAAATGCAGAAAAAGCAATTAATTTTTTAAAAAGGCATAATGCAGGAAGGGTAACCTTTTTGCCTCTTGACATGCTGAAGGTACAAAGACTGCCGGAGGAAGCAGTGGAAAAAATGGCGGGAAAGGATGGAATTCTGGGGCTTGCTTCCCGGCTTGTCAGATATGAACCTTTTTATGACCGGGCAGTGGAGTACCTTCTGGGACGGGTGGTAGTAGTAAAGGATATAAGGATAGGGATCGAGCTTTTTCACAGATTGGATTATCCTTTACGCATAGTAAGCCTGGAAGGAGAAACTATAAATTTGAGCGGGGCTATGACAGGAGGCAGCAGAAAAGAAACTGTTAAAACCCCTCTGCAGTACAGGAGTGAAGAAAAAAGCCTCAAAGAAGAGAAGGAAAAGCTGGAAAGAGAGGTAGCTAAGGAGAACGGAGTCCTGGAAACTATAAAGAAAGAGCTTAAAAAAGTCGATGATGTTATAGAGGATAAGAAAAAAGGAATTGCCGAAATCGATTTTACTCTGGGTATGCTGGTTAAAAACCTTAAGGAAGCGGAAGAAAAATTTTCCTGGCTGGAAAAGGAGAAAAAGGCTGTTTTACAGGAAGATAGACTTGTTTTAGATGAGATCAGGCTTCTGGAAGAAGAAATGCAGGCTCTTTACCATGAGCACAGGGAAAAGGATTTTATAAGTGAGGAAATGGAAAAAGAGCTGGAAGATTTGAAGATAAGCCTGGAAGAGAAAAAAAGGGATATGAGGGTATATGAAGAAAGGCTGGCAGCTTATCGTGAACAGCTGGACATGAAGGCCAGAGAGCTTAAAAAGCTTGAACACAGCCGGGAACAGTTTAGAGAGGTAAAAGATTCTTATCTTAAATCTATTTTTGAAGCAGAAAAGCTTATTGAAAAGCTGACCGGGGAGATTGCCGGGGAAAAGGAGACATGCCTGGCTTCTGAAAAAAGATGGCAGGAAAAGCTTTTGGAACTTGAGAAGGTTAATGATGAACTTATAAAACAGCGCAGTGGGGAAGAGGAACTTATAAAAAGTATAGGAAAAATAAAAGAAGAGATAGAGCCTTTAAGGATTGGGATTGCCAGCCTGGAAAGAGAAGTTAAAAACCTGGAGATTGGGAAAGCCAGGCTGGAGGCTGAACTGACTGCTGTAAAAACCAGGTTTATGGAAGAATTCAGAGAGGAAGTTCCTGAATTCATAATGGAGATACATACAGCCAGAGAAAACAATGAATATAAGCGGAGGATGGAGAGCTTACAGGCCAGGATGGAAGAAATGGGAAATGTTGATGTGGAAGCTATAAATGCTTACCGGGAGTTAAAAAACAGGTTTGATTTTATGAAAAAGCAGTATGATGACCTTAAAGAAGGCAGGGAAGCACTGGAAAAGCTGCTTAAGGAAACCGAAGAATTGATGCACAGGGAATTTATAAACTTTTTAGACCTGGCTAACAAGAGTTTTAAAAAGACTTTTACCGAGATTTTCGGGGGAGGAGATGCGGTTTTAAGGCTGGAGGATATTGAAGACAAGCTTAATGCCGGGGTAGAAATAGAAGTAAAGATGCCGGGCAAAAAAGCCCAGGCTTTAAGCCTGCTTTCCGGAGGGGAGAGGGCACTTACCTGTATAGCTTTTATCTTTGGGCTTTTAAGGCTTAAACCTGCTCCTTTCTGCCTTCTGGATGAGATAGACGCAGCTCTGGATGAGACCAATCTGGTGCGTTTTGCCCGTTTTATAAGAAAAATGGCAGAAGAAGTGCAGTTTATTATCATCAGCCACCGTCAGGCCATGATTGAGGCGGGAGAAACTGTTTATGGGGTGACTATGCCGGAGAAGGGAGTTTCTTCTGTTTTGACTCTGAACATGAAAGATATTGAAAGTATGGCAGGATAAATTTAGTAATGGAGGATGGGATTATGGCTTTTTTTGACCGTTTTAAAGGAAAAAAGCGGGAAGATAAAGGAGAAGAAAAAAAGTCGGAAAATGTGCTGCAGGAAGAAAAAAGCCCTGAAGAGGAAGTAGATGAGGTTTTGCCGGAAGAAAGGGAGGAGGAAGTTAAAGAAGAGAAGGGAGAAAAAGAACCTAAAAAAACCGGCTTTTTTGACCGCTTCAAGAAAAGTTTGAGTAAAACCAGGGCTAATATAAGTGATAAAATTGTTAATCTGGTCAAGACTAATAAAAAGCTGGATGATGATTTTTATGAAGAACTGGAAGAAATTTTGATTCAGGCTGATGTGGGGGTAGAAACTTCCCTGGAACTGGTGGAAAATATACGCAGAGCGGCCAAGAAAAATAAAATCAATGATTCTGAACAGGTGATGGAACTTATAAAGCAAGAAACTGCCAGAATCCTGAGTGATTATGATACATCACTTAATGTAAATGTAGATGAAAAACCGGCTGTTATACTGGTGGTGGGAGTTAATGGAGCAGGGAAGACTACTTCTATTGCCAAACTGGCTTACCGGTTTAAAAAGGAAAACAAAAAGGTGCTGCTGGCAGCAGGAGACACTTTTCGGGCAGCTGCTATTGACCAGCTGCAGATATGGGCTGACCGGGTAGGGGTTGAGCTCATAAAACACCAGGAAGGTTCTGATCCAGGAGCAGTAGTCTTTGATGCCATAAATGCAGCTAAAGCTCGCAGGGCCGATGTTTTGATAATAGATACGGCCGGCAGGCTGCAGAATAAGACTAATCTCATGAAGGAAATAAGCAAGGTAAGAAATATTATTGAAAGAGAAATCCCTTCTGCTCCCCATGAGGTGCTTCTGGTAATTGATGCGACTACCGGACAGAATGCGGTAAGTCAGGCCAAAATATTCAAAGAGGCTACCGGGGTATCAGGTATAATTCTTACCAAGCTGGACGGTACTGCCAAAGGAGGCATAGTCCTTGCTATTTCCAAAGAACTGGGGATTCCGGTAAAGCTGGTAGGAATAGGCGAAGGCCTGGAGGATTTGCGCGATTTTGATCCGGTGCTGTTTGCGGAGGCGCTTTTTGGAGATAGAGAAGAAGACGAATAAGGAGGAGAATTGTAATGCCTGCTATTGCTATAATAGGTGGAACCGGGGTATATGACCCGGAAATTTTGCAGGATACCAGGGAATGGATAGAAAGTACGGTTTATGGAGATGTAAAGATAACGGTTGGCAAATATGAGGATATGGAAGTGGCTTTTATTCCCCGGCACGGAAAAGATCACAGTGTTCCCCCTCATCTGGTAAATTACCGTGCTAATATCATGGCCTTAAAGCAGATAGGGGTAAAAAATATAATCGCTACCGCAGCGGTAGGCTCACTTAATTTAGATCTGAAACCAGGCCACTATGTGCTGGCTGACCAGTTTTTAGATTTTACCAAAAGCCGTAAAAATACTTTTTATGAAGGTGGAGAAGAAGGGGTAGTCCATTGTGATATGACCGTTCCTTACTGTCCGGAAATAAGGAAGGCTTTGGAGAGGGCAGGCAAGGAGCTTGGCCTTACGGTACACAATGGGGGCGTATATGTCTGTACAGAAGGGCCGCGTTTTGAAACGGCTGCTGAGATTGCCATGTTTAAGATGCTGGGAGGATCAGTGGTAGGCATGACCAGTGTGCCTGAAGTCTGCCTGGCCAGGGAACTGGGCATGTGTTATGGAAATGTGTCGATAGTTACCAACTTTGCGGCTGGCATTTCTCCCCATATTTTAACCCACAGTGAAGTGGTGGAAATGATGAAGGAAAGCATACATGAGGTAAGAAGGCTTATAATGCACAGCCTTAAATATATACCTGGGGAAAAGAACTGCGACTGCGGCAAGATACTTAATGAAAAAGGGGTTATGAAATGATAAGGACAGTATGTTTTGAAAATGGTGAGGTAGTTATTCTGGACCAGACCAGGCTTCCCCTGGAAGTGGCTTATGTGCATTTAAGTACCCCGGAAGAGGTAGCCAGGGCCATAAAGCTGCTTATGGTAAGAGGAGCTCCTCTTATAGGGGTTACCGCAGCTTTTGGACTGGCCATGGCGGTTGATAAGTTTTCCGGAACTAAAGAGGAGCTTATTCCCTATTTTAAAAAGGTGAAGGAGCTTTTGGCCTCTACCCGTCCTACTGCCGTAAATCTTTTCTGGGCTTTAAACCGTATGGAAGAAGTTTTCAATTCCTGCCTGCATGAAGGGCTGGAAGAAATAAAATACCGTCTTAAGAAGACAGCAGAAGAAATGTATGAAGAAGATATAAATATAAATAAGGCGATAGGAGAAAACGGGAGTTCTCTTTTGCCTGAAAATAGCCGGGTAATGACTATATGCAACGCAGGGGCTGTTGCTACCTGCGGTTTTGGAACAGCTCTGGGGGTAATAAGGGCAGGATTCGCAAAAAACAAGGTAAAAAAAGTATGGGCCTGTGAAACCAGGCCGGTTTTACAGGGAGCCAGGCTTACGGTATGGGAACTTATGCAGGATAATATACCGGTAACCCTTATAACCGACAATATGGCCGGCTATGTCATGAGCCTTAGGGAAGTGGATGCTGTTATTGTAGGAGCGGACCGCATTGCTGCCAATGGAGATACTGCCAATAAAATCGGCACTTATTCCCTGGCAGTGCTTGCCAAACACCATAACATCCCTTTTTATGTGGCAGCGCCGGTATCTACCATTGATTTCAGCATAGAAAGCGGCCGGGAAATTCCTATTGAGGAAAGGGACAAAGAGGAAGTGCGCCGGATAAAGGATGTTTATATTACGGTACCGGATGCAGATGTATTTAACCCGGCTTTTGATGTAACTCCTTTTCAGTTAATAAATGGTATAATAACAGAAAAAGGGGTAATAAGTCCTCCTTATTCTGAAAATATAAAAATGTTAAAAGGAAAGTGATATTATGCGCTATGTGGAAGTAAGACGGGAAGTTTGCATGACGGCCCGCGAAATTTATGAAGCGAAAATGGTGCCGGGAACCTGGGGGAATGTCAGCGCCTGGATAGATGATGTGATGGTTATTACTCCCAGCGGCATGGATTACGGCACTTTGAGTCCGGAAGATATGGTGGTGGTAAATAGTGAGGGAGAAGTGGTGGAAGGTTTTTTTGCCCCTTCGGTAGAAACAGTCTTGCATCTTGCTATCTATAAGAACCGGCCTGATATCAGGGGAATTGTTCATGTACACAGCCCTTATGCTACTGCTTTTGCAGTGGCCAGAAGGCCTATTCCGGTAATTCTGGAAGAAACTGCCCAGGCCATAGGGCATGAAATACCGGTGGCTCCTTATGCCCACTGCGGTACCGAAGAGCTGGCAGAAAATGTGGTAAAAACTTTGGGACAGGACAAAAAGGCAGTTTTACTGGCCAATCACGGCCTGATTGCCGGAGATGTTTCACCTTCGGCTGCGCTAAGGGCATGTTATATAGCAGAGCGGACAGCCATGATAGCTATTCTGGCTCAGCAGATAGGGAGTATAAATATACTGCCACCGGAAGATGTGAAATGCCTTAATGAAAAATTTAAAAGCTACGGCCAGAAAAAGGAAAGATGATGAGGAGGGCTTATGGGGTGGATTTATTACTAAAGGATTTAAGCATTATTACCATGAATGAAGAAAGCCGGTTTATTGAAAAAGGCTATATAGTGGTGAAAGATGACAAAATTAAAGAGATAGGGGAAGGAGAACCTCCTGCCGGCTATTACGAAAAAGTAATAGAGGGAAAAAACAAGCTGGCTATGCCGGGTTTTATAAACACTCACACCCATGCAGCCATGACTCTGCTCAGGGGTTATGCAGATGACCTGCCGCTTATGGAGTGGCTGCAGACCAAGATATGGCCCTTGGAAGAAAAACTTACCCCTGAACATATATATTGGGGTACTATGCTGGCAATAGCCGAAATGATAAAGTCAGGTACTACAACTTTTGCCGATATGTATTTTTGTATGGATGAAGTGGCCAGAGCGGCAGAACTCGCCGGAATAAGGGCTGTTTTGTCCCGGGGAATGATAGGAGTAGGACCACAGGCTGATCTGGCATTGACACAGAGCGAAGAATTTATTAAAACCTGGCATAAGGGAGCAAATGGAAGGATTACTGCCATGCTGGGGCCCCATGCTCCTTATACCTGCCCCCCGGAATATCTTAAGAAGGTGCTGGCTCTGGCAGAGAAAACAGGGGTGGGGATACATATTCATGTGGCAGAAACTAATACTGAATTCAGGGATATAAAGAAGCAGTATGGCAAGACCCCGGTAGAGCATCTGGAAAGTTTGGGGCTTTTCGAATATAAAGTTCTGGCTGCCCACTGTGTGCATCTTACGGAAAATGATATGGAGATAATGGCCAGATATGATGTAGGTGTGGCTCACAATCCAGAAAGCAACATGAAGCTGGCCAGCGGTATTGCCCCGGTTCCCCAGATGCTGGAAGCGGGAATTGCAGTAGCTTTGGGAACCGATGGGGCTTCCAGCAACAATAACCTGGACATGCTGCAGGAGATGCGCACCTGTGCCCTTTTGCACAAGGTAAACAGCATGGATCCCACAGTTATTCCCGCCTGGACAGCTTTAAAAATGGCTACTGTCAATGGGGCTAAAGTTTTGGGGCTGGAGGATAAAGTAGGGCAGCTGAAAGAAGGTATGAAGGCGGACTTTATCCTTATTGACCTTGATAAACCTCATATGAGCCCGCGTTATGACCTGGCAGCCAATGTAGTTTATGCTGCGCAGGCGGGCGATGTAGATACCGTTGTGATAGATGGCAGGATAGTTATGGAAAATAAGGTGATAAAGACTTTTGACGAAAAGGAAGTAATAGAAAAAGCGGTTTTTCTTGCCGAAGAGCTGGTAAAAGACAAATAAGAGGGGCTTTTTAGTTATGAAACCGGTTGTTTCTTTTGTCGGATGGCATAATGCAGGCAAGACTACCCTGCTTACCAGAGTAGCGGAATTTTTGCAGGAAAAAGGTATAAGGGTGGCAGTTATCAAACATGCCCATCATGGAATAGACATAGATACCTGGAATGATTCGGGAAATATTTTTGCATCCGGGGTGCCGCTGGTAGTAGCGGCCTGTGAGGATACCGAAATAATATACCGCCGTCATTCGTCTCCCAGGTCATTAAACCAGATTATAGCTGAAGTTGAACCTTATGCTGATTTAATTATTACCGAAGGCTATAAAAAAGCCGGCTATCCCTGCATAGAAGTTATGCGAAAAGAGATAAGCGATAATTATCTGGATTTGCCTAACCTGATTGCCCGCGTTGCTGATTTTAGAGCAGATGACAGGGGAGGAAGCATAAAGGTTTTTTCTTTTGAACAGGCAAAAGAGCTGGCTTCTTATCTGATAAACTATTTTCACCTTTAAGGGTAATTAGCGGTTGATTTTTGACGGTTGATATTCGATAATTTAAGTGTTTATGAATTTTTTGCTGCTTGTATGATTAATAAAAGGGACTCCAGGAACTATCTTTCTGGTCCCTCTGGTGAAGGAGGTTTTCATGCCAAGAAGGGTTAAATGTCGCCGTGTAGCACATATACCGCGGGCTAATTGTTTCAAGCCAGCAGGGATTCCCGGTTATGAACTGGAAGAGGTAGTTTTAAAGCTGGAAGAGGCAGAAGCTTTGCGGCTTAAGGACTTGCTGGGCTATGACCAGTTTAAGTGTGCGGAAGAGATGGGGGTATCCAGAACTACCTTCCAGCGCATTCTGGTAGAAGCTCACCGCAAGGTAGCTGATGCTATAATAAATTCCAAGGCTTTAATACTGGAAGGCGGCCATTATGAACTGCACGAAACAGGCAGGCACAGGCACGGCTTTGGCCATGTAGATGATCTGGATGATTCTGTAGATGAAGATGTCAATTCTTAAAAATTGAAAAAAATTGGGGTGAAGGATAACCTGGAGCGGTTATCCTTATTTGTTATTTTTTTCACTTAAGGAGGTTGGAAACAGTGGGGAAAAGCTATGCGGAAATTATAATGCCTTATAAGGATAGGGAAGGAGGCCTTATAGAAGCTTTACATGCCCTTAACCGGGAGTTTAACTATATTCCGGAAGAGGCTTTAAAAGAAGCAGCCCGTATTTTTAAAATACCTGAATCTAAAGCTTATGGAGTGGCTACTTTTTATGCCCATTTTTCAGTTAAAAAACGGGGAACATATATTATCCGCATGTGTGAAAGCGCTCCCTGTCATGTGGCGGGAGCTGATAGGGTATTAAAGGCTCTGGAGGATTATCTGGGTATAAAAGCGGGGGAGACTACTCCCGACGGCAAGTTTACCCTGGAGCTTTGCGAATGTATAGGACAGTGCCAGGCTACTCCGGTTATAACCATAAATGAAGATATTGAGTTTAATGTAAGCCCGGAGAAGATTCCAGAAATATTGAAAAAATATGAATAAGGGGGGAACGGTATGAACGGGGAAAAGCGCATAATACTGGAGTATGCAGATAAGATAAATCCGGAAAAGGCAGAAGATTATATAAAGATAGGCGGATATAAAGGATTAGAAAAGGCCAGAAAAATGAAGCCTAAAAAGATTATTGAGGAAGTAAAAAAATCCAGGCTCAGGGGACGCGGAGGAGCTGGATTTAATACCGGAATGAAGTGGAGTTTTGTGCCGGAAAACGCACCGGTAAAATATGTAGTCTGCAATCTGGATGAAGGGGAACCAGGTACTTATAAAGACCGCATAATATGCGAAAAAAATGCCCAGGCACTTCTGGAAGGAATGGCTATCTGTGCTCTGGCGGTAGGAGCTAAAAAAGGCTATATATACTGCCGGGGGGAATATCCGCATATAGCGAGATTACTTAAAAATGCCGTAGATAGTGCCAAAAAGGCAGGGGTTTTAGAGGATTTTGATATTGAAGTCCGGATGGGAGCAGGAGCTTATGTCTGCGGAGAGGAAACGGCTCTCATTGAGTCTATCGAAGGTAAAAGGGGAGAACCGCGCTTTAAACCCCCCTTCCCCGGGGTGGAAGGTTTGTGGGGAATGCCGACCGTGGTGAACAATGTGGAGACTTTTGCCTGTGTGCCTTATATTCTTGCCAACGGGGCGGAATGGTTTGCTTCCATTGGGGCTCCTGATTATCCTGGCACCAAGATACTAACCTTAACAGGGGATGTTAATAATCCTACCTATTTCGAAGTACCGACTGACTATTTGCTCTCGGATGTAATATACAGACTGGGGGGAGGCATAAAGGAGGGCAAAAAACTGAAGGCGGTACAGGTGGGAGGAAGCTCCGGCGCTTTTATACCTCCGGAAAACCTTAATACACCGATTGATTTTGATTCCATGAGCAGGATAGGAGCCAGCCTTGGCTCAGGAGCTGTTTTTGTTCTGGACGAAACCAGGGACATAGTTGAAGTAGCTGCCCGCATTGCCAAATTTTTTGAACATGAATCCTGCGGCAAATGTAATCCATGCCGGGAAGGGACTTTTCGCATGTATGAAATAATGAAGCGCATCAGTGAGGGAAGAGGAAGGGCAGAAGATCTGGAGAATATTTTGGTTTTATCACGGGTAATGCAGAAGGCTTCACTGTGTGGTTTGGGACAGGCAGCTCCGATTCCGATAGAAACCAGTATAAAGCATTTTAAGGATGACTATATGCAAAAACTTTTATAAAAGCGGAGGGAGGAGTTAGAAAGTGATTACTCTTACCATAGACGGCAAACAGGTAACAGTGCCTAAAGGAACCATGCTTTTAGATGCCTGTCGGATAGCAGGTGCTGATATTCCTACTTTTTGTCATGACCCGGAATTAAGTTTGGCCGGTTCCTGCCGCATGTGCGTAGTTGAGGTGGAAGGCAGGAGAACTCTGGTGGCCAGCTGCGTTACTCCGGCTGAAGACGGCATGAAGGTAGAAACGGAAAGCCAGGCGGTAGTAGAAGCCAGAAAGGTTATCCTTGAGCTTTTGCTGGCCAGGCATAAGCTGGACTGCCATGTCTGTGAACGGGATGGAAACTGCAAGCTGCAGGATTACTGCTACCGCTATGGAGTACGGGAAAGCAGGTTTAAAGGGGAAGAAGTAAGTTTTTATAAAGAAGACCCCAATCCGTTTATTGAAAGGGATTATGACAAGTGTATCATGTGTACCAAATGTATAAGGGCCTGTGCGGAAATTACCGGTGCCTTTGCCATAAACCTGAAAAACCGCGGGCATAATGCAGTTGTTTCTACTGCTTTTGATCTGGGGCTTAAAGATTCTACCTGTGTTTTCTGCGGACAGTGCATAATGGTATGTCCGGTAGGAGCTCTGGTAAGTAAGGTGGAAAAAGGAAGAGGACGGGATTATCAGGCCAGGAAAGTTAGGACTATATGTACTTACTGCGGTACTGGATGTACTCTGGAACTTAAAGTTATAAATGACAGGGTGGTAGGAGTAGATTCTATCCGGGATGAAAAACTTAGTCCGGCCAACCGGGGAGCTTTATGTGTAAAAGGCAGGTTTGGCTGGGATTTTATAGATTCGCCGGAAAGGCTAAAGGAACCGCTGGTGCGCAAAAACGGGGAGCTGGTGCCTGTAAGCTGGGAAGAAGCTCTGGATTATACAGCCAGAAGGCTGAAAGAAATAAAGGAAAAGTGGGGGCCTGATTCCATTGCGGTATTTACTTCTGCCCGCACCACCAATGAGGAAAATTACCTGGCTCAGAAGCTGGCCAGGGCGGCTATAGGGACCAATAATATTGACCACTGTGCACGCCTCTGACATTCGGTAACTGTCTCCGGTCTGGGGGCGGCATTCGGCAGTGGAGCGATGACCAACAGCATAAAAGACCTGGAAGAAGAAGCTGAGGTTATTTTCCTTATAGGTACTAACACCACCGAAAACCATCCAGTTATAGGTTACAAGATAAGGCAGAATGTGCTGAAAAGGGGAGCCAGGCTCATAGTGGCTGACCCGCGCCGCATTGAACTGGCTGATCTGGCTGAAGTCTATCTGCCGTTCAGGCCAGGTACAGATATAATGCTTCTTAATGCCATGATGCATGTGATTATAAAGGAAAACCTTTTAGACAAAGAATTTATAAATGAGCGCACAGAAGGATTTGCAGAGGTAAAAGAGATAGTAGAAAGGTATACTCCTGAACTGGCTTCTGAAATATGCGGAGTTCCGGCTGAAGATATAATAAAGGCAGCCCGTTTATATGCACAGGCGGAAAAGGCAGCTATCTGCTATGCCATGGGAGTTACCCAGCACAGCAAAGGTACAGACAATGTAAAGGCTATATGCAACCTGGCTATGCTTACCGGCAATGTTGGAAAACCGGGAAGCGGTGTAAATCCTCTGCGCGGGCAAAATAATGTGCAGGGAGCCTGTGATATGGGAGGTCTGCCTGATGTATATACCGGCTATCAGAAAGTTGAAATAGAAGAAAACCGGCATAAATTTGAAAAGGCCTGGGGTGTAAAACTGCCGGACAAGAAGGGTTTGACCCTTACGGAAACGATAAATGCTGCAGTAGAAGGAAAAATAAAAGCTTTGTATATTATGGGGGAAAATCCGATGCTCAGCGACCCGGACAGCCACCATGTAGAAGAGGCTCTGGATAACCTGGAATTTCTGGTGGTACAGGATATATTCCTTACCGAAACAGCAGTTAAGGCAGATGTAGTCTTGCCGGGGGTAAGTTTTGCCGAAAAAGACGGCACTTTTACCAATACCGAACGGAGGGTACAGAGGGTAAGGAAAGCTGTAAGCCCGCGGGGCAATGCAAGGCCGGACTGGCAGATATTGTGTGAGGTGGCAACCAGATTAGGCTATCCGATGTCTTATAATTCTCCGGAGGAGATATTTGAAGAAATAAGAAGCGTTACTCCTTCCTATGCGGGAATAACTTATGAAAGAATAGAAGAAACTGGAATTCAGTGGCCGTGCCCTGCTGTAGACCATCCGGGAACTCCGATATTGCACAGGGAAAAATTTGTACGCGGAAAAGGCAAGTTCCATCCGGTAGAGTACCGGGAAGCTGCTGAAATGCCGGATGAAGAATACCCATTAATCCTTACTACCGGACGCAGCCTTTATCATTACCATACCGGCACCATGACCAGAAGGGTGGCAGCCATTGATGAGCATAAACCGCATAATGAAGTGGAGATTCATCCAGCTACTGCCGTGTTATACGGCATAAAAGACGGGGATATGGTAAGGCTCAGTACCCGGCGGGGAAGTATAGAACTTAAGGCAAGAATAACGGAAAACATAAAAGAAGGAGTAGTATTTACTACCTTCCACTTTGGAGAGGCAGCAGCCAACCATCTTACCAATTCGGAAGCTTTGGATCCGGTAGCTAAAATACCTGAATTTAAGGTGGCAGCTGCTAAAATCGAAAAGATATAGCTTGTTTTTGCTTTTAAAACCCGGGCGAATATTTTTCTGCCCTGCTGATAATTTTAAAAATATCGGCAGGGCTTTTTGCTTTAAAGATATTTTGTGATATTATAACTTTTGATATCTAGCCGGGAGATGAATGCAGTATGGACAGAGTGTTTGTCTTGCCTGTCACCTTTATAGCCTGGATAGCTTTAAATTATTATATAGGATGGCATGGGATTAAAGCTTTTGGGGCTTTTTTGAACGGGGATCCCGTTTTATACTGGGCAGTTTTATTTCTGCTGGCAGTTTCCTATGTGCTGGGAAAAACCTGGGAAAGGATTTATCCCGGCAGATTAAGCCGCATGATGACTGTAATAGGCTCTTACTGGCTGGCTTTTTTCTTTTATGCTTTTTTAACACTTATTTTTATTGACCTGCTGTATATGCTTAATAATTGGCTTGGGTTTTTACCGGTCTTTGCTAAAGAGGCTTGTTTTCATGCCGGAACGGCTGTCGTGCTATTTTTGGTTTTGCTGATAGCTTATGGGACGATAAATGCCAGAAATCCGGTAATAAACCGGTATAATATAACTATTGCCAAATCAGCTGGCAATATCAAGGATTTACATATAATAATGGTTTCCGACCTGCATCTGGGAAGTGTGGTAAATGAGAAAAGGCTTTCCAGTTTAGTCCGCACTATCAATGAAATAAGGCCTGATTTGGTTTTTTTGGTGGGAGACATTATCGATGAAAATGTCAGGGTTTTTAAGAAACTGGGCATGACGGAAATATTAAAAGGGCTTAATCCTGAAATAGGAAGTTATGCGGTTCTGGGCAATCATGATTACTACGGCGGCCAGTACCGTTATGCCATAAAACTTCTGGAAGATGCAGGGGTTAAAGTCCTGCGTGATGAATGGGTATTTATTGGGGAAAGTTTCTATCTGGTAGGGAGAGATGACAAATTCAGCCGTTTTCGCAAAAAACTTGAGATTTTGCTTGAGAATGTTGACACCAGGTTTCCGGTTATAGTTCTGGATCACAACCCGGCTGATATGGAGGAAGCGGAAGCTGCTGGAGTTGATCTGCAGCTTTCGGGACACACCCACCGGGGACAGCTGGCCCCCTTGCATAGAATTACCCGGAGGATTTTTTTAACCGACTGGGGATATTTAAGAAGGGGTGATTTTCAGGCTGTCGTCTCCAACGGGTTTGGTACCTGGGGCCCTCCTATCCGCATAGGCAACCGGCCGGAGATAGTGGAGATATTTTTGCATTTTGGGGATGCATAGAAGTGGGGAAAGATGTCAAAAAAGCACCTTTCCCCGTTAGATAAGATGATTTAAATATTTTCGGCTATTGCGCTTTTATAAGCTTTGGTGTCTTTGTAAATCTCGTCTTTCAAGGGATTAAGTTTGTATTTGCGTATTTTATTAAACTGATAAATAAACAGAGCCACATTGGAAGCCAAAGCTAGAAAACTTACAGTAAAGAAAGCTGTTGGGTTATGGGTTGTAGGTACTGGTGCGATTCTATCGGCAAATTGAGGGACAGTCATTACGAACATAGCCCAGAGGGCCAGGGTTTGAGCACGATGTTGTAACCAGGCACCTTTTTTGATAAAAAAGGCAGGTATAGTACAGGATAAAAGTAAGAGTAATCCGCAGTAAAATGAGTGGTCGGCAATACAGTTGTAGGTATAAGCAAAATTCCATAAATCATAGGCAATGATCCAGGGCCAAATCATATCTGGCCAAATCATATCCCGGCTTTTATCCTTGGAAATGAAGATACCGTACCATCCGCAGATGGTTATTATATTAAGGATACCAGCAATACCGTTCATTATATTCCATGGGCCTGACATTACCCAGAGATGATTTATATAGGCTCCTTCCCAGGCTCCGAATGTATAGCACTGAAAGTCACGAATAACAGCTTCCATGATATTAATGGCCAGAATGAGAGGGGGAAACCATAAAGCCCATTTTTTTTCTGCCAAGCCGGGTATAAAGCGGAGGGCCATAAAACCAACACAGCCTGCCAAAGCCGAATAGGTTTTTACCCACGTAAACCAGTTGCCTGTTCCGTATTCATTGCCAGGAGCTGCGGTTGTAGGCCAGACATATATGGTTAATATAGCCGGAACAATTATAAAAAGGACTATTCCTCCCCATTTAGTGGTACGCCCGAGTTCGTTAAATGCCATCAAAGCAAGAAGAACAAATGCAGCAATTCCCCAGCCGATAAATCCTATAGGTTCATATAAAATGCCCATGTTATTACCTCCTGGTTTTGTTAGTCAAAAAAGTTTTGATAACTGGAGAACAAGGACTGGCTTAAAATTGCCAGTCCTTTCAACTATATTAAAAAGGGGATGGGGGGATTGATGATGTTAGGCCATAGCAGGTTTGGCAGTAACTTCTGTTTTTTCTACCCGGCCGCGCCTGAAGCTTATATCGGCTTTGCCGGTATGCAGCTGCCACATGTGCCAGAATACATAGGGTATTATCATTATCGCATTTATTATTCCCCATATTTTTAACACTTCCATGCTGTGGAAGGGTGAAGCGTCCATAACCCGGGGGAAAATGTCCACACATGCCCTGATTAGCAGATGGATAGCCAGGGTATATACCCGGGCGATAATATAAAGTTCCGGACGTCCTTTAATGATAGGATAGATTTCTGCCGCCAGCAGGATGCAGAGTGAACTAAAGAAATACACAGGGCTTTCAGCGTAGACAAAACATGCATTCCAGGAAGTGTAGATAAAGTTCCAGGCTGCAGTTGTATAAGCAATCAAATCCCCATGGGGTTCGGTAGATATTTTCCAGAACCTGGTTGGGAAAGGTATGGTTACACAGAGTAAAAATCCGCACAGGGCGTTAAAATAGTTGCCCAGAGTAACATCTTTGATAGTAGCTTCCATTATGTTGAGGAACAGAATTCCATAGAAAAACCATAATATCCAGTCTTTCTGCAGAAACTCCCAGAATTTACCTTTCCTTTGTTCGTAAACTGCAATGCGAGCCAGGCCTACAACTATGGTAGGCAGAATGACGCTCAAGATTTTAGCCCAGCGAAACCATCCTTCAACTCCTCCGTTTAGCCAGAGGGGAAAGGTCAGCAGAGAAAACAGGAAAAAGTACATGGAAAGTTTGTAGTGTTTGCGCATAAAACCGATGAAAAATAGGAGAAAAGCCATGTAACAGGACATAGAGACAACATACATCCAGGCAGGAATCGTCATAACCAAACCTCCTTTCAGAATCAATGAACATAACGAACGTTCGGTTGTGAATATAATAACAAATGTATAAAATAATATCAAGCAGCTGATTAAAAATTTCTGTTCAATGGTTTTATCTGTTATTTGTGTTATTATTATAGTTGTTGATAAACTTGCAAAGTGTTAAAGAGGGCGCAGGAGGAAAGTGCATGAGTACGGAAGGCAAAAATAAAATAAGGGAAGCAGCCTTAAAAGTTATAAGCGAACAGGGAATAAATGGGGCCACCATGCGGGTTATTGCTAAAGAGGCAGGAGTTAGCACAGGTGCCATATATCACTATTATCCGGCCAAGGAAGATATTTTATATGATATCATGGATGTGAGCCTTACTGCTTCTACCATGGTGGCGGAGAAGGCCAAAAGCGGAAGTGCTTCCCGGGAAGAGATAATACAGGATATTTATGAAAATCTTATTGAAAGGTTTAACAAGAAAATACAGGAAAACCGGCTGCAGTTTTATCTAGCTCATGAGGCCATAATCGGCAATGAACAGATAAAGCTGAGGTTCCGGGAAAAATATGATGAATGGATAAGCCGTATCGAAGATATTCTTATAGCTTCTTATGGAGCCAGGGACGGTAAAGCTACGCGGGCATTTGCAGCCTGGCTTCTGGCAGCAGTTGACGGCATGGTTTTGCAGGATTTGCTGGAAGTAAAGGCTGAAGATAGGGATATAATTATGAGGACATTTTTACTTTTGCTTACCGATGGGATTCCCTGTTTTTTGAAACTTATGGATGAACATGAATTTTTTAATAAATAATAGGCATAAGGAGGCTAAAATGCGTTTTTTCCTGACTCTTATCTCTGTGCTTATTGCTGATCAGCTCAGCAAATATATAGTAGTTACCAATTTTAAGCTTGGCCAAAAATATCCGGTTGTGGATGACTGGTTTGTTCTGACTTATATTCATAATCCCGGTGCTGCTTTTGGCATGCTGGAAGGGAAGTTCTGGTTTTTCATGGGGGCAGCTTTGATGGTGGTGGCAGGTATGATTTATTATACATTTAGATATAACCCACCCCGGATAGTAAAATATGCTTTAGGCCTTATAGCAGGCGGTGCGCTGGGCAATTTAGTTGACCGCATTTTTTATAAAAGTGTTATTGATTTTATAAGCATAGGCTGGTGGCCGGTTTTTAACCTGGCTGATGTGGGTATTACCGCAGGAAGCATAATCTTAATCTGTTTTATGCTTTATCAGGAAAGAAAAGATGGGGTGAAAAATGGCTAGTATAGAAGTTATATGGGTAGATGAAGAAAATGAAGGGGAAAGGCTGGATGTATTTATTGCTGACAGTTTTCCCCATCTTTCCCGCTCCGGGGTGCAGAACCTGATTCAGGGCGGGAAAGTTACCGTTGACGATAAGGTGCGCAAAGCCAGCTATAAAGTAAAAGAAGGGGAAAAAATAACGGTCGAAATCCCTGAACCCCGGAAAATAGAACTAAAGCCCCAGAATATTCCCCTGGAGATTATATATCAGGACAGCGATCTGGCGGTTATAAACAAACCCAAGAATATGGTAGTGCATCCTGCTCATGGGAACTGGGAAAATACTCTGGTCAATGCCTTGCTCTATCATATAAAAGATTTGTCCGGCATAAATGGAGAGCTGAGGCCGGGAATTGTGCACCGGCTGGATAAAGATACCTCCGGGGTTATGGTAATAGCCAAGAATGACCAATCTCACCGCATACTGGCAGAACAGATAAAAGAGCATACCATAAACCGGGAGTATACTGCCCTGGTACATGGAGTAATAAAAGAAAACCTGGGGACTATTGAAGCTCCTATCGGCAGGAGCAAGACTGACCGCAAGAAAATGGCGGTAGTGCCTGATGGAAAGCCGGCGATAAGCCATTACCGGGTGCTGGAACGTTTCAACAACTATACGCTGGTAAAGGTTAAGCTTCTGACGGGAAGAACCCATCAGATAAGGGTACATTTTTCTTATATAAAACATCCGGTAGTAGGTGATCCTCTTTATGGGCCGGCCAAAAAACATCTGGGGCTGGATTCCCAGGCTCTGCATGCTAGTTTGCTGGGGTTTAACCACCCTTCTACAGGGGAATATATGGAATTTACTTCTGAACTTCCGGAATATTTTAAGAAGGTGCTGGAGGACTTGCGAAAAAAATAAAATAGAAAGGAATTTCCTTTTTATTATTGAAAATAAACATAGATATGGGATAAACTGGGGGGAGTCTTGATGAGAATTTCCAGGCATGTGGAGGTTATAGGGAATCAGCTTTATAATTTCTACCTTATTGGCAGCCGGGAAGTGGTGCTGGCTGAATGCGGAACTCTGGCCGGAGCCTTATATTTTATGGAGGAGTGGGAAAAACTTGCTTTTAAGCCGGAAGTAAGATATATACTGGTTATGCATTCCCATTTTGACCATGCAGGAGGACTGCCGCTTTTAAAGCATTATTTCCCCGGGGCAAAAGTCCTGGCCAGCCCGGAAGGGGCTCAACTTCTGGCCAGGGATAATGTGGTGCAGGGCATAAAGATGACCAATGAAAAGGTGCTTAAAATATACAGGGAAAAAGGTTTGCTGTCTGGTATTGATAAACTTTATTCTTTAGACTGGAATAATTTCAGGATAGACAGGGTTGTACAGGATGGGGAAGTACTGGATATAGAGGGATTAAAAATTGAGGTTATAAGCTCTCCGGGACACAGTCCCTGTTCAATATCCGCTTATGTTCAGGAAGATAAGGCTATGCTGGTTTCGGATGCTCTTGGCTACAAAACTCCGGAGGGGTTGATGTCTCCGGTATTTTTCCAGGATTATGATTTATACCTGCAGACTATAAACAGGCTGGCGGGGTTTAAGGCGGAAGTAATAGGAGCGGGGCACGGGGAGATAATAAAGGGACAGGAAAATGTAAGAGAATTTTTCGCAGAATCCCTGTCTGCAGCCAGGCAGGCATTTGCCTTTATTGCGGATAAGCTGGCAGATGGGCAGGAAGAAGACAGGATAGCTGAGGAACTCTATGATAAATACATGAAAGGGGCCTTAGCCTTATATCCCCGGGAAATAATGATGAGCTCCATGTATGCGCTGATAAAGCGGGTGAAAGGGAAAATACAGCCAACAAGCTGACCAGTTTTTAAAGAGCTACTGTTTTTCCTGACTCCCTGATATGAACAACTGACGCAACATGAATTTTTTCAATTGTTTTCAATTGTTCAGGTGTTAAACCTCCCTTTTCTGTAATTAAACGCTCAAATGCTTCACCTTTTATAAAATATTGTTCGAATAAAATCCTATCAGGGTCACTCCATGCTTTTGCTTTATTAAATGCTGGCTGGAATTTTTCGATAAATTCATTGCCAAGTTCTAGCATTTCAAATGTATCTGTTACCATGCGTTCTTTGCCATCTTTGTCCTTATATATTACATAGAAAATTAAAGTTGATGTTCTGTATGTTAAACCTCCTCCAGTGTATGATGATATTGGTGTGCTTATATTGGCATTTGATGGTCTTACTTCTCTGTTGTAGGTTGATTTCCATGTCCATTTGATATGGTCTAGTTGGGAAGTGCAGGGGTCTTGTCCTGTGAATTCAGATTTGTAGTCGTTTAATTTTGAGGGTTCGACTATTACTTCTTTAACCCTGTTATCAGTTGTGTAGTAATACTTCGGATCGTTGTTGTTTAATTTTATTATTTCTGTTGCTAACTTGGAAAAATTATCTGCCTTTGCTCCAGTAATTGGGAAAATAAATGTGAACACAAAAACAACTAGAATAATTAAACCTGCAATTCTGTTATAATGCTTTTGCTTAAACACATACACGACCTCCTATCTTGTTATTTTATTCTCCACTTTCAAAAAAATCTGATAATTCTGTTAAATCATAAACAAGCTGAGCCTCCATTACATATCCCTGTCCATTAGATGTTAAGTAAACATCTAATACTACTACATGATTGTCTCTTGTGTCGATGCCCATTATCGTTGTTCGTTCTCCTTCAAATATTCCAGGTCTTGTTCCTAATAAACTTCTATCAAATTTTACATATGGGTATTCTTTTTTGATATATTGAGCGACCTCATTGTAGCGCTCATCGCTCAATACTGAGGGATTGGGAGTAAACTTGCTGTAGTCGTTATTTGGTGCTAATCTTGCATGTCTTGCGATTTCACTTTTCACATATGCTATCTCCTGGGGGGTGAGGGTTGAGGGAGCGGGGTTGTTCTTTTTGTTGATTAGGTCGATGATGTCGTTGATGTCGGGTTTTTCCATTCCTTCAGGGTATGCGATGACAAGTTTGTGATTGCTGTCCCAGTCAACCTTGAACCCAAGACCTTCTGCTACATACCTTGCGGGTAGCATGGTGCGACCTGGCTTTTCGATGAAGGGGGCTACATCCATAGTTAAACCTTCCTGCTGGGAGTCTGGTTTGGTTACCTGCATTGTCTTACTGCCGATTTTGAGTTTGAGAGTGTTCTTGCCCTTGAGAGTTGCGGTTTGCTGTTGTGCGTTCCAGTTGATATTGTCGTTGTCTACTCCAAGAGCATTGGCTAAAAATCTGACAGGAACAAAGGTTCTATTGCTTACTACCTTGGGAGCTGCGTCCATCCTTGTCGCTTCAATATACCCGCTGTCCACATCCTTCACATAATAATTATAATCCCCCATCCTGAAAACAATCACCTTATTATACCCGGCATATAAAACCTCATCCCGGGAAAAATCATCCCCTATATACTCATAACCAGCTGTAGCAGGAGGAGAAAAAACCAGAGAAAAAACAGCTAAAGAAAACAAAAACCTTCTAAAAAACGAAAAAGGAGAAAAAGCCATAAAAAACCATCCTTTCCTAAAAAATATTAAAGCAGCCAGAGAAAAAAATTCCTCATAAAAAAAGAAAATCCTTTCGTAAGGAATAAAAAATAACAAAAAAACCTCTTTAAATCTTTATCCTGAAAATTAAAAAAATAGATTTTAAAACTTAATTTTCTAAGAACAAAAAAAATGATTTTAGGTTTTAAAATTTAATTTTTATTAAAAATTTAAATTACATTTAAAATCCAATTGAGAAAGAACAAATGTTTGAGGATTAAACATAAAACTCCTTGTCTAAAGCCATTTAATTCCATATAATCTAAACAAAAAAGGAGAAAGCCTTAATGAGCGACATAGCAAACCTCCACGACAGATACTTCAAAGAATACCTGGAAAACCCCGGGATAGCGGAAAAATTCCTGAATGAAATCCTTCCCGAGAGGATAAAAAACATAGCTGACCTGAAAATCCTTACCTTCCAGAAAGAAAGCTTCATAAGCCAGGAACTGAAAGAAGCCTATTCCGACCTCCTTTTCAAAGGCAGGCTAAAGAGCGGTAGGGATATATACATATACTTCCTGATAGAACACAAAAGCTACCTGTATGAACTGACCCCCTTTCAGCTCTTAAAATACATGGTAAACATCTGGGAAAGGGAGATAAACAAAGAGAAAAAGAAAAAACTGACCCCCATCATCCCGGTAGTCTTCTACCACGGGGAAGAGAAGTGGAGGTCCTCTTGCGAATTCACAGAGCTTATAGAAGGGGAAAGGGAAAAAGGGGAGCTAGAAGAATACCTTCCCCGCTTCAGGCATATATTATATGAGCTGGGGGAAAAAGAGGCAGTGGAAAAAGCGGGGGACGCTGTCATAAGGGTATTCTTGAGGAGCCTGTTTTTAAAAAGGGTAAAAGGGGAAGAAGAGGTAAAGATTTTGTTGAGGGAGACCTTAAAAGAGGTAAGGGAGATAGGAGGAGAGTACGGCTATTTATTAAAGAGCGTAATTTTGTATATAATAAAGACAGCAGAGAAGCTGGAAAAAGAAGTGCTGTTTGACTATGTGGAAGAGCTGATCCCGGAGAGGAGGGGTGAGATAATGACGATAGCTGAGCAGCTGAAGCAGGAGGGAAAAATGGAAGGTATAAGGGAAGGGATGGAGAAAGGCATAGAGAAAGGTATAGAAAAAACAGCTATAAACGCGTTAAAGAAAGGATTACCCATAGAGACCATAGCTGAATTTACCGGTCTTTCTGTTGAAAGGATAGAGGAGTTGAAGAAAGGGCTTAATTAGAAGAATAGGCAGATGGGTAGAGTAACTACTTTTTAGCTTTTTTGGTTGCCGTATTTATGATGACTGGAAGTTTCTCAATCTTTGTTTTAGTCTAAAAATATATAACGAAACTCTGGCTTATCTACAAAATTATAATAACTTTTTCTTGACATAATCTTTGCCTTGCTTTATCATTTAGCTAAATGAAAACCTTTAAGTCAGCACCGTGAGGCTGACAAGGTAGGTAGCGAAAAGGGTATAAACAGGAAAAGTAGCTAAGCCTATTTTTGGCCTCACGCCAGAAATAGGCTTTTTTGCTGGCTTAAATCGGGAGGAGAATGTTTATGAGGCTACGGGAAAAAGCGAAAATTATGGATGAGGCGGCCATGAAGAGAGCCCTTACCCGCATTGCTCATGAGATAATTGAGCGTAATAAAGGGGTAGAAAATGTGGCTCTGGTAGGAATAAGGAGAAGAGGAGGCCCTTTGGCCGAAAGGCTGGCCCGCAAGATTGAGGAAATTGAAGGAGTAAAAGTCCCTGTAGGGGTTTTGGATATAACTTTGTACCGGGATGATTTAACCACCCTTTCTGCTTATCCTCTGGTACACCGGACAGAAATTGATTTTGACATAAATGACAGGATAATTGTGCTGGTAGATGATGTTTTATATACCGGAAGGACGGTAAGAGCTGCTCTGGATGCGCTTATTGATCTGGGAAGGCCTCAGTGTATCCAGCTGGCAGTCCTCATAGACAGAGGGCATCGGGAACTCCCTATAAAAGCTGATTTTGTCGGAAAAAACACCCCAACTTCCAAGCTGGAGATAGTAAATGTCCTTGTAAAGGAGTATGATGGGGAAGACGGGGTTATAATACAGGAAATAATCGATGATGAATAAACAACCACCCTTTAAGGCAGTCCTGTGAGGCTGGCAAGGGCGGCAGACCACATCGTGCGGTTTTATATGCCTTTCTTGCTGGCCTGGCAAGAAAGGCTTTTTTAATTAAAGCGGAATTAGGAGGCGGGATAAAATGAAATTTGAGCAGAGGAAAGATCTGTTGGGACTTAAGGATTTAAGCCGGGAAGAGATTGAACTTATTCTGGATACCGCAGTTCCCATGAAAGATATTCTTAAAAGGGATATAAAAAAGGTGCCTACTCTAAGAGGAAAAGCGGTGGTAACCGTTTTTTATGAAAACAGCACCCGTACCCGGACTTCTTTTGAACTGGCAGGCAAATATCTGAGTGCTGATACGGTTAATCTGGCAGTTTCCACCAGCAGTGTGCAGAAGGGAGAAAGCCTTAGGGATACGATAAGGACTCTGGAAATGATGGGGTTTGACCTTATGGTTATGCGCCATTCGGTAAGCGGAACTCCCCATTATGTAGCCCGCAATACTAAAATGCGGGTTATAAATGCGGGTGACGGAGCCAACGAGCATCCTACCCAGGCTTTACTTGATATGTACAGCATAAGGGAAAAGAAAAAAACGCTGGAAGGGCTAAAGGTAGCCATAGTAGGGGATATACTGCACAGCCGGGTAGCCAGGTCCAATATCTATGGACTTACCAAATTTGGCTGTGAGGTACGGGTGGTAGGGCCTTCCACCCTTATCCCTCCGGAAGTTGAAAAACTGGGGGTTAAAAGCTATTATTCCCTGGAACAAGCCTTAAAAGGAGTAGATGTCATAAATGTGCTGCGTATTCAGAGAGAAAGGCAGCAGAAGGGTTTGTTCCCCTCCCTGGATGAATATGCAAGCCTTTATATGATAAAGCCAGAACATCTGCGCCTGGCCAAAGAAGATGTGCTGGTTCTGCATCCCGGCCCCATGAATAGAGGGGTTGAAATATCGAGTGCTGTTGCTGAAGGAAGCTACTCAATTATTGAGGAACAGGTAACCAATGGGGTAGCAGTCCGGATGGCTATTTTATATCTGATGATGGGAGGAGCTAAGGATGAGATTGCTAATTAAAGGCGGCAGAGTAATTGATCCGGCAAATAATTTGGATAAAGTGCTGGACATTTTGGTGGAAAATGATAAAATAATAGAAACGGCAGAGAATATTTATGCAGAGAACTGTATAAATATTGATGCCCGGGGAAAGCTGGTATGTCCAGGATTTATAGACCTGCATGTACATTTAAGGGAACCTGGTTTTGAATATAAAGAAGATATATATTCAGGAACCAGAGCAGCAGCAGCCGGAGGTTTCACTACTGTTTGCTGCATGCCCAATACGGAGCCGGTAGCGGATAATAAGGCAGTGATAAGCTTTATAAAGGAACAGGCCAGGAAAAAGGGAATAGTAAATGTCCTTCCGATAGGTGCGATTACTAAAAGGACGGAGGGACAGGAGCTGGGCGAAATAGCGGAGCTTTTCCGGGCAGGATGCGTAGCCTTATCCGATGACGGCAAACCGGTTAAACGGTCAGACATAATGCGCTATGCCATGGAGTATGCCAAAATGTTTGGACTGCCTGTTTTTTCCCACTGCGAAGATAAGGAACTGGCAGGAGACGGACAGATGCATGAAGGTTTTTATTCTACCTACTATGGACTAAGGGGCATACCGGCAGCAGCAGAAGAGGTTATGGTAGCCAGGGATATAATTTTGGCCAAACTTACGGGAGCTAAGGTGCACATCTGTCATGTTTCCAGCGCTGGCAGTGTGGAACTGATACGCAGAGCCAAAGAAGAAGGGGTAAATATAACCTGTGAAGTTACTCCCCATCATCTGGTGCTGACTGATGAAGCAGTCGGTTCCTATGATGCTGATACCAAGGTCAACCCTCCTTTAAGGTCAAGAGAACATGTAGAGGCTTTAATAAAAGGGCTCAGCGAAGGAGTGATTGACTGCATAGCAACTGACCATGCCCCTCATGAAATGGAAGCCAAGGATTGTGAATATAACATGGCTGCTTTTGGGATATCCGGGTTGGAAACAGCGGTGCCGGCAAGCATGAAGCTGGTACAGGAGGGCAAAATATCCCTTAGGCGGTGGGTGGAAGCCTATACTGTAAAGCCAGCAGCTATTCTGGGGATAGATAAAGGAAGTTTGACCCCGGGAGGGAAAGCGGACATAACCGTAATTGACCCGGAAATCATCAAAGAGGTGGAACCTAAGAAATTTTATTCCAAAGGTAAAAATACGCCTTTTAAAGGTATGAGCTTTAAAGGGTGGCCTTTTATGACAATAGTAAACGGCAAGATTGTTTTTGAAGGTGGAGAAATTAAGGCATAAGGAGTGAAGAAAGGTGAAAAAAGGTTACCTGGTACTGGAAAACGGCAGGGTTTTTGAAGGCAAGCTGTTAAATGACTGCCTGATGGCGGGAGGGGAAGTAGTTTTTACTACGGCCATGATAAGCTATCAGGACATAATAACAGATCCTTCTTACTACGGACAGATAGTAGTTATGACTTATCCCCTGGTAGGCAATGTAGGTTTCAATGAGAAGAGCTATGCTTCCCGGGGAGCCATGGTTAAAGGGCTGGTTTTGCGGGAAGCCACTGATTTCCCCAGCCATTATGAAATGGAGACTGACCTTATAAGCTTTCTAAATAAAAGTGAAGTGGCAGTCCTTACTGAGGTTGATACCCGTGCCCTTACCAGAGTATTGAGAAATGAAGGGATTATGGGAGGGGTTATTACAGCTGATATCAGCCATAAAGAATGGCTGGTAGAAAAGGCCAGAAAGGAAGAGGAAGAGCTCAAGGGAGACCTGGTGAAGTATGTAACCCGCAGAAATATGATGAAGTTTGGTGAAGGTAAAAAAAGGGTAGTGCTTTTAGATCTGGGTACCAAGAGGGGAGTAATTGATTCTTTTATCCGCCGGGGATGTGAAGTGGTTGCAGTTCCAGCTGATACAGGCGCTGATGAAATATTAAACTTAAACCCGGATGGGATATTTATATCTGACGGACCGGGAGATCCTGCTGCGGTACCTTATGCGATAAATACTTGCCGGGAAGTTTTAGGGAAGAAGCCGGTTTTTGGTATCGGTCTGGGTCACCAGATTTTAGCCCTGGCTCTGGGAGCCAGGATCAATAAGCTTCCGTTCGGACACCGGGGAGGAAATCAGCCAGTAAAGGATTTGGCAAACGGAAGGGTTTATATAACTACTCAAAATCATGGATATTGTATAGATGAATCGACGATTGGCGGTACCGGGCTCAAGGTTACCATGCGCAATCTCAATGACCACACTATAGAAGCAGTTGAACATGAAAAGCTGCCGGCTTTTTCCGCGCAGTTTGATCCGGAAGGTTATCCAGGCTACAGTGAAACAGGATTTTTGTTCGAGCAGTTTATAAGCATGTTTTAGATAGATAGATTTTTAGATAGATTTATGGAGGGGATAAAAATGCCGCTTAATAAAAACTTGAAGAAGGTCATGGTTATAGGTTCAGGCCCCATAGTTATAGGACAGGCAGCAGAGTTTGACTATGCCGGAACTCAGGCCTGTAGGGCTTTGAAAGAGGAAGGGATTGAAGTAGTTCTTCTCAACACTAATCCGGCTACTATTATGACTGATTTGGAAATCGCTGACCATGTTTACTTTGAACCTATTACGGTAGAGACTGTGGAGAAAATAATAGAAAAAGAGAAACCGGATGGAATAATTGCCAATCTGGGTGGCCAAACCGGGCTTAATATGGCTCTGGCTCTGGAAAAGGCAGGGGTATATGAAAGAACCGGAGTGCCGCTTCTGGGGATGCATCTTGATGCCATAGCCAGAGCAGAGGACAGGGAGTATTTTAAAAAGACTATGCTGGAGATAGGAGAACCTGTACCGGAAAGTGCCATTGTTCACTCCGTAGAGGAAGCAGTGGCGTTTGCGGATGAGATAGGCTATCCGGTAATCGTAAGGCCTGCTTATACCCTGGGAGGAACCGGAGGTGGGGCTGCTTCGGATGAGGAAGAACTGCGCAGGGTAGCCACCAAGGGGCTTAAAAACAGCCCTATAAACCAGGTGTTAATCGAAAAAAGCGTTGCTGGCTACAAGGAAATTGAGTTTGAGGTTATGCGGGACGCTAATGACAACTGTATAACTATATGCAGTATGGAAAATGTGGACCCCGTAGGAATTCATACGGGAGACAGCATAGTGGTAGCTCCTGCCCAGACTTTGACAGATGAAGAATATCAGATGTTAAGGGCAGCTTCCTTAAAGATAATCCGTGCCCTCAAGGTGGTAGGAGGATGTAATATCCAGTTTGCCCTGGATCCTTTCAGCAAGAAATATTATGTTATTGAGGTAAATCCGCGGGTAAGCCGTTCCAGTGCCCTGGCTTCCAAAGCTACCGGTTATCCGATTGCCAAGGTTACTACCAAATTGGCCATAGGGTATACGCTGGATGAAATTCCTAATGCGGTTACCGGCAAGACAACTGCCTGTTTTGAACCGGCTGTCGATTATGTGGTGCTGAAGGTTCCGCGCTGGCCGTTTGATAAGTTTGTGTTTGGCGACCGCCGGCTGGGAACCCAGATGAAGGCAACCGGTGAAGTAATGGCTATAGACCGCAGTTTCGAAGCAGCTTTCCTGAAATCGATACGCTGCCTGGAAATCGGGCTTAATGGCTTAAGGCTTCCTCATCTGCGCAGTATAGATAATGATTTGCTTATCAAGCGCTTAAAAGAGGCAGATGATGAAAGGATTTTCATAATTGCGGAAGCTTTTAACCGGGGATTTTCGATCGAAGAGATATGGGATATTACCCGTATAGATAAATATTTTCTCAAGAAAATAAAGAATATTATAGATTTTTACGGGGAACTGAAGGAAAAAGAGCTTACGGCAGAGCTTTTGAGGGAAGCTAAAAAGCTTGGTTTTTCCGATGCGGAAATAGCAGAACTCAAAGGAATAAAAGAAGATGATGTGCGCAGAATCAGAAAGGAAGCAGGAATCCTTCCTACCTACAAACTGGTGGATACCTGCGCAGCTGAATTTGATGCTGAAACCCCCTATTTCTATTCCTGCTATGAAGAAGAAAATGAGGCAGTTGAAATTGAAGGCGATAAAGTCCTGGTAATCGGCTCAGGTCCTATACGGATAGGGCAGGGGATAGAATTTGACTACTGTTCTGTACATGGGGTGTGGGCTTTAAGAGAAGAAGGGAAAAAGGCTATTATCATCAACAATAATCCGGAAACGGTAAGTACCGATTTTGATACTTCAGATAGGCTGTATTTTGAACCTCTGGTGTATGAGGATGTAATGAATGTTATAGATGGGGAAAAACCGGAAGGGGTTATAGTGCAGTTCGGCGGGCAGACCGCTATAAACCTGGCCGGGCCTCTTTACAGAGCAGGTGTAAATATACTGGGTACTTCCTATGACAGTATCGACCGGGCAGAAGATCGGGAACGCTTTGACCAGATGGTTGAGAAACTGGGTATTCCGCGGCCTCCTGGAAAAACCTGTTTTACGGTAGAAGAAGCGGTAGAAGCAGCCAAAAATATAGGTTATCCGGTTCTGGTAAGGCCTTCCTATGTACTTGGTGGGAGGGCTATGGAAATAGTACACAATGAAGATGAAATAAAGCAGTATATGGCTACTGCTGTGAAGGTTAACCGGGAACATCCCGTACTGGTAGATAAATACCTTCTGGGCAAAGAGATAGAGGTAGATGCAGTATGTGATGGGGAAGAAGTTCTTATTCCCGGTATAATGCAGCATATAGAAAGGGCAGGCGTTCACTCCGGTGATAGTATGGCAGTTTTTCCTGCCTTTGATATAAGTCCTGACATTGAGCAAAAAGTGATAGATTATACGATAAAGCTGGCCAGGGAGTTAAAGGTAAAAGGGCTTATAAATATTCAGTTTGTAGAATATAATAATGAACTCTATGTACTGGAAGTAAATCCGCGGTCCAGCCGCACAATACCTTTTATAAGCAAGATTACGGGTATTCCCATGGTAAAGCTGGCTACCCGCATTATGCTCGGAAAGAGCCTCAAGGATCAGGGATATAAAGGTGGTGTAATACCCAAACCTGATTTTTATGCGGTAAAAGTACCGGTATTCTCTTTTGGCAAACTGCATGAAGTAGATATAACTTTAGGGCCGGAAATGAAGTCTACCGGTGAAGTAATGGGAATTGACAGGGATCTTAATGCTGCTATATATAAAGGCCTGCTGGCAGCAGGTGTAAATATTCCCGAAAAGGGGACCCTGGTAGCGACCATTGCTGACAAGGATAAGGCAGAAGCCATGCCCATACTCAAGAGCTTCTACCAGATGGGATTCAAGATAGTAGCTACTGAAGGGACGGCCAGAGCGCTTAAAGAAGCAGGGGTAGAAGCAGAGGTAGTAAAGAAAATGCAGGAGGGCTCTCCCAATATTGTCGATTTGGTGAGAAGTGGAAAGGTTGATTTTGTGGTAAATACCATAACCCAGGCAAGAGGTCCCTTTACTGATGGCTTCCATATACGCAGGGCAGCTGTGGAACTTAATATACCCTGTCTTACCTCGCTGGATACCCTGCAGGTAGTAGAAAAAGTTTTGAGGGAAGGCATCAGGCTTAAAGATATGCAGGTGAAATCTTTAAATGAGTATGTAAATAAATAACCGGGACGAAGGGGATATTCCTTTCGTCCCCTTTTTAAGAAAACTAAGTTGTATGGAGGTATTATTTTATGCCTACAGTGGAGAAAGGCCTGGTTATTGTTCATAACCGGCTGGGAAAAGATTTTTATGAGGTGGAATTTGTAGCCCCTGAAATTGCTTCTTCCTGTAAGCCCGGACAGTTTGTACATGTAAAAGTGGGAGATACTATGGACCCCCTGCTGCGGCGTCCTTTGAGTATTTATGATGTAGATAAAAAACTGGGCAGTGTCAGTCTTTTGTATAAAGTGGTAGGAAGGGGAACAGAGCTTTTAACCAGGATAAGGGTAAAAGAAAATGTTGATGTTATGGGACCTTTAGGCAAGGGGTTTTCTGTTAACAGCCACCAGCAAGTGCTCCTGGTGGGAGGAGGGGTAGGAATAGCTCCTTTAGTATATTTGGCCAGGGTTTTAAAAGAAAAGGGATGCCGGGTAACTGTCCTGTATGGGGCGGAGAGAAGGGAAGAACTGGTGGCTTTTGACCGCTTGAGAAAAATGGAGGTTGATTTGATGGTTGCCACCAGAGATGGGAGTGCAGGGTATAAAGGATTGGTGGTTGACCTTTTAAATAAGAAATTTATTCCGGATAAGCTGGATTTTATCTATACCTGCGGTCCAGAACCTATGATGGCTCTGGTGCAAAAATATGCAAAAGAGAATGGAATCCCCGGAGAAGTATCCCTGGAAGAGCATATGGCATGTGGAGTAGGTGCTTGCCTGGGGTGTGCCCGCAAGCTGAAACCGGATGATGAGTATTATGTAAAGGTATGTAAGGATGGTCCGGTATTCGACATGCAGGGGATTGTGCTGTAAGAAGAAAGGGGGTTTTCAGGTGAAAAACCACATTAACAAAATAAATTATGAAAACGATATAGATATTTCAGTAGATTTAGGGGGGCTTAAGCTTAAGAATCCGGTTACGGTAGCTTCAGGAACCTTTGGCTATGGCCTGGAATATGAGGATTTTATAGATATATCACAAATCGGAGGGGTAATAGTTAAAGGGACTACTCTGGAACCGCGAAGCGGCAATCCTTTTCCCCGTATTGCTGAAACACCGGCTGGTATGCTTAATGCCATAGGTCTTGAGAATCCGGGAATAGATGTTTTCCTTAAAGAATATCTCCCTTATCTAAGGGATAAAGGGGTTACCGTAATTGCCAACATTGCCGGGAATACAGTGGAGGATTATGCACGTATAGCAGCCAAAATTGAGGCCAGTGAAGGGGTAGCAGCCATTGAGCTTAATATTTCCTGTCCCAATGTCAAAAAGGGGGGATTGCAGTTTGGAACTAATCCGGATACGGTGAAGGAAGTGGTGGAAGCGGTAAAAAAAGAAACCTCACTTCCGGTTATACCAAAACTTTCTCCCAATGTAACTGACATAGTGGAGATAGCAAAAGCAGCAGAAGCAGGGGGGGCAGATGCGCTTTCCATGATTAATACCTTGCTGGGGATGGCAATTGATATAAAAAAGAAAAAACCGGTTTTAGCCAATATTTTTGGAGGATTATCCGGACCAGCTATAAAGCCTGTTGCTCTGCGCATGATTTATCAGGTTTACAGGGAAGTAAAGCTTCCTATTTTAGGTGGGGGAGGAATTATGAATTATAAGGATGCAGTTGAATTTATGCTCGCAGGGGCCAGTGCTGTTTCTATAGGGACGGGCAATTTTGTAAATCCGCGTCTGGCTCTGGAAATAGTGGAAGGGATAAAAAATTATTTAAGGGAAGAAAATATAAAATCGGTGCGGGAATTAACGGGTTTGGCGGTGATAAAATAAATAAGATGCAGGCTAGCCTGCATCTTTATATTAAATCAAATTCATTTTGCGGGCATGGAATTTAAGTTCATCGCGGAAGTTGGGATGGGCTATGGATATCAAAAGTTCAGCTCTCTGTTTTTGGGACTTACCCCGCAGGCGAACAGCCCCATATTCGGTCACTATGTAATCAACATCATTGCGCCCTACCGTTACTGCTGCTCCTGGCTTTAGACAGGGTACAATACGGGAAACGGTATCATTTTTGGCAGTGGAAGGAAGAGCTAGAATAGCTTTGCCTCCCGGGGCTTTTACAGCACCGCGGCAAAAGTCAGCTTGTCCCCCGGAACCGCTGTAGTGCTGGTAGCCAATAGATTCAGATACACACTGGCCAAAAAGGTCAACTTCCAGGGTAGCATTTATGGCAGTCATTTTATTATTGGAAGCTATAATGCTAATATCGTTGGTATAGTCAACAGGATACAGTTCCACTAAGGGATTTTCATGGCAGTAGTTGTATATTTTATCTGTTCCGACCAGAGTAGTACCTATAATTTTCCCTTTATGGATTGATTTTTTGTGATTGGTTACTGCACCGCATTCTACCAGGTCGACCATGGCATCTACCAGGATTTCCGTATGTATGCCCAGATCTTTTTTGTCCTTCAGGAATTCTGACATAGCCATGGGAATAGCGCCAAAGCCCAGTTGAACAGTAGAACCGTCTTCAATAAGTTCAGCAATGTTATAGCCAATCTGTTTTTGAATTTCGTCAGGCATTGCTGACCTTATTTGCGGCATGGGGCAGGTATTTTCAATAATACAGTCGACTTCTGAAATATGTACAAAGGTGTTACCGTAAGTTCTGGGCATGTTGGCATTGACTTCGAATATAACTGTGCGGGCTCTTTTTATGGCATCAAAGGCATAACATACCGAGGCTCCCAGGGAAAAATAACCTCGATCATCCATAGGGCTTACTGCAGCAATATAAACATCAAGCGGGACCAGGCCGTCGCGCATAAGATAGCAGCTATCGTGAAAATGCTGTGGAGTATAATCAGCCCAGCCTTCGTTAACTGCCTTGCGGGTGCTTTTCCCGGAAAACCAGGAGTTATGCCTGACATAAGGCACATTTTCAGGAGTAAGATAGGTATATTCTCTGGTAGGAAGCATCTGCATAACTGTCACATTATTAAAACAACTGGCATTTTTGCCTATGGCTTCCAGAAGCGCAGGAGGTTCTCCAGCACATAAGGCACAGTAAACATAGTCACCATCTTTTATGAGTTTTATTGCTTCCTCGGCAGTAGTAAGTTTTTGCTGGTATTCCATGTGCCAGCGGTTGGTCATCAGTTTAATCCCCCCAAATATTTTAATAAGGTAATATGTATAAAAATATATACTGATATTACGTTAATGTAAAGTATGTAGAATTAAAAATACATTATACCCAGGTAAAGTTTATAATATAAAGGAGGTTTAAAAATTGCAGGCAAAAGAAAGGATAATACTGGCCCTGGATGTATCTTCAAGAGAAGAGGCATTAGGGCTGGTAAAGGAATTAAAAGATTATGTGGGTGCTTTTAAGGTAGGCATGCAGCTTTACAACAGCAGCGGCCCTGATATTGTAAAGGCCATCAATGATCTGGGAGGAAAGGTATTTGTTGATTTAAAGTTTCATGATATTCCCAATACGGTAGCGGAAGCAGGCAAGGTTATGACTCGCCTTAACTGTTATATGTTTAATGTACATGCTGCCGGAGGGAGGGAAATGATGAGAAAGCTTTCGGAAGAGGTGGAGAAAGAAGCCAAAAGTTTAGGGATTATACCTCCTATAACCCTGGCGGTTACGGTTCTTACCAGTATTTCTCAGGATGAGCTGGAGAACGATATGCTGATTACCGGGATGAAGCTGGAGGAAGTAGCTTTAAAGTGGGCAGTTATGGCTAAAGAGTCAGGAATTAAAGGGGTAGTATGTTCACCTCATGAGATCAGAGCTATAAGAGAAGCCTGCGGACCTGATTTTAAAATAGTAACCCCAGGTATAAGGCCAGCCTGGTCGGAAAAAAATGACCAGAAAAGGATAACTACTCCTAAAGAAGCCCTGGAATTAGGAGCCGACTATATGGTTATCGGAAGGCCTATAACGAAAGCTGATAATCCAAGGGAAGCAGCTGAAAAAATTATAAAAGAACTGGAGGGGTAATATATGCTGACACATGAAGAAGCAGTAAAGATTTTTACTGAGGCAGGAGCCTTGCTTAATGGGCATTTTATACTCACTTCCGGACGGCACAGCAATCAGTACATGCAGTGTGCCCTGGTCCTTCAGTATCCTGGCTATACGGAAAAACTGGCTCAGCACCTGGCAGAAAAATTCAGGGATGAAGATATTGATGTAGTGATTGGGCCAGCTATGGGAGGAATTATAGTAGCTTATGAAGTGGCAAGACAGATGGGAATTCCCGGCATTTTTACAGAAAGAAAAGACGGGGTTATGCAGCTAAGGCGCGGTTTTAATATTAAACCGGGACAAAAGGTTTTAGTGGTGGAAGATGTGGTCACTACCGGCGGCTCAGTACGGGAAGTCATGGAAGTTGTTGAGCAGATGGGAGGAATAGTAGCTGGAGTTGGCGTGCTGGTAGACCGGAGCGGAGGCAGTGTAGATTTTGGAGTGAGGAAAGAAGCGGTACTTACCATGCATATTGAGTCCTGGGAAGCTGATAACTGCCCTTTGTGTAAGGCAGGTGAGATACCAGCGGTTAAACCGGGAAGCCGCAGCTAAATTTTGCATACAGGGGTGAGGCTTTTGCGGGTTTTCTTGAATGGGCAGGAGATGGAATTTGTAGAAGGCGGCTATGAATATGTTTTTCTAAAGCCTTATAAGCACTGTGTGCAGGATAAGGTAGTAAAAAATAATAAAGAACTTTATATTCAATATTATGACAATGGAGTAAGAATAAGAACTCTGGTGACTCCAGAGGAAATAACTACTCTTATTAACAGGGATATAGCTGTTGATCATAAAAACCGCAAGATATATATATTGGAGGAAGGAAATCAGGTTATAAGACATGATGACGGAACACTTGAAGTTATATGATACTATATGAAGCAAAAAACAAAAAACCGGGTAGATTCCCCGGTTTATTTTTTTGTGTAATTTATTTAAATAAATTGTACTATAATTTATTTTGCGTGGTATAATATGAATAAGAATTTTCGATTAGTAATAATATGCGATGAAAAATTTATAGCGGGGAGGGCTTAATGTGAATTTATTGCTTAATCCTAAACAGTACCGGGATAGAAACTACCCGGACGAACGTTCAAAAGAAATTATGCTTAAAACGATTGAATGGTTTGAAAACAAAGGTCTGGCAGCACAAAAAGAAGCCTATCACAATCGTGAATTCTGCAATGATTTTAAAGAATTTGTAACTAAAGAAGGGTTTTTTGAAACCTTATTCCTTCCTAAAGGATACGGATCGGATCCCAACCAGTATTACAGTACCTACCGCCTTTATGAATTTTCCGAAATATGCGGCTTCTACGGCAGTGGCTACTGGTATACCTTCCATGTATCCCACCTGGGGTTAATTCCCGTTCTCTTGGGTGATAATGAGGAAGCCAAACACCGGGCAGCCAGAATACTAAAAGAAAATCCCCTCTGTGCATTTGGCCTTTCTGAACAGGAGCATGGGGCTGATATTTATTCTACCGAGACTATGCTTTATCCGGTAGGCGATGGTACTTATGTAGCAAGGGGAAGAAAATACTACATAGGTAATGGAAATGTTGCCAGCATTATATCAGTTTTCGGTAAATTTGCTGATACCGGCGAGTATGTATTTTTCCTGGTTGATTCCCAGCATCCCAGGTTTGAGTGTGTAAAAAATATCATTGATTTTAACCAGCAGTTTGTAGCTGAATTCATTTTGCATGATTATCCCATTACCGAAGCGGATATTATTTCCCGCGGGCAGAAGGCATGGGATGATATGCTGAATACCATAAATATTTGTAAGTTCAATATAGGTTCAGGTTCTACCGGGGTAGCTACCCATGCATTTTACGAAGCCTTAAACCATGCTTACCACCGTATAATATACGGTAAAAGAGTTACTGATTTTCCGCATATCAGGCGTCTTTTCATGGATTCCTGGCTGCGCCTTATAGCCATGAAACTCTTTGGCCTCAGGGCAACTGACTATATGCGCATGGCCAATGAAAATGATAAAAGGTACCTGCTTTACAATCCATTGATGAAAATGAAGGTTTCTACGGAAGCAGAAAGGACAATTGAACAGTTATTTGATATCATAGCGGCTAAAGGGTTTGAAAAAGATACCTACTTTGAACAGGCAGCAGTAGAGATAAAGGGATATCCCAAATTAGAAGGAACCCGTCATGTAAATATGGCTCTGGTGGCTAAACTTATTCCCAGCTATATGTTTATGCCGCAGCCTTTTGAAGAATTTGGCAGAATAACCGACAACCGCAATGATGATTTCCTGTTCCGCCAGGGACCAACCAAGGGTTATGCCAAGACCAAGTTCCATGATTATAATATTGCTTACAGCAGTGTGGCGCATCTGCCTAATGTCAAGATCTTTATGGAACAGATTGAAGCTTTCAAGGAATATCTTATAGTTTCCGGACAGGATCTTGGTGAACAGATGAAGGACTTTGACTATCTGCTGGCAGTAGGAGAGCTGTTTACCCTGATACCTTATGGCCAGCTTATCATTGAAAGTGCCAAGATAGAAGGAGTAAGGGACGAAGTAATGAATCAGCTTTTTGACCTCTTTGTAAGAGATTTTTCCGCTTATGCCGTAAACCTCTATGGCAAATATCAGAATACTGATGCTCAGCTGGAAAAGATTATGAAGATGATAAAGAGGCCGGTTCCCAATCGGGATGAATTTGAAAAAGTCCTTAAGGAAGAAGTTTACAGCCTGGTTGATGTTTACCGGCAAAATCCGTAAAAACCTGGTTTATAAATAATTTTCATATAAATGCTGTCAGTAAATAGTTGCTGACAGCATTTTTTTATGGTTAAAATTTTTGGGTTGCTTGCCAAATTATTCATTTTACCTGGTTATGTTTTATAAGAAAATGAAATATCTATTAATAAAATTACATTTTGTATAGTACGATAATTAACATTTATGATAAAATTATTACGAATAGAAATATTTAAGGAGGGTATGTATGACCAGATTCAATCCGGTTAGAGACTATCAAAAGGAACTGGACGATTTTATAAAGGAGAATAGAACCTTGGCCAATCTTGTGCTTAAGAATGCGGAAAAATTTGCAGAACATGATGCTTTAAAACAGAAGGTAAAAGGGAAATGGATTGCTACCAAATGGAAAGATTTTGGAGAACAGATTAGAGCGGCGGCCAAAGGAATCCTGGAACTGGATTTGCTCAAGCCAGGGGAAAGCGGGGGTATATTTTCGGCCAACCGGGCAGAATGGCCTGTTGCTGATATAGCTGTTTTGTCGGTTCGCGGCATATCTGTTCCCATATATGCTACCAATTCTGTTGAAGAAGCTTTATATATTATAGAAGATGCTGAAATTAAAGTGCTTTTCGTAGGAGATCAGGTACAGTACGATAAAGCTAAACAAATAAAAAGACAGTCTTCATATCTTAAAAAGATTATTGCGTTGGATCGGGACATAAGAATAGAAGGAGATGACAGCCTATATCTGGATGAGCTTATAACTATAGGCCGAAATTCATCGCGTGATGATGAACTTAAAAAACGCCTGCAGGAAGCAAGTCCTGATGATCTTCTTACCCTTATCTACACTTCGGGTACTACTGGTGTCCCTAAAGGTGCTATTCATTCCCATCGAACTTTTATGAGCGGTATTTACCCTTCTTTAACCCGTTTTTCCCATGTTGGTCCCGGATATGTAACCATGGCTATACTTCCTTTAAGCCATGTTTTTGAACGCATGTGGTCTTATGGAGCCATGACAGTAGGCATGTGCATCGCCTATTGTCCTGATCCCAAGCAGTTTCTGGAGTATATAACGGAGATAAAACCTAATTTTATGACCAGTGTTCCTAGAATTTGGGATAAAGTATATGGTAATATTCAGGAAGGACTTAAAACGGCTCCTCCTTTAAAAGCCAAACTTTTTAAATGGGCTGAAAAAACTGCTCTTCAGGCTTATCATTTTAGAACTGCCAACCGCAGACTGCCTTTAATCCTGCGCATTCAATATGCTTTAGCCAAAAAGCTGGTTATATCCAAGGTGCATAAAACTCTGGGAACCGAAAACTGCGACGTGTATCATGTAGGAGGAGCGGCTTTTGCTCCTGATGTTAATGAATTTTTCTTTGCTTTTGGGATAAATACCATACAGGGTTATGGTCTTACCGAATTTTTCCCGGTGTGTGTAGGTTTTAACGGCCATGGTATTCCGGGTATGTGTGGGCCTATGCTTCCTCTCTGCCAGGCCAGGATTTCCGAAGAGGGTGAGATACAGCTTAAAGGGCCCATGTGTATGCTGGGATATTATAAAAAACCGGAAGCTACTAAAGAGTGTTTTACTGAAGATGGCTGGTTTAAAACGGGGGATATAGGAAGAATAGAGCGGATAGAAAAAGATGGAGAAATTTTTACTTATATAAAAATAACTGATCGTATAAAAGATATTATAATTACAGCAGGAGGGAAAAATATATCTCCCCAGCAGATTGAGAGTTTGTTTGGCGACGAGCTTTTTATAGAACAGATCGTGGTAGTAGGTGAAGGCAAGAAGTTTATATCAGCTTTGATAGTTCCTAATTTTGTTGTCCTTGAAGACTACTGCCAGAAAAATGGTATTTCCTATAGTTCGCGTGAAGATCTGGTGAACCATCCGGCTATAATAGAAATGTATGCAGAAATTATCGAAAAACGTACGGTTTCCCTGGGACAGGTAGAAAAGATTAAGAAATTTACTTTGCTTACGAAAGAATTGACTCAGGAAGACGGAGAACTTACTCCTACCCTTAAAGTAAAACGCAAAGTAATTAATCAGAAATATGCTGAGATTATAGACAAGATGTATCAGGAATAGGATTGTAAAAGAAAAAAGCTTTTTACCATAGAATTGCTGGTTTAAATGAGAGACTGCTTTTAGGATAACTTGTCCTAAAAGCAGTCTCTTATTTAGAACTTAAAAAAGCTCTATTTATTCATGTCCTGTTTTATAAAAGGCGGCTTTAGGGGGAAGTTGTATATGTTTCCGATAGTAATTTTTTTATCCTTTCATCATGCGGGTTAGCTATTATGGTCCAGTAGTTGTCATATATTACCATGCCTGGTTTGGCTCCGGATGGTTTTTTTACATTGCTGCGGAATGTATAGTCAACAGGAACCTTATCTGCCTCTTTGGCTTTGCTGTAGTAGGCGGCTAAGGCAGCAGCTTCTTCCAGCGTGGCATCAGGCACTTCATGAATAGATTTTATTTTGGGCGGCAGTTTTACTATTACATGGGTTCCTGGTATGTCTTTGGTGTGCAGCCACAGGTCATTTTTATCTGCCTGTTTCAGGGTTAGTATGTCATTTTGTCTGTTATTCCTTCCTACCAGTATTTCTAAACCATCCGAGGAAATAAAGCGTCGGGGGCTGCTTTTAATTATGGCATTTTTGCTCCGCTTTTTCTTTTCTTTAATGTAGCCTTCCTTTTCTATTTCTTCGATGATTTCTTCTAATTCTTCCAGGCTTTCTGCTTCTCGTATGGCTATGGCTACTGATTCCAGATAATTAATCTCTTCCTGGTTTTTGCGCATTAGTTCTTCTAAATGTTTAATAGCATTACGGCTTTTGTTGTATATCTTAAAATATCTCTGGGCATTTTGAACCGGGGTATAACGCGGATCAAGGTCTATTTCCACCTTTTCTCCGGTGTAGAAGTCTTCCAGTACTGCTTTGGTATCTCCTTTTTTATATTGGTGAGCATAAGCGGTAAGGAGTTCTCCCCATTCTTTGTATTTTTTGTTTTCTTCAGCTTTCATAAAATCTTGTTCCAGGTGTTCCTGCTTTTTGTATGCTTTGTTTAAAAAATCTTTTAAATTTTTAAGGAGATTGGTTTTCATCGATTCCAGCCTTATAAGGCGCATTTTTTCTTTAAAAAACTCATCGCACGCAGTATTCATAGAATAAAAAGTTTCTGCTTTTACATTGACAGCGGTGCCAATAGGAAAAGGAGCAAAATCCAGAGGATGGCGGCTGTTTTTATAAATTACTGTGGGGGTATAATTTTTGTTATTTATGCTGTCAAGTATTTCCTGTACTTTTTGGTATATTTTGCTGAGTTCGTATTCTCCGCATTCTTCTGCAGGTAGATGGGGATCAATTCCTGTATTTATGCATATCTCTTCTGATGATTTGGGACTTATTCCGGAATAAGTATTAAAGAGTGCTTCGGCTATTGTTTTGTCACTATTTTTCCATACAAAAGAGACAAAATCTTCAAAGGATGAAGCTGAAGGGTTTAATTTGTCCTGGGATGGCGGAGCTATATATTCTTTACCGGGCAGTACTTCGCGATAGGAGCTTAATTCACTGCCATATTTTTTTATCGCATCTATTATAGTATTAGTTTCAGGATTAACCAGGATTATGTTGGAATGGCGCCCCATAAATTCGCAGATCAGGGTTTTGGGTTTCCATTCCCGAAAGTCATCCAGTGCTTCGATTTCAATGTGTACAATCCGCTCAAAATCAACCTGTTTTACTGCTTTTATTTTCCCTCCTTCCAGGTATTTGCGCAGGAGCATGCAGAAGGAGGGAGGGGTGTTGGGATTTTCCATTTTATCTGTGCTTATGTGCATGCGTGCCCATTTAGCATTGGCAGAGATGAGCAATTTATAAGTGTTTCCCTTATATTTTCTTACAGTGAGGATGATTTCATCTTTTTCCGGCTGATAAATTTTATCTATTCTGGCATCCAATAATTCTTCATTAAGTTCTGAGGATATTGCTTTTATGGTAAAACCGTCAAAAGGCATTAAGAACTCCCCCTTTACCATCAAAAGTATAGCATTTAAGTGTTTGCTTATACAAGCAAGAGGGCTATTAGGATTAAAAAAGAAAGTTTTATGGAATTATAGAGGAATATTTTTTTATATAGCGAACTAAAACTAGAGAAAAGATATTTTGAAAGTTAGGAATGAAGAAAAGATGATGGTAGGTAATTTTTATAAAAATGTTTTAGATAAGGTATTAATCCTGGAAAAAGCCAAAAAAGATTTGAGCCGGCAGATTTTGCTCTGCAGGGAAGAAAAAAGGCGGCTTAATTTTATCAGGCAATTTTTGCAGTATGAACTGAACAGGCATGAGTTGTTTGAGCATGCAGCAGTAGCAGCTATGAACAATGATGATAAAAAGGTGCTTAAAGATATAGCGCGTTTTTACGGAATAGATGATGAAAACGAGGTTTTATCGGCGATAAGGTCAGAAATAGGAATAACAAGAAAGTTTATAAGCAGCCTGGAAAAAGTTATAAAATACCCCAGGTTTGCAAGTTTCAGTGAACGAAGACTGGTGAAAGAGATAGAAAAGTATATCCTTGAGAAGGCCAGAATCTATATAAAACTTTAAAAGAGCTTGTATTCTAACAAGCTCTTTTTAAGTAGATGTTTATTTAATTACCAGAACCGGGATATTTACAAGACGGGTTACTTTATCAGTTACGCTGCCAAAGGCCAGTTCCTGGAATTTGTTAAGCCGACGGCTGCCCATGATTATGAGGTCAAATTCACCGTCATTTTCAATTAAATCGAGAATAAGGGAAGCAGGATCTCCTCCTGCTTTTTTTATTATACAGGGGATATTATGATCAGATAGCATCTTCTGGTATTTTTCCAGGATTTTTAGTGATTCAGACCTTAATTCATCCAATTTTTCCGCACTGTGCAGTTTGGTTATATCTACTCCAGCAGTATTGTAGACATTAAAAAGCACCAGATTATTGATTACTCCAGCTTGAAAAAGCTCGATAGCTTTTTGGACAGCTCTTTCCGATTGAGGGGAATCGTTGACGGGAAGCAGTACTTTATTAAATAGAGGCTTACCCAATATAATTCCTCCTTAATATTGATATGGAAGTTTTTATGTATACAATTATAGCAAACCTTGACTAGGCTGGCAAAATAATATAAAACTATTTTTTAAGGAGAATTGGAGGTATGGCTATGGGAGACAGAATAAGGGTTATAGTGGCAGGAGCTCTGGGGAAAATGGGCCGTGAAACTCTAAAAGCAGTAAATGCTGATAATGATCTTGAACTGGTGGGGGCAGCAGATGTAAAATTTGCTGATGCCAGCATAAAGGTGGACAAGCTGGTTGAGGATTTAAATATCCCCTGCTATCCTGACCTGGAAAGGCTTATTACTGAAGTAAAGCCCGATGTTATGGTGGACTTTACTAATCCCCAGGTAGTATTTAATAATGTAAAAATAGCTTTGCAAAATAAGGTTACCTGTGTCGTAGGAACTACCGGCTTGAAAGAAATGGAGCTTGAACAGCTGGAAAAGCTGGCTTATGAGAATGAAAGAGGTGTAGCTGTTATACCCAATTTTGCTATCGGGGCAGTTTTGATGATGAAGTTTGCACGTGAAGCAGCTGAGTATTTTCCAGATGTCGAGATAATAGAACTGCATCATGATCAAAAAATGGATGCTCCTTCTGGTACGGCCATAAAAACTGCAGAATTGATAAATGAAAAATGGGGGGCTCGGCCTCCGCGTACAGTACGGGAATTTGAAAAGATACCAGGTTGCCGGGGAGGAAGTATAGGCAATATCCGCATACATAGTGTACGCTTGCCTGGCTTCGTCGCTCATCAGGAAGTTATATTTGGAGGAATAGGGCAGAGCCTTACTATAAGGCATGATTCTTTTGACCGGGTAGGCTTTATGCCAGGCGTGGTAATGGTTATTAAAAAGATGGCAGGAAGAAAAGGCCTGGTTTACGGAATGGAAAACCTGCTTTAAAAAGAGACAGGAAATAGAGCCAGGAGCTTTTCCTGGCTCTATTTTTAATGGTTTATGTTTGCTGTCTAACCTCCTTTAAATACCCCTTAGACAAGCACCAGCCATAATATTTTTACATATACTGCTATTAATTGTAGCCCTAAAAAAGACCCAAAGGGGGATATTTTTATGAGTTCAGTACTTTCCGGAACAAAAATTGCTGTCCTAGGGGGAGATGATCGAGAAATAATTTTAATATCTGAACTGGTCAAAATGGGAGCAACGGTAGTGGTAGCAGGGTTTCCTAAAGAGAAGGTGGGTCATGGCGCATTTGTGGTGAAGAGTGCAGAAGAAGCATGTAAGGACGCACAGGTGGTTATTCTTCCTCTGCCTGGCACTGATAACGAAGGAGTCGTAAGAGCAGTATATGCTGAAGAAAAACTGGTATTGACAGAAAAAGCAATACAAAGGCTGGCTCCCAATGCTCTGGTGATAATAGGCTCTGCCAGGCCGTATCTTAAAGAATGGGCTAAAAAATATAATTTTATACTGCTGGAAGTAATAGAAATGGATGAGCTTGCCATCTTAAATTCCATACCTACTGCTGAGGGTGCTATTCAGATTGCCATGGAAGAAACGCCTATAACTATTCATGGCAGCCGAACCTGTGTTATAGGTTTTGGCCGGGTAGGCATTACTTTGGCCAGAGTTTTGAAAGCATTGGGAGCAGATGTAACGGTAGTAGCACGTGATGGAGGACAGTTAGCAAGGGCTTATGAAATGGGATGCATACGGGCAGATTTTAGCGATTTACGTGATATTATAAGCCATACAGACATATGTTTTAATACTGTTCCTGATATGGTTTTAACCAGGGACATATTAAAATATGCTAATCCAGATATAGTTATAATTGACTTAGCTACCCAGCCAGGCGGTACTGATTTTGAAGCAGCCAATATGTATGGTTTAAAAGCTATTCTTGCGCCAGGACTTCCGGGTAAAGTTGCTCCTGTTACGGCAGGAAAAATTTTAGCTGATTTTATACCGAGGCTGATTATTAATGAATTGGCTAAGGTAGATAAGGGTTTGCTTTTTGGTTAAAAGGGAGGTTAGATTAGGGTGCAAGAAGCTAAAGAGGCCCGGCTTAAGGGGATTAAGATTGGGGTAGTTATTACTGGTTCCCACTGTACAGTGGCGGAGGTTATTCCAGAAATCAGGGCTTTAAAAGAAGAAGGAGCTGAAATTTATCCTATTTTTTCATATACAGTAGATGAAACTGATAACCGATTTTATAAAGTCGAAGACTTGAAGAAGATAATAAAAGAAATAACTGAACACAATATAATCAATACTATAGTAGGAGCTGAACCTATTGGCCCTCATAAACTTTTGGATATTTTGCTAGTAGCTCCTGCTACGGGTAATACTATAGCTAAGTTAGCTAATGGAATAGTAGATACTCCTGCTTTAATGGCTATCAAAGCTCAACTGCGCAATCAAAGGCCGGTAGTAATTGCAGTATCAACCAATGATGCTTTGGGTATTAATGCAAGAAATATAGGTATGCTTCTCAATATGAAGAATATCTATTTTGTACCCTTCAGACAGGATAATCCGGTGGAAAAGGCTAATTCACTGGTAGCTAAAATGGATCTGATTGTAGATACGATTATTTTAGCTTTACAGGGGAAACAGATTCAGCCGGTGCTTCTGGGTCCGGCATAATTCTTGAGATAACAGAAATTATTATGCTAGAATAGCAATTAGATATTTTTTACAGGAGGTAAATTAAAGTGGCAAGAGAGGTAACAATTGCAATAGTTGGAGCTACAGGAGCTGTAGGGCAAGAAATGATGAAGGTGCTTGATGAGCGCAACTTTAAAATAAATGAGCTCATATGTTTGGCTGATCCCCGGGAAGAAGGAACCAAGCTTAAATTCAAAGATGAAGTGATTACTGTACAGAAGGTAACAGAAGAAGCTTTTAGAAAAGCTGATATAGCTTTATTCGCGGTGGGGACTGATATAAGCAAAGAACTGGCACCTGTGGCAGTAAAAAATAACTGTTTGGTTATTGATAACAGCTACGCATTCCGTTTAGAAGAGGGTGTGCCTTTGGTAGTCCCTGAGGTAAATGCTGAAGATATTAAAGATCACCGGGGTATAATTGCCAATCCCAATTGTTCGACCATCATTATGACAGTTGCTATTAACCCTATTCATAAGGAATATGGGCTAAAAAGGGTAGTGGTATCAACTTATCAGGCCGTATCAGGAGCAGGAAAAGCAGGTATTGATGAGCTGAATGAACATGTAAAGGCTTATATGAATGGAGAAGAAGTGAAGCCTTCAGTATTTCAGTATCCTATTGCTTTCAACCTTATTCCCCACATAGATGTGTTTGTAGAACATGATTATACCAGAGAAGAAATGAAAATGGTATGGGAAACCAGAAAAATAATGCACCTGCCAGATTTGAAAATTGCGGCAACTGCTGTTAGAGTGCCGGTTTATAGAAGCCATTCAGAATCTATAAATCTGGAAACTTATAAACCGGTAACCCCGGAAGGGGTGCGGGAAGTTCTGTCAAAGGCACCTGGTGTAATAGTCCAGGATAACCCACAGGAGAAGCTTTATCCTATGCCTCTTTATACCTCAGATAAGGATGAAGTTTTTGTAGGAAGAATAAGAAAAGATATATCAACAGAAAATGGAATTGCCATGTGGGTGGTAGCTGATCAGATAAGAAAAGGAGCAGCTACCAATGCGGTACAGATAGCGGAGATTGTTGTTAGGGATAACCTGTATTAAGAGGTGTCAGATTTTGAGAATAATTATTCAGAAGTTCGGAGGAACTTCGCTTGCTACTCTCGAATTAAGAAAGAGGGTTTGCGATATAATTGCTGCCACTAAAAAAGAGGATGTTGGGGTAGTGGTAGTGGTATCAGCTATGGGACGGGAAGGGGATGTTTACGCTACCGACACTTTTATAAATATGGTTAAGGAAGTAAACCCATCCCCATCTCCAAGGGAATTAGATTTAATAATGGCGTGTGGGGAGATTATTTCCGGGGTGCTTTTGGCCAGCCAGCTCAGCTTTCGAGGAATTAAAGCCAAATTTTTTACTGGACAGCAGGCAGGTATAGTTACAGACAGCAATTACGGGAATGCCCATATACTGTATGTAAATCCTAAAAACCTTCTAAACTGCCTGAAAGAGGGGATAGTACCGGTAGTTGCCGGTTTTCAGGGAGTAGATGAAAAAGGTGAAGTTACTACTCTGGGAAGGGGAGGCAGTGATACTACAGCAGCTGCTCTGGGAGTAGCGCTTAATGCAGAGGTTATTGATATTTTTACTGATGTAGAGGGAGTTATGACTGCTGATCCGCGTATAGTAAAAAATGCAAAATTGCTTAATGCGGTAACTTATAATGAAATTTGCCAGCTGGCCCGTGAAGGGGCCAAGGTTATTCATCCCCGGGCAGTAGAGATTGCCATGCAGAAGAGTATCCCTTTAAGAGTAAGATCGACTTTTAGCGATAATACTGGTACTCTGGTTGCTAATGTAACGACAGGAACCCTGGATACAGTTAAGTTAATAAGTGATAATTTAATTACCGGCGTAACTTATACCTCCAATATTTCGCAGTTTAAAATCGATATGAGCACTGTACAGGATAAAAAAGGATATGAGCTTAAAATATTTAAGGCATTGGCTTTGGCAGGGATAAGTGTTGATTTTATAAACATTCAGCCAGAGGTCATTCTTTTTACAGTGGGAGCGGAAAATACTAGAAAAGCAGTAGAGGTTTTAGAAAATATAGATATACATCCAGAAGTAATACTTGACTGTGCCAAAGTAGCAGTAGTAGGAGCAGCTATGACAGGAATTCCAGGAGTTATGGCCAGGGTGGTTGAGGCTTTAAGCGAAAATGACATACCTATTCTGCAGTCAGGTGATTCGTATACCAATATATGGTGCCTGGTCAAGAGAGAACATATGGAAAAAGCAGTAAAAGCTCTGCATGATAAATTTGAATTAGGTAGATAAGAGGGGGATGGTAAAAAGATGTCGGCTCCTAGGTTAATGACAGCCATGATAACTCCTTATGACCAAAACCTTGAAGTTGATTATGCTAAAGCGGCTGAACTGGCTAAATATTTGGCTGATAACGGCAGTGAGGGAATCATAGTTAGCGGTACCACTGGAGAATCGCCGGTTCTTACTAAAGAGGAAAAAATTTCGTTATTTAAAGCGGTAAAGGATGCAGTGGGAGATAGAGTAAAGGTATGGATGGGAACCGGATCTAATAATACCAAACAATCGATTGAATTGAGCAGGGAAATTGAAAAGCTGGGTGCAGATGGGATTATGCTGGTCTGCCCTTATTATAATAAACCAACCCAGGAAGGGCTTTACCAGCATTTCAAAGCTATTGCGGAAAGTGTTTCTCTGCCGGTTATGCTTTACAATGTACCAGGGCGTACTGCTTCCAATCTTTTACCGGAAACAGCAGCCAGGCTGGCGGCTATTGAAAATATTACGGCTATAAAAGAAGCCAGTGGTGATATGGATCAGGTTTCTAAGCTGATACGGCTTTTGCCGGATAAAGTTCTGGTATATTCGGGGGATGATTCCTTAACCCTTCCTATTATGTCGGTAGGCGGTTATGGGGTTATAAGTATTGCTTCCCATTTAGTGGGGAATGATATAAAAGAAATGATATATGCTTTTGTAAATGGTGATGTAAAGAAGGCAACTTCTCTGCATCTTAAGTTGTTCCCGTTATTTAAAGGGCTCTTCGTAACTACCAATCCGATTCCGGTAAAAGAAGCTTTGAATTTGAGAGGGATGCAGGTCGGAGGATTCAGGCTGCCTCTTACAAGCATAGGTGCAAAAGAAAAAGAATTCTTGATAGATCTTTTGAAGCAGTACAATTTAATTTAAAATTAAATATATATAAAAAATTAGTGGATAGATTTTTTCTATCGCTAATTTTTATTGTTTTATGGAAAAAAATATATATAAAGGAAATATATTGATATCATATTTGTTGTATTACCTGGGAAGTTGGTCTATAATTAGGTGAGTGGGTATAGGGCGGCTTTATAAAAAATTTAATACAAGGAGGTGAAGATGTGTCAGACAATGAGGCAAGGCTTCACATAATTCCTCTGGGCGGTTTGGGGGAAATTGGGAAAAATATGCTGGCCATCCGATACCAGAACAGCATTATTGTAATTGATGCTGGGCTAATGTTTCCTGAAGAAGAACTGCTGGGAATAGATGTAGTTATTCCTGATATAACTTATTTGCTTGAAAACCGGGAAAAAGTAAAGGCTATAATTTTAACTCACGGGCATGAAGATCATGTAGGAGCATTACCATATGTTTTGAAAGAAATAAATGTCCCGGTTTACGGGAGCAGGCTCACTTTGGGGATGATAGAAGGAAAACTCAAGGATCATCAACTTAACGATGTAAAGCTTCATGTAGTTGCTCCCCGAGAAAAAGTACAGATTGATGATATCACACTGGAGTTTTTCAGGGTAAGCCATAGTATCCCTGATTCTCTGGGGGTTGCTTTGCATACTCCAGTGGGGATAGTTTTGCATACCGGAGATATAAAGCTTGATCAAACTCCAGTTGATGGACAGGTTGTCGACTTCAGGAAGTTAGCTGAGCTGGGAGAAAAAGGTGTTCTGGTAATGCTCGGAGACAGTACCAATGCAGATAAGACAGGTTTTACGATGTCGGAAAAAGTAGTCGGAAATACCTTTGATGAACTTTTTGGCAAGTGTGAAGGGCGGATTATAGTAACTACATTTGCATCTAATGTACATCGTATTCAGCAGGTTATATCAACTGCTGCCAAATATGGGCGGAAGGTTTCCGTAATAGGCCGCAGTATGGTTAATAATGTAGAAATTGCCCAGAGATTGGGTTATATGAATATCCCGGAAGGGATAATGATAGAGATGGAAGATATAGATAAGTATCCGCCTGATGAAATAGTTATAGTTACTACCGGTTCACAGGGTGAACCTATGTCGGCTTTAACCCGTATGGCAACCGCAGATCACCGCTGGGTAGGAATAAAACCAGGAGACACGGTAATTATTTCAGCTACTCCCATACCAGGAAATGAAAAACTGGTAGCGAAAACAGTAGACCTTCTTTTCAGGCAGGGAGCGGAAGTTATCTATGAGCGGGATATGGGAGTACATGTTTCTGGACATGCTGCTCAGGAAGAATTAAAGATACTTCTTAATCTAATAAGGCCCCGTTATTTTATTCCGGTACATGGAGAATACCGCCATTTGATGAAACATGCAAGACTTGCAGAAAGCCTTGGCATACCGCGTAACAGAATATTTGTAGCTGAAAATGGAAGCATAATAGAAGTTGGTAAGAAAAAGGCTTGTATTGCAGGAAAAGTACCGGCGGGACGGATTCTGGTTGATGGTTTAGGGGTAGGAGATGTAGGGAACATAGTGCTGCGTGACCGAAAACAGCTTTCACAGGATGGGATTATGATAGTCGTAGTTACTATAAACCGCGATCAGGGACAAGTTGTAGCAGGACCTGATATAGTGACTCGTGGTTTTGTCTATGTACGTGAATCCGAAGAGCTGATAGAAGATGCAAAAGCCAGGGTTAAAGAAGCTCTGGATTATTGTGAGAAGCGTAATATCACCGAATGGGCAGTTATCAAAGCGCAAATTCGGGATAAATTAAGCCGACACTTGTTTGAAAAAACAGGCCGCCGTCCCATGATATTGCCTATAATTATGGAGATTTAATTTTAAAAAATTACTTGAAAACCCTTTGACAAAAAAAGTTTCATATATTATAATAATTCTCGCAAAGGGAATGAAAAAAGATTTGCAGCCGGATGGTGTAGTGGTAGCACAGCTGACTCTGGATCAGTTAGCCAGGGTTCGAATCCTTGTCCGGCTGCCATATAAGGGAAATAAGCCCTGTACTTTAAAGTACAGGGCTTAATTTTTTATATTCAGTTGTTTTTGAAAACTGAATGCTAATTATTAATTTTTGGTTTACTTGATTTTCTGATTATATTTGTATCCCTTACAAAGTATTCACCAAACAGCTATTTTTTTCATATATATTTAGCATGGGG